>JBNRMI010000039.1:0-42259 GCA_050309445.1 Candidatus Methanogranum sp. | reverse complement strand
TCCCGTCGCCGAAGGGCAGCCGGTCGCAGCCGGTGACGACCGCCTCCGCCTCCGGGCAGCGCCTCAGGCAGGCCGCGACCGCCGCCGGCGAGAAGTCCAGACCGGTCACCGCGGCGCCGGCCTGCTGCAGGGCGGCGACCGTCTTGCCGTTGCCGCAGCCGATGTCCAGCGCCCGCTCCCCCCGGCCGACCTCCAGGCCGTCGAGGCGGGCGACGCCCCTCCAGGGGCGCCGGTGCTCGCGGTAGAAGCGGTCCCATGCCAGCTGCTGCTCCCTCCGTGCTCTCGTCCCGGGCATGATGATGCACAGAGTGGGAATCCCATAAATAATACAACCTCATTCAAGCGCCGTTCTGCGTCGCAGCAGGGAGTTTGGGCAATGTTCTGGAACACACGGATCGAATGCATGCCGCGGGATGAGCTCGAGAGGATGCAGTACACGCAGCTCAAGAAACTGGTCAACAACCTCTACAGCTTCAACAGATTCTATCACGACAGGATGCGGGATGCCGGCGTGCACCCCGACGACATCACCTGCCTCGCCGACATCCGCAGGCTGCCGTACATGTACAAGCAGGATCTGCGCGACAACTACCCGACCGGCATGTTCACCGTGCCCGGCAACGAGGTCGTCCGCTACCATGTGTCCTCGGGCACCAGCGGCAAGCCGACGCTGGTCGGCTACACCCGCGGCGACATCGAGTACTGGACCGAGACGCTGGCGCGCTCGTTCACCTCGATCGGCATCGGCATCGACGACATCGTCCAGGTCTCCTACGGGTACGGGCTGTTCACCGGCGGCCTCGGCGCCCACTACGGGGCCGAGAAGGTCGGCGCCACCGTGGTGCCGGTCGGCACCGGCAGCACCGAGCGGCAGATCGAGCTGATGCAGGACCTCGACGTCACCGTCCTCGCCTGCACCCCGTCCTACTTCGTGCACATGATCGAGGTGGCCGGGCGCATGGGCATCGACCTGCGCAGCGACACCTGCCTGCGCAAGGCCGTGCTGGGGGCGGAGCCCTGGTCGGAAGCGATGCGCAGGCACATCGAGGAATCGGCCGGCATCCGCGCCTACGACATCTACGGCACGTCGGAGATGGCCGGGCCGATGTTCACCGAGTGCGAGCAGCGGGACGGCATCCACATCCCGGCCGACATGATGTACGCCGAGGTGATCGACACCGAGACCGGCGAGCCCTGCGCCGACGGCGAGCGCGGCGAGCTGGTGGTGACCATGCTGCGCAAGGAGGCGATGCCGCTGATCAGGTTCCGCGTCAAGGACATCTGCAGCATCGACCATGAGCCCTGCGCCTGCGGGCGCACCTCGCCGCGCATCTCGCGCATCTTCGGCCGGGCGGACGACATGCTGATCATCCGCGGCATCAACGTCTTCCCCTCGCAGATCGAGTACACGCTGATGCAGATACCCCAGGTGGGCGAGCAGTACCGGATCGTGCTCGACCGGGTGGACTCCCTGGACAAGGCCGTGGTCCAGGTCGAGATCCGGCCCGAGGCGTTCAGCGACCGCATCGAGGACATGACCCGGCTGCGGGCGCACATCGAGTCCGAACTTAAAAAATACCTGAACATCGCTGTCTCAGTGGAGCTGAAGGCCCCCGGGGAGCTGCCGCGCTATGAGGGCAAGGCGCAGCGGGTGGTCGACAGGAGGGTGTTCTGATGGCGGACGATGAGGTTATCACACAGCTTTCGATCTTTGTCAACAACGAGCCCGGCCGCCTGGCGGCGGTCGCCGGCGTGCTAAAGGAGTGCGGGGTCAACATGAAGGCCTGCAACCTCGCCGAATCGGACGAGTTCGGCATCCTCAGGGCGATCGTCGACGACCCCGACGGTGCCTTCGAGCGGATCCGCTCCAAGGGGCTGATCGTGAAGAAGACCGATATCGTCGGCATCTCGATCGACAACGTCCCCGGCTCGCTCTTCGAGGCGGCGGACGTCCTCGGCCGGGCCGGGATCAACATCGACTACGGCTACGCCTACGCCTCGAAGGACCGCGAGGGCCTCTTCATCCGGGTCGACGACCCGGAGAGGGCCGTCGAAGTGCTGAAAGCGGCCGGGATCGGCATCATCAGGGGATCGGAGATCTGAATGGGCAACCTCAACGTCGCGGTGCTCGGCGCCAAGGACCTGGCCGGTGAGCTGGGCAAGAAGGGCACGGTCACCGACATGACCTTCTTCGAGATCAAGCGGGGCGGCGACTCGGTGACCCTGCTGGAGCCGACCAAGCACCCCGAGCGGCTGTCATCGCTGTTCTACGCCGTCGGGATGTCGGAGTTCGCCATCCTGGTGGTCGAGGCGGTCGACGCCGCCCTGGGCGAATCCATCGTCATGGCCGATGTCTTCGGCATCGACCGCGGCTGGATCGTCCTGCGCAACTACATCCAGCCGGAGCAGGTCGCACCGCTGCTGGCCGGCACCTGCCTGGAGGGGTACGGGATCGTGGAGGAGGACCACACCGAGATGCGCGAGCGGCTGCTGGACCTGGCCGCCGCCGTGACGCGGGAGGCCGGACCCGGCTCCTGCGGCTCCTGCCCGATCGACAGCCACTTCAACGTCAAGGGCGTCGGCACCGTCGTCCTCGGAGCGGTGATCGACGGGCATCTGCGCCGGCACGACAAGCTCACCGTCCTCCCGCAGAAGCGGGAGGCCGTCCTGAAATCGATACAGAAGCACGACCTCGACGCCGACGACTGCGTCAGGGGCGACCATGTCGGCCTGGCGCTGCGCGGCATCGACTCGGACGAGCTCGACCGCGGGCAGGTGCTGACCACCGACCCCTCGGTGACGATGACCCGCGGCTTCACCGGCGAGGTCGGCACGGTGAGGTACTGGACGACGCCGCTGAAGGAGGGCATGGTGGTGCATCTGGGCCACTGGATGCAGATGGTGCCCTGCCGCATCACCGCGGTCGCGGGCGACGGTCTCGGCGGGTCGGAAGTGACCTTCGAGGCCAACACCGACATCATCCACCGGCCCGGCGGCCGCGCGGTCATCATGCACCTCGAGGGCGGCAAGCTGCGGATCGCGGGGTCGGTGCGGCTGCCGTGAGGCGGCCCGTCAAACTTTATATGGATGCGGGGATTAACCGCGGCAACGGCGTGACATGTGCTGACACGACACGGTGAGACAGATGGGATTCAGGAACGAGGAGATCGAGACCATGCCCCGCGGGGAGCTGCAGGCGCTGCAGCTCTCGCTGCTGCGGCGGCAGGTCCGCACCATGTACGATGCATCCGCGGTCTTCCGCGGGAGGATGGAGGCCGCCGGCCTCACCCCGGACGACATCACCGGCTTCGAGGAGTTCAGGAAGGTCCCCTTCATGACCAAGGCCGACCTCCGCGACTTCTACCCCGACAAGCTGTTCGTGCGGCCGTACGACGAGATCGTGCGCGTCCACGTCTCATCGGGCACCACCGGGCTGCCGACCGTGGTCGGCTACACGAGGAAGGACCTCGAGGACTGGTCGGAATGCCTCGCCCGCGGCATGGTCTCGTTCGGCATGACCGAGGAGGATATGCTGCAGAACTTCCACGGCTACGGCCTCTTCACCGGCGGGCTGGGCGTCCACTACGGGGCGGAGCGCATCGGCGCCACCGTGCTGCCGATCGGCACCGGCAACACCGAGCGGCAGATCCGCATGATGCTCGACCTGCCGGTCACCGCCGTCGCCGGCACGCCGTCCTACATGTTCCACATCGCCGACGTCTGCGAGAGCAAGGGCATCGACATGCGCCGGGACACCGGGGTCCGGCTGGCCATCGCCGGCGGGGAGCCCTGGTCGGACAGCATGCGGCGCAAGCTGCAGGACCGCACCGGCCTGCGGGTGCACAACTGCTACGGGGCCAGCGAGCTCTACGGCCCCTGCTTCCTCGAGTGCTCGTCGCAGTGCGGCGCCCACGTCTGGGCGGATTACTGCTATGTCGAGATCCTCGGCCCCGACGGCGAACCCTGCGCCGACGGAGAGGAGGGCGAGATGGTCGTCACCATGCTGCAGAAGGAGGCCTTCCCCCTGATACGGTACAGGATCGGCGACGTGACCTCGCTCACCTGGGAGCGCTGCGGCTGCGGCCGCACCCACCCGCGCATGGGCCGGATCACCGGCCGCTCGGACGACATGCTGATCGTCCGCGGGGTCAACGTCTTCCCCTCGCAGGTCGAGGCGGTCATCGGCGAGTTCGGCTTCCTCAGCCCGTTCTACCGCATCACCCTGACCAACCCCGACTACATGGACGACATGGTCGTCTCGATCGAGGTCGAGGAGCACAGCCTCACCGACGACATGACGGAGCTCGCCGAGATGCGCAGGCAGGTCGAGGACCGGCTCAAGGGCATGCTCGGCATCAAGGCCGCGGTCAAGCTGGAGCTGCCCGGGACCCTGGAGCGCTTCGAGGGCAAGGCCCGCCACGTCAGCGATCTGCGCAGCTACGAGTGATTCAGCTCAGGCGGCGGATGCGGTCGACGAAGGCGTCGATGCGCCCGTCGTGCCCGCCGCCGAGGATAGCGTCGCGGCCGGCATGCGCTATCCGGATCTCGCCGAGGAAATCGATGCCGAAGTAGGCGCAGAAGTCGATGATGCCCATCACGGCGCAGCTGGCGCATTCCGAGTCGGCGCCCAGCGTGACCGCCAGCGCCAGCTTCTTCCCGGCCATCAGGTTGCGGTGCTCCGAGTTGAGCGAGTGCAGGCGGTTGAGGAAGGCCAGCATGCAGGGGGTCAGCTGCCACATGTACAGCGGGCTGGTCAGCAGCACCGTGTCCGATCCCAGGAAGAGGTCGTAGAGCGGCTGCATATCGTCATCGATGGTGCAATGGCCCTCGAAACCCTCCTCCTGACAGGCGCCGCAGTTGGAGCAGCCGGCGATGTCCATGCCGTAGAGGTCGACCGACCTGTGCTCCAGGCCGGCGGCGTCGAGGCCGTCGATGATGCGCCCGGTCAGCGCGGCGGTGTTGCCCCGGGCCCGCGGGGAGCCGTTGAATATCGTGATCATGCATCTCACGACGACGGGGCGCGTATAAAAACAGAACGGATATGGTGCGGCCCCCGGCACGGCCGGGGACCGCTTTCGATCGGAGCTCAGATGTCCCTGAAGCAGATGGCGTACTGCATCCGCTCGGCGCCGAAGTACTCCTGCACGAAGCGGGCGGTCTCCTCGGGAGGGAACTGCTTGCAGGAGAAGACGTCGATGAACGCCCGATCGGTGTCCTCGGCGAAATGACCGGAGATCTGCGAGGTCTCGATGAGCTGCACCAGGGAATAGCCCTGGACCTTGGGCTCCGCACCGAAGAAGACGACGATCGGTTCGCCGTAGCGCTTCATATCGATGTGGTCGGCCAGGTCGATGGCGAATCGGGCTATGTGCTCCTTCGAGGAGATCTTCTCGTGATCGCAGCCGCCGAGGTCGATGCTGACGGCAAGGCCCCAGTGCTTCTCCTCGTTGTACTTCCTCATCGCCTCCTCATCGGAGATGAGGGGCCCCGTGAACGGACTCATTATGTGCATTGATTCCACCTCGCAAGAACCATCTTGCGGACGGGGTGATTTTATCCCTGTATTTCAAACATTCCCCGTGACTGGAAACGGGGTGTCGCGTGGGAGATACAAGCGTGTCCCGTATGTCCCGAAAACCCCTCCCGGGGCGGCGGTCTGTCGCTTCCCGCCCGGCGGGCGGACCCGCTCCCCGGCCCCCAATCCGGTTTAATACTGCTAGAATGCTTGTCGGGACCATGCGACCGAAGGTGTATTTCACGGATATGCGGACCGGGGAGGGTGACAGCCTGCTGAAGAAGATGGACCGCCTGGTCCGGGCCGCGGGCATCGCCGACCTGGACATGGAGAGGAAGTTCGTGGCGGTCAAGATCCACTTCGGGGAGCACGGCAACCTCGCCTTCCTGCGGGCCAACTACGTCCGGGTGCTGACCGCGATCATCCGCGAGCAGGGCGGCATCCCCTTCCTCACCGACTGCAGCACGCTCTACGTCGGCATGCGCAAGAACGGCATCGAGCACCTGGAGAACGCCGAGCTCAACGGCTTCAACCCGGCGACGACCGGCTGCCAGCTGTTCATCGGCGACGGCATCCGCGGCGATGACGACGTCGAGGTGCCCGTCGAGGGCGGCATCCACACGGAGACGGCGAAGATCGGCCGGGCGCTGGTCGACGCCGACGTCATCATCACGCTCAACCACTTCAAATGCCACGAGATCACCGGCTTCGGCGGCTGCCTCAAGAACCTCGGCATGGGCTGCGCCTCGCGCCGCGGCAAGATGGAGCTGCACGCCTCCGGCAAGCCCGACGTCGACCCGGAGGCCTGCCGCGGCTGCGGCAGATGCCTGCGGGCCTGCGCCCACGGCGCCCTCGCCGTCGCGGACGGCACCGCCGCGATCGACCATGACCGCTGCGTCGGCTGCGGGCGCTGCATCGCCGCCTGCCCGTTCGACGCCGTCAGCGTCGCCTTCGACGAGGAGTCGGAGATCGTCAACTGCAAGATCGTCGAGTACGCCAAGGCCGTCCTGGCCGGGAAGCAGGGCTTCCACGTCTCCGTGGTCGCCGACGTCTCCCCCCTCTGCGACTGCAATGCCGGCAACGACGTCCCGGTGATCCCCGACCTGGGGATCCTCGCCTCGCGTGACCCGACGGCGCTGGACCTGGCCTGCGTCGAGATGGCGCAGCGGCAGCCGGCGATCCCCGGCAGCCGGCTCCACGACGTCTGCGGGGACGCCGGGAGCGACGACATCTTCGCCGCCGTCAATCCGAAGACGCGTTGGCAGTCGCACTTCGAGCACAGCGCCAGGATGGGTATGGGCGACGGATCGCACGAGATCGTCAGGGTGCTGTGATGCTGTCCGGCAGCCTGCTGTCGTCGGGCATGCTGGAGGTGGCGATGCTGCTCTGCTTCGCCGCCGCCTGGCCCGCTTCGATCGTCAAATCGCTGAAGAGCCGCACCGCCGAGGGCAAGAGCGTCATCTTCGCCCTGACCATCCTGGCGGGCTATCTGCTGGGCGCCGCCAACAAGATCTGCATCGGCAGCGTCGACTTCGTCATCTGGTTCTACCTGCTCAACGTGGCCGTGATCGTCATCGACGTCGTCCTGTGGTTGAGGAACCGCCGCCTGGACCTGCAGCGGCAGGGGAGCGGCTGCGCCTGATGCGACAAAGGATAATATAACACGCAGATTATTGGGAGGAGAGCATGTCGGAACTGCAGAATGCGATCGATAGGGCCGGGGACGGGGACATGGACTCATGCTTCGAGCTCGGTCAGATGCACGCACTGGGCAGGGGCGTCGAAGCGGACGGGGAGCAGGCCTTCGGATGGTATCTGAAAGCGGCGTCGCTCGGCCACACCGAGGCCGAGTACGTCGTCGGGAAGTTCTACGAGGAGGGGCTCGCCGTCGGCACCGATACCGCCGAGGCGGTCCTCTGGCATACGCTGGCCGCCCTCAAGCTCCATAAAGGGTCGTCCGAAGCGCTCGGACGGATACTGGAAGGGTTCGAGCCCCCGTCCGATGAGGAGCTGTTCGCCCTGCACAGCCGGCGGGCGGAGGAGGGGCGGCCCGAGTCGATGTACTTCACGGGGCTGCTCCTGCATGACGGCATCGGCACCGCCTTCGACGCCGCGGGCGCTTTCAAGATGTTCTGCGCGGCGGCCGACCGCGGCCACCTCGACGCCCTCTGCATGAAGGGCGTATGCATCCTCCGGGGCACCGGCACCCGGCGCGACCGGGCACAGGGCCTCGGCATCCTGCGGGAGGCCGCGGCACGGGGCTCGGCGGCGGCGATGGCCGAGGTCGGGCGCTGCCACGAGGAGGGGCTCGGCATCGAAGCCGATCCCGCCGAGGCTTTCCGCATCTACCAGGAGATGGCCGACCGCGGCATGCCGCTCGGCCAGTACCACACGGGCAGGTGCTACATGGACGGCATCGGCGTCGATCCGGACGCCGTCTCGGCGCACATGTGGTACTCCGTATCCAGCGGCGGCGGCTGCCCCGAGGGGGACCTCGGGCTGGCCCGCTGCCACCTGGGCGGCATCGGCGTCGACCGCGACCGCGACCGCGGCATCGAATTGCTCGAGGCGGCGGCGGCCCGCGGCTGCACCGAGGCGATGATCATGCTCGCCCAGCTCCACGTCAAGGGACGGGTGGTCGGCCGCGACCCGCGCCGCGCCGCCGACTGGTTCCGCCGGGCGGCCGACGCCGGCAACCCCTACGCGGAGTTCATGACCGCCGAGAACTACATGAACGGCAACGGGGTGCACAAGGACGTCGACCGTGCGGCGGAGTATTACGAGCGGGCGGCCGAGCACGGCCATTCCGCCGCCTGCCACGCGTTCGGCAACATGCACCTCTCCGGCAGGGGGGTCAGGCGCAACCCCGCCAAGGGCTTCGCCTGGTGCTGCCGCTCGATGGAGGACGGCTACAACAAGTCCACCTACCTGGTCGCCGAATGCTACGCCCGCGGACGCGGCGTCCGCCGGGACATGAAGCGGGCGCTGGAGCTGCACAAGCTGCTCGGCGAGCGCGGCTACGGCAAGTCGCAGCTGTTCGTCGCCGACTGCTACATGGACGGCAAGGTCGTCAAGCGCGACGAGAAGGAGGCGTTCAAGTGGTACATGAAGGGGGCGGAGAACAACAACGTCATCTGCCAGTACTTCGTCGGCAACTGCTACGCGCAGGGCACCGGGGTCAAACAGGACCTCGCCAAGTCGCTGATCTGGTACACCCGGGCGGCCGAGCGCGGGCACGTGGTCTCGAAGGAGATCGTCGAGAACCACACCGAGCGCGAGGTCGTGATCCGCGGCGAGGGGACCCCGTTCGAATCATACATGTTCTCCGCGGAGAACGGCGATCCCGAATCGATGTTCATCGTGGCCCGTTACTACGAGGAGGGCCTCTCGACCGAGAAGGACATCGGGGAAGCCCGCAGATGGTACAACAAGGCGGCATCGCTGGGGCACTTCGGCGCCAGGAAGGCGCTGCTGCGCCTGCGGGCGGTGCGCTCCTGACCGGGGGCCTGGACGGCCCCCGCGGAGATAAGCGGTTTCAGCTCAGTATGAAGTACGTCGCGACCGTCGCCAGGACCACGATCGTGAAAGCGATCGCGGGGAATGCGGCGACGAACCTGTCTTCGAGCGTCTTCTCATCGACCCTGTCAGCCATGGGGCTGTGAAGGGCCGTTCAGCATATAAACCTAGAGGATGCTGAGCACGGCATGGCGATGAGGCTGTTCGTCTCGGTCCCGATCCCCGCCGCCGGCCTGCGGCCGCTGCTCGACGACCTGCGGGCGGTGCGCGGGGTCAGGCCGGTGCGCGGGGACATGCTCCATCTGACGCTGTGCTTCATCGGCGACGCCGACGAGCATGCGATCGGGGCGATCGGGGGCTGCATGCACCGGGCGGTCGCCGGGATGCGCGCGGTCGAGGCCGGCATCAGGGATGTCGGCGTCTTCCCGGGCACGGGCCGGCCGCGGGTGGTCTGGGCCGGGATCGACGATCCCGACGGGACCGTCGCCGCCGTCGCGGCGGCGCTGCGCCGCGAGCTCGACGCCGCGGACGTGCGCTACGACCGCAAGCCGTTCCGCCCCCACATCACCGTCGGCCGGACGGACGGCAGGGCCGATCTCGGCGACGTGCTCGCCCGTCACGCCGGACGGGGCTTCGGCCGCTTCGCCTTCGACGCCGTCTCGCTGATGAGCAGCGAGCTGCTGCCGTCCGGCGCCGCGCACACGGCGGTCCTCACCGAGCGGTTAGCCTAACTGTACCTGCCCCGCGTTATATCCGCCGACGGCGAGACAGTTGCATGAAGTCTAGAACAAGACTCATGAGATTATGCAGGAACCGTCGCGGTGGCATCGAGGGATTGCCGCTGCAGCTGATGATCATCATCCTGGTGGCGGCCATGGGCACCACGGTCATCATGGGATGGATGGGCAGCATCGAGGCGCCGCACACCATCGGCGCGGTGGATGTGCTCTCCGACGACATCGAGCTCGACGGCCGCGGCTACACCTCCGCCGGCCATGTCGAGATCCGCGTCACCGACGGCAGCGGCGACCCCCTCCGGGGCGCCACCGTGGTGCTGAGCGGGCTCGGTGTCAGCGACAGGAACGGCAAGACCGCCTACGGCACCACCGATTCGCAGGGGACGGTGTCGTTCGACGGGCTGCGCATCACCATGCGCGGAGCCGCGGTCGGCTTCATCTCCGTCTCGGTCTCGATGTCCGACTACGGCGAGAACAGCTCGGCGAGGATCGCGGTGATCGCTTGAGGCTCGACAGGAGGGGGGCGATCGGCCTGCCGGTGCGGCTGGCCGTCGCCTTCCTGATCCTCTCGGTATCGGTGCCGGTCCTGACCGGCGTCGCCGCCGACCTGGAGGACGGCAGCTCGGTCGCCTCCGCGACGCAGGAGGCCGGCCGCATCGCCGATGCCGTCGGCCGCGTTTACTACATGGGCGAGGGCTCGGTCCGCACCGTCGAGGTGCATCTGCCCCCGGGCTGCATGCTGTCGCTCGGCGGCAGCGGCGCCGGCGCCTACAGCATCGGCGTCCATCTCGATGACGCCGAGCGCGGGCGCGTCTACCTCGAGCGGCCGCCGGTGCGGCTGCTCGGCGAGGGCATCGAGGTGCACGGGAGCACCGTCCTCTCGGTCGCCTGCCTGAAGAGCGGCGGCATCTACGGGGTGGAGGTCGGCTTCCTTGATTGAATTCACCCTCTCGCGGGTCACCATGGCCGTCTGCGGCATCATCCTGGTCTCGGCGGTGATGCTGCCGCTGACCGGCGGCTACGAGACGGCGCAGGACGAGGACCTCACCGGGCTGACCGACGGCCTCGCGCGCATGCTCGACACCTTCTGGGATTCGCGGGCCGACACCGTCACCGTCAACGGCTGGGAGATCCTGCCGGACCCCGGCTGCAGCCTGACGGTCGACGGGCACCGCCTCATCCTGCAGCGCGACGGCCGCGAGTACGTGTCGCTGACCGCCCACGCCTGCCGTGCCGCGGTCATACCTTACAACGGCAGCGTCGAGGTCTCGCGCGACGGCGGGATGCTGAGCTTCGCCCCTCAGTGACCGCCCAGCTGCTCCGCGACCTTGCGGACGGCGGCGGTGAACCTGCCGATGTCCGCATCATCATTGTACAGGTAAGTGGAGGCGCGGGCGCTGCCCCCGATCCCCCTGGTGTCGAAGAACCGGTGGGCGCAGTGCATCCCGGAGCGGATCATGATGCCGTCGGCGGCATCGAGGATCATCGCGATGTCGTGCGAGGCCAGCCCGTCGATGTTGAACGAGAAGATGCCGCAGCGCCGGTCGGGGTCGTCCGGGCCGACGATGCTGAGGCCGGGCGTGTCCTCCAGCTGCGAGAAGATCAGCCGCATCAGCCGCCTCTCGTGCGCGGCGACCGCGTCGAGCCCGATGCCCGTCAGGTACTCCAGCGCCGCCTTGGTGCCGAAGATCCCCGCGTAATCCTGCAGCCCGGCCTCGAAGCGGTCGGGCACCGGCGCCGGTTCCATACGCCCGCCGCCGGTGCGGCCGACCGCCCCGCCGCCGAATCTGAGCGGGCGCAGCTGCTCCAGCGCCTCCCGCCGGCCGTACAGCACCCCCATGCCCGAGGGTCCGAGCATCTTGTGCATCGACAGCGAGTAGAAGTCGGCGCCGACGGCCTCGAGGTCGACCTCGAGATGCGGGGCGGCCTGCGAGCCGTCGATCAACACCAGGGCTACGCGGTCGCGGGCGATCTCGGCGATCTCCCCGACCGGCAGCACGCAGCCGGTGACGTTGCTGCAGTGCTGCACCGAGACCAGCCGGACGCCGCCGTCCATCAGCTCCTTGAACGCTTCGATGTCGAACCCGCCGTCGGGATGCGAACGCGTCATCCGCAGCTCGACGCCCGCCTCCGCGGCCAGCATGGCCCACGGCACGCTGTTGGAGTTGTGCTCGGCATCGGTGGTGACCACCGCGTCGCCCGGCTTCAGACCGAGCCCGGCGGCGACGGTGTTGATGCCCTCGGTGCAGTTGCGGGTGAAGATGTAGCATCCGGGGTCCCGGGTGCCGAAGAAACGCGCCAGCGCCTCCCGCGTCTCGTCGATGCGCACCGAGACGGCCGTCGCCATCGAGTGCACGCTGCGGCCGCCGCAGGTGGGGTACCTTGTGTAGTACTCGGCGATCGCCGCGATGACGCTGTCGGGCCGGAGCGACTGGCAGGCGCTGTCCAGGTAGACCCCGCCGCCCTCCCTGAGCGTGGGGAAGTCGCCGCGGGCATCGGCTATCCTCATGTCTGCGACCATAGCTTAGAAGTATTTTAATCAGTTATGCCATACCGTTGGTTGATATGACTCTCGAGACCTCCGTGGGAAGAATCAGACTGGAACGGCCGGGGATGGTGGCGTCGGGCATCATGGGCGAGACCGGGCCTTCCATGGCGCGCATGATCGCCTCGGGGGCGGGGGCGGTGGTCACCAAGTCCGTCGGCACAGAGCCGAAGGAGGGCTACCCCAACCCCTGCTTCACCGAGATCAAGAGCGGGTACGTCAACGCCATGGGGCTGCCCAACCCCGGCATCGAGCTGTTCGCCGATGAGATGCGCATCGCCGTCGCGGCCGGCCCGGTGATCGGGTCGATCTACGGGGCGGATGCGGCGGAGTTCGCCGCCCTGGCCGGCAGGATGGAGGATTACGGCGCATCCGCCGTCGAGCTCAACCTCTCCTGCCCGCACGCCAGGGGCTACGGGATGGAGCTGGGGACCGACCCCGACGGCGTCAGGGCCATCGTCGGCGCCGTCAAGGCGGCGGTCGGCATCCCCGTCTGGGCCAAGCTCACGCCCAACACGAAGTCGATCGCCGATATCGGCGTCGCCGTCCAGGAGGCGGGCGGCGACGCTGTGGTGGCGATCAATACGCTCAAGGCCATGGTCATCTCGCCTGAGATGCGCAAACCCGTCCTCAGCAACAAGTTCGGCGGGCTCTCGGGCCCGGCGGTGCGGGCGGTGGGGGTGCGGGCGGTCTACGACCTCTACACGGCCGTCGACATCCCGATCGTCGGGGTCGGCGGGGTCACCGACGCCCATGACGCGCTGCAGTACATCATGGCGGGCGCCTGCGCCTACCAGATCGGCAGCGCGGTCGCCAAGGGCGGTCCGGAGATCTTCGATGAGATCAACCGCGGCCTGGAGAGGTTCATGATGGATTACGGATACAGCACGATCGCCGAGATGGTAGGTGTCGCCAATGAGTGACTACGCGAGGATAACAGGAGTCACCGTCGAGTCCCACGACACGAAGACCATCGAGTTCCAGTGGGACGAGAAAGCCAAGCCGGGGCAGTTCGCCATGGCCTGGGTCCCGGGCATGGAGGAGATCCCGATGTCCCTGTCGCGCACCGGGCGGATCAAGAGCATCACGGTCAAGAGCATCGGCGAGTCCACCGCGCGGCTGCATCAGCTGTCGATCGGCGACACGCTGCGCCTCAGGGGGCCGTACGGCAGCGGCTACAGCCTCAAGAAGGGGGTCAGGTACCTGGCCGTCGGCGGGGGCATCGGCACCGCCTCGGTGCTGCCGGCGATCCGGAGCACCGGCGCCGATGCCATCATCGGGGCGCGCACGGCGGACGATGTGATCCTCTACGAGCAGGCGCACCGCTACGCCGACAACATCTGGGTGTCGACCGACGATGGCAGCCGCGGGTTCCACGGCAACGCGGTGGAGCTGATGCGGCAGGTCTGCGGCGAGCAGAGCTACGACTGCGTGATCGCCTGCGGGCCCGAGGTGATGCTCAAGCATCTGTACAAGGCCTGCGTCGAACTCGACCTGGACTGCCAGCTGTCGTTGGAACGCCACATGAAGTGCGGCACCGGCCTCTGCGGCTGCTGCATGATCGACGATCAACGCGTCTGCAGGGACGGACCGGTCTTCGACCGCAGCCAGCTCGACCGGATGACCGAGTTCGGCGTCAGCAGGCGGGATGCCTGCGGCCGCCTGATCGACATCGTCTGAGCGCGTTCAGGAGAACAGGTCGTTCACCGCCCCGACCACGTCGGGGACGGTGGCGCCCCAGGGCACGATGGCGGTGTTGCCCGCCCTGATGTGCCCCTCCTTGACCTTGCAGCACTTGACGATCGTGTGCACCCCGTCGTCGGGGACGCTGTCCGCGGGGCAGATGTCGATCGCCGTCGGCTCGGTCCCGTACACATCGCGGTAGATCCGCCGCGACAGGCCGCAGCCGATCAGCGTCACCTCATGCCCGAGGACAGGCGCCTCGTCGAGGAAGTAGCAGGGCCGGTCGGTGACGATGCCCGAGACCCGGCAGGGGAACATCACCGCCTCGGTCGTCACGTCGGCCAGACGGCCGGTCATGTCCAGGTCGGTCCTCTCGGGGACCACCGGCAGGTCGACGAACCCCGAGGCCAGGGCCTTGTCGACCAGCGTGCCGAGCTTCGACGGGTAGGGCGGGACGCTGTCGATCACCCGCAGGCGCAGCGGCCGCAGGTCCTTGATCAGGTTGATGTGCGAGAACATGCCGCAGACCACCACCGCCTTGCCCGGGTACCGCATCTGCACCCGGACCAGCGCCGGCTGGTTGAGCACGTCCAGTTCCGGATCCTCGTGGTAAACGGTGTCGGCGGGCAGCGAGACCACCGCATGGGACCGCACCTCCTGGAACAGGTCGTCCCCGCCCGTGCGCACGATCCTGACCGCGGCCAGGTCCTCGCCGTTGCGCAGGACGATGTACTCGGACCGCTTGTACGCCGTCCAGCCGTCCATCATCTCCGCGATCGCCGCCTCCGTCAGGGGGATATCGGTATCGCGCACGGACACATCCTTGCAGTGCATGCCCGTGCATGCGCTGAACGGTATAATTCTGTGTCGCCGCCCGCCGCGCGGCCGGGCCACGCTAATCTTTTAATACACTCAACCTATCGGGTACCACAGGTCGGGGTAACACAGAGGTTATGTGGCGGACTGCAGATCCGCATACGGGGGTTCGAGTCCCTCTCCCGACTCCACTTCATTCCTGTTATCCGTTGCCGCCGCCTGATGCGGATTCCGTGCGGAACGGCGTCCGTGACCGCGGATTTTTCAAAACCTTTATAAATGATTTATAAATAGACCATGTAGGTGAAACGTTGGCTAAAATGAATATCGAAAATGTCGTCGCCTCCACATCCCTCGGTCAGGAGCTCGACCTCAACGCCATAGAGGCCGCCCTCGACGGAGCGGAATACAACCCTCAGCGGTTCCCCGGCCTGGTCTACAGGCTCAAGGAGCCCAAGACCGCCACCCTGCTCTTCCGGAGCGGCAAGGTCGTCTGCACCGGGGCGAAGAGCCTCGACAACGTCAAGGTGGCCATCAGCAAGGTCGCCAAGGACCTGGAGAAAGCCAACATCAAGATCGGGATCGAACCCAAGATCGAGGTGCAGAACATCGTCGCCTCCTCCGATCTGGAGCAGGAGATCAACCTCAACACGGTCGCGATCACCCTGGGCCTCGAGAAGGTCGAGTACGAGCCCGAGCAGTTCCCGGGCCTGGTCTACCGCCTCGACGAGCCCAAGGTCGTGGTGCTGCTGTTCGGCTCCGGCAAGATGGTCTGCACCGGCGCCAAGGTGCCCGAGGACGTCGTCCGCGCGGTCGACAAGATCGCCGCGGAGCTGCGGGCCGCCAGCCTGATGATGTGACCGCCGGAGGGCGGTCGGGCCCCGGTC
Organism: Candidatus Methanogranum sp.; assembly: GCA_050309445.1. Taxonomy (GTDB): domain Archaea; phylum Thermoplasmatota; class Thermoplasmata; order Methanomassiliicoccales; family Methanomethylophilaceae; genus Methanogranum. The sequence continues at coordinate 26,560 of JBNRMI010000039.1, read as the reverse complement.
GGTTGCCGCCCGGGGCGCACCGTCAACCGTCCGCAATCCCCTGCGGGCCGCACCCTGCGGACGGCGTCGGCCGTCCCGGGCCCTTCTCGCCCGCAGCACTATTCCCATTATTTAAAGATTTGTGTTTTTCCGTCAAACTGTGTACTCTCGGGTACATAAAACTTTGTTAATGCCCGTTTAATGACACAATGTCCATGTTATGACCGAGTTCTTTTATATTCGTTTAACACGGTTTTGGCAACTGTAAGCAGTATGCACCGGTCCGCCGGTGCGCTGCAGACGATGCGGCTGCCGCCGTATCGCGAAGATGTGATCCGACCGCCTGAAACGGAGTAACGCGTAAATTGAACCGTAAACTATTCGACGACATCCTGGTTGTTGCGGCAACATCAATGCTCATCATGGCAGGGATCCTGGTAGTGACCGCCAGCGGCTACGACCGCATGCCGGAGGGGGTCACCACACCGACCGCCTATGGCAACATGGACGGATTGGAGCTGGTGCACGATCCCGTGCACGGAGGGCTGCTGATGGAGACCTATCAGTCCGATCTCGGCCTCCGGCTGCGGATCGGCATCCCCGATGACATCTCATCGGAGTACGACCGGTACAGCTGGAAGGTGGTCTCGGAATACGGGCAGGTATACGCCACGGGACCGCAGATCTCCTGCGACCAGGAGTACGAATGCCCCGTCTGCCGGCACGGCACGGACCTGACGGAGATAGCGGGCCATCGGCTGACCACAGCGACACCGTATCTGGATTGGAAGGTGTACCGTGCGGGCAGCTACCGCATCGAGGTCGTCTGCGGCTCCGGATGGTCCCCGGACGAGCTGCGGATCAGGGACGGCTTCAGATTCGAAGGCGGACTCGTCAACGACTGCGCCTGGAGTTACAAGGGCACCGGGTACGAACTCAGGATCGCCTACGATCTGGAGGACTTCGAGCGGTACCATGACGCCGATGTCATCCGCGACGCCTCGGGAGAGGCGGGCGTCGGGCACCTCGTCGACTTCGTCACGACGGACAGGACCGTCTCCGCGATCGCCGACGACCTGGTCTCGCTGTACAAGGGGAGGTACGGTTCCGACGCCCGCGTCGACGGCCAGGACTTCGCCGACTTCGTGCTCGCCTTCGTGCAATGCTGCTTCAAGTACCCTCTGACCTGCAGCAACGGGGACTGCCCGCTGTCATCGGGCGACCGGACCCTCTACGGCAGATCGGATTACTTCGCCTATCCGCTGGAGACCCTGTACCTCGGGATGGGCGACTGCGAGGACCAGTCCCTGCTGACGGCATCGATCCTCAAGGCCTGCGGCTACGACACCGCGCTGCTGCCGCTGCCCGGGCATATCGTGGTCGCGGTCGCGCTCGATGATTACGTCGAGACCGGTCGCGACTCCCCGCGGGAGGAGCAGGTGTGCGGCATGGTCGACGGGAGGATGTACTACGCGGGCAGCCCCGTTGTGAACCACCCCATGCCGTTCGGCATCATCCGCTACAACTGCGAACCGTACGCCCCGCTCATCGGCCACGGCATCTACGATTACATACTCGTCTGAACCGCGGTCACATGCGCCTGCAGCCGCGCAGCATCCATCTGGAGATGGCGCCGGTGCCGTACCTCAGCGAGGTGATCCGCGTCCGGTCCCCGCTCCCCACGGAGACCTCGCCCTCCATCAGGTGCCGCAGCACCTCCTGCCAGGTCCGCAGGCCGTCGGGGAAATCGACGTAACCGGTGCCGATGCGCCGGAGGCTGTGGGCGTCGCTGCCGGCCGACACGGGCTTGCCCGTCCGGGCCGCCAGCCGCTCCGACCTCCGGTTGGCGCTGCGCACCGAGCGGGCGTTCCGCGCCTCGATGCCGTCGAAATCGTGCTCCAGGGTGTTGCGCTCGCCCAGCCCCGACCACCAGCGGTAGGGGTGGGCGGCGAAGGCGTAGCCGCCAGCGTCGCGGATGGCGTCGATGGTCTCGGCCACGCCCAGGCCCCGGGGGATCTCCCGGTCGATGCCGTAGGCCAGGATGTGGCCCTCGGCGGAGGAGACCTCCTCGGCGGGGATGACGATGATCCGGTCGTCGTCCTCCACGTCGAAGTAGGCCTCGAAGCTATTGTGATCGGTGATGGCGATGCATCCCAGCCCCAGCTCGAGCGCCCGCTCGACGATGTCGGCGGGCGCGGCGCGGCCGTCGCTGGAGTAATCCGAATGGATGTGGAGGTCGGCTCTCATCTCACACCTGCCCCGTCCGGCATGGGGCGGGCGACCGTCGCCATCCCGCCGTCGCCGTCGCCCAGCGGCACCGCCGCCTCGCCGTCGATGACCAGGATGATGCGCTCCGGCGCCCCGTCCGGCAGCGGTGCCGCCGTGTCCGCGAGCGTCGGCCTGCCGCCGCTGACCGCCGAGACGGCCATCCGCACCTGCTGGAACTCCTTGTAGTCGATGCGCGACGATGCGGCGTCGAAGCCGCTGGCGTAACGCGTCCCCGGCTCCGCGCCGGGAGCGGGCTCGAGCAGCAGGACGCTGTCGCCGCCGAGGTCCTCGTCGTCGGCCGCCAGCAGCATGCCGGTCGACTTGATCCCGCGGATCTTGGCCGGTTTGAGGTTGGTGACCACCAGGACCGGGCGGTCCTGCATCCCGTCGCGGTCGTAGAAGGCCTTGAGGCCGGCGACGATCTGCCGCGGCTCCTCCTCGCCGACGTCCGCCTTCAGCAGGTACAGCTTGTCGGCGTCGGGGTGGTCCTCGACGCTGATGATGCGGCCGACGCGGATGTCCAGCCGCCTGAAGGCGGCGAACGGCGCCGCCGGCTCCGGTCCTGGAGCGGGCGGCTCCGCGTCCGGCTCCTCGCGGGGGACCTCCTCCTTGCGGTAGACCGGGACCGGCTCGGGCATCGCCTGACCGGCCGGCAGCGGCGGCAGCAGGTCGAAGCCGGCCGCCTCCAGCGGCGAATCGTATCCGAGGAAGGCCCAGATCCTCTCGGAGGACGAGGGCATGAACGGCCAGGCCATGACGCAGAGCGCCCGGACCAGGCGCAGCAGGTCGTTGAGGGCCTGCCCGCAGGCCGTGCGGTCGCTCTTGATCAGCGCCCAGGGCTTGACCGCGTCGAAGCGGCGGTTGCCGTAGCGCGCCAGCTCCATCACCGCCTTCAGCCCCTTCTTGAAATCGCAGGCCGCCATGCACGCGTCGTACTCGTCGAGGGCGGCGGCGATCGCCGCGGTCACCTCCGGCGAGCCGTCGCCGTCGGCGGCGGGGACCGCGCCGAAATTCCTATGGGTGAAGCTCAGGCAGCGGTGGTAGTAGTTGCCGAGCGCCGCCACCAGCTCGTTGTTGATCTTGATGCGGAAATCCTCCCAGGAGAAATCGGTGTCGTGGGTGTCCGGCATGTTGATCGACAGGTAGTAGCGCACGGCGTCGACGTCGTGCTCCTGCAGCACCGACGGCACGTCGATCGCCCCGCCGCGGCTCTTGGAGAGCTTGCCGCCGCGGAACATCAGGTACTCGTTGGCCGGGATGTCGTAGGGCAGGTTCAGGCCCCCGACGCCCATGAGCATCGCCGGCCAGATGATCGAATGGAAGGGGATGTTGTCCTTGCCGACGAAGTAGTAGTGGCGCACCTCGGGATCCTTCCAGTACTCCTCCCAGAGGTCGGGCTGCCCGACCATCCTGGAGTAGGCGACCGAGGCGCTCAGGTAGCCGATGACCGCCTCGAACCAGACGTAGATGACCTTGTCCTCCCAGCCCTCGACCGGGATCGGCACCCCCCAGGTCATGTCGCGGGTGATCGCCCGGTCCCTGAGCCCGCCCTCGAGCCAGTTGGCGGTGAACGCCTCCACGTTGGCGCGCCAGTGGTCCTTGCCGGCGATGAACCCCTTCAGCCGGTCCTCGAAGGCGCTGAGCCTGAGGAAGAACTGCTCGGAGGGGCGGACCTCGGGCCGGCCGCCGCAGTGGATGCAGCGCGGCCCCTCGAGGTCGCCGGGTTCGAAGGTGGTGCCGCAGCTGTCGCACTGGTCGCTGCGCACGTCCTCCGCCCCGCACTCGGGGCATCTGCCCTCGACGTAGCGGTCGGGGAGGAAGCGGTCGCAGGCGGCGCAGTGGTACTGGGCGGTCTCGGCGGTGTACAGATGGCCTTTGGCCAGCAGGTCGTTGAAGACCTTGTGGACGACCTCGGTGTGGACGTCGCAGTGGGTCTTGCTGAACAGCGAGTAGCCGATGCCGAGGTCGGCGATCGCCTTGCTGTTGATCCCGTGGTAGCGTTCGGCGATGACCTCGGGTTCGACGCCCTCCCGCTCGGCGGTGACGGTGATCGGGGTGCCGTACTGGTCGGAACCGCCGACCACCAGCACCTCGTTGCCCATGAGGAGGTTGTACCGTCTGAAGATGTCCGGCGGGAGCAGCGATCCCGCCACGTGACCGAGATGGATGGGGCCGTTCGCATACGGCCATGCGATGTTGATGCAGATCTTCGCCATTTGAAACCGTCGCATCATCATCTATGTTGATGATAAAAGTATTGAGCCGTCCGGAGCGCCCGTGCGGGCATGCGCGCACGACCTTAAAAGTTAAATCGTACCTGCCTATAGACGGGATCATGCGGATCGCGGTGGTGCTGCAGGACAGATGCCAGAACAGGAAGTGCAATCACGAGTGCGAGCGGTTCTGCCCCCTGGTGCGGACCGGTGTCGAATGCATCACCTGGGGGGAGAAGGGCAAGCCCGTCATCTCCGAGGCGCTCTGCCACGGATGCGGCATCTGCGTGAACAAATGCCAGTTCGACGCCATCCGCATCATCGGCCTGGCCGATGAGCTCGGCACCGAGCTGATCCACCAGTACGGCGAGAACTCGTTCCGCCTCTACCGCCTGCCGTTGCCGCGCAAGGGGATGATCACCGGCATCCTGGGACCCAACGGGATCGGCAAGACCACCGCGATCGGGATCCTCTCCGGCCTGGAGGTGCCCAACCTCGGCGATTATGCGGATCCGCCGTCGAGGGAGCAGGTGCTGGAGCACTTCGCCGGCAGCGACATGCGGACCTACCTGGCCGACATCTACTCCGGCCGGGCGAAGGTCGCGATGAAGCCGCAGTACGTCGACAAGCTGCCCGCCACGGTCAAGGGCGTGGTGCGCGACCTGCTCGACCGGGTGCAGGAGCGGATGACGGTCGCCGAGGCGGCGGAGATGTTCGAGCTGACCGAGGTGCTCGACCGGGAGCTCGACAAGCTGTCGGGCGGCGAGCTGCAGCGGCTGGCGATGGCGGCGACGATGATGAAGGAGGCCGACGTCTACTTCTTCGACGAGCCCACCTCCTATCTGGACATCTACCAGCGGGTGCGGATGGCGCGGCTGATCAAGACGCTGGCGGCCGACAAGCAGGTGGTGGTCATCGAGCACGACCTCGCCGTGCTCGACTACCTGGCGGACAACGTCAACGTGGTCTACGGCTCCGAGGGCGCCTACGGCGTCTTCACCCAGGCCCGGCAGGTGCGGACCGCGATCAACGTCTACCTCGACGGCTACCTGCCCGAGGAGAACATCAGGTTCAGGGACCGGCCGATCGAGTTCGAGGCCTCGCCGCCCCGCGGCGAATGGGTGACCGGCGACCTGGTGGAGTTCGACCGCGTGTCCAAGGACCTGGGCGGGTTCAGGCTGGAGATCGGCAGGGGCACGGTGAAGATCGGCGAGTCGGTCGGCGTGGTCGGGCCCAACGCCACGGGGAAGACCACCTTCGTGAAGATGCTGGCCGGGGTGATCGAACCCGACAGCGGCAGCATCGATGCGCGGATGAAGGTCTCGTACAAGCCGCAGTACATCTCGGCGGATGCCGAGGGCACCGTCCGGGACCTGCTGCACACCGGCGCCTACGAGACGGTCGGCAGCAGCTTCTTCCAGGGCGAGGTGATCGTCCCGCTGGGGCTGAAGGGGCTGATGGACAAGGAGGTGCGCAACCTCTCGGGCGGGGAGCTGCAGCGGCTGGCGATCGCCGTCTGCCTGGCGGCGGAGGCCGATATCTACCTCTTCGACGAGCCCTCGGCCTACCTGGATTCGAATCAGCGCATGAACGCCGCCAGGACCATCCGGAGGATGATGGAGAGGGGCGGGCGCAGCGCGCTGGTCGTCGACCACGACATCTACTTCCTCGACATGGTCTCCGACTCGATGATGGTCTTCGGCGGGGAGCCGGGGCACCGCGGCATCGGCGAGGGGCCGTTCGAGATGCGGGAGGGGATGAACCGCTTCCTCTCGGCGGTCGACATCACCTTCAGACGCGACACGGAGACCCATCGGCCGCGGATCAACAAGCCGGATTCGCGGCTGGACCGCGAGCAGAAGGCCGCCGGAGAGTACTACTACAACTGAGCCCCCGCGGTTCCGCGGGACATTCAACTTAAATACGGCGAAACGTTTCCAAAAGCATGGACGGCGTCGGGAGGGCGGATCTCCACATCCATACCTATTATTCCGGCTTCACCGAATTGGGCATCCTGCGTTTCCCGGAGTCGGTGACCACTCCCGAGCAGCAGGTCGACAACGCCCGCAGGCACGGCCTGGACGTCATCTGCATCACCGACCACAACGCGGTCGCCGGCGGTTTCGTCGCCCAGAGCTACGCCCGGAGGTTCGATGACATCGAGGTGGTGGTCGGCAACGAGATCATGACCGCCGACGGCGAGCTGATCGGCTACGACCTCACCGAGAACATCAGACCGCACCTCAGCGTCGAGGAGACCGCCGACCTCATCCACGAGCAGGGCGGCCTGACCGTCGCCCCGCATCCGTTCAGCTTCCACGTCAGGGGCCTGGGCGAGCGGGCCTTCGACATCGACCTCGACGCGCTGGAGGTGATCAACGGCGGCCATCCCGACCGTTACTCCAACAGCTTCGCGCAGGCGGTGGCGGCGAGGTTCCCCGGCCGCTGGGCGGAGACCTCGTCGAGCGACAGCCACTCCGGCTACACCATGGGCTACAACTGGACCGAGTTCGAGGGCAGCACCGCCGACGAGCTGCGGAAGGCGATCCTCGGCAGGAGCACCGTGCCCCGCGGGGAGCCCGCCCCGGTGCTGGGCAACGTGCAGTGGAGCTACGAGGTGGCGATCGGCGGGCAGAAGCTGATGTACCGCGCGCTGCGGAACAGGCTGATGCCGATCGACGACAACGCCCTCATCGACAAGGTCCTCAGCCTGACCGACCTGAAACGGGTCACCGCGGTGCTGGGCGGGCTGCTCTACTGCGTCCCGCCGGTCTCCTTCGTCGCCACCGCGCTCTCGACCGCCTTCCTCGGACGCGGGGCCAGGCGGATGAACGCCGGGCGCGACGAACGCCTGGACGCCATCGCCGAACTGCTCGGGGAGAAGCATGCATGAGCGGCCGCAGGCTGTTCAAGGTCAGCGTCTGCATCCCGCCCGACCGCGCCGATGAGCTGATGGATGCGGTCGATGCGGCGATCGCCCCGGTGCATCCGGGTTATGACCGCACCTTCTCCGTCATCGAATCGACCGGCACCTGGCGGTCGTTGGAGGGGTCCGACCCCTACGACGGCGCCGTCGGCGAGGTCACGACCGCCCGCGAGCTGATCGTCGGCTTCGCCGTCGACGAGACTGATCTGCCCGCCGCGGTCGCGGCGGTCGTCGCCGTGCACCCGTACGAGGAGCCCTGCATCGACATCCTGCCGCTGACCGACTGGAAGACGCTGGTCACTCGTCCTTGTAAGTGACGGCGTAGATCCCGTCGAAGGTCTTCTGCAACCTGAAGATGCGGTTGCTGTTGAGTCTGTGCTCCAGCTCATCGGCGGTGATCAGCCCGTCGTCGAAGTACTCCCGGAGCGCCGCATCGCCGGCGTCGTAGTCGTACATGATGCCGACCAGGACGTTGATCCTGTAATTGCGGCACATCATATCCTTCGGCACGGTGCCGCCGGCGCGTCCGACGATCTCGTCCCGGTGCTCGCCGAACAGCCGCAGGCCGCGGTCGCAGGCGGCCAGGCAGTCATCGTAGCGCCCGGCGCCGAAATAGGCCTCGATCAGCCGCTCGTTGACGTCGTAGAGGGATATGCCGCTCAGTCCCGCCTCGTCGGCCGCCTCCCCGACGGTGACGGCGGTGACAGCGTTCTCGTCCTCGAGGGCGGCGTCCATGACCGAGGCGATGAAGGCGCGGGCGGAGGAGGTGTCGGCGGCTTTGAGGTAACGGCCGAGGCGGACCCGGTCACGGTCATCCAGCTTCGCGTACCACTTGCCGAGCCCGGCGGCGGCCACCTCCGGGGGGACGTCCTTCCTGTTCTTGAAAAGCATGCCCCCGCAATGCGCTACCGGGGATAAAAGCTCTCACTTGCGGCAACGTCCCGCGACGTCGCAGACGAACTTCGACTTGACCTTGACGATGTCGTCGACGTCCCACTCCGCGATCCCGGTGAACGGCGTCGACCGCGATGTGCATTCCATGCGGCAGCGGTCGCAGTCGTCGGCGGTGCAGGGCTCGGAGGACAGCACCAGGTCGACGGTGCTGCCGAACTCGGACTAGATGGCGCTGATGATGCAGATCCGCTCGCGGTGCTCCTCCTCGACCGTCATCGAGAACGGCACGGTCACATGGCAGTCCATGTGCAGCGTGCTGCCGTATTTGACGATGCGGAGGTTGTGCACGTCGATCCACCCCTCGCCGCGGTTGCGGTTGAGGCAGCCGACCACCCGCCGGAGCAGCTCCTCGTCGGCCCGGTCCATGATGTTGTCGAAACTGTTCTTGACCACCCTCACCCCGGTGGAGAGGATCAGCGCACCGAAGATCACCGCCAGCAGCGGGTCCATCCACCAGATGTCGAGGCCCGCCATCGCGCCGAAGTAGACCACCGACAGCCCGGCGATGATGCCGATCGAGGAGTAGGTGTCGGTGCACAGGTGCTTGCCGCTCGCCTCCAGTGCCGGCGAGCCGTTGCGCCGGGCGGTGCGGATCGCCGCCTTGCCGGTGACGTAGTTGGCGACCGCGGCGAAGGCGATCAGCAGCAGGCCGAAATCGAGGTCGGTCAGCGGCCTGGGGTGCAGGAAGTTCATCACCGCCTCGCGGATGATCAGCATGCCGGCGACGAAGATCAGCGTGCCCTCGATCGCCGCCGAGATCGTCTCGATGCGGCCGTGGCCGTAAGGGTGGTCGCGGTCGGGCGGACGCGACGACATGTAGAGCGCGAAGAGCCCGATGAAGCCGGCGACGACGTTGACGATGCTCTCCAGCGCATCGGTGAGGATCGCCACCGATGAGGTCATCGCATAGGCGATGAACTTGACCGCCATCAGGAAGACGCCGACTGCGACGACGATCTTCTGGAAACCGTAGTTCTCCATTGCACCCGTGGCGGGGTCGGCGGACATCGGCCGAAATAAGGCCCACCATCGTATTTAACATGCAGGACCGGTTCAGCGCATCTCCAGGACCTCGGTGCAGCTCTCCTCCGGGGCACCGCTGTACCAGGAGAACAGCGTGCCGGCGACGCACATGGCGAGGCAGACGGCGAACGCCGTGCGCATGACCAGGATGAAGTCGCCGAAGGTGTCCGACTGGATGTTGTCGGTCGATCCGAGGATCACCGAGATGCAGCACATGGCCACGCCCATGCTGACCGTCATCCCCAGCTGGCGCATCATCGCGATCGAGCCGGAGGCGATGTTGCGCTCGCGGAAGTCGACGGCGGACATCGCCGCCGAGGTGTTCGGTGCCGAGAACAGCCCGTAGCCCAGACCGAGCAGCAGCAGGATCAGCGCCACATACCAGAGGTGCACCTCGGTCCCGAGGAAGAGGATCAGCAGCACGGCGAAGGAGATCAGCCCCATGCCCGCGGTCGGCAGCACGCGGACGTCCATCCGGTCGGACAGGCTGCCGGCCTTGACGGTCAGCAGGATCTGGATCAGCGGCTGCAGCAGCATGATCAGGCCCGACTGCCAGGCGGAGAGCGCGCCGATCGTCAGCAGGTACAGTGCCAGGAAGAACGACACCGAGTAGGATGCGGCGTAGTTCATGAAGGTGGCGATGACGGTGCGGCGGAACGCCTTGTTGCCGTAGATGGCGGTGCTCATGATCGGCTGGTCGGCGCGGTTGACGTAACGGCGGAACAGCAGGAAGAAGCCCCCGCCCGCGGCGATCAGCGCGAACGCCCACAGATGCGGCAGGTTGATCATGCCGTAGACGGCGGCGAAGACCATCGCCATGTAGATCAGCGCCCCGACGTGGTCCATCTTCAGACCGCGGTCGAACGGGACATCGTTGTCGACCCGTCCGATGAGGAACAGCGAGGCCAGGGAGATCGGGATGAGGATGACGAAGAGGTAGCGCCAGCCGAGGAAATCGGTGACGAAGCCGCCGACCGTCGGACCCAATGCGGTGCCGACGTAGACGGCGGTGGCGTTGACGCCGATCGCCCAGCCGCGGCGCTGGGCGGGGAAGGTGTTGACGATCATGGTGACCGAGGTCACCGCCAGGCAGGCCGAGCCCACGCCCATCGCCACCCGCGAGACCAGGAAGACGGCGAACGAGGGCGTGATGACGGCCAGGATGAGCGACAGCAGCATCAGCAGCAGGCCGGCGATGAACACCCGCTTGAGGCCGAACTTGTCGGCCACCTTGGTGATCGGCACCATCACCATCACCGAGGCCAGCAGGAAGATGGTGTTGACCATCCCCAGCGAATGCGACCCGACCGCGAACTCGGTGCCGATCGCCACGAGGGCCAGATTGAGCATCGTGCTGGTGAAGGGGGCGAGGAAGGCTCCGACCGAGGTGGCCGAGAGCAGGAGCGTCAGGGAACGGCCCCTGCCGCCCTCCCCGTCTGGGTGCGGCTGCATAACGGACCCGTTCGTCATCTTACTATAAATAATTATTAATTCTCCGCAGGCGATTCGTCAGGTGATGGAGATGAGCGCAGCGGATAAGGGTATCAGGGACAAGCTGGGGCTGGTCCAGGTCTACACAGGCAACGGCAAGGGCAAGACCACCGCCTCGCTGGGGTTGGCCTTCAGGGCCATGGGCAGGGGGCTGGAGGTGCTGATGGTGCAGTTCCTCAAGCCGGCGGAGGATTACGGGGAGCATATCATGGCGCGCGAATGCGAGCGTTTCACCATCCTGCCGATGGGGCTGACGCATATGGTCGGCGACACGCCGTCGCCGGAGGACATCGCCGCCGGCGAGGCCGCCCTCGCGGAGGCGCGCAGGCGGATGGGCAGCGGCGATTACGACCTGATCATCCTCGACGAGTGCAACGTCGCCATGTCGAAGGGCCTGATCTCCCCGCAGGCGGTGATCGCGATGCTGGAGGAGCGCCCGCCCGGCACCGAGGTGGTCCTGACCGGACGCGACGCCCCTGACGAGATCGTGGAGTACGCCGACCTGGTGACCGAGATGCGGTTGATCAAGCATCCGTTCGACCGGCGGATCGGGGCGCGCAAGGGGATCGAGTACTGATGATAACGGATGACATAACGGGGACGATCGGCATGACGCCGATGGTGCGGCTGAACCGGATCAACCCGCCCGGCAGCCGCATCTACGTCAAGCTGGAGCGGGTCAACCCCGGGGGATCGGTCAAGGACCGGCCGGTGCTGGCGATGCTCAACCTGGCCGAAGCCGAGGGGCGGCTGGAGCCGGGCGGGCTGATCGTCGAACCCACCTCGGGCAACACCGGCATCGCCCTGGCGATGATCGCCGCCGCCCGCGGCTACAGGGCGGTGCTGGTGATGCCGGACACGATGTCGGCCGAGCGGGTGTCGCTGATGTCCGCCTACGGCGCCGAGATCGTCTTCACCCCCGGCGCCGAGGGCATGCAGGCCTCGGTCGACACGGCCGCGGCGATCGCCGCCGAGCGCGGCGGCTTCATCCTGGGCCAGTTCGACAACCTCGGCAACCGCGGGGCCCACCGGGTGACGACGGGCGCCGAGATCCTCGCCGACCTGCCCGACGTCGACTGCGTCGTCGCCGGGGTCGGCACCGGCGGGACCGCCACCGGCATCGCCATGGCGTTGCGGGACGCGGGGTCGGACGCCGTCGTCTACGGCGTCGAGCCCGCCGAGAGCCCGCTGCTGACGCAGGGGCATGCGGGGCCGCACGCGATCCAGGGCATCGGCGCCAACTTCGTGCCCGGCAACCTCGATGCCGGCCTGGTGCGGATGAGGACCGTCAGCGGCGACGATGCGGCGGCGACCGCCCGGCGGCTGGCCCGCGAGGAGGGCATCCTCGCCGGCATCTCCTCCGGCGCGGCGGTGCATCTGGCGCTGAACCTGACCGGCGAGCACCGGCGCATCGTCGCCGTCCTGCCCGACGGCGGCGGGAAGTACATGAGCACGGGGATCTATGATTGAGAACACCGAGGTCAGGGGTTTCGCGGACGCCCACATGCACATCGTGGATGTCGCCGCTCAGGGCGGCTACCGCGACATCGCCGAAGCCGCCCTGCTCCTCTCCTGCACCGCGACCCGGGACCAGTGGGAGGAGCAGCGGCGGATGGCGACGGCGGACAGCCGCATCCGCCCGTTCTACGGCATCCACCCCTGGTTCGCCGCCGGGGCGCCGGACGGCTGGTCGGAGGACCTGCGCATGATGCCCGAGGAGGATGGGCGGGCGGGGGTGGGCGAGACGGGGGTCGACCGCCTGCATCCCGATATGGATGTGCAGCTCGGCATGTTCGTCGGGCATGCCGCCCTGGCCGCCGAGTACGACCGGCCCCTGAACGTGCACCTGGTCCGCACCGAGGCCGAGACGCTGCGGGTGATCCGCGAGCACGGCGGCGGCGTGCCGGTCATCCTCCACTCCTACACGGGCGATCCCGGTCATGTGCCGGCGTTCGCCGCCGAGAACTGCTATTTCTCGCTGTCATGGCGCATCATGCGCCTCTCCGACCTCCGCCGCTACCGGCTGCTGGCGGCGATACCCGACGACCGGCTGCTGGTGGAGACCGACGCCCCGGTGAAGGAGCGCGATTTCCGGGGCATGGGCAGTTTCCTGCACCGGCTGGCCCGGCTGAAGTCGATGGAGACCGAGGAGCTGGTCGAGCTGACCCTGGCCAACACCCGCCGGGTGCTGGGATGAGCGGCGGCATGTCGGCGCGCACCGCGCTGATCCTCGGCGAGGAGGGCGTGAGGCGCCTGGAGCGGGCGAGCGTCGTGCTCGCCGGCGCGGGCGCGGTGGGCGGCTATGCGCTGGAGGGGCTGGTCCGCGCCGGCGTCGGGCGCATCAGGGTGATCGACGGCGATGTCTTCGAGGAGAGCAACCTCAACCGCCAGATCCTCGCCGTGACGGACACCCTCGGACGCCCCAAGGCCGAGGTCGCCGCCGAACGGGCGCGGTCGATCAACCCCGGCATCATCACCGAGCCGGTGACGGGGATGATCGACGGGGACAGCGACCTGGAGGCGATGATCGGCCGTCCCGACATCATCGTCGACGCCGTCGACGGCGCCGCCGGCAAGACGGCGCTGCTGTCCTATGCGGTGTCGCACGGCATCCCCGCGTTCTCGTCGATGGGGGCGGCGCTGCGCACCGACCCCTCCAAGGTCAGGCTGTCGACGCTGGACCGCACCCGCGTCTGCCCCCTGGCGGCGGCGATGCGGCGCAGGCTGCGCGACATCGGCACCGGGGGCATCGTCTGCGTCTACTCCGAGGAGCGCCCCTGCGCCGCGCCCGCCCCGGACGGCGCATTGGGCACGCTCCCCGCCCTGCCCGCGATCTTCGGCATGACGCTCGCCAACGCCGCCGTCCTGCATCTGGCCGGGATATCCGCGCCGGGATGCTGATGCCAGAGTCCTTTCCGAGACAGGTTAATATATCGATGAATCGATGCATACATTCCACGGGAGGGGGCGGTACATGCCGATAAAGATACCTGATGACCTGCCGGCCGTATCGGCCCTCGAAGCGGAGAACATCTTCATCATCACCGAGGAACGCGCGGTGCAGCAGGATATCCGCCCGCTGCGGATACTGATCGTCAACCTCATGCCCACCAAGGTCGACACCGAGATCCAGCTGCTGCGGCTGCTCGGCAACACCCCGGTGCAGACCGATATCTTCTTCCTGCAGATGGCCACCCACAACTCGAAGAACACCTCGCAGGAGTACCTGGACAAGTTCTACCACACCTTCGACGAGGTGCGGGACCAGAAGTTCGACGGGCTGATCATCACCGGTGCGCCGGTGGAGAACATCGAGTTCGAGGACGTCGACTACTGGGAGGAGCTCTGCGAGATCATGGAGTGGTCCAAACGCAACGTCTTCTCCACCTTCCACATCTGCTGGGGGGCGCAGGCCGGCCTCTACTACCACTACGGGGTGCCCAAGCACCCGCTGGAGCGGAAGATCTCCGGGGTCTTCGGGCATTACGTGCTCAACGAGCAGGAGCCGCTGCTGCGGGGCTTCGACGACGTCTTCGACATGCCGCACTCGCGGCACACCGAGGTGCGCTACGAGGACATCTGCCGCATCCTCCGCCTGCATGTGGTCGCCGCCTCTGACGAGGCCGGACTGGGCGTGGTGGTCTCGGAGCGCTGCGGCCAGGTGTTCGTGCTCGGCCACGCCGAGTACGACCGGGGCACGCTGGCCGGGGAGTACGAGCGCGACATGCTGCGCGGGATGGAGCCCGATCTGCCGCGCAACTACTTCCCCGATGACGACACCCACAACGACCCGGTCGTCACCTGGCGGAGCCACTCGATGCTGCTGTTCATGAACTGGCTCAACTACTACGTCTACCAGGGCACGCCCTTCGATGTGTCGGACATCGGCAAGGACGCCTGAGATGGACGTCGTCGATACCGACGGGGCGCCGCCCGCGGCCGGACCGTATTCCCAAGCGGTCGCCGCCCGCGGCTTCGTCCTCACCGCCGGGATGATCCCCGTCGATCCCGCGACCGGTACCGTGCCCGAGGGCATCGCGGCGCAGACCGCCCTGGTGCTGGACAACCTCGCCGCCGTGCTGGAGGCGGGCGGCTGCGGCCTCGGCGACGTGGTGCGGACCACCGTCATCCTCACCGATATGGGGATGTTCGGCACGGTCAACGGCATCTACGCGGAGCGCTTCGCCCCGCCTTACCCCGCGCGCACCTGCTTCGCGGCCGCCGGCCTGCCCAAGGGCGTTCTGATCATGGTCGATGCGGTCGCCGCCGTCCCCGGGGCTCACTGATCCCCGGCCAGCGGGTTGACCAGACGGCCGACGACGGCATCGCGCACGTACTTGTTGTAGACGGAGAGGTCGGGCCGGTCGCGCAGGATGCCGTCGCCGACCTCCTTGATGTGCCCGAACACCGCCCTGAAGATCCGGCAGGAGTCGCCGCCGTTGTGCTCGATGCCGCCCTCATAGCAGGCGTTGATGCTGCACTCGCCGGCGCAGTGCTCGTATACGGGGCACTCCGCCCGGCATCGCTCCCTGCGGGCGACGGTGCCGGCGAGGATGCGGCGGAACCCCTCCGAGCCGAAGGCCTCGGCGATGCTGCCCGTCCCGGCCAGATCGCCCATGCGGAACTCCGGGGGGCAGGGTTTGGCGCAGGGGTAGAGGGAGCCGTCGGGGTGGACGCACAGCCAGCGACCGAGGCAGGAGCTGTGGGCGCAGTCGGATTCGACCGGCTCGCCCAGCGCGTTCAGCAGGTAGAGGTAATGGGGGATCAGCGGGATCCCGGCGTCGCGGTCGAACAGCCACTCGTCGAACAGGCGGATGCTCTCGGCGATGTAGGCGTCGGCGTCCGGGACCAGCGAGCGGTCGTCGGCGGCGCAGCCCATCGGCAGGACGGGCGAGAAGCTGACGTCGATGCCGCGGTCGCGGAAATGCCGGTACATCTCCCGCTGGCGGTCGACGACCGCCGCCGACACGGTCGGGTTGACCGAGAAGACGTGGTCCCTGCGGGAGAGGCGGGCGAGGTTGCGGTCGACCTCGGCGGTCCGCTGCCGCAGCACATCGTTGAACGGGCCCTCGAAGGAGATGCCCAGGTTGATCCGCTTGTCGCGGCAGAAATCCGCGAAGCGGCGGTCGATCATCGTGCCGTTGGTCTGGATGGTGTTGCCCACCCGGTGCGTCCCCTTGCCGAAATACCTCTCCTGGAGGGAGATCGCCTCCCTGTAGAATCTCAAGGGCAGGGTCAGCGGCTCGCCGCCGTGCCAGATGAACCAGGCGGACTCGTACTCCTCGGAGACCAGGCGGAAGAGCCTGTCGAGCAGTTCCGGGGATATCGTCCCGTCGACCCGCTCCCCGGGCCGATGGTAGCAGTGCCTGCAGCCGATATCGCAGGCGAGCGTCGGCTTGATGACCACCGATAGATGCTCTTTCATGCGGACCGTCGCGGCGATCTCAGAAGGGCCAGTAGGTCCAGACGCCGTTGAATCCGTTCGTGCAGTAGCAACAGCAGATGCAGGTGACGGCCGCTCCGCCGATGAGCGCCGCGTACCATCCCGGGGTGCTGCAGCAGCCGCGTTCGTCGCAGCAGCAGTAGGCGCAGTCGGTGCCGCCCTCATGGGACGCACCGTCCCTGCGCTGATTGTAGTCGGTCGGAGTTTTGGCATGCATCGCCACCGAGGTGAGCGATACAGGGGATTGGCTCATGTAAAGCGCCGACAGCTCATCGATCGACGGGGGATTCACAGACATCATATCACCTGGCCGGCTGGCAGTCGGCACAAGCCTCTGAAATATATACGAATATATTAAAGGTTCGAGCCGTTTCAGAGTGTGTCAGACATATGCTCGGCTATACCACACCCAGATACGACAGGATGTCGCCGCACGACATCTCGGTCTACCGGCGATACTACTGCGAGGCCTGCCATCATCTCAAAGAGGGTTTCGGCCTGGTCTCGACCCTGGTGGCCAGTTACGACATGGCCTTCAACACCGTAGTGCTGGACGCGGTGACCGCCTCGGCGGTCGACTTCGACGGCACCCCGCGGTCGCCGATCTGCGTGCTGCGGCGGCCGCGGGCGAACTCCGAGCTGTTCCGCAGGCTGGCGGCCTGCACCGTGCTGCTCGCGAAATGGGAGCTGGTCGACGACGCCCACGACCATCCCTCGCTCAAGACGAACCTCTTCTCGCTGACGCTCGGAAGGGCGATCGCCGAGGCCGAGAGGCGGCTGCCGGAGCAGGATGCGCTGATCGGCGAGGGGTTCGCGGAGCTGCGGCGGCTGGAGGAGGGCGGCTGCACCGACGCGGTGCACATGGGCACCGTCTTCGGCCGGAGCCTGTCCCGGGTGATGACCGACCTCGCCGGCACCGGCCGGGACGGGTCGCTGGCGGACATGTTCACCGAACTGGCGGCCCTGATCTACGTGCTCGATGCCATCGACGACATCGACCTGGACCTGGCGTCCGGCAGCTACAACCCCTACGCGGAGGGGCGGGACGGCTTCCGCAACCGCGCCGGCATCATGGCCGCCGACACCTACGCGATGAGCGGCAGCGTCAACCGGCTGCTGTCCTCGCTGCAGTCCGCCTACGAGGGGGTGCGGCCCGGGATGGCGGCGCACACCGGCGTCTCCGACAACATCATCTACCACGGGCTGCCCGAGACGGCCAGGACCGTCATCTCCGGCCCGGGCAGATCCGCCCCGACCGGCCTCATGGACATCATCCGCGCCAGCAGGGAGCGCAACGCCTCACACTGACTTCCCGCCGCGCGGCACGAAATCGGAGCAGACGTCGAGGATGTGGACCTCCTCCCCGGTCAGGGCGCAGGTCGCCGCATCCGCGGCGGGCGTGAAGCTCACGCAGTACTCGCACGATCCCGGCCGGAACATCCTGCACGCATGCCCGGGAGACACCGTCTCGGAGGTGCGCGTGCAGGTCCATACATCATCCTCGTATGCGCAGAAGCGGCACATCGCGCATATCCTGTGCTCATCGCCCATGCCCTCACGGATGGGCCTGCCTGTAGATAAAGGGGAAAGTAACAAGAACAACGGCGGTATATGGCGGGATGATGGTCAGGATCGCCTACATGGGCATACCGTTCTCCAACTCCGAGGAGGCCGCGGCGGTGTTCGCCGCGCGGATGGGATGGACCGATGCGGAGTACGTGCCCGCGGTCACCTCGCGAGGGGTGGTCGACGCGCTGGACGCCGGCGGATGCGACTACGGGGTGATGGCCTCGGGCAACATCGCCGCCGGACCGGTGGAGGAGACCGTGCGCGCCCTCGCCGGTCGCGGCGACCTCCGCGTGATCGACGAGATCGGACTGCCGATCCATCACTGCGTCTTCGTCAGACATGACAGCGACGGCGGGGTGGAGGTGCTGGTCTCGCACATACAGGGGCTGCTGCAGACGCAGGGCAACCTGCGGCGGCTGTACCCCGATGCCGAGTGGATGGAAGCGGAGGACACCGCCTATGCCGCCGAGATGCTCGCCGCCGGGGAGCTGCCGGCGCACGCCGCGGTCGTCTGCCGGCGGAACGCCGGCGAGGCCTACGGCCTGAAGCTGATCCACGCCGATATCGAGGACCGCGACGACAACATCACCACCTTCTCGCTGATCGGGCGCGCCTGAACGGCTCAGATGCGGATATCGGCGCCGGGATGGTTCTCACGGATGACGGCATGCACGATGCTGAACGGCACCGCGGTCCGCATCGCGATCCCGGTGCAGGTCCCGCCTTCGCGGTAGGCCTTGAGGATCATGCGCACCGTCGCCTCGTCGGCCTTGGACGCCGCCGGCCGCGGCCGGACCGCCGGGGCCCCGGCGGGATCGTCCTGTTCCCGGTTCCAGGATGAGGAGCGGCAGGAGGGGCAGCGTTTCGGCGGCCAGTCGCGTTTGGCCGTCCAGGTGTGGCCGCATCTGAGGCATGAGTGGACCACCGGCGGTTTGTTCCAATTGTAGGTGCCGCATGCCGGGCAGCGGCAGGGGTTCTTGCTCGAGGAGCCCCAGGTGTGGCCGCAACGTACGCAGTTCTTCTCCGCATACGGTTTCATCCACACCGTGGATCTGCACTTGGGGCAGTTGTTCGGCACACTGTCCGGCTTCCGTGGCTTCCAATGATGGGAGCATCGCGAACAAACGTAATACTTGGGTACAGTGTCACCTTCCATATGCTGAGGGCCTCCCGGCCGATTCCCGTTGCCTTCGGACACTGAATGGGTCTGCAGGCTTAAAATGTTAATCGGTCGCACCACAGTATATATCGGATACGAAGCATACCCGTGCTCTATGGAGAACGATGCGGCATCGAGGAGGACGGCCATGCTGGTGCTGATCATCGTGGCCTTCGTCGCCCTGATCGACGGCATCGACGGGAGCATCGCCAACATCGCATTGCCGACGTTGGCCGCCGAGATGTCGACCGATACGGGCACGATCTCGTGGGTGACGGTGACCTATTTCATGGTGATCATCGGCAGCATCCTCCTGTTCGCGCGCCTGGCCAAGAACGGCCATATCAAACGAGTGATTATCGCCGGGTTGCTGGTCTTCACCGTGAGCTCCTTCTTCTGCGGGATCTCCGAAAACCTGACCATGCTGCTGACCGCCCGCTCCTTCCAGGGCCTGGGCGCCGGCATGATGATCGCCACCTCGCCGATGCTGTGCGTGCAGCACCTGCCGCCGCGATTGCTGGCGGTGGGTTTCGGCATGATCACCATGGGGTCATCGCTGGGCTACGCCTCGGGGCCCGCCGTCGGCGGTTTCATCATCGACCTGCTCTCGTGGCATTGGGTCTTCCTGATCAACATCCCGATCGCCGCGGCGATCCTCCCGCTCATGATGCACGCGATACCGAAGGACGAACCGGACGGGGAGCATCCGCTCGATATCCGCGGTGCGGCCCTCCTCATGCTGCTGACCGTCACCGGCATGTATGCCCTGCAGCGCTCCGCCTATGCCGACGAGATCCTGATGACGCTCGCGGCCGCGGCGCTGTTCGCGGTCTTCCTCGCGGCCTTCATCGTCACCGAGATGCGCAGCGCCAACCCGCTGATCAATCTGCGCGTGTTCCGCCACCGGCGGTTCTCCGCGGCCTTCCTCGCCTTCCTGCTGGTCAACCTCGCATACATGGGGGTGCTCTACCTCATCCCGTTCTTCCTCGAGATCAACATGGGCCTGACGCCGACCGTCAGCGGCCTTTACCTGCTGCTGCCGTCGGCGGTCACCCTGGTCGTGGTGATCCCGATGTCGCGGCGGGCCGATACCAGGGCCAGACGGCGGATCTTCGGCATCTTCGCCTCGCTGATGCTGCTGGTCGCCTGCATCATCTGGGCGATATGGTCGCCGTCGCTGGCGACGGCCCCGCTGCTGGTCGCGTTCGTCTTCATGGGGCTGACCTGGGCCGCCGCCGGCGGCGCCATGGCCAGCCGCGTGGTGGACAACACCGCGGAGGAGAGCAGGGAGATCGGCTCGTCGCTGATGATCCTGGCCGTCTACATCGCCTGCGCTGTGGGCACCGCGCTCTACGCGATGCTCTTCACCGTCTACACCGGATCGGGGGGCATCGACTTCACCGAGCTGCCGCCGTCCGTCTTCCTGGACGGCTTCGTCTTCACCTGGATCGTCTCGGCCGCCATCTGCGTCGTCGCCTTCGTGCTCTCGTACGCGGTGAAGGAGCAGCCCGAGGGGCTCCGCGGCCTGCACCGGGTCGAGCCGGGGGACGACGGCCTCTGAACGCCGCGCCCTCGGGGATGCGGCGGGCCGCGGAGACGGCGGATGCCCCGGCCCTGCCCGTCTTCCGCCGGTTCCGGCAGGGTGATGGATACAACCTGGATGCATCCTAATTTAGAAACATTGATATATGTTGTTTGAAAAAACCCTTGAGGCGATTTCAACTTTCTGATTTAAATATATAAGCATTTCTAATATCCAATCTGCCTTTTAAGAATTAGTATAAATAATCATCGGTCATTGGAGAGCATATCGGATATACATCGACCCGGTCGGCCGCACCTTGGAGACTTCTTTATCCATAGTATATAAAATTAACTAATAAATACCATTACTTTTAAATATGGTCTATCTAAATTTAACAAAAAGACTCGGATGTCGAGTTGATTATTCGAAATAATTCCGTATAGCAGAGGAATAAAATGTCAGAAGAAGTTCAATCATGTAAGCGGCCGGGGAGGACGGTCGGTTGGAAGCAGGGGATGTTCATCGCCCTCGGCGTACCGCTGTTGATCCTGCCCTCCATCTACGATGTCGCCAGCATCATATGGGGCATGTGCATCATCGTATGGACCATGTCCGTCATACAGGGATTCATCCAGAATCTCGCGTACGGGGAGATGGTCACAGTCTTCCCCGAGGCCACCGGCCTGCCGGGATGCGCTCAAGCCGTGTTCTCTTCGAATGAGAAAAACGGCAGAATCGATAAGGGCAAGTTGATCGGCGCTTTCAGCGCCTGGTGCTACTGGTTCGCGTGGACGCCGGTGGTCTCCATCTTCTCGATGATGATCGGGGACTATCTCGTGCAGATGTTCTCGCTCGACATCGGCGGCTGGAGCGCCGTCGGCCTGTACCTGCTGGTCGGCCTGATCATCGTGTCGCTGATGTACGCCCTCGGATCGCGCGGCCTCGAAGGCGGCGCCAAGATGGGGACCATCCTCGCGCTGATCTCGCTCGTGCCGATCGTGATCATCCTCGCGGGCGCGCTGGGAGCGGGCATGTTCCACTTCGAGAACATCGTCAATGACTTCACCAGGCCCGGCTGGACCTGGGGCATCGAGGACATCGTGCTGCTGTTCGGCTGCATGGGTCTGGCGCAATGGAGCGCGTGTGCGTGGGAGACCGCGGCCATCTACGGGCCCGAGTACAAGGAGCCCGGCAAGGACGTGCCCAAGGCGCTGTTCGGCTGCGGCATCATCTGCCTGATCATGTACTTCTTCGTCTCCACCACCGTCTACGGGTCCCTCGGACAGGCCGGTATCGAGACCGCGGGCATCGCGACCCTGGTCCCGATCGCCCAGTTCGTCTTCGGGGAATTCGGGTCGTACCTGGCGCTGTTCTTCCTCATCGCGGCGATGCTGCTGATCATCCAGACGGGCTTCCTCGGTTCCTCCAGGACGCTCTACTGCATGTCGAACGAGAAGAACCTGCCCGGCTGGTTCGGCAAGACCAACAAGTACGGCATGCCCGTCAACGGCATGCTGTTCGTCTGCATCTTCAACATGCTGCTGGTGCTGATCGTCCAGGTCAGCGCCTACGTCTTCGAGCAGGAGACGACGGTGATGACCATCCTGACCGCATCCGCGATCGGATACTGTATCGCCAACGGCATCGCCCTGAGCGCCTACGTCAAGACGCGGAACGACGCCCGGTTCAAGGACCTCCTGAGGCCCTTCAAGGCGCCCCGCGGCTGGAAGTACGTCATCAGCGTCATGGTGGTCGTGCAGTTCCTGGTCTGGATGCCCTGTCTGATCTATTGGAGCTACTTCCTCACGGGAGGCTTCATCGCCATCATCCTGGGCATCGTCATCCTGGCATCCTTCGTGCCGATTTGGTACACGGTCCAGAAGCGGGAGCTCAACGGCAGCGTCTGATAAACCTTTTATAGGAGGGGGTGCGGGAGGTCTTCACTCCATCCCGCCCCTCCTCCCCGATTTTACTTCTTCCCGCACGGCCGTCATCTACGACATATGCGCATCGTCCGGTCACGGACGGACGGCGTCCGCCCGCATCCCAATCTTGATAACCCCGCAACCCGGTTGCATCATGCATGACGGAGAGTCCGGGCGAACGCATCCGCGGTCGCATCCTCGCGGCGGTCATCATCACCGCCGTCTGCGCCATCGTCGGCGCCTGCCTGCTCAGCCCCGCGCTGCTGGAGGCATTGGGCCTGATCACCGTCATCTTCATCCTGATCAGCCTGACCTTCGGCGCGCTGTACCTCTTCTACTGCAGCCTGCTGGAAGGGATTGAGCGGGCCGGCGGACGATACCGGTGAGCCGCGCCGGCGGCGTGACGGTCAGACCTTCTTGATCGTCTCGAAGACCTCGAAGTTCGGACGTGTCGCGAGCGCGTACAATATGGAGAAACCGTCGTAGAACGCCACCGGGATCTGCGTCAGCAGCAGCGTCATGGCGCACGGGCGCCGGCCGCTGCAGTACAGCGCTCCGAACTGGAAATAGCCGAAGAAGGCCACCAGGTTGAAGAGGCAGGCGGCGAGGATCGGCAACGGTATCTCATAGACCGACAGCAGCATCACCGGCAGCAGCAGCAGGCTGATCAGCCCGGTGATGCCGATCGCGTACATGTACATGTAGGTAAGGTGGACCCGGGGGTTGAGGCGCCTCAGCTTCCCGCCGGTCTTGAAGATCGACCAGAACCACCGGCGCCGCTGCTTGAAGTAGTCCCGGGCGGTGACCGGAGGCGAGATCCGGATGTTGCCGCAGGGGATGTGGCTGAACGTCCCCCGCTTCGAGATCTCCAGCCCCATGATCAGGTCCTCGGCCCCGTAGGTCCCGTAATCCCAGCCGATCTCGTATTCGACGTCGGCTCTGACGACCAGGCCCTCGCCGTGGACGAACATGGGGTTATCGTGCTTGTTCCGCCGCTTGCACCAGGTCTCGCAGTTGGAGATCCTGACGATGTCGGCGAGCGAGGAGAACATGTGCCGGCCGAACTCCCGCAGCCGGATGCAGCCCTGCCCGCCCTCGCCGGTCATGTAGTGCATCACGTACTCCAGGTACTCGCGGTCGACGAGGCTGTCGTCGTCCAGATGGCAGATGTAGGTCTCGGGGCCGTAGCCCGCTCCGTGCAGGGCCCCGATCCCGTACTGCAGGGCGCGCATCTTCGACCGGGAGTCGTTGGGGCAGACGTAATCGGCGGGGACGGCGATCTCCCTGCAGCTGTAGGCGTGCGCGTCCCGTTCCTCCTTGATCACGTAGATCCCGATATCCAGGCCGTACCCTTCGATCGAGGAGATGATCCACTCGACGACATCGACCGCCATGCCGTTGGTGGTGATGACGACGATGACGTTGTTGGGCTCCGGGAGGCGCTCCCGGGCGGCGAAGTACTTCTCGTCGGTGTTGTGCAGGCCGGAGAACATCAGGAAGGTCTGATAGACGGCCATCGGCAGGTAGAACAGGGTCACGAAGGCGAACAGCCACCTGAGCACGGGCGAATCGGGGATGACCTCCGCGACCGCGGCCATCGCCGCGGCGAACGCGTGCGTCATCCGCTGCACCTCGGGATCATGTCATGACCATGCACGTGCAACGGATATACTGCTTTCCGATAACGGGGGATGCGGCCGCGCCGCCGGGTTCAGCGCACATCCCAGTGCAGGGTGACGACCTTGGACACCGATTCGCCGCGGACGACGCCGTCGACCGCGACCGACCGGAGGTGGTCGGCGGCCGCGCCTGCCTGGGCGTCGGTGAGCTCCAGCGAGCGCAGCGGGCCGCCGGAGTAGCGGGTCAGCGCCTCCTCGGGCGTCTGCTCGAAGGTGTAGGGGAGGATCTCGTATTCGATGCTCGGGCTGTGCCCGAGGCACCAGAGCGCGTTGAGGATGACCGACGGCCGGGCGTAGGTGTCGGTCGGCGGGATATCCAGCATCTCGTCGAGCGTCCGGTGCAGCGGGTTGTCGATCTCCAGGTGCATGGTCAGGTAGCACCTGCCTCTGCAGGCGGCGATCATCCGCCGCAGCGAGGGGACGCTGCCGACCGCGGGCGTCATGCGCGCGAAGACGATGTCGTAACCGTCGCCGGCGTCGTGGCCGCAGGCGTCGTCGATCCAGTCGCAGACCTCGAAGGTCGTGTTCGCCGCGCCCTCCCGGGCGGCGCGGTTGCGGGCGGTCTCGATCATGCCGGCGGAGAAATCGACGCCGGCGGCATGACCGATGCGGGCGGCCAGAGGTATGGTGTACCGGCCGGTGCCGCAGCCGATGTCCAGCGACGTCGTCTCCGGCCCGAGGTCCGCGGTCCGCTCCAGGAGGCTGAAGAAGGCGTCCTCGCCGAACACCGGCAGCGGACGCCTGTCCATCTCCCCCGACCTGCTGTCCCACATCTCCGCGCCGTCGGAGGACCTCCTCGAGAGGGCCTGCCACCGCCTGTCTATGTCTTCGATGATCATCTTATGCTGCCTCTTGGACCGCGGATCCGCAACGGAATCACGGTTATACTTTCACGGTGATTGTTATGCACTGACTTAATGGCTTGCACATTATGCAACAACATTGCAATATCACATATGCAGATCTAAAGAGCAAACCGTTCCAACAATTTATTCATATGAGAGCATCCGGCCGCCGATACGGTTTGATTCGTCTTTACGATGCTTATAATGACTTGTACATCATCATGTACATCTCTGCCTGCAGATCTATGAAGCTTAACTCATCTTCGCATAACAGCCTATGGAACTTTCGACCATTTCCGAACAAGGAGTCTATGACTGGTATTTTGAGATCGTATCCCAATTGGTCATAGTATGATTCGAAACTCCATTCTTTATCACATTTGCATATGTCACTCTAAGAAATATCATACGACTTCTTACCGATTGAGAATCCTATGTCTTCAAGCATTGACATAATATCTCCGGACCTTTGCGTATCATAGCCAAATTGTTCACATGTGTTTTCAAAAGATTCTTCAGAACAGTGAAATGATTTTTTGATCTTCTCGATTTCAGGTAGAAGCCAGGGTATCCCATCTTTTGGAAACAGTCCGCGTCCCCCTTCGAATTTATCATATAAGAAGTTGCAGAGACCTATATCGTGTCTGAATTTATATTTCAAAATCCTACTCGGCGTTGGACCGCAATCATCCAGATACGCAAAACCAGCTTGTATGTATGACCGCATAAATGGTTGGACCGGAAGTATCCGGATACGATCTCGCTCATACGAGGAGGGTTCAGTCATCCCTGTGCCTATAGGGAATGCATATACCACACCCATAGGTGAATCGACAATGTCTTCTTCGCTCAACGGAACATAGCGGTTGTTGATCGCATCATACTTCGTACAGGCGAAAAATAAAGCGATATCGACATTATTGGAAAAATCCAGATAGCGGGTAGGCATGCCGTAGTGCTGCGCCAATCCTTCTACATCTAGGAAAAGTCCTTTCGAATACGTGCCTCTTTCTAATTTTTTAAATTCGATAGGTGGATTTCGCCATATCTTGACCCGATTTAACGAATTTATCATCAGACCGAACTCTTGAATCTTCATCATTTTTATGAAGAGATCAAGATCTTCATCTATGTCGGGTGTGATTCCATTACGATATATCGAAGCTCTCAGATTACCGTAATCTTTTCTTTCACCTCTATAGTATGTTAGCGGAATATGCCTGGACAATAACATATTGCCTTTCTTAGTAGGTAATATGTTTCCGCCAACTATCCCTGGGAACATCAGTCTGGTCCTTGGATCAGATGAAATCTCATCTGCTCTTCTCTGACAAATCAGATAAAGCTTATAATGTTCTTCTCTGAATTTCCAAATATCTTCAATGACTTTAAAGTTAACCATTGATTATACATTATATTTAATTTATATATACATAGATATCGTTAATTTCATCAAAGTGGATTATTGTACTCACAATTATTAGATGTATGAATATTGTTTGTCGAACGATAATCGTGTGGAGATAATCTCCGTAACCGAGGATTGGCTGGAGAGTGTGGC
>JBNRMI010000038.1:0-3933 GCA_050309445.1 Candidatus Methanogranum sp. | reverse complement strand
GTCCCATCCCCGCCCCGCATGTCCCGCCTCCGCGGGTTCCGCGCACCCCATGGCCGGCGCCTGCCTCAGCAGGCTCAGGCCCTCCTCCCTGTGGGAGTCCCTTGGACACGTCAGCGAGACGAGCTCGATAACGTGTACGACTTCGTATAGAATATACTGGTATAAATAGATTAATCGTCCGAGAGGGCTCAGACGGCTGTCCTGGCTGTATCGGATGCGGGAGGGAACCGTGTACCGCACGGTCCTGTAACGGGTGCATCCGCTCCGCCCTGCTGGACCGCTGCAGCGGTATACGGGCCCGATTATAAATCATATCGGGTGATCGACGGGGTATAGGGCATGTCGCTCGGCCCGGATCTCTTCACCGCCCGTGCGCGCACCCGTGCCTCCCCCGCCTCCTCCGCCGGATTCCGGTGGTCCGACCATCACGGAGCATGTTAGGAATATGTGATCGGGATCGGAATCGTATACCGGGTCGTCGATGGAGGCCGTCGTCTCCCCGGGATCCGGATCGTCCGGCCGCACTGCGGAGCGGGGGATGCGGTCGCGGCCCGCTCACCTGACGGTCACGCCGGCGACGCCGTCGCAGGCTCTGATCAGCGGGATGAGGTAGGTCGGGATCTGCCCGTCGACGACGATGATCAGGTGCGAGTCCTCGCGGTCCCCGGGATCGTCGATGACCGCCTGCCTCACGGTCAGGCCCTGCTTGTAGATCAGCCCCGTCACCTCGGCGAGGATGCCGGGCTTGACGGCGTCGGTCGGGAGGATCTCGATGGTCGAGCATCCGATCTCGGCGGCGATGTCCGATAACAGGGGGATCGGCCGGATGCGCGAGAAGACCGCGTCGAGCCCGGGATCGTCCGCGATGCGGTTGATCGCCGACCTGACCACGCGGTGGTCGACGCCGGCCGCCCTCGCGATGGCCGTGTCCGACTGCGCTATGCTGCCGCAGTACGCCTTGCCGTCCCTGACGCTGATGCCGTGCCTCAGCATCGTCATCGCCGCCTTGCCCTGGGACGGATGGTTGATGAACGCCCTGCGGACCTGCTCCATGCCGTCCGCGTATGCTGAGCAGCGATATATCGTTTACTGGGAACGGGCTCACGCCCGCCAGGGCCGATCCCACTCCCACGGGCGCAGGGCGCCGGTGTAGAGGGCGAGTCCGACCACGGCCGCCTCGGCGCCGGCCCGCGACAGCAGGCGGGCGTCCTCCTCGGAGGTGACGCCGCCGGAGGCGATGACGCCGAACGGGCACCTGCCGATGAAATCCGCGGCCCTGGCGGCGTCGATGCCGGCCTGCCTGCCCTCGACGTCGACGTCGGTGTTGAGCACGCCGGCCAGCGGCAGCCCGCGGATGCGGTCGAACATCATGTCGACGGTGATGCCGGCGTCCTCCTTCCAGCCCTTGACGGCGATGCCGCCGCCCTTCGTGTCCAGGCCGAGGACGATGCGGCCGGGCAGCGCCGCGGCCAGCTCCTCCAGCCACTCGGGCTCGCGCACGGCGCGGGTGCCGACGATGATGCGGTCGACGCCGGCGTCGACGAGCTCGGCGGCCTCGGCCGCCGAGCGGATGCCGCCGCCGACCTGCACCGGGACGCCGCAGCCGCGGGCGATGCGTTTGAAGACCTCTTTGTTGCTCCCTCTGCCGAAGGCGCCGTCGAGGTCGACCAGGTGCAGCCCGGGCGCACCCCTGTCCACCCACGACATCGCCGCGGCGAACGGATCGGGGAGCGAGACCTGCTGGCTGCCTTCCACGCCGCCGACCAGCTGCACCACGCGGCCGTCGAGCACGTCGACGGCGGGGATGACCTCCATCATGCCCTCCCGCCGGATCAACCGATCTCCTCCAGGACCCGGGCGAGCGCCTCCAGCATCCGGGCGTTGAGGTCGGCGGTGCCGACGGTGAAGCGCACGCATCCCTCGGTGCGGGGACGGTCGCCGAAGTCGCGGATGAGGATGCCCTGCCGGCGCATGCCGGCCGTCAGCTCCGCGTGGTCGACGGGGCTGCGGGCGAGGATGAAGTTGGCGTCGGACGGGAAGGGCTCGAATCCCAGATCCCTCAGGCCGGCCGCCAGCAGCGGCCGCTGCTCCGAGACCATCCTCCGGCTGCGTTCGATGAAATCCTGATCGGAGACGGCGGCTATGGCCGCCTGCTCGCAGACCGCGTTGAGCGAGTAGGGGATGCGCACGCAGTTCATCATCTCCGCCAGCTCCGGGCCGGCGGCGGCGTAGCCCACCCGCAGCCCGGCCATGGCGTAGGCCTTCGAGAAGGTGCGCAGGACGACGAGGTTGCCGAACTCGCCGACGCGGGAGATCATCGCCCCGTCCGGGGAGTACTCGGCGTAGGCCTCGTCGACGACGACGATGCCCTCGGAGCGCGCCAGCACCTCCTCGATGTCGGCGCGGCGGAAGGCGTTGCCGGTGGGGTTGTTGGGCGAGGGCATGATCGTCACCTTCGCCTGCGCGGCGACGACCGCGTCGACGTCCAGCTGGAAGTCGTCGGTCAGCGGCACCTCGGCGGTGCGGCCGCCGTTGACCCTGATGAAGAAGTCGTAGAGGGTGTAGGACGGGACGGGCACGGCGCAGGCGTCGCCCCATTCGGTGAAGGTCTTGAAGACGACGTCGAGCATCTCGTCGGAGCCGTTGCCGGCGACGATGTTGCCGATCTCCAGGCCGTGCAGGTCCGCGAGCGCCGACCTGAGGCCGTCCGAGTAGGTGTCGGGGTAGCCGCCGATGTCGATCTCGGCGGTCTCCAGGAAGCGGGCGGCGGCCGGGTTGGGGCCGAGGACGTTGGTGTTGGTGTCCATCCGCAGCAGGTCGCCGGGCTTGGGGCTGTAGTAGCGCGCGAAGCCGCGGGCGGTGCTGCGCATGATGTCGCGCCCGGCCATCATTCCACCAGCCTGTCCATCGGCACCGTGAGGATGCCGGTGGCCCCCAGCCTGCGCAGGCCGCTGACGGCGGCGAAGATGTCGCCGGCGGCGACCACCGCCTGCACCGCGACCATGCCGGGATCGCCGATCACCTCCATGACCGTCGCCCCGCCGATGCCCGGGAGCAGCCCGCGGACGTCGTCGAGCTTATCGCGGGGGACGTTGGCCATCAGGTACTTGCGGCCCTCGGCGGCGATGACGCTGAGGACGGCGTCGACCACCTCGTTCATCCGCGCCTCGGTCGCCGCGTCCAGGGTCGGGCGGGCGAAGACAGCCGCCTGCGACTCCATGATGGTGCACACCTCCCGCAGCCGGTTGATGCGCAGCGTGGAGCCGGTGGCGACCAGGTCGGAGATCATGTCGGCCACGCCGAGGTGGGGCATGATCTCGGCGGCGCCGGTGATGCCGACGATGTCGGCCGTCTTGCCGAGGGAGGCGATGAAGCCGCCGGTCAGCTTCGGGAAGGAGGTGGCGATGCGGGCGCCGTCGGGGATGTCCTGCGCCGAGGCGATGCCGGACGCCTCGGGCGCGGCGATCGCCAATCTGCAGGCGCCGAAGCCGAGGCCGGCCACCCGCCGCAGCGGGCGGCCCGACTCGGCGGCCATGTCCTCGCCGGTGATGCCGAAGTCGATGGCGCCGGCGCCGATGAAGGCGGGGATGTCCTGCGCTCTCAGGAACAGCACCTCCAGGTCCTGGTCCTCGGCGATGGCGTGCAACCTCCTGCCCCAGTCCTCGCCCAGGTCCACCCCGGACCTGATGAGGAGCTCCACCGCGCGCTCGTTGAGCCTGCCCTTGTTCGGTATCCCCATTCTGACGGTCATAATAACGCGTATCTCCGTATGCCCGTCGCATCGGGGAGGATGTTTAAATAACCTCTATCACGGGACGCGGAACGGGGTTGCACGTGCGCCCGCGGTGCGCGCGCACTCCCGCCCGCCGCACCGGCCGCGGACGCCCCGGTACGGCCGTGTCCCCCGACCCGCGCGCGAGCGCGGGTCCGTGG
>JBNRMI010000037.1:0-3878 GCA_050309445.1 Candidatus Methanogranum sp. | reverse complement strand
ATCCCCGGCGACGTGGTCGCGTCGCGGCTGCACACGACCTCGGACGTCGTCGTCGAGGCCAACTACCGCAAGAACCTGGTCGGGAGCGTGATGGCCGGCACCATGGGCGCCAACGCCCACGCCGCCAACATGGTGGCGGCGCTGTACATCGCCACCGGGCAGGATCCCGCCCAGGTGGTCGGCGGCAGCATGGCCGTCACCAGCTGCGAGGACGTCGACGGCGACCTCTACATCAGCGTCAGGATGCCCACCGTCGAGGTGGGCACGGTCGGCGGCGGCACCTCTCTCCCCTGTCAGCAGGAGGCGCTGAACATGATCGGCTGCGCCGGCGCCGGCAAATCGCGCAAGCTCTCGGAGATCGTGGCGGTGACCGTGCTGGCGGGAGAGCTCTCGACCCTGGCGGCGCAGGCCGCCAGGCACCTCGGCAGCTCCCACAGCGAGCTGGGGCGTTGATCGCATGCCGGTGATCAACTTCAGCTACCGCGATCTCTGCGGTCTGCTGGGAGAACCCGTCCCCCGGGACGTGCTCGTCGACCGCATCCCGATGATCGGCGCCGATATGCACGAGGCGGAGGCGGATGCCGACGGGATGTCGGTGGAGTTCTTCCCCGACCGCCCCGACCTCTTCAGCGTCGAGGGCATCGCCAGGGCGCTGCGGGCGTTCCTCGACCTGGAACCCGGGCTGTGCGGCTACGGGACGGTCGATTCCGGCATCAGCGTCGAGGTCGACCCGCGGACCGCCGGGGTGCGGCCGTTCTGCCTCTGCGCCGTCGTCCGCGGCGCGGAGATGACCGGGGCGCTGCTGACCACCCTGATGGAGCTGCAGGAGAAGCTGCATCTGACCATCGGCAGGAAACGGAGCAAGCTCGCCATCGGCATACACGATCTGGACAAGGTGCGCCCGCCGTTCCGTTACACGGTCGCCGATCCGCACGGGATCCGCTTCGTCCCCCTGGCGAAGACCGAGGCGATGGACCTCGCCGAGATCCTGGAGCGGCACGAGAAGGGCGTGGAGTACGCCGGTCTGCTCGAGGGGGCCGATATGTACCCGGTGATCCTCGACGCCGACGGGGAGGTGCTGTCCTTCCCGCCGGTGATCAACGGCGCCCTAACCGCGGTGACCGCCGCCACCCGCAACATCTTCATCGACGTCACCGGCACCGACCGCAAGGCGGTGAAGGGTGCGCTGGACATCGTCGCCACCGCCCTCGCCGAGCGCGGCGGCGTGATCGGCGCGGTGCGCATGACCGGTGCCGAGGACTGTAACTCGCCCGATCTGGAGCCGGTCGAGCGGCGCATCTCCGCCGCCGGATGCCTGGCGTTCACCGGCATCCGCCCCGGTGACCGGGAGACGGTCATCGGTGCGCTGCGGCGGATGGGCATGGACGCCCGGGCCGACGATGACGACGACGGCGTGATCGTGAGGCACGGCACCGTCAGGCTCGACATCATGCACGATGTCGACATCTACGAGGATGCCGCCATCGGCCACGGCTTCGAGCGCTTCGGCGGCGATTACTCCGTGGCGCAGACCGCCGGACGGCTGAGCGCCGAGACGCGCTTCTCGGAAGGGCTCAAGGACGTGATGATCGGCTCGGGATTCACCGAGGTGATGACGCTGACCCTCAGCAACGAGCGTGAGGAGTTCGGCATCTCGGGTCTGCCGGAGGTCGACGCGGTCACGATCATGAACCCGATCACCGAGGAGCACACCTGCCTGCGGCCGTACCTGATGCCGAGCCTGATGCGCATCCTGAGGCACAACCGCCACCGCGACCTGCCGCAGCGGATCTTCGAGGTCGGCTACGTCGTGAGGGACGGGCGCAACGCCCTGCGCCTCTGCGCCCTGACCGCCGCGTCGAGGACCCCGTTCACCGAGGTCAAATCACTGGCGGAATCGGTGATGCGCGAGATGTCCGTCGCCTGCACCGTGTCGCCCTGCGACTACCCCGTGTTCATCCCGGGGCGCGGCGCCTTCATCGAGGCGGACGGCGCACGGGTCGGCTTCTTCGGCGAGGTCTCGCCGCAGACGGTCACCGGTTTCGGCATCAACCACCCGGTGAGCCTGCTGGAGATCGACCTCGGACCGCTGATCGACGGACGCACCGGGAGGCTGTTCTGATGGATGTCGGGGACATGTTCCCGCATTTCGCCCTGCAGGACGAGGAGGGCGAGGTGCTGGACAGCGGCATGCTCGAGGGCGTGCGCTACGTGATCTACTTCTATCCGCGGGACAACAGCCCCGGCTGCACGAAGGAGGCTCTGGATTTCACCGCCAATCATGCCAGGTTCATGTTCAGGAACATACCGGTCTTCGGTGTCAGCCGCGATTCGGTCGCCTCGCACAAGAGGTTCAGGGAGAAGCATCAGCTGAAGGTCAAACTGCTCAGCGACCCCGACCGCGAGCTGATCGGGGCGGTGGGCGCCTGGGGCACCAAGAACATGTACGGCAGGGTGACCGAGGGCGTCATCCGCTCGACCTTCATCGTCGGCCGGGACGGCAGGGTCGAGGCGGTCTGGCGCAAGGTGCGGGTCGACGGCCACGCCGACGAGGTGCTGGAGACGGCCGTCTCCCTCTACAAGGACGTCTGATTCAGACCCCGAGCCTGCCCGCCATGGCGGCGAGCACCGCGGCGGCATCGCCGATGACCGCCTCGTGCGCCAGCTGCGCCGCCGCGGCTCCGCGGTCAGGGACGACGGCGACCGTCCGTCCGGCATCGCAGGCGGTGATCGCATGCGCCTCCCCGTCGGCGAGGCCGAACGCCAGGCAGATGCGCGGTCCGGTGTCGCGCACCGAGGAGCCCGCGACGGCATCTGCGGGCATCCATCCCCGCGCGGCCACGGCGCAGGTGCAGACCGCCGCGCCGCCGATGCCCGCGGCGATGCGCTCCGCGAGCCCGACCGATTCCCGGTCCAGCTCCGATCCGACCAGGACCGCCTTCTCCGGCCCGTCCCGCATCACGGCCTCCTCGGTGAACGGATCCCCGGGCTCGGCGCATTCGTACTGACGGTAGATGACGGTGCCGCGGCGCCCCTCCTCCGGCCGGGGGGCGGGCAGGGCACCCGGACGCACGACCGCCATCTGCGGGAAGGTGCTGCAGACCGCCTCGGTCAGGAGCCTGCCGCCCTGCGACGGCCGGGTCAGCAGCAGCTCCCTCCCCCTGACGGCCACATCGGTGCAGCCGGTGACCAGGCCCGCCGCCAGCGTCGCCGCCAGGCGGGGGGCGATCTCGCGTCCGCGGGCGGTGCCGCCGAAGACGATGCCTGCGGGGTTGATGCGGTTGACCACATCGGCCAGCGCGTCGCAGAAGGCCTCCGGACGGTATTCGTTCAGAGTGGAGCCTCTGACATGGTAGAGTGTGTTGACACCGTGCGAGAACGCGTCGCTGTAGAGGTCCTTGAGCTCGTTGCCGCCGATGACCGCCCCGAACAGGCGGCCGTCGTATCCGCGCAGACGGCTGAGGACCTCGGCCGCGGCCGGGGCGATGGCCAAGCCGTCGCCGTCGCGCACGGCCTCGATCCAGACCAGGTTGCCGTCGGCCGTCGACTCGTTGAGGTCATAGCACTGGAGCATGCCCGGCGGCAGCCCGTCCTCATCCTTGCCGCCGACGCTGCAGGTGCCCGCCGAGGGGCAGGTGCTGCAGTTGCTCATCCGACCGCCTCCAGCAGGTGCGCCGCCGCCGCATCCGCGTCGGAGCCGTCGATGACCGCCGGCGCCTCATCTGCCAGGACGGCCGAGACCACGCTAACCTTGGACCCCCTGGTCCCGGCCGAGAACGCACCGAGCCCCAGATCGACCCTGCCGAGCACGGCGACCTCGGCCGGCACGGCGACCGTGTCGCGCTGCCGGCAGCAGGTCCCGGACGGGAGCATGGAGA
>JBNRMI010000036.1:0-43997 GCA_050309445.1 Candidatus Methanogranum sp. | reverse complement strand
GCCGACGACGGTGCGGACCAGGGTCGTGCCGCAGACGGTGCAGGGCCTGCCCGCGCGCCCGTAGACCTGCAGGTGCGGGGTGTTGCGGTAACGGCGGCCGGCATCCTCCGCGTACTCGGCGGGGGTGACGGCGTTCGCCTCGGTGAAGAAGCCCATGCGGTCGGGGATGAGCCCGGCCAGCCGTTCGAAGTCGTCGGATGACAGCGCGTACCCGGGGGTGTCGGGGCGGATGCCGGCGCAGAAGAGGATCTCATCGGAGTAGATGTTGCCGATGCCGGCCACCACGCCCTGGTCGTTGAGGCAGGACTTGACCGCCCGGCGGCTGCGTCCGAGGCGTTCGCGGAGGAGGTCGCCGGTCAGGAGCGGGTCCCAGGGCTCCGGACCCAGTCCGGAGGCGCAGCAGGAGCCCTCGTCGCCGGTGTCGACCAGCCAGAGCCTGCCGAAGCGACGCGGATCGGTGAAGCGCAGGCTGCGGCCGTCGCCGAGGTCGAAGCGCACGTGGGTGTGCTTCTCCTCCGGCAGTCCCGGCGGCGCGACCGACAGGTGACCGGTCATCCGCAGGTGCACGACCACCGTCCCGTCGCCGTCGAGATGCATGTGCAGGTACTTGCCGCGCCGGCCGAAGCCGGCGATCCTCCTGCCGGTCAGCGCCTCCCCGAAGCCCGCGGCGGAGGGGCGGGCGATGACCTGCGGGTTCCTGATCCCGACAGCCTCCACCGTTGCGGCGGTCAGCTCCTGCTCCAGCACCCGCCGTGCCGTCTCGACCTCCGGCAGCTCGGGCATGCCTCAGCACCCCGTGCGCATCCGCGCGTCCGCAGGATCAGCTGTCGAAGCCGTCGTCGTCATCGCCGAACCTCACCGCGGGGCAGGGGCCGAAGCAGTCCTTGCAGAAGATGCACTCGTCCTCGTGTATCTCCACCCTGCCGTCCCGCATGTGCAATGCGCCCGGGCGGCATCTGGCCACGCACAGGCCGCAGCCGACGCACTGCTCGGAGCGGGCGACCAGCTGGAAGGCCTCGTCCATGCGCATGCGCGCATCGTTCTCCACCGAGGCCTTGGAGGTGATGGCGCCGTCGCCGAAGAAAGTGACGTAATCGACGGTGAGGACGTCGTCCTCCTCGTCATGCACCACCGACCAGCCCAGCGCCCTGGTGAACGGCTTCAGCCGGTGCAGGTCGATCGGGCGCGAGAGGGCGGCCTCGATGCTGTAGCCCAGGGTGCAGGGCGAGTAGCCGTCCTGGATCCTGATGCCGACCGGCCCCGTGTCCCCGTCGGCCCTGCGGCGGGTCATGTCGGGCAGCTCCCTGCCGGTGACGCGCTCGATCTCCTCCCGCATCGACTGCGGCACGGCCTTCCAGCGCCAGAACCCGTACTCCTTCCATTCGGGCGGCAGCCCGTGCTTTTCGGCGTAGGCGTCGAGGGCCTCCTCCCAGCGCGGGTACTCGGCTGCCTCCCTGACGGCCTCGAACTCGGCCAGGTCGGATGCGGGACAGAGGAAGCAGCCGATGCGGTCGAGACCGCGCGTGTACCAGACGTTGTACGGCTCCCCCTTCATGAATATGTACAGCCAGATGTGCATGGCGCTCCAGTCCTGGATCGGTGAGGCGCCGACCTGCCCCGGGGTCCACGGGTTGCGCCAGACGCGCGACTTGGCCTTCCTGGCCTCGGACTCGTACTTCCTCTGGCCGATGAAGGAGAGCACCCCGTCGGGGAAGTGGCGGCCGATCGCGGCCACCATCGGACCGAGCTTGTTGGTCTTGCAGCACCAGCGGAAGTCCTTGGCCGGCGGGCCGAACTGCACCAGGTTGCCGTAGAAGGCCCCCTCGGGCGCGCGCTCCTCGATCAGCTCGATGCCGTGCCGTTCGCAGACGTCGTGCACATGCTCGACCGTCTCCCTGAACTCGAGGCCGGTGTCGACGAACATCGCCGGCAGCTTCAGGCCGGCGTCGAGGGTCAGCAGCAGCGTCGCCAGCGAATCCTTGCCTCCGGAGAACGAGACCACGGCGGGCAGGTCGTTCCTGGCGATGGTGTTGCGGATGAAGCCGGTGGCCTCCGCCACCCGTTTCATGATGACCCCGCGGTTGGCTTCCGCCACCTCGTCCCAGGTGTGCGCGGGACCGATCTCCGCGTACGTCTCCGGACGGTACCATCTGGTCTTGACCCCCACGCCCCTGCCGCCGCCGGTCAGCGCGTCGGCGTCCATGCGGGCGGTGCCGGTGGCGATGACGTTGCGGTCGGGGTCGATGACGACGACCTCGTCGCCGTCCCTGATATCGGGATGGGCGTCGCGGATGCCCGGGACCATGAGGTTCTTGCTGTCCTGGACGTACTTGACCGCCCCGGGGTCACAGACCACGTAGCCGCGGGTCAGGCTGCCGCCGAGGCGCATGGCGCCCTGCAGGCGGAGCATGAAGCGCCAGCCGCGGCCCGGGTCGTAACGGGCCGCACCGACCACCTGCCCGTCGGCCAGCACCTCGTCCATGCGGTCGATGCCCGGCACCTTGTTGAGGATCACCGGATGCCCCGGCCGCAGTACCGCCTCGCCCGCCCCCTCGCCGAATCCCGTATCGATCAGCCGGCGCAGGCGGACGACATCGGCGTCGAAGGCCGGACGCGCATCCGCCGGCGGCGTCAGCGCCGTCTCGCGCGTCTCCGCCCCGCAGGCCGGGCAGGCCCGGCTCTCCATGACCGGCAGGTTGCAGGCATCGCACCATCTGAGGTGGTTCTTACCCAATCTCACAGCTCCCATCGTTCTCCACCGTCTCCTGCAGACCCATATGAATCGGGGATAAATACCTTAACGGGTCGTCACCGCCGCGGTGACGTCATCCTATAAAAGCTAAATACGCAAAACGATGTGAGGGCCTGACAGTGATTGCATGAGGCCCAAGATCAAAGCTTCCCGGCGCGCGATGGAGATGAACTATGCGATACGCGAGGTCACCGTCCCGGCAGCGGCCGCCGCCGAGGCGGGCAAGAAGCTCTACAACCTCAACATCGGCGATCCCAACAAGTGGGATTTCGAGACCCCCGAGTACTTCAAGAACACCCTGAGGGAGGCGGTCGACCTCACCGACAACGGGTACGGCGACTCCCAGGGCAGCCTCGGCCTGCGCGAGGCGATCGTGCAGCGCGAGTACGAGAAGCACGGCGCCAGGATCGTCTCCGAAGATGTCTACATCACCGCCGGCCTCAGCGAGTGCATCAACGTGCTCATGGCCACGCTGCTGGAGCCCGGCGACGAGGTGCTGGCCCCCGGGCCGGGATATCCGTCGTACGCCCAGTACACCAATTTCTACGAGGGGCGCATCGTCCCCTACCGGCAGATCGAGGAGGAGGGCTGGCGCCCCGATATCGACATGATGCGCAAGCGCATCACCGACCGCACCCGGGCGCTGGTGGTCATCAACCCCAACAACCCCACCGGCGCGGTCTACCCCGAGAAGGACCTGCGGGCGATCGGCGACCTGGCCGCCGAGCACGGCATCCCGCTGGTCTCCGACGAGATCTACGACAAGATCGTCTTCGACGGCGAGTTCTTCTCGCTCTCGCGGCTGCCCGACGACGTCCCGCGCATCATCATGAACGGCTTCTCCAAGGTCAACCTGATGCCCGGCTGGCGCGAGGGCTACTGCTACTTCATGGACGAGCACGGCATCATGGACGAGGTGCGGGAGGGGATGATGCGGCAGTTCCGTGCGCGCATCTGCCCCAACGTGCCCTGTCAGGAGGCCGCCCGCGCATCGCTGCAGGGCCCTCAGGACTACATCTTCGACATGAAGCGCAAGCTGAAGGAGCGCGAGGATTTCTCCTACAAGCGCCTGAACGAGATACCCGGCATCTCGGTCGAGCATGCCAGGGGGGCTCTCTACATGTTCCCGCGCATCGAGCTCGGCGACGTGTGGGAGACGGATAAGGACTTCGTCTTCGACCTGATCCGGGAGGAGGGCGTGGTCCTGGTGCACGGCTCGGGCTTCTGCGAGGAGTTCGGCCACGGGCACTTCCGCACGATACTGCTGCCGCCGATGGAGACGCTGGAGGAGGCCTACGACCTGCTCGAGCGCTTCATGCGCCGGCGTCTGGCCTGAATTATAAAAAGGATATGCCGCCGGGGGCGGTGCCCCCGGCTGAGGGTCTTCAGAGCCGGTCGATGCGCTTGAGCATCTTCACCGCGGCGTCGACGACGTCGCGGCCCTTCTCGATGCGGTCCATCGCCTGCAGCTGCGTCATGTTGGGCCCGGTGATGCCGAAGGCCACGGGTTTGCCGTACTTCAGCGCCAGATCGGCGATCTGCCTCGACGCCTGGGAGATGACCACCTGGTCGTGGTCGGTCTCACCGGTGATCACCGCCCCGAGGGTGATGACGGCGTCGACGTCCGTCTTCTCGAGGAGGCTCTGCGCCGCCAGCGGGATCTCGAAGACCCCCGGGACCATGATCGTCTCGGAGATCTCCACCTCGAGGAACTCGGCCTCGGCCTTCGCCCTCTCGACCATCATCATGGTCACGTCGTAGTTGAATTCAGATACCACCATTCCAAGTTTGTACTTCTTCATCGATATCACCTGCGATCTACCGGTCCCTCGTCGGCGAAACCCTGCCTCTGCCCCGTGCCCGCCCGTCTGGTCAGGTTGTCGGGGCGGAACAGCAGGTCGTAGACGTTGACCGCGTGCTCGCGCGTCCGGCCGTCGGCCAGGAAGGCGAGTTCGCGGTCGTCCGCCGCCTCGTCCGCATGGACGAAGACCTCGATAATGTGTTTGTTCGTCGCCAGCTGCGTGGCGATCAGGCCCGTGGAGGCCTCGTGGGCGCACATCTTGTCCTTCTCGACCGGCCCGGGCATGCCCAGGGCCATGACGATGTCGCACCCCCGCTCCTCGATGAGCTTCTTGCAGGCCACCGGCAGGTCCTTGACCCCCGGCACGGTGTACCTGACGATCCTGAACCCGGTCCCCGTCCGCCCCAGTTCGTCGATGGCCGATGCGGCCATGTCGTACCGGGCGAACGTGGTGTCCGCTATCCCTATGAGTTTCATTGCATGCTCCTGATCTTCTCGACGATCCGCCGGGTGGCGTTGAGGTCGTCGGCGTACTCGTCGGCACGGACGACCCTGATGTCGCCGAGCCCGTGCGCGGAGAGGTCGGCGCTGAGCCGTTCCTCATCGAACCGCTGGTCGAAACCGAGCACGATCACATCCGGTCGGACCGCGGCGACGGTGTCGAAGATGTCGCCCTCGCCGCCCACCAGGGCGCGGTCGACCGGTTTCAGCGAGCCGACGATCCTCGCCCGCATCCCCTCGGGGGTGATCGGCTCGTGCTTATGCGCGCGGACGGTGTTGTCGCAGGCCACGACCACGACGAGCTCGTCGCCGTGCCGTTTGGCCTGCTCCAGATAGGATATGTGCCCCGGATGTATGAGGTCGAAGACCCCTGATGCCATCACCCTCTTCATGCCCATCACGATTCCGGGTCATCGGTTTCCAGGTATTCATACCAGGCGGCCTTGACCTCCTCGCCGGTGACGAAGGGGATGCCGTTGCGCTCGGCGAAATCCAGCGCCTCATCCCTGGGGCGCGAGCCGCCGTCGTCCCCCAGCATCTCGCAGATGGTCGCCGACGGTTTGACGCCGGCGAGGTACATCAGCGCGGTGCAGAGCTCGGTGTGCCCGAAACGGTCCTTCAGGATCTGCGGCGAGGTGTTGAGCAGATGGACGTGGCCGGGGGAGCGGAAGTTCCTGCCGAGCTCGGCCTCGATCTCCCTGCCCGGCTTGTCCTGGAAGATGATGCGGGCGTACTCGGTGATCGTCAGCGCCCGGTCCCTGTCGGTGATGCCGGTGTAGGTCTTCCGGTGGTTGACGGTCAGGCCGAAGGAGGACTTGGTGTTGTCGTAGGGTATGTCGTTGGGAGCCATGTCGCCCAGGACGGGGTACTTGTCGCGCCCGTCCCAGCAGACGTCGGCGATGAACGGCAGGCCGACATCCCTGGCCACCGAATTGGGGGTGGTGGTGCAGACCAGACCTCCCGCTTCCTTCCTCATCGTCCGTATGTGCTCCCAGGTGACGAACTCCGACGCGACGGTCAGGTCGCTCTCGCGCTCCCGGTCATCGAAATCGAAGACCAGGACGAATCTGCCTGCGCGTATCTCTTCCAACACTTTCTCCATGCTCATTTCAAACACTCGGACAGGTGTTCACAACCTAATATAATTATGCTAAACTACCGTGGTCGTGGTAGGTTCCCGCATGCAGGCGGCGGATTCTGACAAACACCGTAGGTGCAAGACGGGGACGGTCACAGGCTCCGGCATCGGGAGGTCATTCGTGCCTCCCGTCCGGCTGTCCCCGATCCAATTATTCGAACTTGGTCTTCATCGTCGGGTTGCCTCTGACAAGCTTCTTGATTGTGAGATTCTCGATTTTTATAAGATAGGTTAAGGCTCGTGCATCAAAGGAAAAATACAGGAAGACAAAACATCTCGGCCTCCACAGTAGAAAAGGACATTGTTTAGATTTTGAACAGTTGTGCTAGTCTCTGTTTGGAGATTTTTCAAGGATTTAGCTCTTGAAACATCATATTTAACTATATTAGTACATCGTCAACATGACTCATTAAGGTGAGTTTTCCCGAAGTTGACATTTTTATGTTGGGAGATATGTTATGACACATCCGGTTCCGAGCTAGTAGTGTTGTTGCAATTCTCATCGAATATCTTGGAACTTACTGGTCATTACTATGTTCTCTAAGGCACAGTATTTGTAAAATAGAGGTAGATTGTAAGGATTTGGTATTTTTCACACATCCATCTAATCGAATGATAACGCCTCCTGCATTGAGGGAGGGGCACACTTAAATCATGGAAATATTCTGCAGACGAATGTCGTGTTGGTAGTCTATTGAGATATTAACCTTTCAATGATAGTATTGATATTTTAGATAGGTGTTAGAGTATTCTGGATTCTATCGTGACCGCTTTGAATAATTTTGTTTATCAAATTAGTTTAGATCATTTAGATCATTCCAATCACACAGTTAGATAGGATTACACGATTTATTTGATACCCGC
Organism: Candidatus Methanogranum sp.; assembly: GCA_050309445.1. Lineage (GTDB taxonomy): Archaea > Thermoplasmatota > Thermoplasmata > Methanomassiliicoccales > Methanomethylophilaceae > Methanogranum. The sequence goes on along the minus strand of JBNRMI010000036.1, from coordinate 36,941 downwards.
CATGTTACTCTGCAATAAATACTGATCAGAACTCGGTTGTTTGGCGATCACTACATTATTATTTTTAGAATATCGTTCATCTTTAAGTAATATTAAATACAATTTTACCTATAGTTTCAATATTTGAGGAGGCAGTCTAGGTTATCAACGATTGTTATCAATTTGATCTGATTCGGGCATTAGGACGCATTCAATAAAGCGCGATGGATGTTGTGATTTGTCTTGGCCCCACGGCATCTTCTTTACCTCTGGATAAGATAAATAGCATAATCTCTTCGCCCTTGTGGCCGCAACGTACATATTGTTTTTTTCTTGCATTAACTTTTCTCTGCCACAATTTATAGCACGGTAATCTGGAAATGTTCCTTCTGACAATCCGATTATGAACACAACTTCGAATTCCAACCCTTTCGACATATGCGCAGTAAGCAAAGCGACGCCGGTCTCCGAGTCAATACTTTGTGTCTTACCGAGTGAAATGGCGCTTCGAAATGAGATCAATGTTCGATTTTCCATAGGCACACGATTTTTGAACATGGTCCAATGTTTTCGCCATTCATCGATATCTTTCTCTAACAGATACCTTTCGTCATCTTCCAGATCTGTAGGCGAGTTATCTCTCAATACATTAAGGACTTTGTCAAAGTCGAGAACATCATTGGTGGAAATGTACGGCAATACAGACTTTAACCATGCGTATTTGCCACCGGCCAAAAGTTGTTCAATTAAAATTTTGGTGTCAGAACAATCTGAATTTTCTGGGATGTTTTTCAGTGTCAAATTACACAATATCGTCCTGTGATACATGTCCCTAGGATTCATTAAAAGACGAAGCATCAGATCAAACACTTCTATAAAATTCGTTTCGTAAGCGATACCTGACTGTGTTTTCTTATAAAAGAATGGAATGTTTTCATTTTTAAACTCGGTTTCAATCTGAGAAAAAACATATTTATTGCGAGCTATTACTGCAAAATTGTCATAGTTCAAGTCGCATTCGATGTCCTCATGGCCTACGTTCATAAGGTTTTTAATTGCTTTGCAAACAGCTTTTGCTTCTGCTAATTCATTGGCGTATGAAGTTGCAAGAAGTTCACCGTTGTAGATATATTTTGAAAGGTCTTCTTTACTCCCAGTAAGTTTATTTGAAAACTGAACAATCTGTTTTGCTGAGCGAAAATTTTCATCTAACACATAGATCTCGGGTTGGAAATCACGTATAAAAGATTCTGACATGTATTTACTGTCTGAACCATTAAAAGCATAGATGGATTGATTCTCATCACCCACCATCATAATGTTATGAAAATCAGATTTACAAAGAGCCAGGATGAAATTATATTGAGCGTAATTCAGGTCCTGCGACTCGTCAATGCAAACAAAATGATAGACAGAATTATAGAGTTCTGTCACATCAAGATTCTCTGATAATATCCTATATGCGAAAAATAGGATATCATCGAAATCCATCACATTTTGATTCCACAGTGTGTCATTGTATTTTTTATATATTGATGGAAATGGTTCTTCAATATTACAAGATTCCGGAGGTATTAACATGCGTTTTTGCTCTGAAATCATAGAAAGGCAATTTTTTATATTTTTTTCCCGTTTCTGCCCCCCCTCCGAAAGCATGTCGAATTCGAAATAGTCTGAAATTACATCTCGCAATACGGCAACCCTGTCATTCTCGTTCTCAAATAGAGAAATGTCAGGATGTAATCCTAGCAGGTAGCCTCTTGACTGAACAATATCGAGGCAAAATGAGTGGATGGTGCCGATAGTGACGCGTTCTATAGATTCTCCGATATTTGGATCTGCTTCAATCCTTGAACGCATTTCTTCTGCTGCCATGTTGCTGAATGTTAAAGCAAGTATCTTGCCCCTCTTTTTTTCAGACAATAGGTGCTTAATGCGCTCAGTTAACACTCTCGTCTTACCACTACCGGGCCCAGCCAATACAAGCAAGGCACCATCTATATGTTCGACGATCTTCTTTTGTTTCAACGAGAGATTCATTTTGTATCCTCTGCATTTGGAACTTCCAATATTCCAATTTTCTCGGAAAGTGCGTAAAATAGATTTTTTATTTGGGGAGGTATTTTTTTATCAGGTTCAGCCTCATTTATAAGTTTATTTGCAACGGGTATTGCATATTCTGTTTTATGTTCGTGACACAAATCGATTAAGGCACGAATCCTACCATCTGCACCACAATAGTCTCTCGGATGGCCCCCTTTTTGTCTTTGCCCATGTTTACTCTATATGTAAGAGTTGAAGAATTCAGTGTCTTCTTCGTAATCGCAAATAGCATCAATGATTAACTCTGAGTATCCTTCCTAAATAAGGTATTTTTCGTAGTCGGAGCCATCTCTGAGTATCACAACGTTTTTCAAACTTTTCGCATCTTGATTAAAAATTTTTTGAACAGCGGATTTCACACCATTAACCGCCCTCTCTTCGCCATCACTGAAGATGAACCAAGGTATGTTGAAATCCTTGATCAAAGAAAGATATTGTTTATATTTTGGTCCACCCATGCCGATTATGCTAACTCCAAATGAGTATGGGGCATGCCCAAAATGTTTAGTAAAAAAGACAGGTAATGCCAATTCCTCTGTCAGTCCCTCACAAAGGATCACAGCGGATGCAAATAACAAATCAGCCCGCGGGTTTATCACTTCACGGTTTATGGACTCTTCATCGCTTTGAACACCGCTGGATTTATAACGGATTGCCGTCGTTTTTCCATCTTGTTTCTTGATGTGAATTATGTCCGATAGCTCACACTGGGTAATTATATTTGGAGAGTGGGTGCTAACAATTTTCTGCCCTCGAAAATTAGAGAGTTGTTCAAATAATTGCCTCTGCGCTTGGGGATGTAGGTGGGCTTCGGGTTCTTCTATAGTGAGTATGACGAATTGTTTAGCGTCATCTCTCTCCTTCAACTTCTGACTTCGATCTTCAATGAAAGCTGAGAGAGTTAGAAATGAAATCCAACTACGAGTTCCATATCCGTGCTGGGATATCGGGAAGAAAGCCGCATTATCGTCTCGCATGACGACATCCATTCCTCTACTAAGATCAGTTATTTTGCGAACTAGTGGTTCTATCCTGACATCGATGTCTACTGATCCAATTGTTTTACATATTGTCGCGAGATGCTCTTCCGTCTTCCGCAAAGATGGAATACTTTCGATGATTTTTTTATTGGTTGTGCTCAACTCTTTTTCAATCTCATCAACTGTTTCCTGAGTAAGATTGTAATTCGAGGTTACACGTCCAAAATAAGATTTGTGATTTCGCAAATCCTGCACAATATCTCTATCTGCATTCATGTAAAATGACTGCAAATAAATGCGCATACCTTCGTTAAATTTAGCTTTTCTGTTGTCTATCGTCACACTATCAATATCATCCCCCCATTGCAGGATGCGGTGGTGACTCAAATTATAGTCTTCTTTTTGTGGGTCGAATTTGATCTCCGTACGTATGCCAACAAAATCGCCATCCGCGCTGGTGGTAATCCACCGTTCTGTAAACACACTCGTCCAAAATTCTGAAAATTTATTACAAATAATTCTATCTTCATCAATTGGCTGTAACATAATATCTATCACGGCTGTTTTTGTTCGTTCCAGCCGTTCATCATGTATAACAAATATGTCATCTTCCGTTACCTCAGCAGTTCCCGAAACAGCTATATTGAGAGCTTTTAGAAAATTTGTTTTTCCTGCGTTATTCTGTCCAATTAATATATTAAAAAATCCCAATTCAAGGGAAAGAGATTCAATGGAGCGATAATTTTTAATTCGCACCTTTGATAATGTAATTTCCACCCTCAATCCCTCCGATCCACAGACCAATGTTTACGTGACTATCAAACGATGACATATTTTTCAATAGTATAAATTCAAATGTCATCTAGAATATAAAAATCAACGGCTATTAAAAATGAGTATACATCTCTGCTGTTGTTCCTTGCTAAAAAGATTATTTATACATCATGGATCAAATTTATAATCGTTTTCAAAATTTTTTAAAAGCAAGTTATATTTTTAAAAACGAAGTTTGGTGTAGAACATTCACGTGACATTCTGCCTTTTCCGATCATCTGAAGAGTTTTATGATATACAGATTAAACGCATTTTCAGAATTCATTATCTTTTATGACATGGGGTTTTAAAATCCGTTCTGTTTCATCCTTTGTCCATTCTAAAATCTTGTTTTATGATTCTATCTGAGCCCCATTATTCAGAACAACTTTATCCTAGAAGCGAACTGCTGTTGAATCAGGATGATGCACGTGCCGATCACCTGCATCGTGGTCGCACAACCTCTTTATTTATACATTGTTCTCGATACAGAATAATACATTTCAAGTGATACCATGGATTTCATCTCAACCAAGGATGCCGCTGAGAGATGGGGCATCACCCAGCGCCGTGTGTCGACACTTTGTGCAGAGGGCCGGATCGAAGGGGTCAAGACGTTCGGCAACATGTGGTCGATCCCGTCGGATGCCGAGAAACCCGTCGACGGCAGGGTCGTTCGATTCCGACCCGACATCACCGCACCGGTGAGGCCGTTCGTCAAATGGGCCGGCGGTAAGAGCCAGATCCTCGGCAGCATACGGGCTGTGTATCCCGGAGGCCTGGGGACTTCGATAAGACGGTATGCTGAGCCGTTCATCGGCGGCGGCGCTGTCCTGTTCGATATACTCAGCACATACGATCTCGATGAGGTGTACATCAGCGACATCAACAGCGAGCTGATCAACACCTACCGATGCATCAGGGATAACTGCGGGGAGCTAATCGATGAGTTGAAACAGTATCAGGACGAGCACCTTTCACTGGACGGTGATGGCAGAAAGGAGTATTACTACACCAAACGCTCCCGCTACAACCTGTTGAAGCGGGACGGATACGATGATGATGAGATCGAGATGGCGGCTCTCTTCATCTATCTCAATAAGACCTGCTTCAATGGCCTGTACCGGGTGAACAGCAAAGGGGAGTTCAACGTTCCCTCCGGGGTGTACAAGAACCCGCTCATATGCGACGAGGACAACCTGGGCAACGTATCCGACAGGCTGAGCAATGTGCGGATCGTCTGCGGTGATTTCCGGAAATCACTGGACTTCATCGATGAGGACACGTTGGTCTACTTCGATCCGCCTTACCGCCCGCTCACGCAAACCGCTAGTTTCACTGCATACACGAAGGATCTCTTCAATGATGACGATCAAAGGGGGTTGGCGGAGTATGTAAAGCAACTCACGGATATCGGCGCCAGGGTGATCGTCAGCAATTCCGATCCGAAGAACTCGGATGCCGACGACGAATTCTTCGACGAACTGTATGAGGAGCACAACATCTCCCGTATCGAAGCCAGCAGGATGATCAACTCGAAGGCGGAAGGAAGGGGGAAGATCAACGAGTTGCTGATAACAAACTTCTTTGATTGATGGTTTGAAACCGGATCACGCTTCTTCGAAGAATCCGATCGAGCTGTTGCGGTACTGCCCAGAGGAATTCTCGGGCTTCCTGAAGATGAAGAGATGCTCATGCATGGTCAGCAGGAAGTTCGCACCGGCATACTTGGAGAGATACCGATCGCTCTCGCAATTCCACTCCTTCTTGATCACATCCTCTCTGAGGATGAACCCGCACCTGAGGAAGTCGATCATCATGCGGTGGGAGATCGGCACATAATGGCCCCTGTTGTGCGTATCTCCGATCAGGATTGCGCAATGAGCTCCGGGTCTGAGGACCCGGTACAACTCCTTGATCGCTTTGCCGAACTCTTTGAAGAACAATGAATAGTCGTTGATCTGCGAGAGATCCCCGTCCACCCCGGGGGCGTATCTGATGATGTTCGCATAGGGCGGATGGGTGGCGACGAGATCCACCGAGCCGTCGGGGATCCTGTTCAGATTCCTGATGTCCCCGACATAGGTTCTGTGCGTGGTCTCCGGCAGTCCGGACATCATGTTCTCGGGCAGCGTCAGCCGATCCCTGGTTATCGCGATCGCGCCCGGATTTATATCAGACGATATCGAGTTCCTGCCGGTCAGAAGGCACTCCACCGGCGTGGTTCCGCCGCCGACCATGGGATCCAGGACCGTATCGCCCGGTTTCGAATAAAGCTCCAGGATGTTCCTGACCACCCAAGGAGACCAGTTCCCTCGATACTGTGCGGTATGCGATGCCCAATCCCCCCGATCGGGGAAACTCCAAACGGTCGTGCGTTCGACTTTGAAATCAGCGGGCTGGGCAGGTACATCAACGGTTTTCTTATGCACCGCCCAGGGTCTGATGATCTTGTTCTCGATTCTGACATTATCCTGTTTGGTCTCTGATATTTCAAACATCGGAGGGTAGTTCTGCTCGCGTCCTAAAAAACGGAACAGGCTACATGTAGTCTTATAGCCGAATCCTTCGAGCCGGAGGATGTCGTAGAAGTCAGCATTCATCAACGCATCGACGGATCCGTATCCTGCTTCCGACAGGGTGTGCTCCTTCTTGGGGCCGATTCCTGGTATGCCGAGACTCATCTTCGGTTCACAGATGAATCAATCAAATATAATATAGCTAGACCTCGGTGACGGGGGCATGGGCAGGGACTTCGACAAATGGCTATCCACATTCAGGAAAACCGTGTACGGATATGACTATTATGTGGACTTCGAGAAGGCTTACCGCAATGTCGATGACATCCGGGTGGAACTGAACATCCTGAACTCCCTGATCGGCTCAGATGATATAGAGGCCGAATTCGAGATGCTGATCGCCCGGTATCCAGAGGTTCTGAAGGCGTTGCCCGTCCTGATTGCCGTCCGGCTCGACAATATAGCAAAAGGCTTCAGGGTGATCGATGACCTGGAGGAGAAGGTGCTTCACTTCAAGACCTGCGGCAACACCCCTGAGGAGTATCGGCGGTTCATGAGGGAGTCCGGGTTGTTCGATCTGATGGCCAACCATCTGGTGAGGGATCTTGTGGATTACGTCACCGGCGTGGAAGTGGGGCTGGACACCAACAGCAGGAAGAACCGCGGCGGGAAAGCCATGGAGAAGGTCGTGGAGAGGCATCTCAAGAAAATCGGATGCGAATATGTGCGGGAGATGCGCGTCGCCGACATCGAGAAGCGCTATGATCTCAGCCTATCGCCTTTATCTGACGAGGGTAAGGCTTCCAAGCGTTTCGATTTCGTCATCAACTCCGGAGGTCACATCTACGCCCTTGAAGTCAATTTTTATGCCTCCAGCGGTTCCAAACTCAATGAGACTGCCAGGAGCTTCAAGTCGCTGGCAGAGGATTCCAAAGGCATCCCCAACTTCACCTTCATATGGATCACCGACGGCCAGGGGTGGATGAGTGCACGCAGCAGCCTCGAGGAGACGTTCCTTGTCTTGGACGAGCTGTACTGCCTCAACGATCTGGACGACGGAGTGCTTGAAGAACTGATATGTAAGAGATGAATAATCAAGGTGAATCTTAGAAATTCTTTATTCAAAAACCCTGAGACATGTCAAAAAGGTCGAGAGGGGCCGTCCTGTCGGCCCCTGTCACCTGCGTTTCACACGGATTCGGTGCACTTCCTGTGATGCGGGACCTTTTCCCGTTCGCACGCACCATCGCCGGAGAGGAGCGATCTCTTAGCCGTTGTGGGAAGCGGCCCCTGCCATCATAAGGGATCTTCGGGACCCTCGGCCGACTGTTCCCGTTCCAATTCCTCGAACTTGGCCTTCATCGTCGGGTTGCCTCTGACAAGCTTCTTGATCGTGAGATTCTCGGCCTTGTCATTGGCCAGACGGAGATTCCGCTCGGAGGACAGCAGCGCATCCTTGATCTTCTGCAGTTGGGTCATCGTCTTGTCGATACCTTCAATCGCCTCTTGGAATCGTCTGCTGGCGAGTTCATAATTCTTGTAGAATCCATTCTTGAACTTCTCCAAGTCGTTCTCGAAGTTGGTCACATCGATGTTCTGATTTTTGATCAGTGCAAGCTCTGATTTGTAGCTTATCGCCCGCAGAGCGCTGTCCCTCAGAAGCGTGATGATCGAGATGAAGCTCTGGGGACGAACTACATACATTTTCTCGTGGCGGTAAGACACATCAGCAATTCCGGAGTTGTAGAAGTCATTGTCCAATTCCAGCAGTGATACCAGTACCGCATATTCGCAGTTTTTGGCCCTTCTATCCTTATTCAGTTTGTCCAGGAAATCCTCGTTCTTCTTCTTGCTTGCCGTCTCGTCCATTTCAGTTTTCATATCGAACATGATCGAGATAATCTCGTTGCCATCAGCATCGCACTCACGGTAGATGTAGTCTCCTTTGCTGCCTTTACTGACGTCGGTGTCTTTCTCGAAGTAGGCGTTTTTGAATGCGGTTGCGCGCACTCGGTTGAATTCGTTCTCGCAATGCTGCTCAAGCGTCTCCCCGACCATCTTCGTTGATTGTCGCGCCTTGAGATCTTTGTAATATGCAATCTGCTCATCTTTCTGTTTGAGCTGCAATGCATGGCTTTCCTTCAACGATTTCACGGAGAGTTGCGTCTCGGTGTCCTTCATCTCCAGGGTGTTTCTCAACTGGTCGCGTTCCCTCTCAATCTCGTCGATGCGTTTTTTAATTTCGAGTTGATTTGCGACGTCTAAGTGTTCCATGCCGGCCTTCAGTTCGGCAATCACATTATCCTTGTGGACCATCTTGAGCTCCAATGCGGAGTTCTGGTCTTTGATCTGGTTCCGGAGCCGATCCAATTCTTTTTCCAACTCTGCCTTGACCTCATTCACCGCTAACTTCTCCTCGGTCTTGGCTGACTCGAGGAGTGTTTCCAACTTACTGCATTTGAGATCCTGTTCGGCCATCCGGGATTGGAATTCGCGTTCCCTTTGCTCCAGAGCCAACGCCACAGCCATCTCCTTACTCTCGTTCCACACCCTCTCTTTATCAGCAATCTCCTTCTCGAACTCCTTATCACGGATCTGCTTGACTACTTTAGCCCAACCGGATTCGTCTATTTTGAAGACCGTACCGCAATTAGGGCAGCTAATCTCATTCATATTTTAGAACCTCGATATTAAAAATGAGATATATCTATTAAAATCAATATGATGGTACGCGCATAACCAATATTTGATGAAATAGAAATGCAAACAACGTATTTACAAATCACTCGCGGATCATCTCTCGCAGTTCATCCGGTGTGAGGACCTCTGAGGCCCTCCGGTGGATCATGCGATGGCAGTTCGAACAGATGCAGACCAGATCGGTGGCCGGATCCACTGCGATTTCTTCGCCGATTTCCGAAAGCGGAACGGTGTGGTGCACTTCGACGAATCCTCTGCCTATATCACCGTATTTCTCTTCGAAGCTGAATCCGCACACTATGCATCGAGTTCCGTGAATCGCTATTGCAGCTTCGCGATTTTTCTTGCTGCGTTCATACACATGGGTGTAGTTCCCGGTCGGCTTACCCTCTTTATCTCCGGGCATGTAGGCACACGTCTCGAGATTCAAGGCACTTTTGTAAGCCTCGTATTCCAATTCCACGAAATGGATTTCGTATTCATCGGGTCCCAATCTATGGAATATCAATGAAGGGTAGTCATCCTCGATGAAATCATCGTAGTCCGGAAACTACATTTTGAAGTTCTCCCCAAGATCAATTTTCCAAAACATTCGAGTATTTGTCTGGTCTCTTGTTCCTCGTGCGATATAGGCCTGGTATCTGTTTCCATCACATATCAGTACAATGTCCTTCCGATCTCCCCGAGACATATTTTCAGCCGAGAAGTACTCTTTAACATACGCAGGCAATGCCGTTGCATTATATTTGAAAAATGAAAGATCTGTTTTTTTGATTACTGCATTTTGACTGCTATCAGCTGTCCATGAATGCCTGGGATATTTTTTCTCGGTAGGCTGCATCTTCAGAATCCTTTCGATAATCTAAATGTCTTGCATCAGGATATAACTGTTGTTCAAAAAACCGATTCAACGACAGGTTTCACGATTTTCTGTATATCCACACACGACGATTTTAAAGGTTTTGAATGGAGATTTTTTCATGTGCGAATTCATCGAGTTTCAATTCCAAGGGAACAGATTTGAAGATTTCGGAATAGAGGGCGCGGTCATAAGCAATTGATTGTGTGCAAGGTCGAGCCGACAATCGGCAATGGAGGAGTTCAATTCAAAGTACGGCCGATCGGCACATTCACACGCGTCTTCAGATCGGATGCAGTGCCGATACTCCTGCCCCGACCGAACATGTTTTTAACGGCATGGGCAATCCGAGTACGATAAACATGAGCAAGGAAGACGCCCGTTTCATCAGAGAGCAGGTGCAGGCCCACAACAAATGGTTCGAGGAGTGCATCCCGATGATCGCCTCGGAGAACCTCATGAGCCCGCTCGCCAAGGAGATGCTGATCTCCGACTTCGCCGACCGGTACGCCGAGGGCATGCCCGGCAAGAGGTACTACCAAGGCAACATCTACGTCGACGAGGTCGAGCTCAAGGCCACCGCCCTGGCCGAGAAGCTCTTCGACGCCGAGTTCGCCGACGTGCGCCCGATCTCGGGCACGGTGGCCAACATGGCGGTGCTCTTCGCCTTCGCCGAACCCGGCGACACGATCACCACCTGCGCCCTCGCCCAGGGCGCCCACATCTCGACCTGCGAGTTCGGCGCCTTCGGCCAGAGGGGTGTCAACTCGGTCAACTACCCCTTCAACGTCGAGGACATGAACCTCGACGTCGACGGGACGATCAAGCTCCTGAAGGAGGTTAAGCCCAAGGTGGCCCAGTTCGGCCTCTCGGTCTTCCTCTTCCCGCCGCCGCTCAAGGAGCTGGAGGACACCTTCAACGAGGTCGGCTGCCTGGTCTGGGAGGACTGCGCCCACGTGCTCGGTCTGATCGCCGGCGGCCAGTTCCACGATCCCCTGCGCGAGGGCGTCAACGTCATCTCGTCCTCCACCCACAAGACCTTCCCCGGCCCCAACCACGGCATGCTCCTCGGCGCCAACCTGACCGACGAGCAGGAGAAGGCGCTGCGCAAGGCGGTCTTCCCCGGCGTCACCTCGAGCCACCACCTCCACGCCATGGCGGCGCTCGCCGTCACCCTGGCCGAGATGGACATCTTCGCCAAGGAGTACGCGGCGCAGACCTGCAGGAACGCCCGCGCCCTCGGCGAGGCGCTCCACGAGCTCGGCGTGCCGGTGCTCTGTCCCGACCTCGGCTTCACCCGCTCCCACGCCATCGCGCTGGACGTCACCGAGTTCGGCGGCGGCCGCGACTGCGCCCAGCTGCTGGAGGACGCCAACATCATCTGCAACAAGAACATGCTCCCCTGGGACACCAGCGCGATCCGGCCCTCCGGGCTCAGGTTCGGGGCGCAGGAGATGACCCGCACCGGCATGCGGGAGAGCGAGATGAAGCAGGTGGCCGAGTTCGTCGCCCGCGTCATAGTCCGCAAGGAGGACCCCAAGAAGGTCGCGGCCGATATCAGGGAGTTCAAGAAGGACTTCACCGGCATCAGGTACTGCCTGAACGAGGGTGAGCCCGCCTACAGGTACCACAAGCTGGTCGAGTGAGCCGGGCCGGCGGCGGACGATGTCCGCCGCCGCATACCCCCCTGCGCATGCATGCAGCGGACTTTTAAGAATACCTTAAAATACCAATTCCCGTCTAACATGGCCCAGATGATTTCCGGAAACCGCGAGGACTACCTGATCAACATACTCAGGATCACGGAGGGTGTGCGTCCGGCCAAGACCACGGAGCTCGCCAACTACATGGGAGTCTCGCCGGCCAGCGTCACCGAGATGCTCAAGGCGCTCGCGAACGACGGATACCTCGATTATGAACGTTACAAAGGCGCGACCCTGACCGATAAGGGTATGCACCACGCCCGCAAGCTCCGCAAGAAGCACCAGATCATGGAGCGGTTCCTGATGGACATCCTCGATGTCGACAGCGACACGGCCCATGAGGAGGCCTGCCGCCTGGAGCATGCGCTGTCCGAGGAGTCGATGACGCGGCTCTGCCGCATGGTCGGCACCCCCGTCGACGAGGATTGCGACGGCTGCGAGTGCCCCTGCGAGGCGGCGACGCACGGCAAGGCGGGCCGGCGTCCGCTCGACCGGATGGATGCCGGCGAGACAGGGACGATCTCGCATCTCAAGAGCGATGACTCCGAGCAGGTCCGGAACCTGATCTCGATGGGTTTCGTGCCGGGGAGGCAGATCACCGTCGAGAGCAGGGTGTCGGAGAAGGGACCGCGCATCGTCAGTGTCGGCGAGTGCATCATCGCGCTCGATGCCAGACTGGCCTCCGCTATCAAGGTTGATGTCAGATGACCGCCGACCGTAAGGATATCCAGGTCGCGCTCATCGGGCAGCCCAATGTGGGCAAGTCCGCGCTTTTCTCGCGGATGACCGGGGTGGGCGTGATATCATCCAACTACCCGGGGACCACTGTGGAGTTCGAGGAGGCCCGCATCCTCCGCAACGATGTCACCGTCAACGTCCACGACCTGCCGGGGACCTACAGCCTGTCCAAGAACGCGCTCGACGAGAACGCGGCGATCCAGATGCTCGCCGATCCCGGCAACGATGCGGTGGTGATCGTCGCCGATGCGATGAACCTGCCCAGCAGCATCGTGCTCTGCTTCGAGATCCTCGAGCTGGGCCTGCCGTCGATCCTGGCGCTGAACAAGATGGACATCGCCAGGAACAAGCTCGACATCGACATCGAGGGCCTGTCCGAATACCTCGGCATCCCCGTGCTCCCGGTGTCGGCCAAGACCTCCGAGGGGGTCGACGACCTGGTGGACGCGGTATGCGCGGGCAAGGCCCGCATCTCCGATTTCAAAGTCAACTACAGCAAGCGGGTGGAGGCCGCGGCCGGTTCGCTGGCCGACGGCATCCCCTCGAACCGATACCGCCCGTTCGGGGTGGCGGTCAAGATGCTCGAGGACTCCGAGGACTTCATCCTGATGGCGCCCGACGAGGTCACCGAGAACGCGGTGAAGTTCCGGCAGATGCTCGAGAAGCTCAACGACGAGCCGCCGGCGCAGACCATCGGCCGTGAGCGCTACGCGCTGGCGGACACCGTCGTCAAGCGTTTCATCGGTCTGTCGCAGCGGACGCCCACTCCCAAGGAGCGCTTCTCCGACCTGACCATCGAGCCCCTGACCGGGGTGCCGATCCTCTTCGCGGTGATGGGCGCGGTCTTCCTGACCATCGTCTATCTCGGAGGTTTCCTCGACGAGGTCATACCCGACATCTACGATTGGCTGATCGGCGACGCCCTGGCGGATTACGCCGACAGCCTCAGCCCCCTCTGGGGCGCGGTGCTGACCGGCGCCAGCGAGAGCGTGGGGGAGATCCTCGCGCTGATGATCGCCTACATCCTCGTGTTCTATCTGATCCTGGCGGTGCTGGAGGACTCCGGCTACCTCACCCGCGTGGTGGTGCTGCTGGATTCGCTGATGCACCGTTTCGGCCTCCACGGCGGTGCGGTCATCCCGATCATGGTCGGCATCGGCTGCAATGTGCCCGCGATCCTGGCGACGCGCTCGGTGCGCTCGCGGCGCGAGCGCATCATCATCGCCTCGATCATCGTCATGGCCGTGCCCTGCTCGGCGCAGCTGGCGATCATCATGGGCATCACCGGCAGCTACGCCGGCATCCAGTACTCGCTGCTGATCATGGGCATCCTGGTCCTGCTCGGCGGCACGATCGGGCTGCTGCTCAACCGCTTCCTGCCGCGCGAGCCCAGCAGCCTGGCGATGGAGCTCCCCGAGATGGTCATACCCCAGCCGCGCAACATCCTCACCAAGACCTGGTCGCGGATGAAGGACTTCTTCACCATCGCCTTCCCGCTGCTGGTGGTCAGCAGCATCCTGATCAGCGTGCTGATCGAGTTCGACATGCTCGGCTGGATCATCGATCCCTTCTCGCCGCTGACGGTCGGCCTGCTCGGCCTCCCGGCCGCGACGATCATCGCCTTCGCCGTCGGTATCCTCCGCAAGGAGATGGCGGTCGGCATGCTGGCGATCATCACGGTCGCCGGCGGCACCTCGCTGCTCGACGTGATGACCCCGGAGCAGTTCGTCGTCTTCGGCCTGGTGATGGCCGTCTACGTCCCCTGCATCGCCACGCTGACGGTGATGTGGAAGGAGCTCGGCTGGAGGGACACGCTGGTGATCTCGGCGATCTCGATCGGCGTCGCCGTCGCGCTGGGGGCGCTGGTGCGTCTGGGCCTGATGTTCGTCTGACGGCCGCGGCCGCCCCCGCACCCTCCGGACGGGACGGGTGCGGGCGGTTCAGCGGTGCGCGAACACAGCGCGCACGCGGTCTCCTTCGCGCGACTCGAGCCTGACGAAGCCGACGCGCTCGAACTGCACCGTGTCGGAGGGCTCGTCCAGCACCGCCGATTCGATCAGACCCTCCGTCACCGTGCCGTCCGGCATCAGCAGCTCGGCCGCGACCGAGTCGCGTCCCACCCACTGCACCGCCCTCACACCCTGCCTGAGCACCGAGAGGTCGTCGCCCGCGTACCGGGCGGGCATGGCGTAATCGAGGTTGCAGAGGTCCTTGAGCCGGATCCTGCCGGTCTCGGCGAACAGCCTGGAATCATCCTTGGAGATGAACACCGTGCGGCTGCCGTCGAGCACGTACTCCCGCATGCCCCGCTCCGGACGGTCGGGGTGCAGCGGGGCGCTGCCGGTCAGCACATCGGGCCCGTCGATGTCGTAACGGACGGGGTCGGCGACGAAGAAGTAGCGGTTCGAGGAGCCGTCGATCAGCTCGCGGTTCATGCCGTAGAGGTTGTCCCACGAGAACTGGATGTCGACCGGCTTGATGCCGCACTCGACCCAGTAGCGGCGGAGCGCCTCCGGGCGGATGCCCCTGCGCTCCATCGCTCTGACCGTCCCCGTCCGCACGTCGTCCCATCCCGTGTACTCCCCGGTGCGGATGCCCTCCCCGATGAGGGAGGTCTTCAGCATGGTGTCGGGGATGTTGACCAGCCCGTAATGGTAGTAGCGGGGCGGCGTCCAGCCGAGATGGTTGAAGATGTACTCCTGCCGGACGGTGTTGTTGAGGTGGTCCTTGCCGCGGATGACGTGGGTCAGGCCCATCAGGCCGTCGTCGAGGGCCACCGAGAGGTTCATCATCGGGTAGGCGCGGTAACGGTCGCCGGTCAGCGGATGCGGGTGCTCCACCACCCGCAGGGCGACGAAGTCGCGCACGGCCGGGTTGGGGTGGTCGAGGTCGGTCTTGACCACGGCGACCGCCTCGCCCTCGCCGTAGCCGCCGTCGAGCATGCGCTGGAACCTCTCCAGCTGCTCCCCGGCCGGCAGGTCGCGGCAGGGGCAGGCCGTGCAGGCCTCCTTCAGCTCCCGCCAGCGGTCGGCATCGCAGGTGCAGACGTAGCCGTTGCCGTCCTCGATGATCCTCCGCAAGTACTTGTAGTACTCTTCGAAGCGCTCGGACTGGATCGCGGTCTCGTGCACCTCGACGCCCAGCCACTCGAGGTCCTCGGCGATCATGTCGTAGGCCTCGGGATCGATGCGCTCCGGGTTGGTGTCCTCGTAACGCAGGATCAGCTTGCCGCCGTAGCGCTTGACGTACTCGTCGTTGAGCACCGACACCCGGGTGTGGCCGATGTGCAGCGGCCCGGACGGGCCGGGGGCGAAGCGCATGACCACCTTGCCCTCCTCCGCGCCCTCGAGGTCGGGCAGCCCGTGGACGCGCTCCCGCTTCTCCCTGACCAGCAGGGCGGCGTCGAGCGCCTCGAGCGCCGCGGTCTGCGCATCCAGGGTCATGCGGTTGACCTCCTCGACCGCGGAGGCGGCCATCCGGGACACCTCGGCCGCTTTGCTGCGGTACTCGGGGAAGCCCCCGAGCACCTTGCCGATCACCGCCTTGGGGTTGGCGGCGCCCTTGAAGAAGACGGCGTTCTGCAGTGCGAGCTTCCTGATGACATCCCTGATCGGCTCCCCGGACATGCCCTCTGCATCCTGCTACCGATATTTATCTTGTATTAGGCGCTCATCCGCGGCGACGGTCCAACCATGATTATAAACATCCGTCACGTACGGGGGGCCCATGGCGCTAAAGGATTTCCTCGGTGAGGACGTTCGCATCATCGACGAGAGGACCGGCCTCGACGACGGGGCAGTCTCCCGGATCCTCCACGGGGACCAGGAGACGACCGTGGTGTTCAACGACCTCAACGGCATGAAGGCCGCCGGCAACGTCTTCTCTACCCGTGAGAAGATCGCCGCCGCCCTGGGCATCGGGCCCGACGAGATCATCGACAGGCTGGCGGAGGCGATCGACAAACCCGCCGGGACGACGGAGGTCGGTGAGCCGTTGTTCCGCAGCCGCACGATCGAGACCGACCTCACCCGTCTGCCGATACCCAAGTACTACCCCGAGGACCGCGGACGCTACATCACCTCGGGCGTCATCATCGCCGAGTCCGGCGGCAGGCGCAACGTCTCCTTCCACCGCATGATGGTCGTCGACGCCGGCCGGCTGGCGGTGAGATTGGTGCCGAGGCACCTCTTCACGATGCACAGGGAGGCCGAGGAGCGTGGCGAGGAGCTGCGGATCTCGATCTGCGTCGGACTCCCTCCCGAGGTCCTGCTGGCCGCGGCCGTCGTCGTCGACTACGGCGTCGACGAGCTGACCATCGCCTCGGCCTTGAGCCGCGCCTGCCGCGGGCATCCGCTGGAGGTCGGCAGGTGCGACAACGGCCTGCTGGTGCCGGCCGACTGCGATTACGTCATGGAGGGCAGGATCACCTTCGACCGGGTCGAGGAGGGCCCGTTCGTCGACATCACCGGCACCTACGATGCCGTGCGCATGGAGCCCGTGATCGAGATCGAGAGGATCTGGACCGCGCCCGATCCCTGCTTCCACCTCCTGCTCCCCGGCGGTTACGACCACTTCCTCCTGATGGGGCTGCCGCGCGAGCCGATGATCCTCAAGACCGTCCGGCAGGCGGTCCCGCGGGTCAGGGCGGTGCGCCTGACCGAAGGGGGCTGCTGCTGGCTGAACGGGGTGGTCTCGATCACCAAGAACAAGGAGGGCGACGGCGTCAACGCGATACTGGCGGCCTTCACCGGGCACCCCTCGATGAAGAACGTCATCATCGTCGATGACGACATCGACATCTTCGACGACCGCGAGGTCGAATGGGCGGTGGCGACGCGGATGCAGGGCGACCGCATCCTGGTCATCCCCGGGGCGGCGGGCTCCTCACTGGATCCGAGCACCTCGCTGGACCCCGGCGCATCGTCCACCACCTGCAAGGTCGGTTACGATGCGACGCTGCCGCTCGGCACCGACATGTTCATGTTCGAGAAGGCGAGATTGGGATGAGCCGCGGACGGGAGCGCTTCTGCGAAGCCACCCGCAGCTTCTACGGCGGTGGGATGGGGGCGGGGGAGTACAAGGGCATCTCCGGCGGCTTCGGCAGCTACTCCCAGCGCGGCGGTGCGGCCGGCATGGTCCGGCTGCGGCTCGCCGGCGGGGACATCGACCGCGGCAAGCTGGAGTTCATCCTCGGCTGCATCGGCCGCCATGGCATCCGCAGGGTGCACATCACCACCTGCCAGTCGCTGCAGCTGCACGATCTCGATGCCGAGGCGGTCTGTGACATCGTCACCCGGGCGCCGGCCCACGGCATCGACACCCTGGGAGGCGGAGGGGACAACCCGCGCAACGTGATGGCCTCGCCGCTCTCGGGCGTCTCGCCCGGCGGCTGCTTCGACGTGCTCCCCTTCGCCCGGGCCGCCGAGCGCCACCTGCTCTCGCTGGCCGGGAGCCTCGACCTGCCGCGGAAACTGAAGGTGGCCTTCTCCGATTCACCCGCCAACGACGTCCATGCGACATTCAGGGACCTGGGCTTCCTCGCCCGGCCCGACGGGCGGTTCGACGTCCACTCCGCCGGCGGCCTCGGACGCGATCCGCGCCCCGGCCTGCGCATGACGGTCGCGGATCCGGCCGAGGTCCTCCTCCACGTGCAGGCGATGACCGACGTGTTCGAGGCGCACGGCAACCGTGACGACCGCTCCCGGGCACGGACCCGCTTCATGCCCGAATCGATGGGGGAGGACGCCTACCGCGCCGCCTACGCCGCAGCCCTGGAGCGGGCGAGGGATGCCGGGGTGCCGCTGCTGGACATCCCCGTGGCGGCCCGGGTGCCGGAGGCGGTGCGCACGGTCGCACCGCGCATCACCGCCCAGCTGCAGGAGGGCCTGCACTGCGTCTCGTACCACCCGGTCGGCGGCGACATCGCCCCCGGCCTGCTGCGCGGACTGCACGGGCTGACCGCCGGTCTGCCGGATGCCCGCCTGCGCCTGGCCGGCGATCAGACGCTGCACGTGATCAACTGCGACCTCCCCGCCGCGGAGGGGATCGCATCGCTCACCGGGGACGGTGCCGGCGATGCCTTCACATCTTCCGTCTCATGCGTCGGCGCCTCCGTCTGCCAGATCGGCCTGCGTGACGCGCGGGCCCTGCTGGACGGCATCGTGGGGATGGCCCGCCGCAGGGGTTTCCCGGCCGGGACGCTGCCGCAGGTGCGCATCTCCGGCTGCGCCTCATCCTGCGCCGCGCATCAGATCGCCGCGATCGGCCTGATGGGCACGACCGCACACGATGCGTCGGGCAACAGGATCGCGGCGTACACCCTGACCGCGGGAGGTTCCCGGCTGGCCGGTCATGAGCGCTTCGGCGAGGCGATCGGGGATATCCCCGAGAACGATGTGCCCGCGTTCCTTGAAGCGGTCGGCGAGGCGGTCGCCGCCGCCGGCGGCGACTTCGGTTCCTGGTATGCCGACGACCCGTCGCGTCTGGCGGCGGTCGCCGCCGGGTTCACGGTCGGCTGAGGCCGGTCGCGTTCAGTCCCACCAGCGCCCTTCGCGGCGGTCGATGGTCTCGTCGCGGTCGGGTCCGATGCTCACGATGTCCACGGGCACGCCGAGGTGCTCCTCGGTGAACGCGATGTAATCGCGCATCTCGGCCGGCAGGGCGTCGTAGCCGCCCCTGACGACGGCCCCGACGTCATCCCAGTCATCCCAGCCCTTCATCGTCTTGTAGACCGGCTCGGCGCGCATGATCCGCGCGATCGAGGCCGGCAGGTGCCCGACGGTCTCGCCGTCGATCCGGTAGGCGGTGCACACGGGCACGGCCTCGTAGCCGTTGAGCACGTCGAGCTTGGTCATCGCCAACGAGGTGAAGCCGCACATCCGCGTCGCATGCTCGGCCACGACGAGGTCGAGCCAGCCGCAGCGCCGGTTCCTGCCGGTGGTGACGCCGACCTCCCCGCCCTTGATCTGCAGCCTGCGCTCCTCCTCGCCCTGCAGACCGGTGACGAACGGCCCCTCGCCGACGCGCGTGGTGTAGGCTTTGATGCAGCCGAGCACGCCGTCGATGCGGCCGGGGGCGACCCCCGCACCGGTGCAGATGCCGCCGGCGCAGGTGGACGAGGACGTGACGTAGGGGTAGGTGCCGTGGTCGATGTCGAGCATCGCGCCCTGGGCGCCCTCGAAGAGGACGTTGTCCCCTTCGTCGAGCGCGTCGTTGATCAGCACCGAGGTGTCGCAGATGCGGTCGCCGACCGCCTCCTTCCAGACCATCATGCGGTCGAAGAGCATCTCGGAGGTGCATACGCACACGTCGGTGCCGAACATCTCCAGCAGGTCGCTTTTGTAATCGATCAGGAAACCGGCCTTCTCCCGCAGCAGGTCCTCCTCGAGCAGATCGCCGGCGCGGATGCCGATGCGGGAGACCTTGTCCTGGTAGGCGGGGCCGATGCCCTTGCGCGTGGTGCCCACCACACCGTCGCCTTTGTACGATTCCTCGGCGCCGTCCAGCTTCTTGTGGTATTCGATGATGAGATGGGCGCGGTCGGAGATCCGCAGGCCGTCTATGTCGCTGCCGTTCTCCCGGACGTGCTCGATCTCGGAGAGCAGCTCCTCCATGTTGATCACGGCGCCGTTACCGATGACCGCGAGCTTGCCGGGCCTGACCACCCCCGACGGCAGCCCGTGGAGTTTGAACACCCGGTCGCCCACGATGATGGTGTGGCCGGCGTTGTTCCCGCCCTGGAACCGGACGACGAGATCGGCCTGTTCGCTGAGATAATCGGTGATCTTCCCTTTACCCTCGTCGCCCCACTGGGCCCCAATGATTGCAAGACTCGGCATGGCTCTACCTGTCGGGCATCAGTCCGTCGATGTCTATAAAGATTATCTCCTGGGGGTCTCGGGGCTGACCGAGGCGTAGACCGCCTTGACCTCGGACAGGGTCAGGTCCGTCTTGAAACCGGTGGGGGACATGTGGGTGCGCGAACCCCTCCCGTGATCGCGCAGCGCGCCGACCATCGCATCCAGCTTCGGCGGCGACAGCTTCAGGTGGGAGGACAGCTCGTTGAGGTCGTAGAAGAAGGGGACGTCGAGCTCCCCGCTCCAGAGGTCCAGCATCCCGGTGCAGCGCCGTTCGTCGGCCATGCCGTCGGCCGACATCGCCGAGAGCGTCCGCGGATCGTGCAGCGGCCCCAGCCAGAACGGCCCCAGCCGGTGATCGGCGTCACAGGACGGCGAGTACGACCGCTCCAGCGTGGCCTTGTCATAGGACATGTGCCCCAGGGATGCCAGCGTGCGGTCGGCCTCCTCCGCCCCCTCCAGCACCTGCACGTAGGTGCGGAGGTAGTGGTCGGCGTGGAACGACAGCAGCGGCCGCATGCCGCGGTCGAACTTGGCCAGCTCGCGGGCGACCGCGCACATCAGGATGCGCAGCCCGCCCTCGTGGCAGAGGGGGCCGCGGACAGGTTCCGACTGGTAGCGGCGCCGGCACTTGGCGGCATGCGCCCCGGCCAGGGGCGCGGTGTCGGTGGCGGTGACGGCCAGGATGCCGCGGCGACGGCAGCCGCGGATGGCCGACTGGATATAGGGCACCGGCGACCCGAAGGGGTCGAGGTCGACGTAGTCGAAAGACTCGTCGCTCAGCAGCCCGTGCATGTCGCGGTTGAGCGCCCGGCAGTTGGAGAGGCCGTTCAGCCGGATGTTGGCCTCGATGAAGGGCAGGGTGGCGGGGTTGACGTCGTTGGCGGTCACCAGTGTGCCGGGGACCTCGTTGGCGATGCGCACCGCCCGGGCGCCGGTGGCGGACATGGCGTCGCAGACCTCGGTGCCGTCGGGCGCGACCGCCCGCAGCAGCATGACGCTGACATCGCGGTTGAAGGCCATCTGCTCGTTGAAGAAGACGGAGCCCCTGGTCCCGGGTCCGCGCACCGAGCGGTCCTCGGGGACGGTCAGCGACGTGGAGCCCTCACGGATGATGTCGGTCCTCATCAGGCGTTTTCACCGCTCATCAGACGGACGATCTTGTAGGGCAGGAGGTTGCGGTTGGTCGGCGTGACCTCGAGGATGCGCACGTCATCCCGCCGGCGGATGTCCTGCAACAGGGGGTTGCGGGATTTCTTGTGCAGCGTGAGGATCATCGGTTTGTTGAGCTCGAGCGCCCACTTCACGGTATCGACGAACAACTGGCTCTCCACTTCGATCCGCCCGATCTCGTCGATCACCACGACATCGCATTCCTCGCAGGCCTGGCGGATGGCGGCGATGCCGACCTCCTCGAAGATCTCGAGGTCGACGCCGATCTTCCCGACCATGACCTTGCTCTCGATCTCCTGGTTGGCGAAGACCGCCGACTCACCGGTGAACACGTTCTTGACGGTGAATCCGGTTTTCCGCCTGCCGTCGGTCACCGGCGCATTGATCATGCCGCCGACGCTGTGCCCCTCGTCCCTGAGCATATCTATCACACGCTCCAGCGTGTGGGTTTTACCAGAACCGGGAAGACCGGTTATACCGACTTTGATATCGCTTACCATATTGATCGCTTGAGCGCAGAATTGCGTTCCTGCATGTGGTTAAGACTATATATCAATTTGTTTAGATTCCTGTCTGGACGTCGGAGATGTACATCAACGGGTATCTGAGGTCGCGGTTGTAGCGCATCTCGGCGGTGACGGCGACGTCATCGATGCGGATCCTCAGCACCACGTCGAGCATCTCGCCGGTCAGCGAGCAGTAGGAGTACTCGTCTTTCTTGGAGGTGAAGCCGCCGCGGTCGATGCGCACCCGCACCGCCTCCACGTAGGGCTGCACCAGCACCCCGCTCTCGATCGAGCGTTCCAGGTCCTCCACGCTGTCGGCGTTGACGGGCACGCCCACGAACTGATGGTAGATGGTGCCCATCTTGATCCCGGCCTCGAACATCGCCCTCTCCCTCACCGTGCACCCGAACATCGCCGCCGCACGCTCCTCCCGGTTCATGACAGGGCGTAGATGGGCGGAACATTTAAAGAATATGCACCATACCGAACCCTATGGATTCTGTAGCGGAACGGATTCATAGGTTGAAGGCCGAGCGCAACGCGGTCGTACTGGCGCACAACTACACCGCGCCCGAAGTGCAGGAGCTCGCCGACTATGTCGGAGATTCCCTGGGACTCGCGCACACCGCCGCGGCCACCGATGCGGACGTGATCGTCTTCTGCGGCGTCTCGTTCATGGGCGAGACAGCGAAGATCCTCTGCCCGGACAAGGTGGTCCTGCTGCCCGAGCCCGAAGCCCATTGCCCCATGGCCTCGATGTGCACCGCAGAGCAGATCCGCCAGATGAAGGCGCTCCACCCCGGCCACGCCGTGGTGGGCTACGTCAACAGCACCGCCGCCTCCAAGACCGAGATGGACATCTGCTGCACCTCGTCCAATGCCGTCGAGGTGGTGGCCAACATCGCCGAGGACAAGATCATCTTCGTCCCCGACATGAACCTGGGGGCGTACGTCGCCTCCGAGGTCGACAAGCAGGTGGTCCTGTGGGACGGCTTCTGCCCGGTCCACCACGGCATCACCGTCCGCCAGGTCGAGGCGCTGAAGGAGAGGTTCCCGGACGCGCCGGTCCTGGCCCACCCGGAGTGCCGGCCCGAGGTGCTGGCGATGGCCGATCATATCGGTTCGACCGAGGGCATCGCCAACTATGCCGCCGCCTCCGACGCGACCGATCTGATCATCCTCACCGAGATCGGCATGGGGCACCGGCTCGAGCGCGAATGCCCGGGCAAGGCGTTCCATTTCCCCGGACAGGCCGTCTGCACCACGATGAAGATGATCGACCCCGAGTCGGTCCTGCAGGTGCTGGAGGATATGAGCAACCGGGTGGAGCTGCCGCAGAGCGTCATGGAGGGCGCCCACCGTCCGGTCATGAGGATGACCAGGAACGGCGCCTGAGAACGCGTCCGGGCAGCATCCGTGCGAGGTCCGCCGGAGGAAAAGGGGCCGGAACGTCCCGGCTGCGCACGGCCCGCACACCAAAGATTATAGCGTGCCCGCCCCATAGGCTGAATCGGAAGGCGTTCGCTGATGCGGGTTGTCATAGTGGGCGGCGGGAATGTGGGGTTCACCTCCGCCGAGGTCCTCTGCAGATTCCACGATGTTCTGGTCATCGAGAAGGATTCGGCCAAGGCCGACAACATCCGCAGCATGCTCAACGTCTCCGTCCTCATGGAGGACGGCAGCAACCCCAAGGTGCTGCGCTCGGCCATCGACCGCATCGATGCCGAGGTCATCCTCTCCGCATTGTCGGACGACAGCCTCAACCTCTTCATCGCCATGGTCGCCACCCGCTACAAGCCGGGGATCAAGACGGTGGCCACGCTGAGGGACCCCGACTACAGCATCGAGACCGCCGCCGAGGGTTTCGAGGGCATCGATGTCATCATCTCGCCCGAGCAGATCATGGCCGACAAGATCGTCCGCATCGCCTCGCTGGAGAATGTCATCCAGTACGATTACATCGAGAGCCGGGATGCCGCGCTGGCGATATTCAAGGTCTACCGCGACCACGACATCGTCGGCAAGGTGGTGATGGACCTGGACATCCCCGCCGACTGCTCGGTGGTGGCGGTCTACCGCGGCGATGCCACGCTGCTCGACGCCGAGACGGTGCAGGTCCGCGCCGGCGACCGCATCTGCATGTTCGGCAGCCCGGCGGCGATGGAGGGCTTCAACCGGCTGATGGGCCTCGGACGCGAATCCAAGGAGTTCGTCATCATCGGCGCCTCCGCTTCCGGCATCAACATCGCCAGGTCGCTGCTGCAGCCGGGCAAGCGGCGTTTCATCAAGATCATCGACCGCAGCGAGGAGAACTGCCGCCGCGCCGCCGCCGCGCTCAGCGATGCCGTCGTCGTGCATGCCGACATCGTCGATCCCCAGGTCATCCGCGGGGAGAACCTCGACCGGGCCGACGTGATCATCACCGTCTCCTCCAGCGACGAGCGCAACCTGCTCGCCTGCATGGCCGGGCTGCGTTTCGGCGTGAGGAAGATCATCTCCCGCTATTCGACCGGCGAGTACGAGGAGATCTTCAAGCACACCGGCGTCGACTCGGTGCTCGGCTACCACAGGGTCATCGCCAATGAGGTGGTCAAGAACCTGATCTACGACGAGAACGCCATCCTCAGGCTCGACCGCGAGGGCGAGCTCTTCTTCAGCATCGGCGTCGACCGCAGGTCGAGGATGGCCGACCGCTGCCTCGGCGACCTGCATCTCCCGGCGGGCATGCGCATCGCCGCGGCGGTCCGTGACGGCATCATCATCTATCCGCGGCTCAACACCGCCTTCCGCGAGGGCGACGAGGTGCTGGTCTTCTCGCACGACCTCGACCGGACCAAACTCGCGCGGCTGACCGGCCGCGATGCCCCCGCGGAGCTGTGACCATGCGCTCCCGCTTCCTGCCGCCGGAACGTCTGGCGCGCTGGCAGAGCGGTCCGGTCCGCATCCTCGGGGCAATCGAGACGGTGCTCGGGCTGGTGCTGCTGGCGATGGCCGCGGTCACCGCCGCCATCGGCGAGGATGCGCTCATCTTCCTGATACCCGCCCCCCTCCTGCTGGTGCCCGGGCTGCTGCAGTACACCTTCTTCTCCCGCGGGCGCGACTTCCCGGTCTCCACCGGCATCCTCACGGTCGTGTCCGGCTGGCTGATCGCCTTCGCCGCCCTCGCGCTCCCCTTCGTCCTGCACGGCTGCCCCCTGCACGACTCGCTGTTCGAGTCGGTCAGCGGCTTCACCACCACCGGCTTCACCGTCTTCGCCGAGGTGGAGCGGCTGCCCGACAGCCTGCTGCTGTGGCGCGCCCTCTCCCAGTGGATCGGCGGCCTGTCGGTCGTCCTGGTCTTCATGTTCATGCTGCCGATGCTGGGCATCGGCGGGCGGGCGCTGATCAACAACGAGCTCTCCGGCGGCGAGACCGGCCGCTTCGCCGCCAAGCTGCGGCGGGTGGCGGTCAACTTCATCATCATCTATCTGGCGATGACCGCGGTGCTGATGGCGCTGCTGGCGCTGCTGGGGATCGCGCCCTTCGAGGCGGTCTGCCTGGGCATGTCCTGCATCTCGACCGGCGGCATGTCGGTCACCGGCCAGGGGCTGGAGACGCACGGCATCGCGGTGCAGGCGGTCGTCCTGGTCTTCATGCTGCTGGGCGGCACCAACTTCTACCTGCATTACCGCTTCATCTTCAGGCGCGACCGCCGCGCCTACATCCGGTCGCAGGAGTTCGTCTGGATGGCGGGCTGGTTCGCCGTCGCGGCGACGCTGGTCCTCCTGGCGCTGACCGTTGCCGGCGGGTGCGTCGCCGGCGGTGCCGCCGATGATGCCTGGAACTCGCTCTTCACCACGGTCTCGGTCGGCACCTCGACCGGGTTCGCCGTGACCGACAACGCCGGCTGGCCGGCCCCGGCGCTGCTGGTGCTGATGCTGCTGGCCCTGTTCGGGGCGATGTCGGGATCGACCGCCGGCGGCATCAAGATCCACCGGCTGGTGATCATCAAGCAGTACCTGTCGTACGCGCTGTACCGCATGGTGTACCCGCGGGCGGTCAGGGAGGTGAGGGTCGAGGGGCACAGCGTCGGCACCGAGGCGCTGGTCTCGGCGATGACGGTGACGCTGTCGTTCCTGGTCGCGGCCGTTCTCGGGACGTTCCTGATCATGTGGACCGAGCCCGGCGCCGGGATAGGGGATGCCGCCGGGCTCTGCGTCTCCGCTCTGGGCAATGTCGGCGCCGGCATCGGCGCCTACGGCAACACCCTCCCGGTGGCCGGTCTCGCCGTGCCGACCAAGGCGGTCCTGACGGTGCTGATGTGGATCGGGCGCCTGGAGATCACCATGGTGCTGCTGCTGTTCACCCGTGTCTTCTGGAGCGATGTCGGGCGCCGTGCGCGGGCATCGCACCGGCGGCCGCCCGCCTGACGCCCTCCCGCGCCGGCTCAGCGGCAGGCTTCGAGGATCCGCATGACCGCCTCGTGGCCCGGGGACCGCTCGTTGATCGCTCCGGCGACGACCCGCGCCTGGTCGCGTTTGCCCTTGCCGACCAGGCAGAACGCCAGCACCTCCATGGCGTCGACGTTGCCGGGATCGGCCTTCACCGCCTTGGAGGCGTAGCCGCCGGCGGCTGCGATCCTGCCGCTCATCCACATGAAGTAGGCGGCGAGGGCGTTGGCGTCCGCCGAATGCTTGTCGCGTTTGAGGATCCCTTTGACGAAATCGCCTGCCTCGCGGCTCCGGCCGCGGCGCATCATCACCGTGCAGTTGCACTTCTGCGCCCGGAGGTCGGACGGCCGCGATCCCATCAGCCGGTCGGCGATGGCCGCGGCGTCGGCGTAATCGCCGAGCGAGCAGAGGCAGTCGGCCGCCAGCACATCATCGTCGATATCCGGGTCGCCGATGCGCCGGTAGGCGGCGACCGCCCCGGCATGGTCGTCCAGGCCCCGGAGCGCGGCCATGCGCTCGCGTTCCGCATCGTCGCCGGTGTCGTCGCCGAGGATGCCGCAGGCCTCCGGATGCAGTCCGAGCCCGCGCAGCCCGCGGGCGGTCTCCAGCCTGACGGCGGGATCTCCCGCCGGCCGTCCCGTGATCATCTCCAGCACCTCGGTCTCCGCCGCCGGTTCCCCGATCGTCTTCAGCAGCGAGAGGCAGGTGAGCAGCACGAGCGGCTCGTCCTCCGCGTCCATCGCTATCCCGAGGACCAGCGGTGCCGTCTCCTGATGCCTGCCGGCGGCGATGCGCCGCCGCACCTCCTCGAAAACCTGTGCCCTGTCCATGCACCGTTATGCAACAGGTCGGATAAATCATCGACGGCGGATAATATGTATATTGCCGCGGTGCGATATCCGGGGCATGATACTCCGGTCGATCAGGGTGTACGGGCTGTTCGGGGAATACGATTACGACGTCGAGCTGAGCAACGGCAGCCTCACCTTCATCCACTCGCAGAACGGCATGGGCAAATCCACGCTGATGCGGTTGATCCGCATCGTCCTCGACGGCGACATCGAGGAGATCGCCGCCGCCTCGTTCGACCGGTTCGAGCTGGTGTTCGGCGACGGCGCCTTCCTCATCGTCGAGAACCGGCCCGACGGGCCGGTGGCGATCTTCCAGAAGAACGAGGTCGACGAGCTGCTGTCCCCCGAGGATATGCAGGGCATCCTCGAGGTGATGCACCTGACGCCGGACCGGCTGATGACCGAGCACGACGGCTGCATGGTCTCGGCGCTCCCCATCCTGTTCGAGGGGTTCACCGAACGGCTGCGGGAGGCCTGGGCCGACGGCCTAGCCGTCTCCGGTCCCGGGCACGGGGAGCTGAGCGATGCCGAGCTGGAGCTGCGCTTCAAGGAGCTCAGGGCCAAGCTGGAGTTCATGAGGCAGGCGGGATTCGATCCCGAGCTGCCGGCCGGATACCGCGTCCCCCCGTCGCGTTTCGAGCTGTCCGAGTACCGCGACGACTACGCCGGCCTGTGCCGTTCGCTGGAGGAGTACGTGGACCGCCATTATCCGTTGGCCGAGCTGGCCGTGATGTACCTCGACATCGTCAACAGCATCTTCACGCGGAAGAAGCTCTTCATCAGCAATTCGGGTGAGCTGTCCATCCTGCTCGAGAGCGGCTCCACCCTGCCGGTGTCCAAACTGTCCTCGGGCGAGATGCAGATCCTGGTGATCTTCTTCCGCCTGCTGTTCGACATCGACCCCGGTTCCCTGGTGCTGATCGACGAGCCGGAGATCTCCCTGCATGTCGCATGGCAGCACAAGCTGGGCCGGATGTTCCGCGAGATCGCCGGGCTGCGCTCGCTGCGCATGATCATCACCACGCATTCACCGCAGATCATCCATGATGCCTGGGATCAGACGGTGGAGCTGAAAGTGGGACAATGATCGAGAGGTTGACGGCCGCGGACATCGCCAACGAGATGTCGATGATGCGCTCCTCCTTCAAAGGCACGTTCGTCGTGGTCGAAGGGGTCACCGACAGCCGTCTCTACGGCAAGTTCATCGACGAGGGCGTCATGGTGCTGATCGCCCATTCCAAGGACAACGTCCGGCGGGCGGTGACCGAGTCGCGCGTCAACCGCCGCGACCTGCGCATCATCGGCATCATGGACCCCGACCTGGACCGCATGAACGGCAACACCTACGCTGTGCCGCTGTTCCTCACCGACAACCGCGACCTGGAGGGGATGATCCTCGGGTCGCGGGCATTGGATGACCTGCTGACCGAGTACGCCGACCCCGAGCTGCTGCGCGCATTCGAGGAACGGCACGGACCGGTCCGCGACGTCATCGCCCGCGCGGCGCTGCCGATCGGGCTGCTGATGCACATCTCGCACAACGACGGCCTCAAGCTCTGCTTCAAGGACCTCGACTACCGGGCGTTCATCGACCCCTGCAGCCTGGAGATCGACCTCCCGCGGATGGTGGAGGAGGTGCTGGCGCTCTCGAAGAACCCCGGCACCGGGCGCAAGGACGCCCTGGCCAGACTGGGACGCGAGCTGAAACGTGCGGAGGACCCCTGGATCGCGGTGCGCGGGCACGATGCCGTCGAGGTGCTCGCGATCGGGCTGTCCGAGGCGTTCGGCTCGTACAACTGCAAATGCATAAAGCACGGCCAGGTGGCGGGCTCGCTGCGGCTGGCTTTCTCCTATGATTACTTCGCCGAGACCGACCTCTACGGCGAGACCGCCGAATGGAGCCGCATCTCGCACAACCCGCTGTGGCTCAGCCGTTGAGCTCCAGGTCCTCTCTGACCCGGCCCGCGGCCGTCTCGGTGATCGTCTGCACCCGCCGCTCGCTCTCCTCGAGTATCCTGCGGCAGTGGTCGCGCAGCGCGATCGCCTCCTCGTAGATGCCCAGGCTCTCGTCCAGATCCAATCCGCCGGCCTCGAGCCGCTTGACCATCGCCTCGAGGGCGGCCATGCTCTCCTCGAAACCCATGCTGCCGATGTCCTTCTCCCCGCTCATATCAGTTCAACCTCCTTCACCTCTGCGGCGATCCTGCCGTCGCGCATGCGCACGGCGATCACCATACCTTCCTTCACCGCAGCGGCCGACGTGACCGTCCGCCCCTGCGCATCGGCGACCATGCCGTAGCCGCGGCCCAGCACCTCGTAGGGGCTGAGCGCCTCCAGCCGCCCGGCCGCCGCCTCCAGCCGGTTCCTCCGCGGGACGGTCAGGTCCCGGGCGGCGCGGTCCAGCATCGCCGATGCCGTCTCGTACCTGCCGCGCATCCGCCCGGCGCGGTTGCGGAGCACGGCGTCGAGGCGGTCGGACAGCCGGTCCGCCTCGAGCATCCTCATCGCCACCAGGTCCGCCGCGCGTCTCGGCGACAGGGCGGTGTCCGCCCGGCTGAAGCGGCTGCGCATCATCAGTGTGACCCGCTCGACGGCGCTGCCCGCCCTGACGAGGAGGGCATCGACGCGGCGCGAGAGGTCCCGTCTGTCCGCCAGGACGGTCTCGGCCGCGGCGGTCGGCGTCGCCGCCCGCACATCGGCGACCAGGTCGGCCAGCGTGAAATCCGATTCGTGGCCGACGGCGGAGACGACCGGCGCCGCCGAGGCGGCGATCGCCCGCACCGTCACCTCCTCGTTGAACGCCCAGAGGTCCTCGATCGAACCGCCGCCGCGCCCGACGATGATGACGTCGGCACCGGCGCGGTTCAGTAGCGCGATGCCGGCGGCGACCGATTCGGCCGCCCCCTCGCCCTGGACCTTGGCCGGGGCCAGCAGGATGTCGGCCGGGAAACGGCGTCCGGCGGTGACCACCATGTCGTGGATCGCCGCGCCCGACGGGGAGGTGACTATCCCCACCGTCCGCGGGTAGGCGGGGAGCGGCCGTTTGCGGGATTCCTCGAAGAGGCCCTCGGCGCGCAGTCTCGCCTTCAGCTCCTCCAGCCTGACGTACAGGTCGCCCCTGCCGCCCTTCCTCGCCGTCCTGGCGATGAACTGGTACGCGCCGCGCTCGACGTAGATGTCGACGCTGCCGAACAGCGCGACCTCCAGGTTGTCGCTCAGTTCGAAACCGAGCCTGGACGAATCCCCGCGGAACAGCACGCAGCGGATCTCGCTGCCGGCGTCCTTCAGCGTGAAGTAGCTGTGGCCGGATGCGTACCGTTTGAAGTTGGACACCTCGCCGGCCACCCAGAGGTCGTTGACCTCCTTCGAACCTCCCAATATGCCCCTGACACGCGTGTTCAGCTGTGTGACGGTGATCGTCTCGTCCATCGCGTCACGTATGGAGGGCGCATGTAATAGTGTTTGGCCTCACGCGGCCTACGGACAGAGCTATCCGTTCGATACCGTATCCGATGATCGGATATGCGGACGGATGCGGATGCCACAGCGGATTGTCGGAACCTGCGGGACAGTCATCCTGTTGACACTAGGTCCGGGGCCCGGCAGCGGTTCGCGGAGAACAATCGGCCGGTGCAGCGTTCATCGGCCTCATGCACGTTTCACCCTCGCCTTCGGACCTGATACACGCGGGATGCAGTTCTTGCAGGCGCTCCTCCAGCTTGAGAACATGCCCTTCTTGTACCGGAACATGCAACTCCTGCATGTCTCCTCCTCGCATGCAGGGCATTCGAAGGACAGCATCAACGGCGTGTCGCACACGTGGCAGCGGGAGAGCTCCTTGAGCTCCCGCCCAATCGGAAGAGAGGTTGTTTCTCCGGTCGCGGACTCGGCACGGGCCTCGGTAAGCACCTCGTCCCCAGAGGTTCCGGGAGGGCCTCCGACCGGCCGTTCCGTTCTGACCAGTCCCTTGTATTCAAAGAGTATCGGCCGTTCCCTGCCGATTTTCTCGAATCGGATCATGCACCTCCTCTTCCTGAAGTCCTTCTCCGTCACCTCCCCCTTCCCAAAATGCTTGCTGAACACGGTATCCCCGACTTCCAGGTCGCCCGTACAGATATGTTCTGATACGTGTCCTGAAGATCCTCCCTGCGGATCCCCCCTGTGCACGATGCGGCCAGTCATATATTGGGGCAGGACGCCTTTGCGCACGTAGAGGTCTTCACGGATTTCGAGCAGGAAGCGGGAAGGGTATCCTTCTGACCCGTAGAGGGTGTGACCTTCCGATTCTGTCATGTATAATGCCTCCTCGGCTCTTGTTATGGCGACGTAAGCCAATCTGCGCTCTTCTTCTATGCGCCCATCACTCACTGAACGGTAATTCGGCAGCACCCCCTCATTGAAACCGCACAGGAAGACGACCGGGAACTCCAACCCCTTGGACGTGTGTATCGTCATCAGCCGGACTCTGTCCGTCTTCCCGCTATCCGCATCCATATCGGTGTAGAGCGCCACGTCCTGCAGATATGTGTCCAGAGTCAGCGGTTCGACGTCGTCCTTCTCCAGTTCGATGATCGAGTTCTGCAGTTCCAGGAGGTTATCCAGCCGCTCCTCATCGCCGTCTTTGCGGTACAGCTCGGTCAGTCCCGTTTCGTCCATCACCTCTTTAATCAAGTCAGAGACGAGGATGCTGTCCTTCCTTTCTCGAAATCTGTTGATGAGATCGACGAACTCGATCGCACCCTTCCTGTTGAGCGGATTCAGCTCGGTGGCTTCGAACAGGGATATGCCGTTCTCATCTGAAATCTGCTTTATATTATCGATGAACACCTTGCCCAGCTTCCGAGAGGGCTCGTTGATGACCCTCAGGAACGAGATGTCGTCACCGTATTCGATGAGCCTGAGATAGGACAATACATCCTTGATCTCTTTCCTTTCAAAGAAGCGGATCCCGCCCCATATCGAATACGGGATGTCCGCTTTGATGAAGGCTTGCTCGACCCTCCTCGAAACAGTATGTGCCCGGTACAGGACAGCGAAATCAGAGTATCTCCGAGACCGCTCCTTCACGAGTCTATGTATCTCGTCAGCGATGAACCCGCCCTCCTCCGAGTCGCTCTTCGCATGGAAGTGGATGACCGCTGCGCCTCTCTCCTTGTCGGTGAACATGTCCTTCTTGATGCGATTCCTGTTGAACCCGATGAGATTGTTGCCAACATCCAATATATCGGGTGTCGAGCGGTAATTCTGATCCATTATCACCGTCTGGGCGTCCGACCTGTCTTTGCAGAAATCTAACAGTATCTTGGGACTGGCTCCGCGCCATTCGTATATCGTCTGATCGGGGTCTCCTACCACGAAAAGGTTGTCATGTCCCCTCGACAGGATGTCGACCAGGCTGAACTGGGTAGGGGAGCTGTCCTGCATCTCATCGACCATTATGTAATGGAGCCGCTGCTGCCATTTTTTCCTGATATCTTCATATTTATCGAAGATGTGCATCGTGAAGAGGATCAGGTCGTCGAAATCCAGGGCGAAGTTACGTTTCTGCTTCTTCAGATATTCTTGAAACACTTTGTTGATGATGTGTTCGTCGTGTTCAGGGACAGGTTCCTTCAAAAGCAGCGGTTTATCCTCGAGCAGGAAATCCAGGTAGTTGGAGCCGTGCTTACGGAATTTGATGGCTTCCAAGGCATTTTTATAAGTGAGGTCTCTCGAAGTCAAACCCAGCTCATGATACACTTCTTTCAATATGCTCTTCTGGTCTTCGATATCCGCTATGATGAACTTTTTAGGATACTGGACCTTGTTGATGTCCTCTCTCAGGACCTTGACGCAGAATCCGTGGTATGTGCATATGTACTCGGTTTCCCGGTCCTCGCCGACGATCTGCCGCACACGGGTCCGCATCTCCTTTGCAGCTTTGTTGGTGAAGGTCACGCAGAGGATGCTCGACGGGTCGATTCCGAGGACCTCTACGAGATAGGAGTATCTGGAGATCAGGGCTCTGGTCTTCCCTGACCCGGCACCTGCGATGATCCGCACCGGGCCCTCAGTGGTTGTGACAGCCTGGATCTGCCGCTCGTTCAACCCGCTCAATATTCTGTCTCGGACATCCATGATCAGACGTTCATGTGAATCGTGTTGGTCTTTATATATCATGTATGGAGGCGACGATGCTCAACGCCGATTCCGCATAATGTCTGACCCGGGCCCTGCGTATGTTCTCGTCATTCGCCCGTAAACGGATTCACGGACCGTTTCTTGTAATCGTCAGGCAGGTGACGTTGTCGTCGGGTCCCGCCGCAAGGCATGCGGCGATCACCACCTCCGCATCGGCGGAGTCTTCCATCATCCTCTTGATCCCGTCGGCGGAGAGGCAGGAGCTGACGCCGTCGGAGCAGAGCATGATGTGCTCCCAGTCCTCCGTCGGCCCGGTGCGGTCGACGGTGACGTCGCCGCCGAGATGGTTGAAGATCTTGTTGCGCATCGGATGGCCCTCGGCCTCGTCGGCGCCAATCGCCCCCATGCGGATCAGCAGGTCGACGACCGAGTGGTCGGCGGTGCGGGTCACCCTGCCGTCGCGCAGGCGGACGTAGCAGCGGCTGTCCCCGGCATGGAAGACATCCAGGCGCCCGTCCTCGATGACCGCCATCACCAGCGTGGAGCCCGATCCGGGGATCTCGGACCGCAGACGGTCCGAGGTCTCGGCGACCCGGTCCGCGACGTGCCCGGCGATGTCCTCCTCGGCGGTCGCGATCACATCGGACATCAGCCCGATCAGGGAATCCACGGCCATGATGCTCGCCTCGCCGCCGCGTTCGAGCCCGCCCATGCCGTCGGCCAGGACCGCCAGCAGGCGGCGGCCGTCGCATTCCAGTTCCGCGGCCGCACCGTCGCGTACCGCGCGGACGACCTCCAGCTCATCGTCGATCTCGGCGCAGACCGCGGCGTAATCCTGGTTCTCGTCGCGGGGGCCGATGGCCGAGCACATCCTGACGGATGCGCCCGGACAGCGTTCCGGACCGGCCGCACCGTCACGGCGGCCGTCGTTGTTCTGGTTCTCGGAGTGCACGGTCCCCGACCCGTGTCTGAACGGATATACCTGTTGGGTGCGGGGCCGCGTCGGCGATGCCCGCGGGATCCCCGGATGCGCTCCGCCGCGGAGCCGCATATGATATATTATATCGCAGGGGGCGCATACGGGCATCCGAGGATCACGACGATGGCTTCCACCTGCCCGCACTGCGGTGTCGCCGTACCGTCCGACTGCCGGACCTGCCCCCGATGCTTCAGAGGCATCGATCCCGGGGCGCAGCGCCGTCGCGGCGCCGACGGCGCCGAGTACACGATCATCGAGACCGAGCCCCGTGGTGAACGCACCCGCCGGGAACGCCCCCGCCGGGAGCGGCGGCCGCTGAGCAGCCGCGCCGTGATGCTGCTGGCGACGCTGCCGGCGCTGTTCGGCTGCCTCGGCCTCGGACAGATCGCCCGCTCCCCCCGCGAGGCCGGCGGATACTACTTCCTGCTGGTCGGGCTGATCCTGTTCATACCCTCGGTGCTGCTGGTCACCGACACCTGGGCGGGCGGCATCACCACAGGCCTGCTGCGGGTGGCCGCCTTCATCCTGCTGATCTCGGCCTACCTGCTGACGGCGTTCTTCTCGGTGGTCGATCTGCTCTTCGGCACGGTCTTCAGGTTCGGCGGGCGCTGACCCGGCTCAGTACTTCCCCTTGTCGATCATGTGGAACATCAGCGCCGCCGACATCATCGCGAGCTGGCCGGCGCGCCTGCCGTTCCTCAGCGAGGGGTCGCCGTCCCTGATCAGCCGGCGGTAGGCCTTGCGGATGATGTCCGGCTCGTCCTGGGGGTGCTTGCAGCGGAGGCTGATCGGCATCCGCGCCGAGATCGACGGCATCACCGTGGTCCGGTGGGTGATCTCCCACGGGGCGCAGGTCATGTAGCGTCCGAACTCCTGCCTGACATCGTAGCAGGCGATGCTGCCGCCTTCGATGAGATCCATCACCTCGCCGGTGACCTCGTCCTCCGGCGTCCCCATGTAGAGCATCTCGGCGGTGATGCCGGCGGTCTCGGAGAGGAAGTCGAGCTTGGGCTTGCCCAGCCGTTTCGGGTCGTAGGCGATCAGCCCCTCGTACACCAGTTCGCTCCCGCGGCCGACGGGGTCGGCACGGCAGACGGCGATCTCGGCGATCTCGTCATAAGGGAAGCCGTGCGGGCCGGTGGCGACCGCCTGGATGATATGGACCCGGTCGTTCATGGCCGGACCTATCCGGTTCTTCGTATTTATAAAAAAGGCATCGTCCGCGGCACCGCGCCCGACGGCGATCCCTCTCCCGCGGGCGGTGCCATAACAGACATTACAACTGGTTGTTTTTATAGCCGCGGCGGCTATGACGGTGCCATGAGGAAGGCCAAGAGCATCGACGCCCTGTACGAGGAGGTCCGGGACTGCGACCTGGTCGTGACCAACGACGCGCCGCTGGCCACCGCGCTCAACTCCAGGATCGACCGCGCCAGCCTCGGGCGGTTCGCCTACACCCCGCGGCAGATCGCCGCCCGGGAGGCGGTCAGGATGCTCGGCCGCGGCCCCATGGGCGACCTGGCGATCATCGCCGCCGTCGCCGGGGAGACCGGTTTCGGCTTCAAGTACGTGCACGGCGAGATCGAGAACATCCGCACCATCCGCCGCTACCGCGAGAATCCCGCCGATTTCCTCTACACCCGCTCCGCCCTCGAGGTGCTGGCATCCTTCAACGCCCTGCCGACGATCGAGAAGGTCATGGCCTCCTACGATCCGGCCGACAGCCTGTTCTTCAGATCCAAAGGCAGGGTGGCCGTCATCGGCCTCGACCTCTTCGACGACCTCGACAAGCATTTCGTGCCCCTCGACTTCCTCGACGTCGGCCTCTTCACGGAAGGGGAGTACTCCATCCCCGTCATCCATCAGATCGGCAACGACCGCCAGACCGCCGACGCCGTCGTCGACCTCATCGGGGTCGAGGCTGCCGAGGACGTCGCCGTGGTCATGGACACCGAGGGGCCGATCGCCGACGCCGTCCGCTCCGCCCTCTACCGCGAGGGCATACCCTTCAAGAACCAGATGACGGTCAGGGACCTCTCCCAGATCCGCGATTACCTGCGCTTCCTGGAGCTGTCCCTGGATTACGACACGGTGCGCGTGAGGCAGGTCCGGGAGCTGTTCTCCAACTACGGCGGCTACCTGCGGCCGGACCGGGACGCCTATCTGCTGGCGAAGATCCTGCCGTCGGTCCGCAACGAGGCCGCGGTCAGGCTGGCCGGCGTGATGGGCTCGGTGCGCTCGATGACCTTCGGCGAGGTCATGGAGGCGGTGGTGCATCCGATGCAGCGGCCGCAGGTGCGCATCCTGCTGGATGAGCTGGCGATGACCGGCCGCAAGGTCACCGCCGCGCTGGTCGGCGAGATCGTCTACGCGGTCGGCAGCATCGCCGACCTGCACCACAACGAGCAGACGCCCGACGACGAGCGGCGCGGGGTGCTGCTGGCCGACTGCAAACGCTCGACCTACGTGGACCGCCCGGTGGTGATCCACGTTGGCATCGGCCCCGAGTGGTCGCCGCCGATCAACGGCCGGGAGTACATCGACCGCGAGGCCGAGGCCGAGCGCGATGCGCTGCGCTTCACCGTGCTGATGCAGCAGGGCGATGCCCGGATCTACGCCGTCAACCTCATCC
>JBNRMI010000035.1:0-17191 GCA_050309445.1 Candidatus Methanogranum sp. | reverse complement strand
TCTTGCCGATGTCGTGGGGGTCGCCCTCTGCGGCGTGCATGACGACGAGACCCTTGGTCTCCCTGCCGCCGGGAAGCTGCTTCTCGGCGATCGCGATACCGATCTCCATGGTCTTGGCGGCCATCATTATCTCAGGCAGATAATAGATGTGCTCCGCGTACAGCTTGGCGACGACCTCCATACCGATGACGAGACCGTCATTGATGATGGTGAGCGGGTCCTTGTTCTTGAGCGCCTCTGTGGTAGCCGGGCCGACGTCCTTGAATTTCATGTAAAGAACGCACTCCGCGACCTTCTTGAGGTCAGGGTCAGCCGGTAGCATGTTTTTGGCTATGCTCTCCGGAGTCGCCTGGTTCTCCGCCTCGACGTCGTAACGTCTGAGGATTTTCCCATAATCTACTCCTTTGTGACTTACCATTCGTTCACTCCTCCATAAATGCCTGTTCAATCAGTTGGACCAATTGAACGCAATTGTATTATATGTGTGGTCGATATTTAATAGATATGCGGGACGGATGCAATATCCAACAATATATAAGATATGACAACGCTTAAATAAAATAGATATAAATATCATACGCAGATGAATATTGTGAGAATTTGTTCTGAAACACTCACGGAAGGCCTGAGTTCAGGGCCCTCCCGATCCGGTTGCACGGTTTGTGCGGCTGGCCTGCCGGCACCTCCGGCACGAATCTGCGTGAATTTGCAAAATATTAATATGGGCTGAAGGTGTGGACCGCATATGTACATATACATACTGGGCGGCTTCCTCGGAAGCGGCAAAACCACACTTCTTTTGAAAATTGCACGGATGTACTCCCAAGCGGGTAAGAAGGTCGCAATCATTGAGAACGAATCCGGCGTCATCGGCGTCGACGGGCCTACGATTAAAGCCGAGGGTTATGATGCCATCGAACTTCCGGACGGATGCATATGCTGCACCCTGGCCGGATCGCTGCAGGCCGCCCTCAGAAGCATAAAGAATGATATCAATCCGGACATCATCATCATCGAGCCGACGGGTCTCGCGCTCCCGCACAGGGTGAAGGAGCTCGTGCGCATAGCCATGATCGACGAGAGGGAGACGCTGATCATCGGCATCGCGGACATCCAGCGCTTCGACGATCTGATCAAGCGCCGTGAGGATTTCTTCAAACGCCAGATGCATGCCGCTGACTTCATCATCGTCAACAAGGCAGACCTCGGCACACCCGAGAAACTCGCCGAAGCGGTGAACTGGCTCAGGTACGAGTACCCCGACAAGGAGGTCGTCACGGTCTCCAACAAGACCGGGGAGAACATGGACAGAGTATACGAGTTGATGAAATGAGCGGACATGCGCATGAGAACGGTTGCGGCTGCGAGGAATGCAGAGAACGCGACGGGGAGTCCTCGATCGAGGATGCGGGCGGAACGATCATCGGCGTCTCGGGGACGATCTCCGGCTTCAACGCCGACGTGGCGGCACGGCTCGAGAAGGCCATCATCCGCACCGGTGAGTTCGTCACCGAAGAAGCGGGGGTGCTGCTCGGCCATATCAAAGCCGCCGTCTACCTGGAGGACGGCCGGGGGCTGACCCTGAGCATGACCAATCTGGAGAGCGGGGTCAACCGCATCGGCGGTCTGGATCCCTGCGAAGAGGCTGAATTCGCCTTCATGGCCGCCGTGCTGGATGTCGACAAGCATGAACTGGAGCATGCCGTCCTCCACTTCCTGGATGATACCGGGATCTGCATGGAGATAACATCGGGACAGCAGCACCATCACCATGATCACGATCACGAGCATCATCATGACCACGGGCATCACCACGATGGCTGCGGTTGCGGGGATCACGATCACGAGCATCACCATGACCACGGGCATCACCACGATGGCTGCGGTTGCGGTTGCCGTGATCACAACAAACGCCGGGAACGCGCGTTGAAGGAGGCCCGCGACGGCCCCGACGGAGGAATCCGGAGGCCGTTCTTCGGGAGATTCAGGAGGAGGAAGGAATGAACTACGGAATTTCTTTGGATATAGGGACCAGCGGCATCCGGTCGCACGCGGTCGACCTCTCCGACGGGAGCATCTACTCCACATCGGTCACCGACAGCCACCCTCTGCCGGGCGCGAACATAATGGACCACCTGACGTTCTGCATCAACGTCGGGACGGATATAGCACACAACATCGTCGTCGACACCGTCAACAAGGTGATCAGGACCCTCGATATCGACCTGAAGAAGGTCGAGCGGGTCAGCGCCTGCGGCAACCCGATCCAGCTGTCACTGCTGCAGGGCATACCGGTCGACGACCTGGCCTTCGCCGGGGAAAGTGCCCACAAAGCCCGCGGCATCAAGATGCAGGAACGTAACGCAGGGGTGTTCTCCGCGGTCGACGCGGGGATCGATGTCCCTGACGGCACCGACCTGTACATCCCGCCCTCGATCCAGCATGAGATCGGGGCGGACGCCCTGGCGATGATGTACAAGAGCGGTTTCCTCGAGCAGAAGGAGAACTGCATGGTCACCGATTACGGCACCAACGCCGAGATGGCGCTCAAAGTGGGCGATGACATCTACACCGGGTCCGCCGCGGCGGGTCCGGCGATGGAGGGCCAGTCGATCGCCTGCGGCATGCTCGCCGCACCCGGGGCGATCAGCGACCTCGAGTACGACTTCTCCTGGAGGTGCAGGGTGCTCGACGAGAACATCACCCCCCAGGACGGGGACCTGGTCGATTTCGGCCTCGACATGATCAGAGAGGAGGGGCCGATGCACGGCAGGGCCAAGGGCATCACCGGCACCGGTGTGATCGCCGCGGTGGCGGTCGCGATGAGCGAGCACCTCTGGAGGAAGGGCAAGCTGACCACCTCCGGCGGGCGGATGAACTTCCAGGACGGCATCTACGTCGACTCCGAGGACATCGGCGAGGCGGCCAAGGCCATCGGCGCGATGCGCGCCGGGCATTTCACGCTCCTGGAGCACGCCGGCATCAAATTCGAGGAGATGGAGACCATGTACATGTGCGGCGCATCCGGCACCTACGTGGACGCCGTCAAGGCCAGGGAGATCGGCCTGGTGCCGCCGACGTCGAAGAACATCTACCAGTACGGCAACACCTCGCTGGCGCTGGCGACCGACATCCTGCGCAAACCGGAGCTGCTGGACGAGCTGCAGGGCATCGCCGACAGCATCAGGTCCAACCACGTCATGTTCGCCAAGGACAAGACCTTCG
Source organism: Candidatus Methanogranum sp. (assembly GCA_050309445.1). GTDB lineage: Archaea > Thermoplasmatota > Thermoplasmata > Methanomassiliicoccales > Methanomethylophilaceae > Methanogranum. The sequence continues at coordinate 13,966 of JBNRMI010000035.1, read as the reverse complement.
AGCAGATCTACGTGCAGGAGCTCTCCTACTGGGAGGAGGGCATGACCATGGAGATGTACAACGACAACAACGCCATCGAGGGCATCCAGCCGCTGCCGAAGCCCCGGGGCAAGGTCACCGTGCACCGCATGGTCGAGCGCGACATCCCCGACCTCGGTACCAGGGGGCTGCGCATCATCAAGGACATCGGCACCGAGCTGACCGGTTTCATGGAGGGCTGCATCGACTGCGGCAAATGCGAGGACGAGTGCCCCGAGGACGCGCTGACCATGTCGGCCGGCACAGCGGTCGTCAAGACCAAGAACTGCCTCGGGACCGCCTGCTACAGATGCCAGTTCGTCTGCCCCGAGAAGGTCTTCAAGTACGACACGCTCAAGCTCGTCGACTGAAACATCAACCGGGGGAGGGGCAGCCCTCCCCCGTCTGTTTTTTTATCATCCTCTGTGAGAACGGACGTCAGTCTTCCATGACGTTCTCTTCCTCGAGCTCCCTGAGGATGCCCTTGCGCATCGCGGTGATCTCGGGCGAGGCGCGGTCGCGCGGCCGCGGCCAGTCGAGTTCGATGATCCGCTTGATCCGCGCCGGGCGCTTGGTGAGCACGACCACGCGGTCGGAGAGGAACAGCGCCTCGTCGACCGAATGGGTGACGAAGATGATCGTCTGCTCCGCCTTGTCGAGGATCCGCAGCAGCTGTGTCTGCATGATGTTGCGCGTCTGCGCATCGAGTGCGCCGAACGGCTCGTCCATCAGCGTGACGTTCGGGTGGTTGACGAACGCCCTGGCGATGCCGACCCGCTGCTTCATGCCCCCGGACAGCTCGTGCACCCGGGCATCGGCGAACTTCTCCAGGCCGACGATCTTCAGATAACGGTCGACCTTGTCGCGGCGCTCCGCCTTGGGCATGCCGGACAGCTCGAGGCCGAACTCGATGTTGCGCCGCACCGACCTCCAGGGGAAGAGCGCGAAATCCTGGAACACCATCCCGCGGTCGGGCCCGGGCGCGTGGCAGACGGAACCCCCGATCGAGACCGTGCCCGAGGTGGGTTTCTGCAGCCCGGCGATCGCACGCAGGATGGTCGTCTTGCCGCACCCCGACGGGCCGACGATCGAGATCAGCTCGCCCTTCCTGACGTCCAGCGAGAAGTCGTCGACGGCCACCGTCTCCTTCTCGTCGGTCTTGAAGACCACTCTGAGCCTGTCGATGCTCAGCAGCGTGTCCCCTTTGAGGACGGTGTCGTAGTGGTCCGGCGGATGGCAGACGCCGCGGTCGGCCTTCCCGGCGAAGGTCATGCCTCCACCCCCATCTGCTTCGAGACGAAGCGGTGGACGTAGTCGGCCAGACCTGTGGTCAGCAAGCCTAGCGCCGCGATGACGATGATCGCGGCATATGCTCCCGGCCAGTATCCCTTGGCCGCCTGTTCCGCAAGCAGGAAGCCGATGCCGCCCAGCGGCGTGGCATAGAGCTCGGCGGCGACGATGCACATCCAGCCGATGCCCAGGCCCACCTTGATCCCGTTCATGATATAGGGCACGGTGGAGGGCAGGAGCACTTTGGAGAACACCTGCCCGTCGGAAGCCCCCAAGGTCTTGGCGGCATCGATCAGCGACGGTTCGATCTTCTTGACCCCGAAGACGACGTTGGTCAGCAACGGGAAGAAGATACCGATGAAAACCACCAGGACGGGTCCCGTCTTGTAGTTGATCGCCAGCATGAAAATCGGGGCCCAGGCTATAGGCGCGATCGGCCGCAGGACCTCGATCACCGGGGTGACCAGGTCGTTGAGCGTCTTGAAGGTGCCCAGCAGCAGGCCGAGCGGCACGGTCACCGCCAAGGCCAGGAAGAAACCCTTGAGATATGTCGACATGCTCGTCGAGACATAGGTGCTCAGCGAGATGCCGGTCATGGTATCGCCGTTGACGATGAGGTCCTGCAGCGCCGCGAAGGTGGCCTGCGGCGTCGGTACGGCGGGGGTGCCGGCGACGATCGCCACCCCCCACCAGATCAGCATGAATATCGACAGGGAGGCAATGGTCAGCAGCACCGCTCTCACGAACCGGTGGTACTTGTTGTGCTCATCGTACATCAGCGCCATCGCCTCCCCTCAACCTCTCATGCCTTAATAAGTTCGCTGTTAATCGTGGCGATCGTCGCCGGAGGCACCCCCAGCATGCCGAAGTCGACCGTGCCGTTCTGGATCGCGACCGCGACGCCGCCGCCGTTGGTGGCAGATGACAGCTTGATTTCGATGTTGTACCCCTCGAAGAACTCCTTGTAAACCGCCGCGTGCAGGGCGATCTGGTGCACATCCCCGGAGATCACGGCGACCCTCACCGTCGCGCGCGGACCGGCCGGATCGACTCCTCCGAGGGCTTCGGCCAGATAGCTCCCGTCGACGAACTTGTCGGCGAATGCGGTCGCGTCCTCGAAGCCCAGGTCCTGCACCGTCCGCTTCAGCTGTTCCAGCGCCTCCAGGTTGTCCACCAGCTCGACGACGCTCGCCTCCAGGTCGGCAAGGGGTTCATCTCCGTCGGAACCGTAGGTGAAGGTTATGGTCGCCAATGCCTCCTCGATCACCTCTTCGGTGAACGATCTGCCGGTCTTATCAACGGCCAGTGCCACCAGTTCACGGTAATCCTCCGAATCGGGATCGGCGAGCGCCTGGTTCACCCAGTTGACCCCTTCGATATAGCCTGCAAGGAACCTCAGCGTCACCTCGGGACTCGATTCAAGGAAATGATAGGTGCCCGCCAGCACGCAACAGGGGTGCTCGGGGAAGATGTCGTTGGTCAGCGCCATACCGGTGAATCCGCCGTCTGCGTCATCGATGATCGCCTGATACTGCGGCTGCCAGAGGATCCCGCCCTTGATGAACTCATCATTCAAGGCCAGGGACGCATTGTTGATGCTCGATACGAAATAAACCGTGTCGTCCTTCAGAGAGCTGCCGTACTGGTACAACCGGAACTTGAGCCCCATCTGCTCCTCGACTATCGTCTGCAGCTGGACATGCTGGATGGTGGTCGTGCCCGGTGTGCCCATGATCAGCTTGCCCCAGGCCGCCTTGTTGCTCTCATCGAACACCACCTTGCCGTCGACCATCGAATAGAATGCCGAAGGTCCGCCGCGCTCCTCCATGAGGGCCTCGTCGATGTATATCCCCGAGCCTTCGATGTTGACCTGGGCGATCAGAGCGTATGAGCTGTTTTTCTCACTGGCGAACACGAAATAACCCACACCCGCGAGCACGATCGCCGCCGCCGCCACTGCTGCTATGATCTTCTTATTCATGACCATGACTCCTGTGGATGACCGAGGCGGTTCTGAAATATATTATCCTATTGGATGTAATTATCCTAATTAGGATAAAAGATACGCCTCTGTCAACTTTTGTCAGAGGCCGTCCTCCGAAAACAAGGGTCGGCTGCGGCCGTATCCTTTGCGGCGGGTGGTGCAGGGGAGGGGATTCGAACCCCCGGAACACTGAGTACAGGATCCTAAGTCCTGCGCCTTTACCAGACTCGGCAACCCCTGCTCCGGCTCCCGTAACTGGTGCGGGCTATTATTGTTTGCTCTTGAAAGATAATATAAGCGGACAGCGGATACCCCGTCCAATATAGTGATGCGCCATGACTGTTATCCCTAAGGAAGGAGACCGGCAGCTGCTCCTGGGCAACGAAGCGATCGTGAAGGGCCTGGTCGAGTCGGGTGTCGGGTTCGCGTCGACCTATCCGGGCACGCCGTCGTCCGAGATCGGCAACATCCTCGAGGTCATCGCCCCCGATCACGGGATGTACTTCGAATTCTCGTCCAATGAGAAGATCGCCCTGGAGACCGCCGCGGCCGCGGCCGTCTCGGGAGTGAGGTCGTTCGCCTTCATGAAGCACGTGGGCATGAACGTGGCGGCCGATGCCCTGATGACGCTGGCCTACTCCGGCGTCCGGGGCGGGATGCTGATCATGACCGCCGACGACCCGTCGGCGCACAGCTCGCAGAACGAGCAGGACAACCGCTACTACGCCACCCTGTCGATGCTGCCGATGGTCGAGCCCTCGACCCCGCAGGAGGCCAAGGACATGGTCGCCGAGGCCTACCGCATCTCCGAGGAGCTGTCGCTGCCGGTCATCTACCGGACCACCACCAGGGTCAATCACGCGCGGTCGATCGTGGTGCACGGCCCCATGGGGACCTCCGCACCGAAGGGCTTCTTCGAGAAGGACGACCGCCGCTTCGTCAGCGTGCCGGCCAACGCCCGCACGAACAGGGTCAGGCTGCTCGAGGCCAACGAGAAGGCGTCCGCGCTGTCCGATGCCTCGCCGCTCAACTTCGTCGAGAACGGGGGCGACGTGGGCATCATCACCTCCGGCGTCGCCTACACGTACGTGAAGGAGTTCATCTCCGGCGCATCCGTGCTCAAACTCGGGTTCACCAACCCGCTCCCGGAGCGGATGATCGCCGACTTCGTCAGAGGCAGGCGGCATGTTATCGTGGTCGAGGAATTGGAGCCCTTCCTGGAGGATCAGGTCCTCCGCGTCTGCGCTCAGAACGGGATCGCCGTCCCGGTCCTCGGCAAGCGCTCGGGGCACCTGCCCCGGGCATGGGAGTATTCCCCCGACACGCTCAGACGCCTTGAGGGGCTGGTCGATGTGGCCAGGACCCCCGAACCGCTGCCCGCCTGCACCGTGAAGCTGCCGGCCCGGCCGCCGACGCTCTGCACCGGCTGCCCCCACCGGGGGATCTTCGCCGCGACCAAGCGGGCGGTCGGCAGCACACCGCACGTCTACTGCTCCGATATCGGATGCTATACCCTCGGGGTGCAGCCCCCCTTCGGCACGGCCGACATCGTCCTCTGCATGGGAGGCGGGCTGGGCACCGCCGGCGGCTTCTCGCGGGCGACCGATCAGAAGCCGATCGCCTTCATCGGCGACTCCACCTTCTTCCATTCGGGCATCACGCCGCTGACCTCGGCCCTGTTCAACGGGCATGAGCTGGTGGCGGTGATCCTCGACAACCGCACAACGGCGATGACCGGCCACCAGCCCAACCCGGGCACCGGCCGGTCGTTCGGCAACATCAACACCGAGGGCCTCGACATCGAATCGGTCGTCAGGGGGCTCGGAGTGGAATTCGTGAAGACGGTCGACCCGTACGATGTCGGGGCGACGACCGCCGTGATGAGGGAGGCCCTCGCCCACGAGGGCGTGGCGGTGGTGATCTCCAAGAAGGAGTGCCCGCTGGACCTCAAACGCCGGAAGATGCTGGTCAGCAGACCTCTTGCGGTCGATGCGGAGAAATGCATCCGCTGCTACACCTGCCTGAGGATGATCGCCTGCCCGGCGTTGATCAAGGGCGGTGACGGATCGCTCTCCATCGATGCGGCGCAGTGCATCGGCTGCGGCATGTGCGCCGACGTGTGCCCCAAGGACGCGATCGGGGAGGCGGGCGCATGAAGTACACCGTGCAGATCGTCGGTGTCGGCGGCCAGGGGGTGCTGATGGCATCGATGGTCCTCGGCAACGCGGCGATGAAGGCAGGTCACGGGGTTTCGATGAGCGAGGTGCACGGCATGGCCCAGAGGGGCGGCACGGTGCTCTCGACGCTGCGCTTCGGCGAGGGTGTCATCAGCCCGCTGGAGGCGCAGGGCGGTGCCGACCTGATCATCGGCTTCGAGCCTGCGGAGACCTGCAGGGCGGTCGGCCTCGGCAACCGGGACACCGGGATCCTCATGAGCCTGGACCCGATACTGCCGTCCATGGCGGCGGCGGGCTTCGAGGAGTACCCCGCCGTCGACGAGCTGGTGGATTCCATCAGGGAGGTCAGCGACCGGGTGCATACGATCGACGCGGGCGCCCTGGCCGCGGAGGCCGGCCGGGCGGTGACCGCGAACGCGGTGATGATCGGGGCCGCCGCCGCGATCGAGGGCTTCCCGCTGTCGCGGGAGCTGCTGAAGGAGACCCTGCTGGAGACCGTGCCCGAGAAGTCGCGGGAGATCAACGCCCGGGCGTTCGACCTGGGTTACGCCGCGATGGCCGGCGGTCGTTGAGCGCGGGGGCCTCCGGGCCCCCTGGAGCCTCTCCGCCCGTAACTCCCGGATGCATGCGGCGATCGGGAGGACGTCGTCTCGCAGAAGCAGTGCCCGCGGGAACCGGAAAAAGGAGGCCGGCGGTGCCGAAGCACCGCCTGTGGTGTGAACGAGGGGGAGATGTTGTTCAGATTACCTGCTCTATGGCCACAGGCCATGCGGAGATGCTGCTGAAACCGACCGGTTCCCCGCATCCGCGCCTGTCGCCGTCATCGTTGAGCGGATCCGCCATCGCCGACGGGATACGCCCCGCGATCTCGCGGATGAGCCAGCAGACCGAATCGTTGATCCGGCCCATCACAGTATCCAGAGTGGATCCCGACATGCTGCCGAGCGCCGAGTCGTTGCGCACGGTGAAGATGTTGCCGCAGACCGAGTTCAGGACGCGCATCCCCTCCTCGGCCACCTCGCGCCGCCCGCCTTCGAAGGAGAAGGGGTCGATCACGATGGTGAAGGTCAGGATGCCGAGCCGGTCGCAGATGTCCGCGATCACCGGTGCCGCACCGGTGCCGGTGCCGCCGCCGAAACCGGCGACGATCAGCGCCACGTCGGTGCCCGCGAGCGATCTCGCGATCTCCTCGGCGCCTGCCAGTGCGAGATCCCTGCCTGAAAGGGTGTCGCCCTGTGTGCCGTCACCGCCGATGCAGACCTTGCAGTCGGCGTGTGCCGAGCGCAATGCTGCACGGTCCGTGTTCACCGCGATCGTGTTGACCGCCATCGCCGAGCCGTAGACTTCGCTGACTACGTTGCATCCGGCTCCGCCGACTCCGACCACCGACGTACGCGACCCCGGCAGGGCCGCCGTACGCATCCTGATCATAGCTTCCGTCATCTGTGCATCCCCATGCTTCATCGTTTGTGCCGTCCGACGGGATCGCGCCCATGCGTTCCCATCGGATCCCGTCAGACAGCCTGTTCCCATCCCTTCACTTCAACTGCGAGGCCAACTGCGCCGCCTTCACGGCACGCAGGATCGCGTCGTCCTTGACTTCCTTCGGGATGATCGCATCCAGGATGCATCTCCTGGCGAACTCCTCCGCGGATATCGAACAAGTCCCATCCCTTTCGATACCACGGAGGATCCCGAGCTGCATGTCACTCAGACGGACGAAGATACCTTCGTCGGATCCCGACCCGCCTGCACCGGCCTCCTTGGAGGTGATGTAGTGGTCGATGGCCTCACGGACGAAATCTGACCGGTTGCCAATACCGCTATCTGCCATGAAGTCCTCCATGCGTTGGACTTCCTCGGATCCCATCCGGATAGTGATCTTGGTGCTTTCATCGGCCATATTCATCACGGTTTGTACTGCAAGCCCATCCTCTTGCGTGACCTGTAGTACGCGATACCATGTATTTAAAATTGTCTGACAAAGTAAGACATTGTCTTACAGAATCGGAGCATGCGCCCCTTTTCACAGCCAGATTATATAGCATGGAGATGCGGTATATTAATCATACGCCTTGCATCGTGAGGATATGAGGCGTCGGGATCACCGCATATTCGACGTTCCCCGTACTCCGGCGCGGATTTGTCTTACGTACGTATGACAACGGCGGGGAGGCCTTCTCCGGGAAAATATATATCAGCTGTTAATATACACGCGTTAAAGGCGGACCCGGGATATCATGGCGCACGACCACATTGAGACGGAGAACAGGTGGCAGTCGGAATGGGCGGAGCAGGGGCTCAATCTCGCCGAACGGGATGAAGGGCGGCCGAAGTTCATGCTGATATTCGCCTACCCGGGAGTCACCGGCTACCTCCACGTCGGGCACCTGCGGGGATACACCTGCGCCGACGCGATCTGCAGGTACAAACGCATGACTGGTTACAACGTGCTCTTCCCCGTGGGCACCCATGCCACCGGCAACGGCGCCATCAGCCTGGCGGCGAAGGTGCGCGGCAACGACCGGGATTTCATCGACTACCTGCTGCGCAACGGCTGCCCCGAGGACAGGCTCGGAGAGCTGGCCGACCCGATGGGAGCGGTGGAGTTCTTCAACGAGGTCTACGTCGAGGAGTACTGGAAGCGTTTCGGCTTCCTCGCCGACTGGCGGCGGTTCACCTGCAGCCTCTACGAGGATTACGGCAGATTCATCCAGTGGCAGTTCCGCAAGCTCAACGACCTGGGTCTGCTGATGCAGAAACCCTATTTCGCCCCGGCCTGCCCCGGATGCGGTCCGGTGGCGGTCGACGCCTCCGAGACCGACATCTCCAAGGGCGGGAGCGCCGAGACGCAGGAGTACACCCTGCTCAAGTTCAGATGCGGCGATGTGCACCTGATCGCCGCCACCCTGCGGCCCGAGACCGTCTACGGTCAGGTCTGCTTCTGGGTCAACCCCGACGTCGAGTACGTCAAGATAGCCAAGGACGGCGAGACATGGATCGTCTCGCCGCAGGCGGCCGAGAAGCTGATGCTGCAGAAGGACGGCATCGAGGCTATCGGCACGGTGCCCGGCCGCGACATGATCGGCTGGATGTGCGAGGCGCCGATGATCGGCCGCGAGATCCCCGTCTTCCCCGCCTCGTTCTGCGACCCGTCGGTGGGCACGGGGCTGGTGACCTCGGTGCCTTCGGACGCGCCCGATGACTGGATCTCGCTGGAGGCGGTCCGGGGAGATCCCCGGATGCGGACGGTCTACGGGCTCTCGGAGGAGCTGATCGCCTCGGTGGTGCCGGTCTCGATCATCGATATCGACGGCTACGGCGAGTTCCCCGCCGAGGACGTGATCGCGGCCATGGGCATCACCGAGCCCGGCGACCCCCGGCTCGAGGAGGCCAAGAAGCAGGTCTACAAGGACGGCTACCACATGGGCCGGATGAAGGACGTCTGCGGGCCGTTCGCCGGCCTGCGGGTCGAGGAGGCCAAGGACCGCATGCGCCGGGCGATGATCGACAGCGGCGAGGCCGAGCCCTTCCACGACCTGTCCGAGGAGGTCGTCTGCCGCTGCGGGCAGCCGGTGCGGATCAGACGGATCGACGACCAGTGGTTCATCCGCTACGGCGACGAGGAGCTGACGGCGAGGACGTCGGACCACTGCCGCGGGATGACCATCCTCCCCCCCGAGTACCGCGAGAACGTCCACGGCGTGCTGAACTGGTTCCGCGAGCGGGCCTGCGTCAGGCAGGGCAACTGGCTGGGGACCAGGTTCCCCTTCGACGAGAAATGGATCATCGAGGCCATCTCGGATTCCACGCTCTACCCCCTCTACTACCTCATATCGCTTTACGCCAACCGCGGGGACATCCTGCCCGGGCAGATGACCGAGGCCTTCTTCGACCATGTCGTGCTCGGCATCGGCGAGACCGGTGCGGTCGCCGCGGAGACGGGGATCGGCGCCGGCCTGCTGGAGAGGATCCGCGCCGACATCGCCTACTGGTACCCGCTGGACGTCAACCTCGGCGGTAAGGAGCACATGACCGTGCACTTCCCCGTCTTCCTGATGAACCACCGGGCGATCCTGCCCGACGCCATGCAGCCGCAGGGCATCCTGGTCAACTGGTACATCACCGGCGAGAAGAACAAGATCTCCAAATCCAAGGGCGGAGCCCAGCCGATACCGGGCGCCGCGGCCAGGTACGGCGTCGACGCCATGCGCCTGTACTACGCGCACGTGGCCTCGATGTTCGTCGATGTCGAATGGGACGAGGGCATCGTCATGAACTACCGCCAGCGCCTCGAGCGGATCACCAATGCCGCACGGGAGATGCGGGAGGCCTGCACCTCCGACGAGGAGGGACCGGTCGACGGCTGGCTGGCATCGCGGATGAGCACGCACATCGCCGGCATGCGCGCGGCGATGGAGCACTACGACATCAGGGGCCTGGCGACCGTCGCCTACTACGAGATGTTCAACGACCTGCGCTGGTACCTGCGCCGCGGCGGCCGCAGCCGCACGGCGATGCGCGAGGCGCAGCGGATCTGGATCCTCGGCATGATGCCGGTCACGCCGCACACCGCCGAGGAGCTCTGGGCCGCAGCCGGCTTCGAGGGTCTGGCCTCGGCGGCGCAGCTGCCGCCGGCGGGCCCCGTCTCGGCCGTCGCCGAGTACGGCGAGGAGAGCATCCGGGACATCCTCTCGGACATCGCCCAGATCAGGAAGGTCTCCGGCATCGAGCCCGGGCGCATCGTCATCTACACCGCCCCCGCCTGGAAGACGGAGACGGCCCGCACCGCGTTGGAGATGCTGGACGACGGCAGCCTCGACATCCCGCAGCTGACCAAGCGCTGCATGGCCGACGAGGCGATGCGCCGGAAGGGCAAGGCGGTGGCGGATTTCGTGAAGAAGACTGTCATCGACCTCAAACGCACCGACCCGGGGCGCATGCGCTCGGCGGTCGGCATCGACGAGACCGCCTTCCTGCGCTCATGCGCGGGTTTCCTGGCGGCCGAGACCGGCGCCGAGGTCCTGGTGCACAGTGCCGACGAACCCGATCTGCACGACCCTCAGGGCAAAGCCGGGGCGGCGGTGCCGGGGCGGCCGGCGATCCTCCTGGAGTGAGGACTCACTCCCATCTCCGGTAGAGGTCGTGCTCCGCGCCGATGCGGTCGAGGCAGCGCCCGACGATGAAGTCGACGATGTCGCCGACCGTCTCCGGACCGTGGTAGAAACCGGGGTTGGCGTCCATGATGACCGCGCCGGCACGGGCGAGCTTGAGCTCGTTCTCCAGCATGATCATGCTCTTGGGCGTCTCGCGGACCACCAGGATCAGCTCGCGGCCCTCCTTGAGGCAGACCGAGGCCGCGCGGGAGATGAGCGTGTCGGCCACCCCGGCGGCGAACTTGGCCACCGACGACTCGCTGCAGGGGGCGACGAACATGCAGTCGTGCAGGTACGAGCCCGATGCGATCGAGGCGGACATGTCGTCGTCCTCGTAGACGGCGTCGGCCATGGCATAGACCTCCTCCAGGGTGTAGTCCGTCTCGAGCGGTATGATCTCCTTGGCGGTGCGTGAGACCACCAGGATGCGCTCGCCGGGCAGCTCCTGCAGCAGCCTGATGCCGTAGATGCTCCCCGAGGCGCCGGTGATCGCGACAACACATCTCATCCCGACGCACCTCACTTGAGCCTGATCGTCTCAAGGTTCTGGGGAGCCTTGGTCTCGATGTTGAACTTCTTGTAGATCGTGGAGGCCAGGTCGGTGCACTTGCGGTCCTCGCCGTGGCCGATGACGATGCGGTCGGGCTTGGGGTCGAGCGAGCCGATGTACTTCATCAGCTGCCTCCGGTCCGAGTGGCCGGAGAAGCCGTCGACAGTGATCACGTTCATCCGGATCGCCAGGTCGATGCTGCGCCCCCGGGAGCTGAGGGTGATCTCCTTGCGCCCGCGCTGGATGGTGCGCCCGAGGCTGCCCTCGGACTGATAGCCGACGAAGAGCAGCGAGTTGTTCTTGTTGTCGCACCATTCGCGGAAGTACTCCATGACCGGCCCGCCGGACATCATGCCGCTGGTGGCGAGCACGATGCAGGGGTCAGGCGAGTGGCAGATCTCCTCGCGCATCGCCGCCGTCTCCACCCTCCGGAAGATCGGGGAGAGGAAGGGGTTCTCGTTCTGCTGGAAGATCTGCGAGCGCAGCTGGCTGTTGAGGTACTCGGGGTAGGCGGTGTGGATGGCGGTCGCCTCCCAGATCATGCCGTCGAGGTAGACGGGGATCGTCGGGATGCGGCCGGTGCGCATCAGCTCCTCCATCACCAGCATGACCTCCTGCGACCGGCCGACCGCGAAGACGGGGATCAGCACCTTGCCGCCGCGGGCGATCGCCTGCCCGAGCAGGTCGCGCATCTGCTCGGAGGCATCCCTGCGGGTGGGCTGCATGTCGTTGTGGCCGCCGTAGGTGGATTCGATCACCAGCGTCTCCAGCCGCGGGAAGCGGTTGGTGGCGGGGTTGAACAGCCAGGTCTTCTCGAACTTGGTGTCGCCGCTGAAGGCCACGTTGTGCAGCCCGTCGCCGATGTGGAAGTGGGCGATGGCCGATCCGAGGATGTGGCCGGCATTGTGGAACGTGAGCCTGATGTCGGGGGCGATGTCGGTGGTCTCGTTGTACTTCAGCGTGATCGTGTGCAGGATCTCCTTGCGCACGTGCTGCGCCTCGTAGAGCGGCTTCCTCGCCTCGCCGAAGCCCAGCTTGATGTTGTCCAGCTGCAGCAGCGCCATCAGGTCGCGGGTGGGCGGGGTGCAGTACACCGGCCCCTCGTAACCGTACTTGAACAGCGCCGGCAGCGTGCCGCAGTGGTCCAGGTGCGCATGCGTGAGGACGACGGCGTCGATGTCGCTCAGCGGCTGCGCCTCGGGGATGGCGAAATAGGGGGTGGCGTCGCTGCCGGGATCGAGGCCGCAGTCGATCAGCACCTTCGACTCCCGGGTGGTCAGCAGCGCTGCGGAGCGTCCGACCTGGCGGAACCCGCCCATGGTGGTCATCCTCACCCACTGCTCGCCCTCGAACCGCGGGCGCGAGAGCTTGCGGGCGACGTTCCTCAGCATCGTCCTGCGCTCACCCTGCTCGTGGCGCAGGTAGCCGCGGACGTCGGAGACGGTCTTCGAGGGGATCGGGGGGGCGCGGATGACCTTGACGTTCCAACCCGACTCCTTCCGCAGGTCGGCCAGGAGCCGACCCTCCTTGCCGATGACCTCGATGGGGTAGAGGGCCTCGATGATCGCCTCGCCGGTCTCGGGCACGAAGTTGATGTCGAAGAGCTCGGCGGAGGCGGGGATCATGCTGCGGATCATCTTGTCGGTCTCGTCGAGGTCCTTCAGCACCGAGGGGTCGGGCCGGATGTCGACCCTGCGCCTGAGCGCCTGCGCCAGGGCCTTGGCCGCGTCGTTGTTCTCGGCGTACTTGTCGTACTCCTTGGTGTAGATGACGATCACGGGACCCTCGAACTCGATGTCCGAGATGTTCATGTCCTCAGGAGCGTTCTTCATGACGTCCTCCCTGAGTCTGTCGAATAATCTGTCGGGGTTCATATCTAATCCAACTTGGAGAATTGTATTGTAAGGTGTTTCAGGGATGCTCGCGCATCAGTTAGGGTATTTGAAGCCGATCTCCGCGCAGCGTTCCTTGACCCGGTCCTGCGGGATCCACTCGAACCCCTTGGGACCTATGTACGCGATCATCATGCCGTCCCCGGAGGCGCTGTCCCGCTTCCGGGAGGAGTTCAGGGCCGTGATGGCGATGTCCACGCCCTCGTCCTTGGTCAGGTCGGGGCGGTACGCCGCTTCGAGGGCGCCGAGGGCGAACAGCGATCCGGAGCCCACCGAGATGTAATCGTCCTCGAGGCAGCCGCCGGCACCGTCGATGCTGTACACGTGGCCGCCGGTGTGGTCATGCCCGCCGACGATGAGGCCGAGGTAGAAACCCTGGCGGATGACGGAGCCGACGAGGGTGGCGGCGGTCTTGACCGGCATCGGACCCCCTTTCTTCATCGAGTAGATGGAGATCTCGCTCTGCATGAATCTGACCATGAGCTGCGCATCCCCGACCACGCCGGCGATGGTCATGCCGATGTTGTCGGAGAGGGGATATACCTTCTGGACCGAGCTCGATGCGATGATGTTGCTCATCGTGGCTCTCTGATCCGATGCCAGTATGACACCGTCCTTCAATCTGAGTCCGATCGTGGTGGTACCTGTCTTGAGAATGCCATCGTCAGTCATTTCTTTCCCTTCGAAGTAGATTAAAACGCATACCGTGCGAACGGTCTATGCTGAGATAGCGAATAGTTCATAGGATATAATGATTGCTACACGGCGGGCGCCGCGGCGCGGGCCCGTGCGCAAGGCGATCCGCCGGCCCGTGCCCGCACGTCGAATGTCGATTCGCGGTCGTAAATGACAGGAGCGAGGCAGGGCGGGACCGCCCTGCCTCGCTCCTGTCATTTACG
>JBNRMI010000034.1:0-5422 GCA_050309445.1 Candidatus Methanogranum sp. | reverse complement strand
GTACGGGACCGCGCTCGGCAGCGTGATGATCGGCGTCGCCGCCGACGGTGAGACCGAGTACAACCTGCTGCCTCACGAGTACACGCACCCCGATTCGCTGAACGCCGTCATCGGCCGCACGGTCGATGCGGTGCGGGAGGCGTTCCGCAACGGCGGCGGCCGGATGGACCGGGCCTCGGTCACCGGTGCCGCCCGCGGGGCGCTGATGGACCACGCCGACACCGTCGAGGCGGTCTGCGGCAGCGATCCGCAGAGCCTCGACGCGGCCGCGGACGGCATCTGCGGCACCGTCCACCGCTACACCATCGGCCTCGGCATCTTCGACACGCTGCTGGCCGATCCCCGGCTGGAGGACATCTACATCGACGCCCCCTGCGACCGCAACCGCATCCACGTGACGATGAACGGCATCGCCGGCATGAACTCCCACATCAGATGCAGGACCAACCTCATGGTCGACCGCAAGGAGGTGATGAACCTGATCAACATCCTCAAGCGGGACAGCGGCCTGCCGTTCTGCGAGTCCGATCCGGTGCTGGAGACCGACATGCGCGGCTACGACGCCCGCGCCACCGTCGTCGGCTACCCGATGAGCCCCAACGGCGATGCCGTGGCCATCCGCAAGCGCTCGGTCCGCCCCTGGACGCTGACCCGGCTGATCGCCAACGGGACGATGGACGCCGCCACCGCGGGTCTGCTCTCGTTCCTGGTCGACAACCGCTCCACCTTCATGGTCTGCGGTGCGCGCGGCGCGGGCAAGAGCTCGCTGCTGTCGGCGCTGATGTTCGAGTTCCCGCTGTCGCAGCGCATCCTGACGATCGAGGACACCATCGAGCTCCCCGGCGAGGCGATGCGGCGGATGGGGTACAAGGTGCAGTCGATGCTGATCGACGACCGCATGGCCGGCGACGAGCTCTCCCGCTCGGAGGAGGCGCTCAGGGTCTCGCTGCGCATGGGCGAGTCGGCGATCGTGCTCGGCGAGGTCAGGGGCGCGGAGGCCCGGACGCTGTATCAGAGCATGCGCACCGGCCGGGCCGGCAGCTCGATCATGGGGACGATCCACGGCGATTCGGCGAAGACCGTCTACGAGCGGGTGGTGCACGACATGGGCATCTCGCCCGAGGCGTTCATGTCGACCGACGTCCTGGTCACGCTGGGCACCGTCCGCGACCGGGCCAGCGGCAACCAGGTGCGGCGGGTCAACGAGCTGGTGGCCACCGGCGGCCGGCCGGGCGAGTTCATCGACATGGCCGATGCCCGGGGCCTGCTCGCCTCGCCGCTGATGCGGCGGGTGGAGGCGACCTCGCAGCTGTCGCCCGACGAGATCCTCGCCGAGATCGAGGCCCGCGGGCTGATCCGCGGCTACCTGGCAGGCCTCGGCGGGGAGGAGGACGGGCGCTTCCTGGGCCCGGAGTGGATCGCGATGTCCAACGAGCATCTCGCCAGATGCCGCGGGGCGGAGCCGGCGGCGGTGCTGCACTCGTTCAAGGCGAAGCTCGCCGCCCGCGTCTCCGGAGGTGAATGAGATGCGCTCGCCCCCGAGGAGGTCAGCCGCGCCCGTCTCCGAGCGGGACGGCAGGAGGCTGGTCAACGAGGCCCCTGCTGTGGCCGGGATGATGTCGGTGGTCATCGATGCCGGCGGGTCGCTCGACACCGCCGTGCGCGACATCGCCCGCGACGGTCCGGCCTGCTCCCGGCGGCTGTTCGGCGGGGTGGTCTTCGCCGCCGACACCCGCGAGACGCGGGACATCCGCACCGGGTTCAACGGGATGCTGCTGCGGCTGCCGGCCGCGGCGGTGCCCTTCCGCCGCTCGATGCAGATGATGATCGCCGCCTCGGAGTCGGACGACGTCAACGAGCGCAAGCGGATGCTGAAGGACGCCGCCGACCTGGCGCTCGCCGGGCTCAGGGATGCCGGCGAGGCCTACAGCGCCTCGCTCAACACCCCCTGCATGATGGTCTTCGGCCTGGGCATCATGGTGCCGATGATCCTGATGTCGATCCTGCCGATGCTCAGCCTCGGCGGCATGTTCGGCGGCTCGCCGCTCAGCCCCGCCGCCCTCTCCGCCGTGACGCTGGTGGTCATCCCGGCGGCGATCGTGGCCGTGATCCTCTCCGTCCGCGAGCGCAATCCGTTCATGTCCGCCGCCGACGGGCGCCCCGACCTCCGCAGCGTCCTGCCGTTCGCCGCCGCGGTCCCCGCCGCCCTCATCCTGTATTCGCGCACTGGATCGGTCGAGTTCTCGGTCGCCGCCGCCTGCGCGGCCGTCGGCCTGGCACTGTACGCGGCCATGCGCCCCGAGGCCGTCCGCGAGAAGCTGAGGTCGGCGCGGGAGGCCTGCCTGAAGGAGTCCGTCTTCGAACTGGGCAACCGGCTCAGCACGGGCGAGAACTTCGAGAACGCCGTCGTGGCGGCGGTCGGCATCAAGAGCGAGTGCCTGCCGCTGGCCGACACGCTGCGCAACGAGCTGCTGATGAGCCGGGGCGACAGCTGCGCCGCCGTGCGGTCGGCGGTCGGCGGCATCTCCCCGACGGTCTCCGGCTTCCTCTGCGATATCGGCCGCTGCGCGCGCAAGGACATCCGCGACGCCGGCCGCCTGGCCATCTCCCTGGGCCGGCAGCTGCAGGATCAGGAGGCGGTGCGCCGGAGCATCGGCAACAAGCTCAAGAGCATGGTCGACATGATGAGCGGCACCGCGATGCTGTTCGCACCGCTGGTGCTGGGCATGAGCGTCTCGATGCTGCGGCCGCTCTCGGCGCTGGTCGGCGGCGGGTCCGCCGACACCGCCGCGGTCCTCGTCGTCTACCTGGTCGAGCTCTGCGTGCTGATGGCCTTCCTGACCGCCTACCTCAACGGCGATCCCGGTTTCAGGGGCATCATGCGCCGCATCGCGCTCGCCCTGCCGGTGTCGCTGTCGGTCTTCTGCTTATGCACGATGATCCCCCTCTGACGGGGCCGCGGCTCGGGCGGAGGGCGTGCGCCGGGCACACCCGCGGTGGGAAAAAGGGAGGGTAAGGGGTTTCGGGAGGACGGGACGCTCACTCGCACCTGGTCCATCCGCACGACTTGCAGATGTTGCAGCCGCCCTGGAACTGCAGCTCGTCGCCGCATTTGGGGCAGGGGTTGCGCACGTTCTTCTTCAGCAGCCTGACCTCGGGCTTGAAGGGGATCCCGTTGACCTCGCGCTGCATCTCCGCGTACATGTCGGTCAGGGCGTAGCCGATCGCCATCGGGCAGCAGGACCCCTTGCTGGTGTCGTGGCGGGTGAAGTTGCGCACGACGTACGAGGGGCAGGAGCCGCAGCTCTTGAGCTGGTCGACGATGGCCTCGATGTTGCAGCCGCTGCGGGCGGCCAGCGAGATCATCCGCGACAGGCCGATCATGAAGTTGTTGCAGCCGCCGGTCGAGCCCTTGTTGAGGTACGCCTCCAGCAGCTCGCCGGTGTGCGGGTCGAAGAAGGCGGTGCAGTGCAGGCTGCCGCAGCCGGTCATCAGCTTGCGCTTCTTGCCGACGACGTCGTCGGCGACGTTCTCGACGAAGCCGCGTTTCGGCTTCGCCTGCGGCAGCGCCTCCCCGGCCTGCTCCTCGATCTCGCCCGCTTCTTCTTTGGGAGAGAGGATGCCCAGGCGCTTGCAGCCGTCGCGGAAGACGGTGATGCCCTTGCAGCCGATCTCCCAGGCGTACATGTAGAGGTCGTAGACCTCGCTCTCGGGGAAGGTCTCCGGCAGGTTGACGGTGGAGCTGATCGAGGCGTCCACCCGCATCTGCCAGGTGCCCTGCATGTTGAGGCGCTGACGGTACTCGAGGCTCTGGGCGGTGACGAACCACTCCGGCAGCGACGAGTCGTCCTCCAGGCCGTGCGCCTTCATGTACTCCCAGACCACGTCGGGGTAGATCTTGTAGATCTCGTCGCGGCCGGAGAGGGACACCGTCCGGCGCTCGTAGTGGTTGGCGAAGACGGGCTCGATGCCCCCGGAGATGCCCAGCATCGTCGAGAGCGTGCCGGTGGGGGCGATGGTCAGCAGCTGCGAGTTCCTCATGCCGTGCTCGGCCACCAGCGCCTGCGTCTCGGGGGAGGTGTTGTACATGAAGTAGGGGGAGGCCATGATGCGCTCGGCGTCGCAGCCGGGGAAGCTGCCGCGCTCGGCGGCCAGCTCGGCCGAGGTCCGGATCGCGGTATCGGCCATGATGAAGCCGATGCGGTCGCAGAAGTCCATCGCCTCGCGCGAGCCGTAGGTCAGCTCCAGCTTGATCAACATATCCGCCAGGCCCATGATGCCGAGGCCGATCTGCCGCCACTTGGCGACGGATTCCCGCTGCTCCTCGAGCGGATGGAGCGGGAGCCCCTCGTCAAGCACGTCGTTCAGGCCCCGGGTGCAGATGGCCACCGCCTCGCGGAAACCGTCCTCGTCGAACCGGCCATCCTCGACGAAGGCGGCGAGGTTGATGCTGCCCAGCAGGCAGCTGCCGCCGGGCGGCAGCGGCTCCTCGGCGCAGGGGTTGGTGCTGGCGTACTCGTACTCCTCGAACTCGCTCATCAGGTTCCAGCTGTTGATGCGGTCCCAGAAGAGGCAGCCCGGCTCCCCGTAATCCCAGTTGGCGTAGCAGAGCTTCCTGAAGAAGGCGTGCGCGTCGAGCTGCTTGACGGTGACCGAGTCGGTCTCGGGGCGCACGAAGCGCTGCTCGAACATCTCCTTGTCCCTGACGGCCTCCATGAAGGCGTCGGTCACGCGGATGGACATGTTGGCCTTGGTCACCCGCTCGACGTCGGTCTTGACCGCCATGAACTCCTCGAGGTCGGGGTGCTCGCAGGACAGGGTCAGCATCAGCGCCCCGCGCCTGCCGTGCTGGCCGATCAGGCCGGTGACCATCGAGAACAGGTCGGTGAAGGACACCGCGCCGGAGGTCTCGTTGGCGGTGTTGTTGATCCTGGCGCCCCGGGGGGCGAGTTTGGAGAGGTCGATGCCGACGCCGCCTCCGTAGCTGAAGGTCCTGGCGAGCTTGCCGGCGGTCTCGAAGATGGACTCGATCGAATCCTCGGGCGAGGTGACAACGTAGCAGTTCGACAGGGTGACCTTGAGGCCGGTCTTGTGCAGGCCCCGGTTGGCGAGGATCCTCCCGCCGAAGAGGAATTTCTTCTGCAGCATCATCTCCCGCAGGTCGGGGTCCCCGTCGCTGACCCGGTCCAGCCATTGGTCGAAGGTCTCGCCGTCATGGCGGTACTTCTTCTCCCATATGTCGATCCCCAGCTGATTCTCCTCGCCAAGCCATTGTCTGATGTCCGCCAAATGCATCTCTCCGACCCTCAATGCCTTCCGCTAAATAACAGCTTTCGTTCCGCCGAGGGCCCGCCGACGGCTCACGGATGGCTACTGGATATTACAGGCTGTAGGCAGGGTCGGCCGCTGCCGAGATTCGGCC
>JBNRMI010000033.1:0-47396 GCA_050309445.1 Candidatus Methanogranum sp. | reverse complement strand
CCCGTTCCAGGTCCAGGCCCCCGAAGAGCTGGTCCTCGGTGATGCCGGACGGGACCTCGATCAGCTCCCGGCCCGTGAACAGGCCGGCGGACGAGCGCACCAGGAAGCTCTTGCCCGTGCCGGACGGCCCTCTGATCAGCACCCCTCTGATCCCGTCATCGGCGGCGGCGCACATCAGCGCCTTCGCGGCGAGATCCGCGCCCCGCGCATCGGGACGGACGGGTCTCAGTACATCTTGATGCATCTGATGATTTCCTCGCGGTCCGCGCCGCTCTTCTCGAACGGCTTCCTCTTCATGCGGTGCATGAGGGCCATCGGGGCGACCGCCCTGAAATCATCGCGGTCGACCGCGGCCTTGCCCTCGAGGGCCGCATTGGCCCTCGCCGCGCGGATGAGCGTGATGTCGGCCCTGTGACCCTCCATGCCGAAATGCATCGCGATGTTGGATGCCGATTCGGCGATGCGGCGGCTCACCGCGACCCCGCCGAGCCTGTCCCTGGCGGCGGCGATCCTCCCGCGCAGCGCCTCGGTCTCGGAGCGGAAGGCCTCGGCGAAGGCGTCCGGATCCTCATCGTACGCGAGCCGTCTCATGACCACGTCCGCCCTGGCGGCCGCGTCCTCCTCGCCGAGGATGTCGACGCAGAGCCCGAAGCGGTCGAGCAGCTGCGGGCGCAGTTCGCCCTCCTCGGGGTTCATCGAGCCCACCAGGGTGAACCTGGAGGGGTGGGAGAAGGAGACCCCTTCCCGCTCGACGTGGTTGACGCCCATGGCGGCCGCGTCCAGCAGCAGGTCGACGAGATGGTCCTCCAGCAGGTTGACCTCGTCGATGTAGAGGATGTTCCTGTTGGCCTGGGCCAGCACGCCCGGCTCGAACCGTTTCTCCCCGGTCTTGAGCACATGCTCCAGGTCCATGGTGCCGGCGATGCGGTCCTCGGTGGCGCTCAGCGGCAGCTCGACCACGCGGACCGGCACCCGCTCGGTCTCCGGCGTCCCCGCGGCCGGGAGGCCGGCGCACTCCCCGCAGAGCATCCCCGGGCGCGAGGGGTCGCAGCGGAACCTGCAGCCCCTGACGCAGTCGATGTCGGGGAGCACGTCGGCCAGGGAGCGGACGGCCGTGGATTTGGCGGTGCCCTTCTCACCTCTGATCAGCACCCCGCCGATGCCGGGGTCGACGATGTTGAGGACGAGGGCGAGCTTCATCTCGTCCTGTCCCACGATCGCCGTGAAGGGGAATGTGCGTCTTACGGATATCATCGGGAGGCCGTATCGGGGTCCCGCGGTATTAAACCCGCCTCCGGGACGCCGCGGATCGCGGTTCAGATCTCGTGCTCGCTGCCGTCGCAGAGGTTCTTGAAGTACTGCACCCCTTCCTCGGGGCCCTTGGCGATCAGCACGTCGCCTTCGGAGATGATGTGGTCCTTGCCCGGGCCGAAGATGTAGACGCGGTCGCGTTTGAGCGCGATGACGTACATGCCGCTGATGGTGCTCAGCCGCACCTGGCCGAACGCCTTGCCGACCAGCACCGAGTCGGGCGCGACCTTGCCGATCGCGATGGTGGATTCGGATTCCTTGATCGACATGGCGATCACCGGATGGGAGCCCAGCCCCCTGATGACGACGTCGGCGATCGAGTTGGCAGCCTCGGCGATCGAGAGGATCGACCGCTGCAGGCGGATGAGGATGACCACCCTGGCGACCTCGTTCGGATCGCTCATGCCCAGTTCGACGGCGGCATCCTGGATCCTCGCCGAGAGGCCGTCCAGGGTGCTGTGCAGGAAGAAGACCTCCTCGGCGATCTCCACGTTGTTGTAGAGCAGCGACGAGTAGGCGAGGTCGACCATGAACTCCGAGGTGTCCTTCAGCTCCAGGAGCATCGTCTCGAGTTCGTTCATTCCGTATCGCCTCCCTCCAGCGTCTCGGCCTCGGCCTCGACCTCGTTGCGGTCGCCGTCCTCGGCCGACTCCTCGGGGAACTCCCAGGGCATCAGGCCGTTGGTGTAGTTGAGCAGGCAGTTGAAGCCGTCCTCGGTGCCGCGCACGATGATGTCGTCGTTGGAGCGCACCTTGACGTCGTCCTCGGGATCGTAGATCCAGCCCTGACGGGTCTTGATGGCGATGATCTTGCAGCCGGTGCAGGCCTCCGGCGCCAGTTCGCCGATGGTGTAGCCGACCATGCCGGAGCTCGGTCTGACCTTGGTGGCGCGGATCTTCTCGCCAGACTCGTAGAGCATGGCGGAGACGAACGGGCGCTTCTCCAGCGGCAGGTCGATGAGGTCGACGATCTCGTCGGCGGCATCGGCGATGCGGTCGGCGGCGGAAGCCACCTGCAGCAGCCCCGACATCTGCCTGGCGTCCTCCTTGGTCCTGGCGGACAGCAGCGCCTTGTAGCGGATGGCGTACTTGAGGTTCTTGATCTCGTCCTCGAGCTCATGGACCTTGGCCGCCATGCTGTCGCTGTTGTACATCAGCGATGCGTAGGCCAGGTCGACGATGATCTCCGAGTTGTCCTTCATGTCGGTCAGAAGCTCGCGGACTGTCATATCGACATGTCCGAGCGACTTGAATCCCTCAGGATCCATCAAGGCGCTCCCCCCAAATCAGGCCGGGCGGCGCTTTGGTCACCGTCCGGATTATCCAAGCTAATCGGCAATTTGATGTCACCTTTCTATAGACCTGTCGGTTCGGTCCCTTCGAAGGTGTTCCATCTATATTAATAAATCTTGCTACTGTTTAAGTAATTAGAACAGATTCAGTACATCCTGACTATACACGGCGGGTGATTTTTCTGGGGATCGTCAAGAATCTGAGCGGATTCGTCCTGAGGAACAGGACGGTGTTCATCATGGGCCTCACTGCCCTGGTCATCGCCGGTTCCGCCGACCTCTTCGCCGGTCTGTTCCTCAGCAGCATGGAGGAGTACCTGCTGCTCATCCCCGGGATGATGATCCTCATCTACTCGGCGCTCGGTATGCGCGGGATGATCTTCGGGGCCCTCGGCAGCCGCCTCGGCACCGCGATGCACATGGGTACGTTCCGGATGAATTTCAAGCGGGGCGGCGTGCTGCGGGCCAACATCGAATCCGCCATCTGCCTCACCCTCATCCTCTCGGTCGTCATGGGCGCCCTGACCTGGCTGATCGCCAAGTGCCTCTTCAACGGGACGTACTCGGCGTGGGATTTCGTCTTCATTTCCACCCTCGGCGGCGTGCTGGCCGGGGCGGTGATCATCCTGATCAACATCCAGATCGCCAAGACCGGCTTCAAGCACGACTGGGATGTGGACAACATCTCGGCCCCGCTGATCGCGGCCGTCGGCGACATCGTGACCATGCCGATGATCTTCATGTCGACGATCCTGCTGATCCGGCTGAAGGGCGCGTCCTTCGGCGAACCGGCGATCATGGCCGTGTCGTCGCTGTTCATCATCGTCACCGTCTACTACGTCCTCAGGGTCGCCCGCAAGGAGGTCAGCAAGAAGGACTTCTCCGGCGAGGCGAAGCGCATCGTCTTCGCCTCGGTGCCCGTCCTGATGTTCTGCCTGATCTTCCAGATCGCCGCGGGCATGATCATCCAGCACGAGGAGGAGCGCCTGCTCGAGTACATGGTCTTCCTGGTGATGCTGCCCGCCTTCCTCAACCAGGGCAACGCCCTCTCGGGCATGCTGACCGCGCGCCTGTCGTCGATGATCCACCTGGGCACGCTGGAATCCAGGGCCGTCCCGCCGCGCAACGCGCTGGAGAACTTCAGCATCATCTACATCTGCGCGGTGCTGACCTTCATCTACATCGGGCTCATCTCCTTCGCCGCCACCTGGCTGATGCCGGGCATCACGCTCAACATCGGTCTGGCGCAGGTGCTGCTGACGGTGCTGATCGCCGGCATGCTGGTGACCACCATCCTCAACTTCCTCTCATATTATGTGGCGCAGCTGGCGGCGCGGTTCGGACTGGACCCCGACGACCATTCGATCCCGATCACCTCCTCGATCATGGATATGCTGTGCTCGGTGGTGCTGGTGCTGGTTGTCGCCATGGTCGTCTGAGCCTCCACTAAAAGGTTATATCGTGTCGAGGCTATCGAGGAGCACAGAGGCAGGATCGATGATAGGCAGAGATGAGGTTCTGGCGAACCTGGACGGGTACGACCTTGATGCGGCCAAGGTCGGCATGGTGGCGTCGCATTCGGCGCTGGACACCTGCGACGGCGCCGTATCGGAGGGTTTCCGCACCGTGGCGGTCTGTGAGCGGGGCCGGGAGCGCACATTCACCAATTACTTCAAGACGCAGCGGGACCCGTCCGGACGCATCATCCGGGGCGTGGTCGACGAGACCGTCCTGGTCGACCGCTTCAGCGATGTCGTCCGCCCCGGGCTCCAGCGGGAGCTGATGGACAACAACGTCCTCTTCATCCCCAACCGCTCCTTCGTCTCCTACTCCGGCATCGATGCCGTCGAGGACGATTTCGCCGTGCCGCTGGTCGGCAGCAGGAACCTGCTGCGGTCTGAGGAGCGCGGCGACGAACGCGACTACTACTGGCTGCTGGAGAAGGCCGGCATGCCCTTCCCCCGCAAGATCGCGTCGCCGGAGGACATCGACGGCCTGACCATCATCAAGGTCCACCACAAGGTCAAGAAGCTGGAACGCGGGTTCTTCACCGCCATCAGCCACGAGCAGTTCCTGGAGAAATCCGCCGAGCTGATCAGGCAGGGCGTCATCGAGGAGGATTTCCTCGACAGCGCGAGGATGGAGCAGTACATCATCGGCCCCGTGTTCAACCTGGATTTCTTCCGCTCGCCCCTCGAGGAGAAGGGCGAGCAGATCGAGCTGCTCGGCGTCGACTGGCGCTTCGAGAGCTCCCTCGACGGCTACTGCCGGCTGCCCGGCAAGCAGCAGGTGGAGCTCGAGGAGGACGGGGTCATCCCCGAGTACACCGTCTGCGGCCACAACTCGGCGACGCTGCGCGAATCGCTGCTCGACAAGGCCTTCGACCTGGCCGAGAAGTACGTCGCCGCCACCAAGGAGCACTACGATCCGGGGGTCATCGGCCCGTTCTGCCTGCAGACCTGCGTCGACAAGGACCTCGACTTCTTCGTCTACGACGTGGCGCCGCGCATCGGCGGGGGCACCAACGTGCATATGTCGGTCGGCCACCCCTACGGCAACGCGCTCTGGCGGCGCGAGATGAGCACCGGGAGGCGGCTGTCCATGGAGATCCGCAGGGCGATCGAAGAGGAGCGCCTGGAGGAGATCGTCACCTGAGGTCGTTGAAATGAAGAGCAGCAACAAGATCATCCTATTGGCGGTGCTGATCACCGCATCATTGTTCGTGACCGGCCTGGCCGTGCAGGAGGAGGCGGACGCCGAGCTGTATTTCAGCGGCGCCGGCCAGGGGAGCATCACCCCCGACGGGGGCACCGTCTACGCGATCCTCGTGAACCAGGACGGTTCGGATAAGACCGTGACGCTCAGTGTCACCTACAACCGCGGAGGTGCGACCCACGAGGTCGGCAGCGGGACGTTCATCGTGCCCGGCGGGGAGACCGGCTTCAAGGCCAGCATACCTGTGGAGCTGGGAGGGGTCGGCGAATACAACCTGACGATCACCGCCACGCCGGACTACTTCTTCCGGGACGGTGCCAACAGCACCTCCCTGGTGGTGACGGTTGCCGAGTCGATCTGGTCGGGATGGACGCCCTACATCGCGCTGATCGCGGTGGCGCTGCTGGCGGTCATCGCCGTCTTCATCCACATGCGCAGCAAGCCGCGGGTGCAGCCCGACCGGACCTTCACCGAGATCGAGCAGGACCGGCGTTCCGGACGGAGCGGGGAGGCCCCCGAGACCGCCGCCGCCAGGCGCAGGTACTCCTCTGCCGCATCGGGCAAGCCGGCCGAGGCGACCAAGCCCGGAGCGGTCGGACCCGAGCCGGCCGAGCCGAAGGCCGCCAACTTCACCGAGCTCGCCCGGGAGAAGCAGGGCCGCAGAGCCGATGCCGCGAAACCCGCGGAGAAGGATAAGAAGAAGGATGCCGGCGGCAAGCCGGCCGAGAAACTCAAATACGTCAGCTCCCGCCGCAAGTGAGGCGGGCGCCGTCCTCTCCTCCGGAGAGGACGGCTGTGACCTTTTCCGGATCAGATCCTGAGTTGCGGATCCTGCAGGTCGAGGAGGGCGACGTTGCGCCGGTCCATGAAGAAGCCGATTTTCTTGTGGAGCATGATCGAGGGCGCGTTGTCCGGCTGGATCATGCTGTGCACCGCCTTGCCGCCCTGCTCGCGCCCCTTCCTCAGGACCTCGCGCAGCAACCGGTAGCCGATGGCGTTGCGGCGCGCGTACGGATGCACCCCCATGTTCTCGATCCAGACCAGGTTGTCGACGTCGGCCACGTGGTGCAGCATCTGGGCGAAGATGAAACCGTAGATTTCGCCGTCCTCCTCGGCGACGAAGCTCAGCCCGCCGTCCAGATAGGCTTTGAAATGAGTGCGGCTGCTGGCCCCCAGGCCCTCCCTCCATGCCTCGGGGAGGTCCTCCCAGCGGTTCTCCAGCGTCTGGCTGAAGTACTCGCGGATGCAGTCGAGCTCCAGCGCCCGGACCTGCTCGGCATCCTTCAGCTTCAGCGGCCGGAAATCCATCTCACATCTCCTCCGGCGCTTCCATGCCCAGGCAGTCCAGCACGTTCCTCAGGACGATGCGGGTGCATTCCACCAGCGTCAGCCTGGCATCCCGGTGCTCCCCGGCGATCAGCACCGGCACCGCGGCGTAGAACTGGTTGAAGGCCGCCGCCACCTCGTGCCCGTAGGCGGGCATCGCATTGACCTTACGCTGCTCGCCCGCCCGGTCGAGGGCCTGCCCGAAGCGGGACAGCGCCCGGATCAGCTTGACCTCGCACTCGTCGGTGAGCCGCTCCGGATCGTAATCATGGATGTAGTCCCCGGCCTTGCGCAGCATGCTGCAGGCGCGGGCGTGGACGTACTGGAGGTAGGGGCCGCTGTTGCCGTCGAAGTTCAGCGCGTCCTCCCAGCGGAAGACCAGCTGCTTGTCGGGGCTGACGCGGACGATGTTGTACCTGATCGCGCCGATGCCCACCTGGGCGGCGATCTCCCGCATCCGCTCCTCGGGGAGGTCGGAGCGCCGCTTGACGATCTCGTCGTAAGCGCGCGACACCGCCTCGTCGATGAGGTCGTCGAGGTAGACGACCACCCCTTTGCGCGTCGACATCTTGCCCTCGGGCAGCGAGACGAACGAGTAGAACATCGGCATCGGCATCCTGTCGCTGCCGAGGATCTCCAAGGCGGCGCAGAGATGCTGCGACCCCAGCTTCTGGTCCTCGCCGAGGACGTTGATGGCCGCGTCCGCCCGACGGAACTTGTCCAGGTGGTAGGCGAGGTCGCGGGTGGTGTAGAGCGTGGTCCCGTCGGAACGGGTGAAGGTGAAACGGGTGTTCTTGCCCTTGATGCCGAAGGACTCCAGGTCGAGGTACCAGGCGCCGTCGTCGTCCTGACCGGCGAACTCGGACGTCTTGAGGCGTTCGACCACATCCCTCGCCGACCCGTCGGCGATGAAGTCCGACTCCCAGGTGTAGCGGTCGAGCTCGACGTTGATCGCCGCCAGCGTCTGCCTGAGCCCGCCCAGCATCAGCTCGGTCGTCCGCCGCACGCTGCCGATGACCTCGGCATCGCCGTCTTCGAAGCTGCGCAGCATGCCGGAGATCTGCTCCCGCACCTCCGCGTCCTCCTCCATCATCCGGTTGGCGGCACGGTAGTTGGCCACCAGCAGATGGTCGGCCTTGTCGCGCTCCTCCGTGCGTTCGATGCGGTCGTCGGGGATGTTCTCGACCCCCCAGGTCAGGACCACCACCTGCTTGCCGACGTCGTTGACGTAGTACTCGGTCTCGACCTCGTAACCGCATCTGACCAGGCAGCGGGAGAGGGTGTCGCCGATGATCGGGTTCCTCGCCCGGCCCACATGGATGGGGCCGGTCGGGTTGGTGGAGGTGTGCTCCACGTTGACCCTGATGCCCCTGGGGGGCAGGTCGCCGTACCTGTCGCCGCGCTCGATGATCTCCCGCAGCGTGGCCTCGGTCAGCATCGCGCGGTCGACGGTGAAGTTGAGGTAGCCGTTGACGGCCTCGACCGAAGCCAGCGTCCCGCCGGTCGCCGTCTTGCCGGCGATCGCCGCGGCGATCTCCGCCGGCGGCCTCTTCAGCTCCCTGGCCATGGCGAAGCACGGGACCGCCAGATCGGCCATCTCCGAGGCCTCCTCCTGGAATCCCGTGCCCTCCCATCCGAGCTCGGCGAGCGCGGCCTCGACCGCCGCCCGCACCTCTCCGGTGAACCGGTCGTGTATCCTCATTCAGGCCACCTTGTATCTGAGTATAGCCGCGATGCCGCCGAACGCCTTGAGCAGCATGTCGCCCTCCTCCGAATCGCCGGAGATCAGCTGGAGCCGCGAGTTGAACGCATCGGCGATCTCGAAGAAGTCATCGATGAGGTCGCGCGACTCGCTGACCTTCATCGTCTGATCGCAGTCGGGGCAGCTGACGGACGCCTCATCGTCATCAACCGTGAACGAATGGGTGTGCCCCTCGGGGCAGGTCGCCGTCACCCGCCGCCTGTCGAGGCTCTCCGAGATCAGCAGGGTGTCGACCGCGCCCATGCCGGCCGCCGTCCGCACATCCTGCTCTCCGTAGGCGGAGAGGCCGCCGTCCGGCTTGCGTATCTCCCGGAACAGCCGCTGGACGTATTCCTTCTCGACCGTGAGCTGCATGTCCTGGATCACATCCTGGGCGGCATCCACCAGCTCCTTCAGTCCGGACTCGTCGGTGTATCCGGTGTCGAAGAGCGGGCTGACGACCTTCTTCTGCAGCTCGTGGTGCAGGTACTCCTCCTTGACGAAGAAGTCCTTGGTCGCCCCCGGGCCGCCCACCAGGATGCCCTGGAGCTCGGTCACGCTGTCGAGGAAGACGACGGTCGCGTTGTCGGCGACCTTCTTGAAGAACTCATGGGCGGCGATCTCGATCAGGCGCTCGAAACGCACCGACGACTGACCGCCCTGGTGGTGCTTGGACGGCACCAGCGAGTCGAAGTGCTTGAGCATCGCGATCCTGCTGCCCGAGAGCATGCCGATCGTCGCCTCCTTGCGGTCGATGACGATCAGCCCGTAGTACTTCTTCTCGAGCAGCATGCTCTCCAGCGGCTCGGTGAAGAACTCCGAGTCGCAGCGGTAGAGGAACGCCGCGACGGGATCGGGCGGGCTGACCACGTACTGCACCATCCGGGTCTGATCGCCGGCACGCGGCACCTCGCCGCAGAAGATGACCACGCCGTTGGGCGGCACCGTCTTGTAGGTCCTCAATCGCGCCATGATCGAGTCGATGGCACTGGTGACGTTCTTCATCGTCGTCTTGGATTTGATGTTCGACGCCTGCGACTGCTCCTCTCTCAAATAGGCCATGACGTCGGAGATGAGCTTGGTATCGGGAACGTAGACCGAGATCAGCTCGGTGCCCCTGCCCCTGTACTCGACGATCTCCTGCATCGCCTTCTTGAAATCATATCGTGCCTTGTCCGCGGCGTTCGTATCGACCATTTGGTTCACCAATAATATTTATCCAAATTACGCATACGTATTAAATGTATTCTCCATGAGCAAGAAGAAGGTTGTGATTTCGATCGGGGGGTCCATACTGGTCCCGGGCAATGACGATGCGTCATTCATCAAGGAACTGGCCGCGTTGATCGTGCGGCTGAAGGACGAGGTGCAGATGGTGGTGGTCTGCGGCGGCGGCAGGATCGCCCGCTACTACACGCGGACGGCCGGGGAACTGGGCGCCGACACTCCGCGGCAGGACCTGCTGGGGATCGGCGTCACCCGGCTCAACGCCGGGCTGCTGGCACTCGCCCTCGGCGATGCCGCCGTGCCGGGCATCCCGGAGTCGGCGGCCGAGGCGGCCGCGATGAGCGTCCCCGGCAGAGCGGTGGTCATGGGCGGGACCGTGCCCGGCCACACCACCGATGCCGTGGCCGCGATGGTCGCCCGGGAGATGGGTGCCGACCGCATCGTCAACGCCACGTCCGTGGATGCCGTCTACTCGGCCGATCCGCGGACCGACGGCGACGCGGTGCGGTTCCGCGAACTCACCATCGGTCAGCTGAAGGACCTGGTCTACGACGACCACGGGGCCGGCCGCTCGTCGGTGTTCGACCCGCTGGGAGTGCGGATCGCCACCGAGGAGATGATCGACATCCTCATCGTCAACGGCCGCGACCTGGAGGATCTGGGCAACGCCATCCTCGGCAACGGCATCAACGGGACGCTCATCGATTCGCAGGAACGGAGCTGAGCGGCTCCAGGTCGGCGGAGCGCAGGACCTCGTAACCGGCGGTGTCGACCAGCTCGGCCACCCGCCGCTGCAGCGGTTTCTTCAACGAGTTGCGGTGCATGTAGACGCACTCCGTGCCCGACATGCGCGCGGCATCGCCGATCATCCGCAGGATGTCCTCGTCATCGCGACCCTCCAGCTGGTAACCGGGCACCATGTGGCCGAAGTCGAGCGCGTACTCCAGGGCCACCTCGGTGAACCTGGGCGCGTAATGCCCTCCGCCGATGCCGACCGCCGCCGGATGGTCTGCCGATCGCATCCCGTCCATCGCTGCGGCCAGCAGACGGGCCGCGTCGCGGTTCCCCCAGTTGCGCTCATCCGAGCCGATCTCGATGAAGAACGTCGGCGTCTCCAGCCAGGGGCCGTGGTGCGTCACCTCGTAGCAGACGGTGAAACCCGGCAGCGGGCGGGCGGCGGCGATGCGCCGCAGCGCGTCGCCCATCAGCCCGGGGGCGGCGGGGACCAGTTCCCGTTCGCGGCCGCCGAGGCGGTTGTCGTTGTAGTTGCCGATGGGATGGACGGTCAGCGAGGGGGCGCCGGAGGCCGAGGCGTGCCGCGACATGAAGACCACGGCGTCCGCCTCGAAACCCAGGTCGGCGGCGGTCGCGTCGATGCCGTCCAGGCGGATATGCAGCCCGGGCACCGAGAGGATGCAGTCGTCGCCCCTGCGGTGCAGGGTGCGGCCCTCGCCGGCATCCGACTCCTCCCACCCCCCCTTCCCCAGCAGTTCCTCCCTCATGTTGACCGAGGGCAGGTCGGGTTCGCTGCAGATGAACAGAACAGACATGCTATACGTATCTGACCAGTGCGAAGATGATATAAAAGCATGTTTCAATGCCGGAGCATGACGGCCGAGAGCGTCACCATCAAGGAGCGTCTGCTCCTGCACCTGAGCAGGTTCCCGGAGCAGGGTCCCGACGAGATCTACAACGTGCCGTTCGACCTGACGCAGGACGGGATCGCCTCGGTGCTCGGCATCTCCCGGGCGCATGCCTCGCTCGAGCTCAAGAAGCTGAGGGAGGCGGGGCGGGCGACCGAGTGGCTGGCGCATATCAGATCGGCGGGGGTCAAACGCAAAGCCTACTGCCTGCTGCCCGAGGGGATGCGCGACGCCTCCTCGCTGAGGGAGCGCCTGATCTCCGACGGGGTCTCGATCGAGAGCCTGCTGGATATGAAGCGGTGCGACCCCAGGGCGATGATGGAGGCGCTGAGCCCGGCCGACCGGGCCACCTTCGGCCTCGCCTGCGTCTTCCGCGAGCCGGTGCCGCGCAGCAGCCTGCCCGCCACCGCCACCGGCGTCATCCCCGCCGATTTCAACGGCATGACCTCCATCCCCGGGGACGTCGCCCGGCGGTTCCTGGACGTCGCCGACGGGGAGGAGGTGCGCGGATGGCACAGCCTCGCCGCCGACTGGTACCTGGACAACGGCGGCGACAATCAGGAACGGCTGTTCCACCTGGTCTCGGCGGGACGCCACCTCGAGGCCTCGCGCCATCTGGTCCGAGGGGCGGAGGGCTTCCTGGAGAACCCGAACGAGGACCTGCTGCGCATGATCGGCAGACTGAACGTGCCGCCGCGTCTCGACGAGAACGTGCTCGACATCCGCGCCGACGTCGCGCTGCACTGCCTCGACACCGCCGACGCCCGGCACTGCGCCGGGAGGCTGGACGAGTACCGGTCGGCCAAAGCGGTGGCGGTGCGGGCCGAGGCGGACCTCATCGACGGCGATGCGGATGCGGCCCTGGCGGCGGCGTCCGCAGCCTACGAGGAGCGCCGCACCCCGAGCCTGGCGCTGGTCACGGCCAAGGCGCTGTTCAGCCAGGGGAGACTGGATGATGCCGAGTCCTTCCTCTCGCAGGCGGTCAGCCTCTTCCTCGAGGACGGCGACGTCGGCCGCATCGACGAGATCATGGTGCTGAGGGCGGGCGTCGCCTTCGGCCGCGGGCGCGGGGACGAGTGCCTCAGCCATCTGGGCAAGGCGCTGCGCTCCTGCCGGCGGGAGTCCCGCCGGTCGCGCATCGGCGAGATCATCAGGCAGATCGAATCGGGCTCGCAGCCGGCTTCCTTCCTCTGATCAGAGCACGGTGCTGCCTTTGAGCACGTCGAGGTCGGAGATGTAGAGGTCGCGGATGTCCGTGATCCCCCATTTCAGCATCGCCAGCCGTTCGAAGCCGAACCCCCAGGCGAGGACGGGATGCTCCACGCCGAACGGGGCCACCACCTCGGGCCGGAAGATGCCGGCGCCGCCGAGCTCCATCCACTTGCCGTTGAAGAACACCTCCAGCTCCAGCGACGGCTCGGTGTAGGGGAAGTAGGCGGGCCGGATGCGCACCTGATCGAAGCCCATGTTGCGGAAGAACTCCCCGACCATGGCGATCAGCATGTTGAAATCGGCATTCTCGTCGATGACGATGCCCTCGATCTGGGTGAACTCGGGCAGGTGGGTGGAGTCGATCGACTCGTTCCTGAAGATGCGGGAGATGGAGAACGCCTTGAGCGGCGCCCGCGGGTCGGCGGCGATATGGCGGATGCTGCTGACCGTGCTGTGGGTGCGCAGCAGCGCCATCCCGGCCTTCTCCCGCGACCATTCCCCGCCCCATCCGGACGAGCCGGTGCCGCCGCCGTCCTCGTGGATCGCCCGGACCCTGTCGACCAGCGCGTCGTCGTCCAGCTCCAGGCTCGCGGGGCGCTCCAGATAGAATGTGTCCTGCAGGTCGCGTGCGGGATGGTCCTGCGGCGTGAAGAGGACGTCCAGGTTCCAGAACGCCGATTGGACGTAGTCGGAGCCCATCTCGGTGAACCCCATGTCGGTGAACAGCCGGCGGATCTCCGCCCCCAGCCGCGAGAGCGGATGCTTCTTCGCCGGCACGACGGACGGTGCGAAGGTCTGCACATCGTAGCGGCGGAAGCCGGCCTCGCGCCACTCCCCGCTCTGGATCAGGCGGTCGGTGACATCGGCGACCAGCTCGACCAGCTCGATACCGGAGGCCGCCGCCTCGCGGCCGGCCGGCGTCAGCGAGACCGTCCTCGCGGTCACCGGCCGTTCGCGGATCGTGCCCTGCCGCCCCTTCAGGTCGCGGAGCAGCCCGGGATCGGCGTCGGCCTCGGCGACGGGTCCCGCGGCCATGCGCCCTAGCAGCAGCTCGTCGGGCATGGGGGCGTCCGCCGCAGCGCGGCCGGCATCGGTCAGCACCAGCCGGCTGCCCCCGTCCGACTTGACGATGTCGGCCAGCTTCTTGCGCCGGAGCCAGCCGACGGCGATCCTGTCCTCGCCGTCCGGCATCCGCCGCGACAGGTCGTCCATGTCCAGGCTGCCGCCGGCCCCGTCGATCAGGGTCAATGCCCTCCGTTCGGGGAGGACGGTGCCCGGATCCGCCTCGTAGTAGAGGACGGTGTCCTCGTCGATGACCGCCAGCCCCTTGGTCGAGAGCCAGGAGGCCGCCCCCATGACCTCGACCTCGAGGTCGAAGCCGGCGGCGGCGACCAGCTCGGCAGGCGAGGCGGCGCGCCCGTCCCGGTCCAGTGCCAGCAGCAGTCGCTTCTCGTTGTAGCTCAGTCCCGCGAGAATCTCCGTCAAATCCATCGGATCACCATTTGAAACCTTCGAACGTCATGCGGTCCACGACCTCGCGGGCCTGCTCCCGTCGGGCCTGATGCCCTTCCAGGAAGACGTTGATCCTCTCGGTCAGGGCCGCCTTGCATTCGCCGCAGAGCACCTCGCCGCGACGGCAGCGGCCGGCCAGCTCGTCGAGCTTCGCATCGTCCGGCTCGAAGAGGAAGAAATTGTACATGAACACCGCGCAGACCTCCGGGTCGCCCCCCAGCTCCCGCTGCTCCTCGACGGTGACGCGGCCGCCGGTGAAGGCGCGGCCGACCTTCCTGCGGACCTCCTTGGGCGTGTCGGTGGTGTAGATCGTCGACATCGGGTCGGAGGACGACATCTTGTCCCCTCCGCCCAGGCCGGGGAACATCTTGCAGTAGAGCATCGCGGGCTTGGGGTAGCCGAGCCCCGGGGCGACATCCCTCGCCACCCGGAAATGGGGGTCCTGGTCGATGCCGCAGGGGATCAGGCAGGGCGTCTGCACGCCGGTCTGCTCGGTGGGCAGGAAGGCGGGCGCCGCCTGGATGGTGGTGAAGAAGATCGCCCCGATGTTCGACGAGTTGTCGAAGCCGAAGACCGCGCGGGCGGTGGAGAAGGTCACCTTCTTGGCGACCTTGAGCGCGATCGGGTAGAGCGGGCGGATGTTCTCGGTGTCGAGGATGATCTCCGTCAGCTCGGGATCGAAGCCCAGCGCCGCGAAGTCCAGCGCGTTGTCGTGCGACAGCCGGCGGGTCTCGTCGAGCGAGAGGTCCTTGAAGAGGAACTTCTCGTCATCGGTCATCTGGAACAGCAGCGGCACCCTGAAGGTGTCCTGCAGCCACTTGGTGAAGATCCACGGCATCAGGTGCCCGAGATGGGTGCTGCCCGAGGGGCCGCGGCCGGTGTAGAGGAAGAAGCGCTCGCCGCGGTCGAAGCGGTCGAGCAGCTGGTTGAGGTCCCTGTGGCAGTAGAACACCCCGCGCCTGAGCATCGGATGCACCTCGCCGTAGCCGGCGAGCCGCTGCAGCAGGGCGTCATCGATCGGCGTGGTGCCGAAATTCCTCATCAGACGCTCGTAATCGATCTCCCCGGAGACCTCCCAGGGCGTCACCTTGAACTCCTCTTCCATGAATTGCTCACGACGAGTAGCGGCAACACCGCTTTTAATCTTTCCAATGCGGGGGCCGTGGAACGGTTTATATCGCTGCGGAACATCGCGGAGACCATGTGGAAGGTGCTCGGGAAGGAGACGATATACCTCGATATCGGGGAGACGGCGAAGGAGATGCTGGCAAAGCTGGCCGCAGATGACGGCGGCGATGAGTTCAGGGAGCTGCTGCAGCGCTCCGAGGTGCAGTTCATGATCAACGGCACCACCGAGTACTGCAATTTCATCTTCCGGCTGCCCGACGACCTGACCCCGGAGCAGATCCAGCTGATGGCGGACTCCGCCCTGGCCGTCGTCACCGGCGACGGTCCGCCGATGATCGAGGCGGAGGGCACGGAGCTGCGCTTCCTCCTCATCTTCAGCAACAGCGTCGAACCGGAGCTGATCGGCATCCGCAAGACGCCCGGGATGTCGGCGGGCCCGATCTTCAACAGGATCGTGGAGTCGTACGGTTCCCGCGGAGAATGACGGGGCTCAGCGCGGCGGCAGCAGGCGTCCGCAGTCGGAGAGGTCCCGCTCCGGGGTGCCGGGGATGCCTCCGAGGCCGATCCCCTGATCCCGTCCCAGTCCCATCAACAGCGGGGCCGGCTGCAGCAGCCTCCATTTGGCGCGGATGTCGTCGACGGTCGCAGGCTCGAAGCCGACGTAGTAGATCACCGAGGTGAAGATGATCACCAGGGTGATCATGACCCCCGAGGTGAGGATGTAGGCCAGGACGACGACCGGGCTGGTGCTGTTGATCGCGATGATGACGAAGAACAGCGCCGCCAGCACCGGCAGCGCCATGCGCGACAGGGTCGCCTTGATCCCGTCGTAGATGCGGTAATCGCGGTAATTGGTCTCGATGCGCGCGTTCATCGACTTGAAGATCGCCCAGGGCAGCACCAGCAGCGGGATCAGCAGCACCAGCGAGAACAGATGGACGGGGATGCTGTAGTCCGAGGCGCCGTGGATGAAGGCGGGGTTCATCGAGATGTAGATCCACAGCAGCATGCCGACCATCAGCGCCAGCGAGATCGTGCCCCCCATCTCCTTCCAGGGGAGGCGGTCGCGGCAGAGGTCGTGGTCGATGGCGATGTTCCTCGTGTCCAGGTCGCGCGGTATGTTGAAGATGAAGGCCACCGTCCGGTCCCAGGCGCCCAGCCGCTCCTTGATGTTGATGTACTCGATCGAGCGCATGACCCTGTAGAAGATCACCCGCTGCACCGCGTTGACCAGCACCACGCAGCCGACGGCGCCGACGGTGACGAACAGCAGCAGGTACATGAGCGCCTGGGGCAGCCGCAGCAGGAGGAGGGCGACCATCAGCGTCAGCACCGCCGCCATCGTCCACGGCCTGGTGCGCAGCATATGGAAGGCGCCGCAGGTGAAGAAGGGCGCGGTCAGCAGCGGTGCCGCCTGCTGCAGGGGCATGTCCCCGAGCAGCCCGCAGACGGCGACGGCCGCCACGACCAGCAGGGTGGCCGCCATGATGAGCAGCACGTAACGGTCGGAGCGGCGGATCAGCGACAGGCCGTCCGGCAGGTCATCCTTCCAGTAGCTGCCGTTGAGCCCCTGCTCGAGCCTGCTCATACCCGTTCCATCCAGATCTCCAGGTCGATCGTCGCCTTGTCGCCGGGGAAGACCCCCAGCAGCAGCCCCATCTCCCGGTTCTGCCCGGTCGGTATCGGACCGTGTTCGAACTCGAGCATGTCCTCCTTATGGTAGACGGAGGAGTTGTCGCTGTTGGCGAAGGCGATCGAGACCGGCACGTCGGACGCGATCCTGAAGCCGAGCCCGCGGCGCGGCCTCACCTCCAGCGGGAAGGTCCTGACATTGTCGTAGCAGCCCGGTTTGGTGGGATCGAAGTCGCCGACACGCATCCCCCGGACGGAGAAGACCTCCGTCCTCCTGTCGAACAATCTCTTCTTTGCCATGCCGACCTCGAAGGGGTGCAGGGTAATAAGCGATATGCTCAGCCGGTGTCCTGCGGATCCGCATCGTCGGGATCCAGATCGGTGGCGAAACGCCACATCCGCGGGTAGTGCCCGCGCTCCATCAGCACCCGTTCGACGGAGACCGCCGTGCCCCGGTCGGTCGCCATCACCTTCGATGACGACATCTGCATGCTGCCGAGCGCGATCAGCTCGCCGCGCGCGGTCATCATCGCCACCAGCGCGTTGCGCCGGATGCCGTCGTCGAGCATGTGGATGCCCCTGACGCTGAGGTCGGCCCCGTGGCAGACGGCGTCGACCGCGGTGGGTTTGACGATGACCTTGGGCAGCGGCTCGACCAGTGCCTCCATCGGCTGCAGCATGGCCCGGAGCCGGCGCTCGCGGCCGTCCTGCTGCCAGAAGACGTAGGCGTCCCTGACCTCATGCAGCGTGGCCGCCTGCGCCTCGGTCATCGCGCCCGAGCGCGTGCGCCGCAGCTCCTCCATGTGGGCGCCGCAGCCCAGCGCCTCGCCGATGTCGGTGCAGAGGGTGCGGATGTAGGTGCCGGCGTCGCAGGCGACCCGGAACAGCACCCGCCGGCCGTCGATCTCGAGGATCTCCAGCTCATGCACGGTGCGGATCCTCAGCCGCCGCTTGACCGCCGAGCGGACCGGCGGCATCTGGTAGATGCGGCCCCTGAAGCGGGATGCGGTCTCGCGGATGCGGTCGGCGCCGCGGTCGGCGTGGATGCGCATCAGGCAGATGTACTCCTTGTCGGACGAGAGGACGATGTCGGTCAGGCGCACCGCCCTGCCGGTGCAGATCGGCAGCACGCCGCTGACCTGCGGGTCGAGCGTGCCGCCGTGGCTGATGCGTTCGACCTTCAGCGCATCCCGTGCCCAGGCGGTCACCTGATGGGAGGTCGGGCCGGACGGTTTGTCGAGGGCGATGACGCCGCCCTGCAGCAGTTCGCCCAGCGTGCGGTCGGAGGGGCGTTTGCCCCAGCGGTCGGGAAGCGTGTCCGGGTCCTTGATCAGCATTGCTGCTCCTGAGAACGGTCGGCGATCACGCGGATGACCTCTTCGGGGGTCATGTCGTCGGTCGACAGCACCAGGTCGTAGATCCCGAGGTCGCCGATGTCGATGTTGTAATAGGCCTTGTAGCGGCGCGCCTCGGACGCCTGCCGCTCCAGCATCTCCCGGGCCGCGTCCTCGCAGCCCTCGTCGCGCATGCCGATGCGCTGCATCCTCACCTCGGGATCGGCGTCAAGGTAGACCTTGAAGGCCGGGATCCCATGACGGGAGAGCAGGTGGGCGGAGAGCCGCGACTCGAGGATGATGTCGGTGTTGGCGCGGGCGACCTCGATGATCCTGCCGTCGATCGCCGCGTCGATCGCGGGATCGCGCTCGGCCAGCTCGCCCAGCTCCACCAGCGAGAGGCCGCGCTCGGCGGCCATCTTGCGGAAGAGGTGGCCGAAGACGACCGCCTCCAGTCCCAGATGCTCCGACAGCTTCCTGCAGGCGGTGGTCTTGCCCGACCCCGGGGGGCCGCTGATGGTGATCCTCATCATAAGACCTTCAATGGACCGCTTCCAGCTCGCTCAGCCGTTTCCGCAGCA
Organism: Candidatus Methanogranum sp.; assembly: GCA_050309445.1. Taxonomy (GTDB): domain Archaea; phylum Thermoplasmatota; class Thermoplasmata; order Methanomassiliicoccales; family Methanomethylophilaceae; genus Methanogranum. The sequence goes on along the minus strand of JBNRMI010000033.1, from coordinate 28,743 downwards.
GGAAGTACCTGACGAAGCGGTTCTCCAGCTGGCCGATCGGCAGGCTGATCATCGTGTAGATGACGATCCAGTAGGGCATGAAGCCCATGACCTTGCCGTTGAGGTCGAGGGGACCCCAGGGCATGCTGACCGTCAGCAGCTCCGCGGGCACCGAGTAGGTGATGAAGAAGAAGATCCAGGCGTACATCGGCAGGATGACGATCATCGTCACGGGCATGACCTTCATCTGGCCGGTGCTCATCTCCATCGACTTGGCCATCATCGCCGGCTGCTGCTCCTGCAGCTTCTTCAGCTTGAAGAGGTTGTTCTCCAGCCGCGCCTGGCGCATCTCGGCGTTGAACGCCGACTGCTCCTGCTGGATCCTGGCCTGCTGCAGCGGATCGGTGATCAGGCCGCGGATCACCGTGCTCAGGGTGATCATCACCGTGCCGGCGAGGACCAGCGAGAGCACGGGCATCCGGCCGTCGAAGTCGATGACCTGGAAGACCACGTTGAGCGCGCCGCCTATCTCCAGCCGGTACTGCATGACGATGATCATGACCAGCATCGCGACCATCATGCCGATCATCGTGCCCTTGGGCATCGCCGGCATGTTCGGCTGCGCCTGTCCGGGGGAACCGGGATTGGCCATTTCAGTCCTCACCTCCGAAGAAGCCCCTCATGACCGGGTTCATCTCCATCATCTGCTCGCGGCCGATGGCCTCGTAGAAGTTGATCAGGATGCCCACGGCCAGCAGCAGACCCGTACCTGACGCGTTGCCGGTGGTGCCGATCATGTCGGCCCCCACCGCCAGGGCGCCGATCAGCGCACCCGACATGATCGTCACCGTCGGGATGTACCGTTCGAGCACGCGCTTGAGCACGCGCGGGTCCCGGCGGAAGCCGGGTATCTGCATGCCGCTGCGCTGGATCTGGTTGGCGACCGATTCGGCGCCGAGGTTGGTGGTCTCGACCCAGAACTTGGCGAACATGATCGCGCCCATCACCATCACCGACCCGTAGATCCCCACGCGCGACAGGTTCTGCAGAGCGGAATGCCCGTTGCCGTAGTTGACCGGGTCGAGGATCGGCATCAACCAGCTGGTCAGCCCGTTCGGGGCCGACAGGTACCATGCCAACCCTCCGGATGCGACGGTCGAGCCCTCGTCGAACGAACCGACGGCGGGGTTGCCGCCGATGAACGGTATGCCGCTGAGGAAGTCGTTGGTGAACAGCAGCAGCGCCACCATGCTGACGTTGGCGAGCAGCGCCGACATCAGGATGACGGGGATGTTGCTGGCGTACATCAGCTTGATCGGGTACCTGCCCCTGGCGCCTCTGGCGGTGCCGTGCGACAGCGGCAGCTCGATGCGGGTGGATTCCAGATAGACGACCACGAGGAAGATCAGCACGGTGCCGACCAGCGCGATCATCGGATTGGGCTCACCCAGGAAGATCAGCTCGTAACCGCCGTTGGCCATCCCGGCCGAATCGGTGTTCATCAGCACGTAGATCGCCTTGGGGATGGTCCCCGCCGGCGGGTTGCCGAGGCTCATCGCGGCGTGCGAGTCGATCGGATACCAGTTGAGCGCCCCGGTGAACACCGCCTGCGACACCCCTGCCGCGATGAACAGGGAGATACCGCTGCCGATGCCCCATTTGGAGACCAGCTCGTCGAAGAGGAACACCAGGTACGACCCGACGCACAGCTGCAGGATGATCGCCGCCCTGGCCCCGTTGAGGCCGAGGGAGGAGACGAAGGTGTCGGATGGCACCAGGTAGCCGAAGACCTGCGGCACCGACTCCACCAGGATCATCACGATCACCAGCAGCTTCAGCACCGACTGGTAGCAGGCCTTGTCCCTGCGGTTGGAGAGGTCGAGCTTGATGATCTTCGCGCCGACGAACAGCTGCATGATGATCGAGGCCGTGACGATCGGCCCGATACCCAGCTGCAGGATGGTGCCCGAGGCACCCGCCATGATCGTCCGGTACTGCGCGAACAGGTCGAGTGACCCGCTCTGATCCAAGCCGTATATGTAGACGTTGGTCATCGCGAAGTACACCAGCAGCACGACGATGACCCACATCATCTTGGTCCTGAAGTGCACATGCCCTTCCGGACGCTTGACGGCAGGCAGCCTGTCGCCGAGGGGTTTTACCTTGTACAGCAGGCTCAGTTGCTCTTCCATCCGCTTCAACTCCTGATTGCGCTCACTCGGCGATGCTGCCGCCCGAAGATTCGATCTTCTCGCGGGCCTTGGCGGAGACCTCGGCGACGGTCACGTTGACCGCCACGTCGATGCTCCCGCTGCCGAGCAGCTTGTCCACGCCTGCATCGGTGAGGTTGATATTATACGTATCTCCCTCTTTTACGCCGAAACCCATCTCGACGAAGCGGTCGGCATGTTCCCGGAGCTCCGAGACGTTGATGGTCGAGTTGGCCTCGACCATGCTCTGGGGCCGTTTGAAGCCGTGCCTCCCGAGATAGTCGCGGTCGTTCTTCAGCATCCCGATCTTGCCGGTCTTGCTGTAACCGGCCATGCCGTGGCCGCCGATCTTGCCGGCGCCGCGGCCGGCCTTCTTGCCGCGTCCGTGGGTCCTTGATCCTCTCAATTTCTTTGTTCTGCTTGGCATTGGTACCACCTCACAGCATCCTCTTGATGAGGTCGTTGATCGCCTCCGCCCGGTAACCGAGCGCCCCGCCGGTGGTGTAGGGGCGTTTGATGCCCTCGTAACCCTTCGCGGGGGGGTGGAGGCGGAACACCGGCTTGGCGGCCTCGACGTCCCTCATCCTGCAATCGTTCTCAATCATGGCCTTGGCCAGCTCGTCGACCGTGGCGAACTCCGAGTTCTCCTTCAGGTACTCGTCGGTGATCGCGCGGTCGCCGGCCAGCCGGCCGCGGCGGCGGATCATCTCCGCGAGCGTCCCCTCGTCGACGATGCCCCAGGTGCAGTAGTCCTTCACCTTGCGGAGCATGCCCTCGGTGACGTCGTCGGCGGGGACGATCACGCAGTGGTTGACCCGGGTCAGGTTCATCAGCTCCATGGTGTGGCGGATGTCGCAGTTGACATCGGCCTGTCCGCGGACGCGTATGACGGCGTAGGCCATCTTCACTCCTCCCCGTATTCGGCGGTCTCGCCGACGGTCAGACCGACGGCGCCGGAGACGATGTGCAACCGCTCCGCCTGCTCCTCGGTCACCCGCATGCGCGAGGTCTCCTTGAGCGCCTCAAACGTCGCCGAGGCGTAGTTGACCTTGGTCTTGGTGTTGCCGACCGCGAAACCCCAGGCATCCTTGATGCCCGCGAGCGTCAGCAGGCTCTTCGCCACATCGCCGACCGCGAGCCCGATGCCCCTGGGGGCGGGCTTCAGCGTCACCGACACGGAACCCGTGTGGCCGGTGACCTCGTAGGGCAGCGAATGGGGCTGGCCGCATCCGCATTCCCAGGAGCCGCAACCCCGCTTGATCTCGATCATGTTCAGCTTGGCGTTGTCGATCGCCTTCTTGATCGAAGGGCCGACCTCCCTGCCTTTCGCCTTCCCGATGCCGATGAAACCGTCGCCGTTGCCGACGATGCAGGTTATGGAGAACCTCACCCTCCGGCCGGAGTCGGTCATCCGCTGGACCATGTTGACGTCTATGACCTCGTCCTTGAGGTCCGGGAGGAGGATGTCCACTATCTCCGCCTCGCGGAGGGGCAGCCTCGAGGCCAGCACCTCGCTCATGGTTGTGATCTCGCCGTTGAGCACCATCTGGCCCAATCTTGTCTTAGGGATCCAATCCATCTTATTCAGCCTCCATCTTTTCCTTCAGGCCGCTGACCGCGGCCTCGATCGACGCGTCGATGTGCCTCCCGAGGAGCCTGTCCTCGACGGGGAGGACCTCCTCGGAGCAGGGCACCTCGAGCCCGGCGTCGAGCATCCCCTTGATCACGGCGAAGAGGACTCCGCCGCGCTGGGGCTTCTGCATGCCGATGTCCGGCACCGCGTACGCGATGCCGGCGGCCAGCGCACGCTTGCCGGCCAGGTAGCCGACCAGGTACGCCGCGGGGAGGTTCGAGCACGAGCCCGCCCATCCCAGCCTGACCAGGTCGCGGGTGCTGGCCGTGACCCCCACCCTGTCGCCCTCCATGCCGAAGTCCGCGAACTGGACGGTGATGTTCCGGTTGGATCTCCGGATCACCGCCCTGGTCTCGCGGGCGGTCAGGAGCCTGCGGCGGACGTGGTAGTCCGTGCGGCACTCCCGTCTTCTGCGGAACGGCACTCTGTATCTAGGTCCTGTAGCCATCAGTTCTCCTCCTCCTTATCCCTGAGATGCCCTTCGGCGATCATATGCTGTCTGAGGTTCCTGCGTGAGTTGTAGGAACCGCCCTTGGCCCTCCTGTAGTAGAGCCTGTAGACCGACGGCGTGATCTCGCCTTCGGCCCTGAGGGTCTTGAGCTCGTCGCGGATCGGGCGGATCTTGGCGATCCAGCGCTGTTTGCCGGTGATGCGCGCGTTGACGGTGCCCTTGCGCGAGCCGGGGCCCTTGCGCTTGCCGCTGGCCTTCTGGCCGGCGACGTACCGTATCCGTCCCCTGGACGTGCCCTTCTTCGCCTTGGCCCTGATCAGACCGGAGTCGATCGCCATGCGGATGTCGCTGCGGGTGATGCAGTCCTCGACCTCCTCGAGCCTGTCGGGGTTGATCCATACGCGGTTCTCCCCGCAGCCGAGCAGATCGGCGGCCATGCGCCGCTGGTTCTTGAGATCGGTCATGCTCACACCGTCCTGTTGAGGATCCTGATGCCGAGTTCGTCGGCCCTGTCCTCGATCGCCGTCCGCTTCCTGTACCCGACGGTGCCGCCGATGCGGACCGCCTGCTTCTTCGGGTCGATGCCCTCGAGGCCGTCGGTGTTGAAGACCATGACCTCCTCGAAGCCGGAGGGGTGCAGGCCCCTGACGGCCTCCGGTCCGCGGTATCCGATCCGGACCCGCGGCGGGCGCCTCTTGATCTGCACCCTCAGCTTCGAGTGGCGGCCCTTGGGGCACCTCCACTTGTCACCGAGCGCGGAGTATCTGAACCACTCCTGCCGCTTGAAGGCGGGCCGGCGCCCGGAGATGACCGCGCGCTTGGCCAGCGCATCGGTCTGCTCATCGTCGAGCTCGGGTTTGGGTTTGACCCTGTACCCGTCATGCTCCTCGATGACCTCGGCCTCGACGGCCTCGACGACCGTCTCCGGCTCCGCCGGGGCCCCGCCGCTGAGGGCGTTCCTCCAGTTCTCGGCGGTCTTGGGACCGACGCCGGAGAGCGTCTTGATGATCTCCTTGAACCGGGCCTCGTCGTTGAGGGCCGTCCGGAGCTCGTCGACCGACGCGATGCCGATCTGCGCGAGCTCCCCGGTGTTGGCCTCCTTGAAGCCCGGGAGATCCGTAAATGCCTTTATCGTCATTCTTTCACCTTGTGTGATTTGTGGACGATGTAGATACCGTCCTGGAACGTCCTCTTGTCGAACCCGGTCCTGGAGGTGGCGCGCTCGATGTTGGCCGCGGTCTGACCGCAGTCCTCGATGCTGATGCCCTCCACGGTGACGTCGGCGCCGCTGACCGTGACCTTGCACTTGCCGACGACCTTGGCGCTGCGGACGGCATGGCCGCCCATGTAGTTGTTGATCTCGACGCGGTCGCCCTTGGCCGTCACCTTCATCGGGAAGTGGGAGTAGACGACCTTGAGGCCGTAGCTGAAGCCGGTCGTGACCCCTTTGATCATGTTGTTCACGTGCGCCGTGAACGTGCCGACCATGGCCTTCTCCTTGACCCTGGGGTACTCGCACCAGACGGCGACCTCCCCCTCACGGGCCTCCACGATGACGCGCGGGTGTGCGAAGCTCCTGCTCAGTTCCCCTTTGGGACCTCTGACGGTGACGACGTCATCCTCGCGGGTGACGGTCACGCCCTCGGGGACGGCGATGATGTTCTCGATTTTCCCTGCTATTGTCATTCGATCTCTCCTTCAGTAGACGTAGGCGAGCAGCTTGCCGCCGATGCCGAGCTCCTTGGCCCGGTTCTGGGCCATCACGCCCTCGGTCGTGGTCATCACCAGGACGCCGAAGTCCTGGGCGGGGAGGTACCTCGCCTCGAACTTCTCGACCTCGGCGATCCTGACCGAGTAGCGGGGCTTGATGACCCCGCAGTCGTTGATCGCTCCTTTGAGCATGACGCGGAACTTGCCCGCCCTGCCGTCTTCGATGTATTCGAACTGGTTTATGTATCCGTGGTCCTGCATCACCTTCAGCACGCGGCCGATGAGCTTGGAGGAGGGCTGGATCGTACATTCGCTCTTACCACTGAGAGCGGCATTCTTCATGACGCACATCGCGTCGTTCAATGGATCGCACTGCATATCTCTCACTCCTCACGAATATTTCTTGAATCCGAGCTCGGGAGCCATGTCCCTGAAGCACTGGCGGCACAGGCGCAGCCCGTACCTCCTGATGATCCCCCGCTTGCGTCCGCAGCGGGTGCATCCCTCGGACCTGCCGAACTGTCTCTTGGGTTTCACATTACCACCTCTACCTCATACCTGTCCTTCATGAACAGGATCGCCTCATCGCGGTCGACGCGATGGCTGTTGACGGGTTTCCGCTTGAGCAGCGAGCGCGTCGCGATGCGGTTGCCCTTGCGCCTCAGCACCACGTTCACATCCATACCGAAGATGCCGATGTCGGGATCGTACCTCATGCCCTCGAAATCGGTGTGGTCGGAGATGCCGAAGGACATGTTGCCCTCCTTGTCGAACGAGTACTCGTAGACCCGTCTGTCGCGGATCGACAGCGCCCCGCGGAGGAACCTGTCGGCCGCCTCGCCCCTGAGCGTCACCTTGCAGCCGATCGGCATGCCGATGCGGATGCCGAGGTCGCGGTTGATCACCCGGGACACGGTCTCGACCGGCTTCTGCCCGGTGACCGCCTCGACGACCTTCTTGGCCTTGACCAGCCTGTCGCCGGCCTCGCCGACGCCGATGTTGACGGTGACCTTCTCGACGCGCAGCTCCCTCATCGGGTTCATGCCGAGGCCTCCGGTAACGTGACCTCGACGCCGCCGTTGCCGATCACGAGGATGTTGCCGACCGTGGTCTCGTTGCCGTCGTCAAAGACGACGACGTTGGCGGCGGAGCCCCTGACGATGCGGACCTCCTTGACGGTCTTGACCCTGCCCACCTGCGAACCCGAGGTGATGAAGGCCGCGGCGCCCGCTCCGAGCGGGTAGTGGCCGGTGACCTCCTGGGCGGGGATCCCGATCCTGAGCGAGTCGCCCACCTTGTAGTCGTCGGCGTCGAGGAGGATGTTCCTGCCGCCGCTGAGGTTCAGCTGGAACCTGCCGCCCCTGACCCGGGTCTTGTCCTCGATGCGGCAGATCTTGTACGCCGCCTCGTCCGCCCCGATGGGGACGACGGTCAGCCTGCCCTTGTCGGTGAGGAGCATGCGGCAGGCGAGGCCCATCCGCGGCACCTCGATGACGTCCATGATCCCGATCGGGGCCTTGGGGTCCTTGACGGCCCTGCCGTCGACCTTCAGCTCGCGGTTGCCGATGATCCTCTTCGCCTCCCTGGCGGTGTCACATACGCCCAGCAGGTCCCTCAGGACGAGGGATGCGGGCATGCTCTCCCCGATGCTGTGGGCGCCGGGGCTCTGCTTGGTCACCCATACGGATGCCTTCCTCTTGATAGGCCAGGTCCTCGGTGCCGTCAGCCTCTTCATGTGATCGCTCAATCTCTCTCCTCCTTCATGCTCTTGAGTGCGTCGACCCTCCAGGGGTCCTCGGTGTTCAACTTGGTGATCATGAGGTTCGATGCGTGCACGGGGCGGATGACGGCGGTGCCGTCGGCCTGCTCCGCGGTGACCCCCTCGACCGAGACGCGCCCGGTCTTGGTGTACACCTCGAGGACCTTGCCCTCGTTGCCGCGGATGTCCTCGTCGCCGCGCATGACGGTGACGGTGTCGCCCTTGCACACCCTGGCGCTGCGGACACCGTACTCCTCGCGGATCTCGGCGGAGAGGTGTGCGGAGAGCATCTTGCTCCTCGTGTGGACCGGTGCGTTCGCCCGGGCCTTCCTCTGCGCCCCTGCCTTGCTGCTTCTTGTCATCTCATCTCACCTCACACAATCGTGTTCGCCGTCGCGGAGATGCGCGGCCACCGCTCGGCGGCCTCGCGCGCGACCGGGCCCTTGATGTCGGTGCCCCTGGTCTCGCCGGTGTCGGTGGTGACCACGGCGGCGTTGTCCTCGAAGAAGATCATCGTGCCGTCCGCCCGACGCATGGGGCGGCGCTGGCGCACGATGACCGCGTAGACGATCTGCTTCCTCATCGCGGGGCTCCCCTTCTTGACGGAGGCCATGATCATGTCGCCGACGCCTGCCGACGGCATCCTCCGGGCCACGCCGTGGTAGCCCGGGACGGCGATCAGCTCGATCACCTTGGCGCCGGAGTTGTCGATCACGTTGATCTGCGAGCCGGTGGTGAGTCCGCGGGTCTGTTTCCCGGAAATGCCCTTCATGCCCTCACCCCTTCCTCTCGATGACGACGAACGCCACCGTCTTGGAGATGGGCCTGCATTCCGCGATGGATACGCGGTCGCCGGCCTTCAGCCCCATGCAGGGTGCCGCGTGGCAGGCGTACCGCGCCGACCTCTTCTCGTATCTCTCGTATTTCCTGTCATATCTCAGGTAGTTGCGCTCGACGATGACCGTCTTGTTCATCCTCACCGTCGCAACCACGCCATCGATGACCTGTCCCCTGACCGATAGGCTGCCGTGGAACGGGCAGTTGATATCGTTGCATTCCGCTGTCGGAGGGATGACGTCGATTCCGATGTTCTTTGCCTTTACTGTCATAGTTATCACCTAACCTTCTTTATCCTGTCTTCTGGTCGGTGTTGTATATCTGTACCCATGATGTCTATGTGTCCGCCCTGGTATGTGAACCTGAACTCGTTGCCGGGCTTGGGCACCGTCCGCTCGACCCCTTCGGTGTCGATGGTGAAGGTGTTGCGGGTCTCGTCGACCACCGTCCCGGCAATGCCCGAGAACGGCGCCGACAGCACCTCGACCTCCCGCCCTATGAGTTCGGATCTCATCAGATCAATCCTGTTCATCATCACCTGAGCTCAGCGCTGAAGCCCATATCCTCCAGCACGGCTTTCACTTTCTTCTTGTGATCGCCCTGGAGCTCTATGCGGCCGTCCTTGAACGTCCCTCCGGCAGCGCACCTGTTCTTCAGCTGTTTGGCCAGATCGCTGATGTTGATATCGTTCTCGTCGATACCGTCGATCACCGTGACCATCTTGCCGTAACGGCGGCTGTCGGTGGATATCCTGACGCTCTGCTGTTCGCGTGCGATCTCCTCGCACATGCAGAGCTCGTCGGGCAGTCCACATACGGGGCAGACTGCCATCAGAACCCTTCCTCCTCCCTCTGGACAGTCAGTATGCGCGCGATGTTGGTCCTGATCGCGCGGATGACGCCGGGGCTCGAGGGGGCGCCGCCCATGGCGGAGACCCCCCTCTCGTGCATGAGGTCGTTGCGGAGCTCCTTGAGCTTCTGGTTGCGCTCCTCCGCGGTCATCTCCCTGATCTCGGATGCCTTGAGCGATGTCATTCGGTCACCTCTCCGGAGGTCTCCCCGGCAACGGCCTCGGCGGCCTCTGCGGGCATCTCCTCGGCAACAGCCCCGGAGACATCCCCGGCCGCCTCTCCGGCGGCCTCCGCGGTCGCGACCGGTGCATCATCGTCGACGGCATCGCCGAAGAGATCGGGCAGCACCTCGGCCGCCTCGGTCCTGTTGAGCACCGAGATGTCGGTGGGCAGTCTCGCATCGGGCCTCATGATCTCCACGGTGACCCCGACCACGCCCATCTTGAGCGTGGCCACGGCGAAGCCGCGTTCGACGAACTGCGTCTTCGGCTCACCGCAGAACTTGATGTACCCGTTCTTGAACTTCTCCGTCCTGTGCCGCTGCCCGGTGAGCTTGCCGGCGAGGATGATGTGGCAGCCGCGTGCGCCCGCCTCCATGATCCTGCGGACGGTGGAGTGCCCGGCGCGGCGGAAGTGCCAGCCGCGCTCGAGCGAGAAGGCCAGCTTCTCCGCCATGATCTGGGCGTTGATGCTCGCGTTCTCCACCTCCCTGACCTCGATCTGCGGGCTCTCGAAGCTGAACTGCTCCTCGACCGTCTGCGTCAGGTTCTTGATCGTCTGGCCGCGACGTCCGATGACCAGGCCGGGGCGCTCGGTGGTCAGGATGATGCGCGTGCCCATCGGGGTCCTCTGCACCTCCAGCCCGCCGAATCCCGCCCGGCTGACCTCCTTCATCAGGTACTCCTTGAGGAGAGTCCTGCGGACATTCTCGGCAACGAATTTCCTCTCTGCTGCCATTATCACTCAACCTCCTCGATGATTACCTCTATGTTGACCGTCTCCTGGTTCCAGGGTGTCGCCCGACCCTGCGCCCGGGGCATGTGCCCGGGGATGGTCTGGCCCCTGGAGACCGTGATCGTCGTCAGCGCCATCTCCATCGGTGCGAGCCCTTTGTACTCCGCGTTGGAGGCGGCCGACCGGATCGTCTCCAGGATCGTCCTCGACACCTTCACGGGGTACCTGCCGGGCCCGACGCCCTTCTTGTGGGAGACGCGCTTGTTGTAGCGCTTCAGCGGCACCGGCCGCTCCAGGGCGATGACCTCTTCGAGCATCTCCATGGCCCTGTCGACCCTCATCCCCCGGATCATACCCGCGACCTCGCGGGCGAACTTGGGGGAGATCTGCTGGTCCAGGGCCCTGGCCTTGGCCGAGGTGTCCGGGTCCGCGAATGCTGTGTATCCTTTGTTCGTCATAACCTCAACACCTCACTTGAGCGGCATGAACTTCGAGGATCTGGTGGCTCCGACACCCGGCCCGGAGTGCTGCGGCGACTTCCTGGTGAGGATGAACTCCCCGAGGAAGCAGCCGATCATCTCGGGCTTGATCTCCACGTTCCTAAACTCGCGTCCGTCGTAGACGCTGACCGTCTTCCCGACGAACTGCGGCAGGATGGGCAGGTCCTTGCGATGGGTCCTGACCACCTCGCCCTCCTCCGCCTCCATGATCTTCTCGAAGGCGGTCTGCTGCTCGTCGTTCAATCCGCGGACGTAGGTCCTCCTGGACCGCGAGGGGAGTATTCCCAGGACCTCGTCGAAGGACATGGAGAGCAGTTCCTCCATGGTGAATCCGCGGTAGGTGAACTCCTTCTTCCGCTTCGCCTGGATCGCCGATGCCTTCTTCCGGACCTTTCTCCGGGTCGCCTTCGCCGATCCCATGATTATCTTCTTCTTCCTTGCCATAGGGATCACTTCCTCTTCTTAGGCGCTATGAACCCGGCCTTCTGACCGGGCGACGCCGTCCGCTTCCTGCAGTTGGGACCGCCGACGTGGGGGTGGTTGCCTCCGCCGTGGGGGTGGTCCGCCGCATTCATCGCTATTCCCTTGGTCGCCTTGTTCGCGACCGATTTGGATCTGAGCACGTGGTAGTTCTTGCCGGCCTTGGCGAGGGGCTTGTCGGTCCTCCCGCCGCCCGCGACCACGCCGATGACGGCGCGGCAGGCGGGGTGGAACTCCTTCATCTGGCCGGACGGCAGCTTCACCACGACCGATCCGCCTCTGCTGACCACGGTCGCCGAGGTGCCGGCGGTCTTGACGAAGCGTCCGCCGTCGCCGGGCATGCCCTCGATGTTGTGCACCGGGGTGCCCTCGGGTATGCTGCCGAGGTCGTTGACGTTGCCGACGGCGATGCTGCCGGTGCCGAACTCGACCGTCTGGCCCACCCTGGTGCCCTCGGCCGCGAGCTGGTAGCTGTTGCGGCCGCCGATATCGACGACCGCCAGCGGGCTGGACCTCCCGGGTGCCTGGATCAGGTCCTTGATCGTCCCCTCGCCCGCATCCATGCGGGGGAGTTTGATGTCAGCCACATGCCTGTGGCTGGGGGAACGGTACAGCGGGCTGCCGGAGCCTCTCCTCTGTGTTCTCAATCTCTTTCCCATATCCTCACCTCAGAATACTCCCACCCTCATCCCGACGTCCTCCGCGGAGTAGCCCTCGGCGAGTCTGATGATGGCGTGCTTGCCGTCTTTCTGTATCCTCGTGTGCACACTCTCGACCTTGACCTCGAAGCGCTCTTCGAAGGCGGTCCTGATGTCGCCCTTGGATGCCTGCCTGTGGACGATGAACTCGATCCTGTTGCCGTCGGTGAACCGCTGCCGGGGGGTGCCCGCCATGTGGTTCATCGACTTCTCCGTGACATACGGCCTGATGAGGATGTCGCTCTGCTTCATTCCGTCCACGCTCCTATCTGCCCGATGGCCGATTCGGTGTACACGGTCAGCCTGCCGACGTCGCCGCCGGGGGCGAGGATGCCGGTGTTGAGTGTGCCGACCGTCTCGACCTCGACGCCGGGGAGGTTGGCGGCGCCCTTGAACACCGCGGCCTCCCTGTCGGAGACCACGATGAGCACCGAGACGGGGACCCGGTACTTCCGGTTCCTCATCGTGCCCCTGCCGGCGCGGATCTTCGTGCCGTCCCTGGCGCGTTCGACGTCGGAGTCGATGCCGATGCCCGCGAAGGCCTCGATCACCGAGGCGGTGGTGGTGAGGTCCTGCAGACCGTCATCCACCACGATCGGGAACGAGATGCCGTCGGCGAAGCGGTGGCCGCGCGCCCTGACGAGCTCCTCGCTGCCGGTGGCGGCGAGCGCCGACATGCGGGCGATGGCGAGCTCCTTCTTGTTGATCTTCTGCGACCAGTCGCGCTCGGGGCGCGGAGGGTGCGCCCTCCTCCCCGTGACGTTGTTGGGCGACTCGGCGCCCCTGCGGCCGTCCTTGAGGCGCTGGACCCGGGAGACCCCGCGGCCCTTGCCCCAGGTGCTGACCGAGTGCCTCAGGCCCGCCGTCGGCGAGGGGCCGTAGGGCTGCCTGCCGTTGGCGGCCGCTGCGAGCACGGCCTTCTTGATGATGTCGGGCCGGTGCTCGGAGGAGAACGCCGCCGGCACGTCGATGGTGCCGGAGACCTCCCCTTTGACCGAATAAACATTAGTGGTTGCCATTGTAATCATGCCCCCTGCTTGGATTCGGTGGATACGTAGGTCACTTCGGGGACCGCCGTGCCCGCCTTCCTGGGTGCCCGGGTCGCGTCCCTCAGCCTGATCAGCCTCTTGGTGGGGCCGGGGACCGAGCCGTGCACGAGGATGTAACCGTTCCTGACCTCGCCGTAGTTGAGGAAACCGCCCTTGGGGGTGACTTCGGTGCCGTCCTCCCCCGCCTTGACTATCCTCTTGTTGTATTCCGTCCGCTGGTGGTAGCCCACCTGTCCCGACTGCGGGACGGTGCCCCTGACGTAACCGGGCCGCTTGGGGCCGAGGTTGCCGGACTCGCGGCGGTGCTTGCTGTTGCGGTGCGAGAGGAGCTTGACCCCCCAGCGCTTGATGACGCCCTGGAAGCCCTTGCCCTTGGTCACCGCGATGACATCGATGAGCGTGCCCTCGGCGGCGAAGTCGGCCATGCCGACCTCCCGGCCGAGGATGCCCTTGGCGAACTCGATCCGCTCGGGGATGGTGCCCCCGCCGATCCTGAGCTCCATGATGTCGGGGACCTTCTTCGGCACGCCGGAGACCAGCTTCGGCTGGGTGTAGGCGATGACCCGGACATCCTCCACGTCGAACCCCGCGTACATGTCGAACCGGGCCTCGCCGTGGTCCGCGGGGACGTTGAGCCTCCGCGAGAGCAGCGGGTCGAGGTCCTGAGCCCAGACCTCGCCGGCCGTCTTGAGGCCGACGATGGTGTTCTCGTAGAACCTGACCGCGGCGATCCTCATGGGCGGGACCTCGATGACCGTCACCGGCGTCTGGACCTCCATGCCGGCGGTGGCGCTCTTGGCCCGCCTGTCGACCACGTACGCGTGCGTCATTCCTGCTTTGTATCCTGCGAAGCCCTGGATCTTCGGCGCTCCGCTGATCTCGGGCCACGAGTCCAGCCTGGGAGTCTGAGATTGCGCTCTCTTCCTGGGCCCGTATGCTCTGGATCCTCTCCTTGGACGTCTTGTATCTGACATATCTCACACATGCCTGCGAGGGTGTCTTCGCTAACCTCGCGTTTTATCCGACGAACGTCTTATGTTCCGACCGTGACGCCGATTCATCTCGAAAAGCTATTCGACATGAGTGAATATGGGTTGCTCGCGCATTGCCCGCTGCGTCTGGTACGGACATCAGTCTGTCCAATCTAAGAAAAGGTAAGTTCAACTTGTATATAAAAGATGCTCAGGAACGCCGGCCGACGCCGGGCCGGACGTCAGAGCGTTCCCTTCTTGGCCTTGTCCTTGGCGCGCTTCGTCCGCGCCTTGGCGTCGAAGCCCGTGGCCTGCTCGGCGAAGGCGTTGAGCTTCCGCTTGCTGTCGAGGATCTCCTCGTCGGTGAACCCGCCGTCGCGGTTGGCGGTGATGATCTCCAGCACCGAATTCGACAGGATCCTCACCTCGATCCGCTTCAGGACGCCGTAGGACGAGACCAGCCAGCCGTCCTCCTCGGTCACGTTGCCGAACATCCCCTCCATGATCCCCCTGAGGCCGTCCCCTTGGATCCTGCCGTACCATCCGCGTTTGATGTCGTATTCCATGATGAACCCTCACTTGCCGACCGCGAGCGTGTTCTCGAACCCGCGCTCCAGGTCGGCCGGTGTACCCAGTAGCCCTTCTGCATCAATATATCTTTTCCAATCGGCGATGCAGCCGCAGGTCACGTCCAGGGCCCGGACGTCCTGCGTCAGCGAGAAGCGCTCCACGGCGTCGAGCACCCTGCGGTCGCATTCGCCGCAGTTGTGCGCGCCGCGCTGCGTGCCGCCGCCCGAGGGGGACGACATCAACCTGGCGCCGACCTGCCCGCTGAGCCGGCGCAGCACCTCGGTCAGCGTCCACAGCCACGGCGAGCGCAGCTCGCCCTGCCGCCAGAGGCGCTCGGCCGGCGTGCGGTTCTGGATGTTGAGCGGGTTGATCGAGATCTCGTCCGAGAACCCGTCAGCGAACAGCGCCGAGGCCACGGTGTCCGCGATCGCCGCCGCTTCGGTGAGGAACGGCGGCTTGAGCAGCAGGTAGGTGCGCACCTGCAGGCTGGCGGCCCTGGCGGCCAGGCCCGCCCGGCGGCTGTCCTCGGGGGTGAAGCCCTTGTTGACCGCCCGGCTCAGCACCTCGGGGTCGGAGCTCTCCAGACCCAGTGCCAGCGTGACGTTGCCCGGCAGCTGCGCCAGCCGTTCCGGCGTGACGAACTCGGGACGCGACTCGATGAGGATGCGCTCGCAGCCGGCGAAGGCGGCGAGGATGCGCTCCCGCACGGCGGGAGGCACCTCGTCGTCGTCGAGGAAGCTGCCGGAGGTGTAGATCTTGACGAAGGGCTCGCCCCCGTAGGCGTCGAGCGCCCGGTCGAGCTGCCGGAGGAGGTCGTCGGCGGTGACGCCGGCGACCGATGCCTGCCGGTAACCGCACATGGTGCAGCCGCCGGTGGCGGCCCAGGCGCAGCCGCCGGTGCGCATGATCATCACCATGGCATCGACCTCGCGGCCGCCTGACAGATCCCTCTCCTTCCACAGCGTCTCGAGCTCCGACGGCGATCTCCTTCCCTTCATATCCTCGGCTCCGTGCTGCCCATGGGCTGCATGTAGTTAACCCTTCGCGAGCGCCCCCCGGCAAGAAAGGTTATATGCGTAATCCGGATTGGACTAGGTTAAGGTAAGCCAAATGGCTAAGAAGATCATCATAGTCGGGTCGGGGGCGGCGGGCATGACCGCAGCCTCCTCCGCGAGGGCGACCGACCCCTCGGCGGAGATCACGCTGCTGACGGAGGACACGGACATCGCCTACTCCCCGTGCGTCATCCCCTGGGTGCTCGAGGGCAAGGCGTCCTGGGAGGGCATGATCATGCACACTCCCGAGTTCTACAGGACCGAACGGGACATCGACGTCCGCACCCGCACCCGGGTCGAATCGGCGGACGGCGAGGCCCGGACGGTGACCGCCGGCGGCATGACGTACAGCTACGACGCCCTGGTGCTCGCCACCGGCGGCAAGGTCTTCATCCCCCCGGTCCCGGGTGCGGACCTGGAGGGCGTCTTCTCGGTCAGGACGGTGCGCGACGGGCGGCGGATCGAGGCCGCGCTGAAGGATGCCGGCAGGGCGGTCATCGCCGGAGCCGGCGTGATCGGGCTCGAGCTCGCATCGGCGTTCGCCGGCCTCGGCAAGGAGGTCACCGTCATCGAGATGATGGACCAGGCGGTCCCGCGGATCGCCGACGGCGACATGGCCGCCCCGGTGCAGGCCCTCCTCGAGGAGAAGGGCGTCCGCTTCGTCATGGGCGCCCCGGTCGAGGCCGTCCTCGGCAACGGCCGGGTGACCGGCGTCAGGGCCGGCGGCGAGGATCACGTTTGCGACATGGTGGTCTTCGCCACCGGCGTGCGCGCCGACCTCGACCTGGTCCGGCAGCTCGGCCTCGACGTCGGGCAGCTGGGCGGTGCGGTGGTCGCGCCGACGATGCAGGCCTACCGGCGGGGGCGCCTGGTCCCCGACATCTACCTGGCGGGCGACGTGATCCAGAACGAATCGGCGGTCATGCCCGGCCCGACCATGAGCCAGCTCGGCTCCTCCGCGGTCAGAGAGGGGAGGGTGGCGGGCATCAACGCCGCCGGCGGCAGAGCGCTGGCGGGGCCGACCGCCGGCCCCTGGGTGAGCGTCATCGGCGGCCTGCAGCTCGCCGGCACCGGCCTGTCGCAGGGCCTGGCCTCCTGGTACGGCATCGAGACGGTCTCGGGCAAGGCGACCGGCTCCACCCGCGCGAGGTACTACCCCGGCGGGTCGCCGCTCACCGTCAAGCTGACGGCGGACAGGGTCTCCCGCAGGATCATCGGCGCCCAGGTGCTGGCCGGCGAGGATGCCACCGGGCGCATCAACTGGCTGACGGCGGTGATCACCGAGGGGGTGACCGCCGACGACTTCCTGGTGCGCGCGGAGAACGCATACTGCCCTCCCACCTCGATGGTGCAGGACGTGGCGATCAAAGCGGCGGAGGACCTCTGCCGCAGACTGAATCAGTGAGATAATGGAATACAAGGAGTACAAACGGCTGTACGACGGCCTCGTGGATCCCGAGGACCTCGACCGGTTCGAGGCGGAGGGTTACGACCGGAGGCTGCTGGACACGCTGTACACGCAGAAAGTGAGCAGGAGCGTCAAGAAACGCTTCCACATGGTCAAGAACAACGCGAAGAACATGCGGAGGGACTGGCACAAGGGCCGGAGCTTCTCCGAGATCTCCAAGCGGCAGCGCTTCCCGCCGATCCTGGTGATGATGATGATCTTCCAGGAGGAGGGCTTCTCGAAGAAGCAGTTCTGGAACATCATCCGCAACCCGGACATCCTCGAGAGCCCGGAGGCGGCGGCCGAGGTGCGCGAGGCTGTCGGCCGCGACCCGGTCTACTCGCCGGAGGCCAACGTCCGCCAGAAGGAGCGGGGGGAGTGGGGCGAGGACCTGCTCCAGGGATGGCTCGACGAACAGGGGATCGACTACCTCACCGAGGACGAGATCCGCAACCTCGAGGGCAGCACCAAGACCCCCGACTGCCTGCTGCGCGAGCCGATGCTCTACGACGGCAGGGAGATCCGCTGGATCGAGAGCAAGGCCTCGTTCGGCGACGGGGTCGAGATCCGCTTCAACTCGCGGAAGCAGCTGGTGCCCTACACCCAGCTCTTCGGGCCGGGCGTGGTCGTCTACTGGACCGGCTGCCTCAAGGACCAGGAGTGCGAACCCGGCATCTACCTCGAGGACGCCGGCCTGCTCGACAAGAAGCTCGAGAAGATATGCTGACGGCCGGGCTCAGAGCCCGGCCCGCTCCGCCCTCAGCTCGCCCATGGTCGCCGTGCGCTCGGCGTAGGCGTTGTGCTTGTGGATGGATTCCTCGGATTCGCTTTTGACGAAGACCTCGACGTCGTCGGGCAGGTACCCGAACCCCTCGACCAGGTTCTTCAGGGTGACGCGGGCGACGTCCTCGACGAAACGGGGGTTGTCGTGGGCGTTGATCACCACCTGACCCTCGTCGTCGCGCTTGAGCAGCTCGTAGGTCGGCGAGGAGAACGAGCCGTGGACGAGGTCGATGAGGTCGTCGGCCTCGACGTTGATGTCGCGGCCCATCGTCAGGGTGAGGATGCAGACGTTGCGCTGGTTGTGCGACATCACCGCCGGGCCCGGGCCGCAGCAGAGCATCTCGGTGACGGTCTGCTGGGCGCAGGGGCAGGCGGTCATGCCGATGACCTCGACGCCGATGGTCTTGCGCACCTCGCTGCCGCGGGCCCCCCGGGCCCGGGCGATCAGCTTGTAGATCTCATAGGTGTCCTTGCCGAAGGGCGTCCTGCTCTCGCGGAAGTACTCGGCGTGGGCGTCGACGTAGGCGTTCTCGGCGTACTCGTGGTGGACCAGCAGCTTCTCGCACATGTCGGCGGCCATGTTCTCCAGGCCGGTCACCGGCGCATCGATGCTGGCCAGCGCAATCTCCTTGATCACCTCGACGTTGCGGGAGAGGTGCGAGCCCTTCTGCGTCGCCGGCAGGTCGACGTAGACGTCCATGGAGCAGTTGAGCGCCCCGTTGAGCTTGTTGCTCTTGCCGTTCCTCTTGACGAGGACGGGTTTCCTCACGCCGGTGACGCCGACCTTGGTGAGTTTGAAGCCGGTGTCCCCCCTCCCGTACTGCACATCGCATTTCAGAACCATGTTGAACCCTGAGGCGCTCCACTGACTTAAAATATATAAAATTACCACATAATCGGTTGGACCGCGGAGACCGCCGTCCCCCGACCGGGCGCGTGACGCGTGCGGAGCAAACATTATATCGCGACCCCGCCTGGAGGGACCCCGTGTTCTGCGGTATCGACGAGGCGGGACGGGGCTCGGTGATGGGCCCGCTGGTCGTGGGCGCGGTCTACGTCGGGGACGATGCGGCGCTGCGGGCCATCGGCGTGAAGGACTCGAAGCGGCTCAGCGCCGCGGCCCGCGAACGCATGCACGCGGAGATCCTCGACGCCTGCGACCACCACTGCACGGTCATCGTCTCCGCCGGGGAGATCGACGCCCTGCGGCAGCGGCAGTCGCTGAACGCCGTCGAGACCGACATGTTCCTGCGGGCCGCGTCGGAGATGCCGGTCGCGACCGTCTACGCCGACTGCCCCGAGCGCAGCGAGATGATGTTCTCCAGCCGCCTGTCGGCAAGGTTAAAGAACACCGAGGTAATCGGGAGGCACGGGGCCGATGACACCTACCCGGTCGTCTCGGCCGCATCGATAGTCGCCAAGGTGACCAGGGACCGCCTCATGGAGCGGATCGCGCAGGAGCTCGGGGAGCCCGTCGGCAGCGGGTACCCGGGCGACCGCGTCACGATGGACTTCATCCGGGCGCGGATCGAACGGGACGGAGAGCCTCCCGCGCATGTCCGCCGCTCATGGGAGCCCGTCCGCGAGATGATGAGCGCCGCCCGCAACACCAGGCTGACGGATTGGTGAACGAGATGACCACGAAGGACATGATTCAGGGACTGATCGACAAGTTCCACAGCAAGATGGAGAAAGACGAGAACGCCCGCGCAGAGGTGGCCAGGCTCTCCAAGAGCTTCAACATCGACACCGGCGGCTCCGGATACTCGCTGCGCCTGGAGGACGCCCGCATCGTCAGCTTCGACGACGCGCTCCTGGACGGCGCCGACGTGACCCTGGCGGTCTCGGAGGACGACCTGCGATCGCTGATCGACGGCTCGCTGCGCCCGATGCGGGCGTATGTGACCAAACGCATCAGGATCGCGGGCAGTCTCGAGGACCTGATGTTCCTGAGGAAGTTCTTCTGAACCGCGGTCCCGGCCTCCGGAACCGATGGAAATTATAAATACAAGTTAAGACTAGTCAACAATCAGCGAGGTAGGGTAGCCAGGATATCCCGTCGGGCTCATAACCCGGAGACCGGTCGTTCAAATCGATCCCTCGCTACCATTCTCCACTTCTCCATACCGCCACGGGCGGATCCTCCGCCCGTGACGGCGCCTTCTGTCGCGGCCGTGCGGCCGCGGAACCCGCTCACAACAGGCCCTTGGCCTCTTCCGCGGGGATGTCCAGCGCCTTGAGCATGTACTCCAGCGCCTTCTTCGCGAACGGCGCCCTGGCGGCGGGGTCCTCCATGATCTCCCCGTGGGCGGCCATGACATGGTTGTAGAACTCGATGGCGAACTCGGCGTAGAGGGACGACTCCATCGACTCGTCGGTCTGGGCCGCCTCGTTGTATGCCTTCTCGGCCTCGTCGTACTTGTTGACCGAGATGCAGAAGAGGCCGTACGACTGGTAGTAGTCGGGCCGGTCCCCGTCCAGCTCGATCGCCTTGAGATAGGCTTCGATGATCTCGTCGGTGGAGATCTTGGCACCGAACATGCCGGTGGCGAAGTTGCCGCATTCGGCCTTGTAGTACCAGCAGTCCGCTTCCTCCGGGAATTCGGCGGCGAGCTTCTTGAATGCCGAGTAGGCTTTCTTGAAGTCCCCCGTGTCCATCGCCTTCATGCCGGCGGCGAGTTTCTTGTCGAGATCGTCCTTAGCTGCCATGTTCTATCGGGTGTGCAATGCACTCGGAGGTATTTTAAATACCGCGATGGGACCGTCGATAACGCTTATTTAACCGCATGCCGATGTTACACGCATGATAGCAGAAATCTGGTCGAAGCTGAGTTCCGAACCGAACTTCTACGAATTCGAGATGCGCCAGGTGGACGCTCCCCGCCCCGACGGCCATTCGATGAGCATCGGCAGGAAGCTCTGCCGGCAGAACAAGTGCGGCGAGTACGACAGGAACTGGGGGTGCCCTCCCGGCGTGGGCACCGAGGAGGAGTGCCTGGGGCTGATCCACCAATACGGCAGGGCGGTGCTGCTCAGCAGATGCCACAAGGAGATCGCGATGGACGACCTCGCGCGCATCGACATGTGCGCCTGCGAGATGCAGGACATGGTGCGGGCGATGTGCAACGCCATGCGCAGCGCCGGTTACGACGACGTCCTGCCCCTGGCGGACGGCGGCTGCAAGTACTGCGGCGACTGCACCTACCCGGACGACGCCTGCCGCTTCCCCCTGCAGATGGTGCCGTCGGTCAGCGGCTACGGGATCTCGATGGAGACCTACGCGAGGTCGCAGGGCATCGATTACAGGTTCGAGGACGACTGCTTCACCCTCTACGGCATGATCCTCTACAAGTGACGTCCGGGCCGCCGCGTGTGAAAAATATATAATCGGGTCCCCCGATAGTGCGTGCGGGTTCAGATGAATTTAGATAGAGGGATCGTCGAGAGGGTCGCCCGTGTGGCGCACATCTCGCTCTCCGAGGAGGAGATCGCGGGATACGAGAAGGACCTGGCCGATCTCCTGGACTGCTTCGATGTCCTTGACAGGGTCCCGGAATCCGGGATCCGCCGCATCGACCCGGTCGGGGTCGCCGATATCACCCGGGAGGACGAGCCGCTGATCCGCGGGGATCGGGACGCGCTGCTGCGGGAGATGGACACCTATGACGGGTACATCAGGGGGCCGAGGCTGTCATGAGCCGTGACGCTGCTTTCGCAGCGGCCGGCGGACGTTATGCGGCCTTCAGGGAGCATATCGGCGCCCTGCCCGCCGACGCGCCCGTGTTCTCGGTCAGCGACAACATGACCACGGCCGGCTTCGGCACCTTCGCCGGATCGCGGATCCTCGAGGGCCACCGCCCGGTGTTCGACGCCGCCGCGGTGGAGCGGATGGAGGCGGCCGGCGGCATCCTGATCGGCAAGACGAACCTGGACGAGTTCGGGTCCGGATGCTTCTCGGTCTCGTCGGGGTACGGCGTGCCCCGCAACCCGTTCGATGCGGAATGCTCCTGCGGCGGGCCGTGCGGCGGTGCCGCCTGCGCCGCGGCGCTGATCGGCGGGCAGGTCTCGCTGGCGGCCGGGGGCTCGGTCGGCCAGGCGGCCGGCTGCTGCGGCGTCTACGGCCTCACACCCACCTACGGGCGGGTCTCGCGCCACGGCGTCATCGACAGCGGCAGCTCCTCCGGAGGGGTGGGGCTGATGGCCGCCGATCCGCGGGACATCGCCCGCTGCCTGCCGGTCATCTCCGGCCGCGATCCGCGCGACCCCGCCTCCTGCGTCCAGCCCGATCTGCGTCCCGGCGGCCGCCTCGGCAGCATCGCCGTGCCGGCTGACGCGACCGAGGGCGTCAGCGGGGCCGTGCGCCTCGCCTTCGCCTCGGCGCTGGAGCTGCTGGAGTCGATGGGCGCCGAGATCGTCACCGTCGACGTCCCCGCGCTGCGCTATGCGCACGCCGCCCACCAGGTGCTGACGGCGGCCGAGGCCTCCACCAACGTCGCCCGCTACTGCGGCATGCGCTACGGGAGGCAGGACGGGGACCTCTCGCTGGGATTCGACGATTACTTCACCGGCTTCCGCACCGAGCACTTCGGCGAGGAGGCCAAGCTGATGACGCTGCTGGGGACGTACCTGCGGCTGGAGGGCAGCCGCGACCGCTACTACGGCAAAGCTCTGGAGGCCAGGTCGCAGGTGATCGACGCCTACCGGGAGCTGTTCGGGGACCACGACGCGGTGGCGTCGCCGTCGATGCTGTCGGCGGCACCGCGCTTCGACGAGGTCGCGGCGATGACCGCGTCCGAGCGGCAGGGTCACGGGCGGCCGGGCTCCGGTCCGGCCCTGGCCGGCCTGCCGCACCTGTCGGTGCCCTGCGGCTACGACGACGGGATGCCGCTCGGACTGCAGCTGGCGGCCGCCCACTGGGACGAGGGGCTGCTGCTGGCGGCCGCAGAGGCCTGGGATGATGCTTTCGCGGTGAGGACGGCGGAGGCGGTACCGTGAAGATCGGCCTGGAGATCCATGTCCAGCTGCCGACGCGGTCGAAGATCTTCTGCTCCTGCCCGACCACGGACGCGCCGGCGCCCAACACCCACGTCTGCCCGGTCTGCCTCGGCATGCCCGGCAGCCGGCCGGTGCTCAACCGCAAGGTGCTGGAGTACGGGATCATGCTGGCGAAGATGCTCGGCTGCACCGTGGCCGACACCACCTGGTTCTCGCGCAAGACCTACTTCTACCCCGACATGAGCAAGGGCATCCAGGTCACCCAGCAGGACTGCCCCGTCGGACGGGAGGGGGTCTACCGCATCGCCGGCGGGAAACCCATCAGAATCACACGCATACACCTGGAGGAGGATCCGGGCAAGACCAAGCGGGTCGGGGACCGGTCCTCGCTGATCGACTACAACCGCTCGGGCATCCCCCTGGCGGAGATCGTCACCGAGCCCGACCTGGCATCGCCGGCCGAGGCGCGCGAGTTCCTCAAGCAGCTGGTGCAGGACATCCGGCACACGCTCGGCCTGCCCGAGGATGACGAGCGCAGCATCCGCTGCGACTGCAACATCTCGGTGGGCGGCGAGCGCTGCGAGGTCAAGAACGTCACCGGCCTGCGCAACGTCGAGCGCGCCCTCACCTTCGAGCTGATCCGCCAGACCAGGGTGCGCAAGGCGGGGGGCGTCATCGAACGCGAGACCCGCCGCTTCGACGAGGAGCGGGGCGTCACCGTCTCGGTGAGGAAGAAGGAGTTCGAGGCCGATTACGGCTACATCGACGAGCCCGACCTCGGCATCTTCCGCATCCGGGAGCTGGCCGATTCGATCCGCATCCCGGAGAGCCCGCAGAACCGCGCCGACCGCCTGGTCCGCGAGCACGGGATCGATGCGCGGACCGCCCGGCAGCTGGTGTCCACCTCGATGGAGCTGACCGACCTCTTCGAGGCCGCGGTCGCGGCCGCCGACGTCGCGACGGCCATCGCCTGGGTGAAGGGCGCGGTGAGCGCCAACTGGAAGGCGTTCGAGGCCCGGTCGCAGGCGGGCGGCGACGATGCCCCCGATGCCGACGGCATCGTCGGTATCATCCGCTCGTTCCACGCGGGGGAGCTGACCGACGGCGAATGCGCGCTCGAGCTCAGAGCGTACATGACCGGCGCCGACAGGGAGGAGCTGCAGGACGGCGGTTCCGACCTGGATGCGCTGATCGAGGCCTATCTGGACGGGAACCCGGGCGTGGTCGAGGACTTCCGCGCCAACGAGCGGGCGGTCAACAAGGTGATCGGGGCGGTCATGCGGTCGACCGGCGGGGCCCATGCCTCCGCCGATGTGGTGGAGGCGGCGCGCAGGGCGCTCGGCAGGCGCCTCTGAGCCCCGCCAGCATCAGTCGGTATCGAAGTCGCCGAGGTCGAGGCCGTCGGCGGCCAGCGAGATCAGCTGGAGCTCCTCCAGCTTGCTGTCGTCGATGCGCTCCGGGGAGTTGTCCAACAGCGATATCGCCCGCTTGTTCTTGGGGAAGGCGATCACCTCGCGGATGGTCTCCCTGCCGAGCAGGATCGCGATCAGGCGGTCGATGCCCATGGCGATGCCGCCGTGCGGGGGCGCCCCGTAGCCCAGGGCCTCGATGAACCAGCCGAAGTCGCGCTCGATCTCCTCGTCGGACATGCCGATCTTGCGCATCACCGCCCGCTGGAGCAGGGGATCGTGGATCCTCAGCGACCCGGAGCCGAGCTCGTTGCCGTTGAGGCAGATGTCGAAGCAGGCGCCGCCGACGCCCTCGGCGTCGATGTCGCCCTCGGGCAGGACGAACGGGTGGTGGAAGGCCTCGTGCCTGCCGGAGACGGGATCGACCTCGAACATCGGGCAGTCGACCAGCCAGGAGAACTGGAACACGTCGTCAGGGATCAGGCCGAGGTCCTCGGCGATGCGGCGCCTGAGGATGCCGCCGCCCTCGTAGGTCGCCTTCCAGGGCCCGGCGATGAGGAAGACGAGGTCGCCCTCCTCCGCCCCGAGCGCCTGTCTGATGCCCTCGAGGTCCCCGGGTCCGAAGTACTTGGTGATGTTGCTGGTGAGGACGCCGTCCTCGCAGCGCATCCAGGTGAGCCCGCCCAGCTTGGCCTTCTCCTTGGCGAAGGCTATGTAGCGGTCGACCTCGTTGCGGCCGACCGCGGCGCTGCGCTCGCCGAGGTTGATGCCGGCGACGATGCCGCCGGAGCCGATGATGCGCCGGAATATGTCATAAGGGGCGTCCCGCACGATGTCGGTGAGCGCGACGAACTCCAGCCCGTAGCGCATATCGGGCTTGTCGGAGCCGAAGCGCTCGACCGCCTCGCGGTAGCCGATGCGCGGGAAGGGCGTCTCCAGCTCAGTGCCGTAGAGGCCCTCCCAGACCGCGGCGAGCATGCCCTCGACGGTGCCGAGGATGTCCTCGACGCCGACGAACGACATCTCCATGTCGATCTGGGTGAACTCGGGCTGACGGTCCTTGCGGGAGTCCTCGTCGCGGAAGCAGCGGGCGATCTGGTAGTAACGGTCGATGCCGCCGACCATCAGCATCTGCTTGAACAGCTGCGGCGACTGCGGCAGGGCGTAGAACTTGCCCGGGTGCCGCCGTGACGGCACCACGTAGTCCCTGGCGCCCTCCGGGGTCGATCTGCCGAGTATCGGCGTCTCCACCTCGAGGAACGACTGCCGCTCGAGGTACTGGCGCATCAGGTGCAGGACCCTGCTCCTGAAGGCGAGGGCCGAGACCATCTCGGTCCGCCTGAGGTCGAGGTAGCGGTAGCGCATGCGCAGGTCCTCGTTGGGGAGCACGCCCTCCTTCTGATCGCCGAGCTCGAAGGGAGGCGGCGCGGAGCGGTTGAGCAGCGCGGCGTCGGTGACCAGCAGCTCCACCTCGCCGGTGGGGTTGCGGGCGTCCTCGGTGCCCTCGACCCGCCGGCGGACGATGCCGTCGACCGCGATCGCCGATTCGCGGGTGAAACCTGCCATCAGCCCGGTCAGGCGGTCGATGTCGTCTGCGGGGATGTCCTCGGGATCGAACACCACCTGGGTTATGCCGTATCTGTCGGCGAGGTCGATGAAGGCCACGCCTCCGTGGTCCCTCGAGAATCTCACCCAGCCCTCCAGGCGGGCCGTCCTGCCGATATCCGAGGCCCGGAGCCCGCCACATGTGTCTGTCCTCCTCATTGCGGTACCTCTTGTGTAGAAGAATGGTGTTTACCACTCGAAGAACAGAGCTGTATAAAACCGTTGTTCCGGGACGGCGGCCTCAGCGGTCCATCACATCGGGGATGAACTCGTCGGGGTTCTTGAAGATATCGAGGATGACCGAGGTGCTGGTGCCGGTGACGCCTGCGACCGCGTTGATGGCCGCGAGCGTCGCCGAGAACTCCTCCCGGTCGGCGCAGGTGACCATCACCAGATGGTCGGCCTCGCCGGTGACGTCGTAGACGGCCATCACCTGGGGGATCGCGGCGATCCCCGTTCGCGCCGCAACCGCATCCGCGGAGCGCACCTGGACGAAGCCCATGTAATCGTATCCCAGGCGCATGTAGTCGAGCTTGGCCCGGTAGCCGCCGATGACGCCCTTCGACTCCAGGTTCCTGACCCTCTGGATGAGCGTCGTGGGATGGACCGAGAGCTGTTTGGCGAGCTGCCTGTACGATCCCTGACTGGATCTGCTGAGCATATCCACGATCCGCCGGTCCAGTTCATCGAGGGTGACACTGCCTGTTATAAGAACCACCAATCCTGCATTCGGATAGACCGCGTCGCATATTTATTAACATATGGTCACGATACGCAGGCAGGATAAGATGACCGAGGAGATTTTCAGGCGCGACGGGTACATGTTCGAGTTCGAGACCGCGGTGGTCGCCGTCGACGGCGACCTGGTGGAGCTGCGGAGCACCGCCTTCTACCCCGGCGGCGGCGGCCAGGTCTGCGACACCGGGAGCATCCGCGGCGAGCGGGTCACCGAGGTGCTGCGCGAAGGCGGCCGCATCCTGCACCGGGTCCCGGGCGGCGGCCTCGCGGCCGGCGACGCCGTCTGGTGCGGCGTCGACTGGGACCGGCGCTACGACCTGATGCGCGGGCACACCGCCGAGCACCTGCTCTTCGCCGCGCTGAAGCGGCAGGTGCCGGAGCTGGGGATCGTCAAGATCCATATAGCCCCGGACGACAAGCACGTGATCGTCGACCGCGACATCGGCTGGGACGACATCCTGGAGGCCGTGGCCTTCGCCAACGCGGCCGTCCGCGACAACCTGCCGGTGACCCGCTCGCTGATGCACCGGGACGACCCCGGCATGGAATCGGTGCGGGCCCGGCTCGACCGCGTCGGTGACGAGTGCGTCTCGGTCGTCTCGATCGGCGACCTCGACCTCTCGGCCTGCGGCGGCATCCACGTGATGGAGACGGGCGAGCTGGGCTTCCTCCTGGTCGACCGCAGGGTCTCGGCCGGCCCGGAGGGGACGGCGATCCATTTCAAGGTCGGGGACGCCGCCCTCGACGCCGCCCTCGCCCTGGCCGGCGCCTGCCTGCAGACGGCGGCGGCGGTCGGGACCGACCCCGGCCTGCTGCCGGCGACGGTGGCCAACATGGAGCGCCGCATGGCGGCGGACGCCGAGGCGGTGCGGGAGCTGTCGCGGCGGCGGCTGATGGAGCTGGAGCCGGAGGACATCGGCGGCCTGGAGGTGTACGGAGCGGTCGTCCGCGCCGACCGCAGGACGCTGACCGAGGCCGCCGAGCACTACCGGGCGCTGGGCGGCGTGGCCCTGCTCGTCTCCGATCACGACGGCGTGCTCGCGGTCATGGCCTCCGGGGACCCGCGCATCGCCTGCGACCGCCTGCTGCCCGGGGTGCTGGAGGGGTTCGGCGGCAAGGGCGGCGGCCGGCCCGACTTCGCCCAGGGCGGATTCGGGGACGCCTCGCAGGCCGGGGCGCTGCTCGAGGGCCTGCGGAAGGCGGTGGCGGACGCAGTATAAACATTAATTAGCAGGTTACGACATAGGGGCTGACGTTATGGCAGGCATGAGAGGCGTGAATCCGAGGCAGATGCAGCAGGCGATGAAGAAGATGGGCATCACGCAGACGACGGTCGGCGACGTCATCGAGGTGGTGATCAGGACCGGCGACGGGGAGATCGTCATCGCCCCGGCCGAGGTGGTCTGCGTGGAGATGCAGGGCAGCAAGAGCTATCAGATCTCGGGACCAGAGGAGACGCGCCCCCTCGGAGCGTCGGAGGAACCGGCCGCACGGCGGTTCCCCGAGGAGGACATCGACCTGGTCATGTCGCAGACCGGGTGCACGCGCGAGGATGCCGTCGCCGCCCTGGAGGCGGGCGACGGGCAGCCTGCGGAAGCGATAATCAGTATAATGAGCGGGTGATTCTGAATGTGCCTGGCAATACCTGGTAGGATCATGAGGATCGACGGCGAGAACGCGGAGATCGACTTCGGCGGCGTCATCAGGACGGCGAACGTGACGATGGTCGAGGCCGAGGTCGGCATGTGGGCGGTCGTCCACGCCGGCTTCGCCATCGAGATCATGGACGAGGAGGATGCCCGGGAGACCCTGGCCCTCTGGAACGAGTTCCTCTCCAGCGAGGAGACCCGTTTCGAGTGAGTCCCGCAGGGACGGGCGCTGCGGACCCGGAGCCCCCGGTCCGTCCCGTCTCGCGGCCGCCGCCGTCGAAACGTTGATATACCCGTCAGCTATCGTCGGTATCGGTATGACGGCCATAGCGGCGGGGAAACACCCGGTCCCATCCCGAACCCGGCAGTGAAGTCCGCCCGCGTGCCTCTCTGTACTGTACTGCGAGAGCG
>JBNRMI010000032.1:0-14501 GCA_050309445.1 Candidatus Methanogranum sp. | reverse complement strand
TATATTGACTATATTATTTAATTTAATACACGTACTATATATATCATATTGAATTTTTTAAACCAGGATCCATAAGTATGATTCCTCATTTTTTTTAAAAAAACATGCAAATACAACATTTATTATTTATATTTTGTTATTATTTCAAGATAAATCAATATTGAATTATTGATTTAGTCAATATTATTCAAGATACAATCATGAAAACACATAGAAATTATCAATGTTTATATATTCGTTAAATTGATGAATTAAACGACCTCGTAAATGTGGTCGGGAGATGATATAGTGAAGCAAGATGAGTTGAACACTAAAGCTAAAGAAGCTGTGTTAGCGTACAACGCGGCAGCTGCTAAAGACATTGCCAAGGCCGCCGTGGATTCCGGGGCAGATCTCGTAGATCTGATCAATAACGGACTTACTGTTGGAATCAATGAGATCGGAATTCAATATGAAGAGAAGAAATTGTTCCTTCCGCATATAATGGCAGGAGCTGCTGCTTTGAACGCTGCGATGGAAATTCTTGGTCCTGAGCTTGAAAAGGGAGGAATTAAGACAGATTCAAAAATGGGGAAGCTGGTAATATGCACGATAGAGGGCGATATACATTCTATCGGCAAAGACATTGTCGCAATCATGCTCAAGGTGGCTGGTTTCGATGTTCTCAATATCGGAAGAGATGTGCCGCTTGCTGAAATTGTGGATTCTGTCAAGAAGAACAGCCCCAGAGTTCTTGGAACATCTGCGTTGATGACATCTACAATGGTCAATCAAAAAACGCTGGAGGTACTTCTGAACAAAGAAGGTGTCAGGTCGGATATACTGACGAATGTGGGAGGGGCACCCGTAACGCAGCAGTGGGCGGACGAAATTGGTGCAGACATCTATTCCGAGAACGCCTCTGATGCGGTTATCAAAATCACCAGTGCAGTAGACGACTGAGGGGGAGTCCCATTGGAAGCTCAAAATTTAAGAATGATCAACCGTCGTAAAAAAATACGTTACGGATTCATGATGGGCGGGTTCCTCGCTTTACTCTGGGGGTTCTGGTATGTACCCGGGAGTATAATGTGGGTCATCGATCCATTTCTGAGCTTGTACAACGACATGGCTGTAATTCATGGAGAAACTTCGGCCATGATAATCACAGCGGTGTTGATAACGGGAGCCAATGCGCTGATGGCCGGCATTGTGTTGATTCTATGGAATGGACACCTTAGGAAATTCTCCGAGATGAAGAGGACCATCGTGGAAATCAGATCCGTTTCGAAATACCTCATGGCGGCTGCGATATGTGCGGGACCTATTGCGGTTTTCGGCTCATACCTGGCCACCGGATTCGCCGGTGCCGCGTTCTCTGCGGTTGCAGCACTAGCGTTCCCGGTTGTGGGATCGATATTGACGACTAAATTCGCAGGTCAGCGGATGACTCGTAAAGCTTTGATAGGCATTCTGGCGATAGTCGTGGGTTGTATTTCGATATATGTCGGAGGACTCATTGGCGAGATACGGAGTGGCGATATGCAGTTGATGGGACTGATCGGAGGGCTGATGGCAGTCTTCGGTTGGGGCTTAGAGGGCCTGGTCGTCGCAAAGGGTATGGACCTGAGTGAACCGGATGCGGCTTTCCATATCAAGGCGTTATTCGAGATAGTAATCTGGTGGATAATAATCATCCCAATCCTCATCATAGCGGGGATCCCCATACATCATTACGTCCTGGGGATTTTTACCGACCCCACGGCACTGCTGGTCGTAATATGTTCCGGATTCGCGTTCGGATACTGCACCATATGCTACTACAAGGCGTATCCAATGATTGGTGCAGGCCGGGCGATGGGACTCAGTGCGATGAATGCCATGGTGGCAGTAATCATACTATTCGTGCTGACCGGGTCAATACCTGCATGGACTGTGATCATCGGAGGAATTCTGTGTATAGTGGGATTGGTGACCATGTTCTCTGATTCGGATGAGAATTTGGATTGCCTGAGAGGGGATCAGGAGGCGGTCGAATGATGAGAGGCAGGCCTGTAAAATTCCGATTGCTACAGCTATTCGATGAGAAGCCGCAATGGAATTACGAAGTAATTCCGGTATTGCAGAAGGAATACAACAGGAATGACCAATATGGTGCGGATTGCATAAACTTCGACATCATTGAGATGTGTTCGGGAGGTTTCCTCAACATAGTCGAAACGATGGTTGATGTTGATGGTACGTATCGTAAGGGGTCACTTCTGATCAAGTATTGCATGACCGTTCTTGGAAAGGAGACGTTTGAAGGATTGAAGAAGACTGTGAAGAAGAAGAAGGTGAGCGGATGAACAATTGGGATCTGGTCCTGGAATTCTTTGCTGACGGGATTCCGTTTTCGGAGTACATATGGGTGCCACTGATCATCGGAGTGTCGTTGTCAGCATTGTATGTTGCTAAGAAGATGGTATCAGATGTTTGAATGCAACAAAATGAAAAAATGAAACAGATATAGGAGATATGTACAAGGAGAAAGTGATAAAATGAGAGGAAGATTCGAATTATTGAGTAAAAATGACATGGATATGATCCATGAAGCGACCGTGACCGTCATGAGCAAGACCGGCATCGTTGTTAACAACGATGATGCCAGAGCCGTGCTCAAGGAAGCAGGTTGTGAAGTCGATGAACGCACCAAAAATGTCAAATTCAGCAGAGACATAGTTGAGTGGGCGGCCGAAAAGGCTCCTGAAGAGTTCATCCAGTATAGCCGTAACGGAGAATTCGACCTGAAGATGGTGAGTGATGGATCACTGGTGCATTACAACACCTTTGGCGTCGGTACCAAGATGGTCGATTACCTTGGGCCCAACAAGTACAATACGAGGAACAGCACCTTGAAGGATCTGGCCCAGATTGCACAGGTAACGGAGGCTTGTGAGCACGTAGACTGGTTCTGCTCTCCGGTATCGGGTATGGAGTTGGCAGGGCTTGATGTGTGCCGTACAACAAGGGAGACTGATGCAATCATCTCCAACAGTTCGAAGCCTGTGATGTTGGATGCCGTGCCTGAATACATGCCTGAGTATTTCGAGATGCAGAAGGTGATGTTCGGAGGAGATGAGGAAGAGGCTTTCAAAAAGAACTTCCTGATGATGACAATGTGCCCCTCGAGTCCGTTGCAGCTGGATCACTCCATGTGTGAATTGCTTCTGCATGCTCCCAAATACGGGTTTGTAACCGACGTGCTTAGCATGGCCATGTGTGCAGCATCTTCACCGGTATTCCTCGCAGGAACACTTGTGACGCACAATGCCGAAGTCCTTGCAGGCATAACACTAGGTCAGGTCGTTGAACCCGGCACCCCCATATACTACGGGAGTTCCACTTGCGGTTTCGATCTACACACTGGTACTGCTCCGGTTGGTTCGCCCGAATTGGGCATGCTGAGTGCAGCTGTGGCACAATTGTCTCAGTATTACAAGATTCCGACAATCGTAGCCGGCACTTAGGGAGACTCGAAAATACCTGATGCGCAGGCAGCACATGAGAAGACAATCACGTCCATTCTCCCTGCGCTTGCCGGAGCCACTAACATCTATGGTGCAGGTATGTTGGAGTTGGGTATGTCGTTCTCTCTCGAACAGTTGGTAATTGATGATGTCATCAACGGCTTGAACTATTATCCGTACAACGGAATCGAAGTGAACGAGAAGACCTTGGCTGTGGATTCCATCATGGAGGTTGGAGCCGGAGGGGATTTCCTCGGAGTCATGGACACACTGATGAACATCGATCTCGGTTCCAACCCCCCGCTGTTTAATCGTGAGATGTTTGAGACATGGAAGAGGGGCGGGGAAAAGAGTCTGACTGATGTGGCCCATGACAGGGTTGTGGACATACTCAAGAACGAACCACAGAGAACGCCGCTCTCCAGCTGGCAGCGTGAGGAGATGGACCGTATCATAAAGGAATCGGATAAGAAAGTAGTCTGATTCCATCTTATTTGAATCCCGGGCCTTTTCCTCCAGGCTCGGGATTGTTTTTTATTTAAAAGCGGGTTGATATATTTTAGGATTAATTAGAAATGACGTTTGGGCGAGAATGGATCCCATGACTCAAGATTTTGACCCAGTATGTCTTATTTATCTGCCATAGGTGTAGTTTCAATAAAACACAGGACCTGTTGCAATCACGAGCCTCCATCGTATTGGAACAATAATGATGACAATCAAGATTTCCGGAAAAAAATCGGGATGAAATGCCCAATCGGCGATGTATTCCAATTCATTGAGATTGGGATTCGACATTAATCGATTATGGTATTATGGATTCAGAAGCGATAAAGAAGAAGGTTGATGGTGGACAAGGCGAGATTTGAACTCGCGGCTTCATCGTTGCGAACGATGCGATCTACCGAGCTGATCTACTTGCCCATGTTTGCTAGATGACGCTGAATGTGAGATAGGATATATACTTTACCGAACGGGCACAGCCGCCGGCAGGGAATCGAATATGATATATACGCTCCACAAACATGCGAAACGCGGTTAACATGAAACTCACAGCCGATGTCAAAGAGGCGATGTCCAAGAACAAGATCTTCGCGCTGGCGACCGCGTCCAAGGACGGTGTGCCCAACGTCGTCCCGATCGGGATGCTGATGCTCAAGGACGATGAGAACATCTGGGCGATCGACAACTATATGGACAAGACGCTGGCCAACGTCAAGGAGAACCCGCAGGCATCATTCTACGTCTGGGTGCCCGAGCTCCCCAACAGCTTCCAGGTCAAGTGCGACGTCACCGTCGAGGACTCCGGCCCCGATTACGAGGAGGCCGTGAAGTTCGCCCACTCGATCAAGGAGATCTACCCCGCGAAGACGCTGCTGAAGCTCAAGGTCAGGGAGGTCTTCTACACCACGCCCGGCGCCAACGCAGGCAAGAAGGTCTGAATCGGACAGCGACGGCGGGGCCCCGGCCCCGTCGTCATACTTTTTCCGACCGCCGGGCACCGGCGGTCAATCCCAGTCGTCCCCGTCTTCTCCGCTGTCGTCCTTGACGTACTGCACCGCGGCGCCCATGCCGGAGGTCAGCGGGATGAAGAATATGTAGTACCACAGCCCTGCCGCCATGTAGAAGAAGAAGAACAGGGCGACGCCCACGGCCGCCCCGATGACGGCGCCCTGGCGCACACGCACCCGTCTCAGCGGGGACATCGCCATGTTCACGCACCCCTGCCGATGACGCTCTCGGCCGCCGAGACCATCTTGTCGGTGATCTCGCGCGAGGCGCCGACGTAGTTGGACGCATCCATCACCGCGACGATCTCCTCCCGGGTGAACTGCTCCCGGATGTCGGCCCGGTCCAGCAGCGCTTCGCGCAGGTGGATGTCGCGCGCCACCGCATCCATCGAGGCTTCGCGCACGATCTCGTGCGCCTCCTGCCGGCCGATGCCCTTCTCAGTCAGGCGCATCATCACCGGTTCGGCCATGACCAGTCCCTGGGACGCCTCGATGTTGGCGAGCATCCGGTCGCGGTGGATCTCCAGGCCCTCCCACACCCGGACGGTGCGGTGGATCATGTAGTCGAGGATGACGAAGGTGTGCGGCAGCGTGAAACGCTCCGCCGACGAGTTGGAGAGGTCGCGCTCATGCCAGAGCACCTGGTTCTCGAAGGTCGGGGCGACGAAGCCGCGCAGGACGCGGGCGAGCCCGCAGATGTTCTCCGAGACGATCGGGTTCCGCTTCTGGGCCATGGTCGAGCTGCCCACCTGGCGGGCGGCATCGAAGGCCTCCTCCACCTCCTTGATCTCCGACCGCTGCAGGTTCCGCACCTCGGTGGCGTACCGCTCCAGCGAGGTGGCGATGTTCGCCAGCAGGCAGACGAGCTCGGTGTAGCGGTCACGGCCGACCACCTGCGTGGCCGCAGGCTCGTAGGTCAGATCGAGATCGCGCATCACCGATGTCTGTATGCTGCGGAAATTGTCGCCGAGGGCGGCGCCGGTGCCGACCGCGCCCGCCATCTTGCCGGCGCAGGCCCGGGGCATGATCTCGATCAGCCGCTCCCGGTGCCGGAGCATCTCGGCGATGTAACCGGCGACCTTGAATCCGAAGGTGATCGGGATGGCGTACTGGGCGTGCGTCCTCCCGATCTGCAGGGTGTCACGTTCCCGCCGGGCCACATCGGCGAACACGGCCAGCAGCTCATCGACACCGTCCATCACGAGCTCCAGCGCCGATTTGATCTGCAATGCGGTGGCGGTGTCGACGATGTCGTTCGAGGTGGCGCCCAGATGGACGAAGCGCCCGGCCGTGCCGCGGCACTGCTCGGTCATCGCCTTGACCATCGCCATGAGGTCGTGATTGGTTTCCGATTCGATCTCCCTGATCCTGTCCAGGCTGACATGCTCCAGATCGGAGATGCGCATGATCTCGTCGGCGTCCTCCCGGGAGATGGTGCCGAGCGAGGCATGGGCGTTGGCCAGAGCGGCCTCGACGCGCATCTGATAGTTGATGCGCGAACGCTCGGTGAAGATCCCCTTCATCTCCTCGCGCCCGTACCTGTAATCGAGAGGACAGATATCGTCGTTCATTTGAATCGGGAATCGGATTGAATTACTGTATTTATAACTTAACGACATCCCCCCGTCGCTGATCGGGAGCCAGCCGGAGCCTTCTCAACGGACTCCGCCGGGGGATCGCGCCGCACCGCCCGGCATCCGCCCCCGGACCGGCAACCGGTCCCACGCGCGGGCCCGATGTAGAAACTCTTATAAACAAAATCCAGTATAGGGGCACATAAAGTGGGCCATGCTTCAAACTATGGCCAATTCGAACGATTGAGTGATTTTATGGAAGAATTTGTGGAGGAAATACAGCAGCAGGTCGATTCGGAAGAGCAGCGACTTGAGGCGGTCGAGGAGACCCCGGCGGTACAGGGAGAACAGGTTGAGGAGGCCGTTGCGGCTTCCGAGGAGGCGCCCGTCGAGGACACCGAACCTGAAAACACCGCAGAAGTCGTTGATGACGAATCCGGGACCCCCGATGAAGAGGACGGGGATGCCGATGAGACCGATGCCGCTGATGATTCCGAGCCCGTCGCAGAAGCCGCTGATGACGAATCCGGGACCCCCGATGAAGAGGACGGGGGCGAGGAGGAGGACGAGGATGCTGACGAGGAGGACGAGGACGAGGACGACACCCCGGCCGAATCCGAAGAGGAGATTGAGAAGAGACGCAGCATCCTGAACAGCGATGCGGAGAGCCACAGAAGGCGCAGGGACGAGCTCAACAACCAGACCAAGGACTGGAAGAACAAGCGCGATGCCCTCAATGCCAAGGTCCGCGAGCTGGTCAACGAGGCCGGCCGGTGCAGGGAGAACCGCGACAACCTCAACCAGGAGGTCCAGAACGCCAAGTCGGTCCGCGATGAGTGGAACCGCAAGGTGTCGGAGCTCAGGGGCGAGATCGCCGAGCTCAGGCCGGAGCGCTCCGGTGAGGAGCAGGGCATGTCGGTCAGGCAGATGAGGAAGAACCTCCAGGACCTGGAGAACACCCAGCAGACCAAGTCCCTCAGCAAGGACAAGGAGAACGAGATCGTCAAACGCATCTCGGAACTCGCCCGCCAGATCGATGAGCGGGAGAAGTCCCTCGAGCAGAACAGCGAGATCAAGGAGATCATCCAGCAGCTGCGTGATGCCAAGGCTGAGGCTGAGGCTGCGCATCTCAAGGTCTCCGAGTTCGCCGACGAGGCCCAGATATCCCATGACCGGATGCTCGTCCTCTACGGGGAGGCCGACTCGCTGCGCAAGGAGGCGGACGCCGCCCAGGCCAAGTTCGTCGAGTGCAAGCGCGCTGCCGACGTGGAGCACAACAAGCACATCGAGTTCATCAAGTCACTGCACGAGATGGACAAGGACGGTGCAGGCTCCAGGGGCCGGAAGGGTGCCGCCAGGAAGCGGCGCGTGGACGTCGAGGCCAAGAAGGAGGCGAAGGACATCTTCGACCGTTTCAAGGCCGGCGACAAGCTCTCCACCGAGGACCTGATGCTGCTCCAGAAGTCGGGATACCTCTGAACGGAGTGCACCCGCGTTCGCGGGTGCACTCCAAACACCTTACCTTTCTTCTGCGCTCCCCGGGGTGAACTTTGATATATCCACCGCGAGGATTTCACCTCATGGTCAGGACAGTTCTGAAGATAGACGGGATGATGTGCGGAGCCTGCGTCGCCAATGTGCAGGGCAGGCTAGCATCCGTGGACGGCGTCGGAGAGGTCACTGTCGACCTCAACAGGAAGACCGCCGTCGTGGAACACGAAGGAGTCCCTGACGAGGCGTTGCTGATGGCCGTGCTCGACGCCGGTTTCAAAGCCAAGGTCAAGCGCGGGTTGTTCGGATGACCGAACGGACGGTAATCCGCACGGGGGGCATGTCGTGCGCCGCCTGTTCGGCGAAGATCGAGAAGGCCGTCGGCCGACTGGACGGTGTGGTCGCGGTCAATGCCAATTTCTCCGAGAACACCGTCTATGCCGAATACGATCCCGAACGGGTCGATATCGAGGCGATCGCCGAAGCGATACGCAAAGGCGGATATGATGTCCTCGACGGCGATGACGATACCGCCGCGGAGAAGATGCGTCAGGAGTCGGTCAGCCTGAAACGCGGTCTCATCGCCTCGGTCGTCTTCACCGTGATCCTGATGTACATGGCGATGGGGCCCATGTTCGGCCTCGAGGTGCCGTTCCGGGATCAGCCGATGCTGTACGCGATCGTCCAGACGGTGCTGTGCGCCCCGGTGGTCTACTCCGGCCGCCGGTTCTACCTGCGCGGGATCCCCTCGTTGCTGCGCGGCGGTCCGACGATGGACACGCTGATCGCCCTCGGCACCCTGGCGGCGCTGGTGTACAGCGCCTACAGCATGATCCTCATACACGGCGGCGACGCCTCCGCGGTGCATTCGCTCTACTTCGATTCGGCCGCGATGATCATCACGCTGGTATCCGTCGGCAAGTACCTCGAGGCGGGATCGAAGGTCAAGACCAACGACGCCGTCAGGGGGCTGATGGACCTGGCGCCCCCGACCGCTGAGATCGAGATCCCCGGGGGGACGGCCATCGTCCCGATCGAAGAGGTCTCGATCGGCGACATCGCCGTGGTGCGGCCAGGTGAACGGGTGTCGATCGACGGCAGGGTCATCGAGGGTTCCACGCACATCAACGAATCGATGCTGACCGGTGAGAGCATGCCGGTCCGCAAGGACATCGGCGACGAGGTCTACGGCGGCACGATCAACACCACCGGCATGGTCCGCGCGGAGGTCGTCCGCACCGGCGACGACACCGCGCTGCATCGGATCGTGCGCATGATCAGGGACGCTCAGAGCACCAAGGCCCCGGTGGCGAGGATCGCCGACCGGGTCGCGGCCGTGTTCGTCCCCGTCGTCATCTTCATCGCCGTGGCCTCGGCCGCCGCCTGGATGCTGGCCGGGCGCGACCTCGGTTTCGCGCTCATCATCCTGATCTCGGTGCTGGTCATCTCCTGCCCCTGCGCCCTCGGGCTGGCGACGCCGCTGGCGATCACCGTCGGCACCGGCAAGGCCGCCGAGTACGGCATCCTCTTCAAGAACGCCTCCTCGCTGGAGCGTTCGGGCGGCGTCACCGAGATCATCCTCGACAAGACCGGCACCCTCACCGAGGGGAGCCCGGCGGTGGTCGGGGTGGACACGGAGATGGACGAATCCGAGTTCATCGGCTATGTCGCCGCGGCGGAATCGGTGTCCGAGCATCCTCTGGGCCGGGCGGTCGTCGCCCATGCCGAGGAACTCGCGATCGATATCCTCCGTCCCGAGAGCTTCACCTCGGTCACGGGCAAGGGCCTGATCTGCACGGTCGGCGGCGAGGAGGTCGTGGTCGGCAACCTGCGCCTGCTCGAGGAGAACGGGATCGCCATCCCCGCACTGTCGGACGACAAGGGCCTGACACGCATCCATGCCGCCGTCGGCGGCAGGTACGCCGGCTCGATCTTCATCGAGGACCCCGTCCGCCCCACCGCCCGCTACTCGGTGCAGTGCCTGGAGGACCTGGGGATCAGGGTCACGATGGTCACCGGCGATTCCGAGTCGAACGCCCTGCGCATCGCCGGCGAGACAGGCATCACCGAGGTCGTCGCCGGGGCGCTGCCGGAGGACAAGATCACCCAGATCAAGCTCAGGCAGGTGACCGGTGCCGACGTCGCCATGGTCGGGGACGGCATCAACGACTCGCCCGCGCTCATCCAGGCGGATATCGGCGTGGCCATCGGCTCGGGCACGGATATCGCCATCGATGCGGCCGACATCATCCTGATGAACGACGACCTGCGCAACATCCCCGCGGCTTTCTCGGTGAGCAGGGCCACGGTGAGGAACATCAAGCAGAACCTCTTCTTCGCCTTCTGCTACAATGCCGTATGCATCCCCATCGCCGCCGGCCTGCCCTACCTGTTCGGCATGGCCGAGCTGCAGGAGATGCCGATGATTGCGGCTCTGGCTATGTCACTCTCGTCGATCTCGGTCGTATCGAACTCATTGAGGCTCAAGCGTTTCACTCCGGCCTGCCACCGGACGGAGCAGTGACAAAGCTTTATATTCTACTATGAAGTTGGAGAATTGGGGAGAGGTCAGTTCGTAGAGTGCATCCCATCCCTTCTGACTGGCTGGCCGATTCCCGTACTTCTCCATCTCGGATTTCAACAATCCTGATATATAATACACCGTTCATATCGAGTCGATCGCATGGTACTGGAAGGCTTGGGCAAATCCCTCAGGGAGATCATCGGGAAGGTCGGCACCTCCTCGACGGTCGATGATGAGCTGGTCAGGGATATCGGCAGGGAGCTGCAGCGTGCGCTCCTGCAGGCTGATGTCAACGTGCAGCTGGTGCTGGAACTCACCAACCGGATCCAGGACCGCGCCGCGAACGAACCGCCGCCGGCCGGCAAGAGCATGCGCGACCACTTCATCCGCATCATCTACGAGGAGCTGGTGGCGATCCTCGACAACGGGGAGGGGCTTGCGCTCAAACCGCAGACGATCATGATGGTCGGCCTGTACGGCCAGGGTAAGACGACCAGCACCGGCAAGCTCGCCAATTACTTCATCAAGAAAGGATTCAGCGTCGGCCTCATCGGCGCCGACGTCTACCGGCCGGCCGCCCTCGACCAACTGGAGCAGCTGGGTGAGAAGGTCAACGCCGAGGTCTACGGGGAGCCGGGGGAGACCGATGCAGCGGGCATCGTCAAGCGCGGCATGAAGAGGTTCTCCGACAAGAAGATCGTCATCATCGACACCTCGGGGCGCCACGCGCTCGAGGCCGACCTCATCCGGGAGATCAGGGACATCGCCAAGGTGGCGGAGCCCGACGAGAGGATCCTCGTGCTCGACTCCCAGGTCGGTCAGCAGGCGGGACCCCAGGCGGCCGCCTTCCACGAGGCGGTCGGGGTCTCCGGCGTCATCCTGACCAAGATGGACGGCACCGCCAAGGGCGGCGGTGCGCTGTCGGCCGTCGCCGGCACCGAGGCGAGGATCGTCTTCCTCGGCGTCGGGGAGCACATCCGCGACCTGGAGCCGTTCGATGCCGACCGCTTCATCTCGAGACTGCTGGGGATGGGCGACCTGGCCTCGCTGATGCGCATCGCCAAGGAGGAGCTCGGGGAGGATGAGGCGCTCGAGGTCGTGGCGCGGAACATGCTCTCCGGCAGATTCACGCTGACCGACATGTACCAGCAGATGCTGGCGGTCAACAAGATGGGTCCGCTGCAGAAGGTCATGTCGATGATCCCCGGCATGAGCAAGATGGAGGACAAGATCGACTTCGAGGCCTCCCAGGCCAAACTCCTGAAGTTCCGGGTGATCATGGATTCGATGACCGTCCGGGAGAAGGACGAGCCCAACCTGATCAAAGGGAAGCGCATCGACAGGATCGCCCGCGGTGCGGGCGTCTCCGGACACGAGGTCCGCGAGCTGCTCAAGCAGTACAATCAGAGCAAGAAGATGATGGGATCGTTCGGCAAGGACCGCCGCATGCGCAAGAAGATGATGAAGCAGTTCGGCGATATCGACATGGACGACTTCCAGATGCAGGAGTGAACCATGATCCGCTTCATCATCACCGGTCACCGGGCCGCGACCACCGGTGATTTCAAACTCGACGACATCACCGGCGGCGCCGGCCGTCTGGACGTGCTCTGCCGCTGTGTCAACTCCGCCTTCTTCCTCAGCCACAACCTGCGCAAGGACGTCGAGGTGCATCTGGTGCTGCAGGGCGGGGGCGATGCACCCAAGACCGTGCGTTTCTGCGGCGGGGAGATCCGTTACCTGAACCCCGATGAGCGGAGCACCGCATCGCTGATCAGGAACGCGCTGCTGAAACCGCTGCCGGATGAGGGCGAGGTGCGCTCCTCGCCCGGCGTCTACATCTCGCGACTGTCCTTCGGGGAGCTGCTCGCACAGTTCTCCGCCGAGGGCGGCCTCATCTATCTGAAAGAGGACGGCACCGATTGCAGGGAGTATGATTTCCCGGCCGATCCGATCTTCGTCCTGGGGGACGACCGCGACCTGACCGCGGAGGAGGAGGCCGAACTGCTGCCGTACGCACCCGATAAGATCCGCATCGGCCCGGTCAGCCTCCATGCCGACCACTGCATCATCGTCGCCCATAACGAGATGGACCGGCGCATCGGCACCGACCAATCTTTTTAATCCGCAGGCCGATGCCCTGATGATGGATAACACACAGAACCGCATCCCGCAGCACCGGCACTGCGAGATCTGCGGTCGGGCCTTCGTCGGCGAGGGGCTGTTCTGCGGCGAGGAATGCAGGGAGTCGTCCGGCGCCGCCGCTAAGAAGAAGGTGAGGCGGCTGATGCTGATCTGGATCGCGCTGGTGGCGGTCACCGTGGCGGTGATCCTGATGGTAGAGTTCATATGAGGTCAGCGGTCGCCGGCACGTTCAACGTCCTCCATGACGGGCACAAGGCGCTGATCGACCGGGCGTTCTCGCTCGGCGACAGCGTCCTCGTCGGCATCACCTCCGACGCCATGGCCGCCGCCGGCCGGGACGGGGTCGTCCCGCTGCATCTGCGCATCGCCGGCCTCACCGGGTACCTCGACGGTCTCGGGAAGCCCTACACGCTGGCCGTCATCGATGACATCCACGGGCCGCCCGGGATGGACGCGGCGGAGCTGCTGGTGGTCTCACCGGAGACCGCCGCCAACGCCGAGGCGGTCAACGCCTCGCGGGTGCAACGCGGCATCGCGCCGCTGGAGATCGTCGTCATGCCGCTGCTCCGGGCCTGCGACGGGGACAAGATCAGCGCCGGCAGGATCCTGAAGGGGCTCTATGCCCGCGACGGGCGCGACGACGTGCCCGATATCGCCGTCGGCTCGGCCAACCCCGTCAAGGTCGAGGCGGTCCGCACGGTGATGGAGCGCATCCTCGGCCAGGTGAGGGTCACCCCGGTCGAGGTCGACCCCGGGGTGCCGCAGCAGCCGTTCGGCGAGCAGACCCGCGAGGGGGCGGTCAACCGGGCCCGCGGCGCGCTCGGCGGCCGCGACCTCGCCGTCGGCATCGAGGCCGGGGTGTTCGAGATGCCTGACGGGCTCTACGATTTCCAGTACTGCGCCGTCCTCGACCGCGACGGCGGCCTGTCGGTCGGCACCGGCATGGGCTTCAGGTACCCTGATGCGGTGGCCGCGCTCGTGCGCGGGGGGATGACGGTGGGGGATGCGATGCACCGGATCTACGGCAGTGCCGGTATCGGCCGGGAGCAGGGTGCGGTCGGGCTGCTGAGCAAGGGGCTGATCGACAGGAAGACGCTGACCGAGCAGTCGGTGACGGCGGCGATGATCCCCCGCATCTGGGATGAATGACACCGGCGGAAAGGATAAACGAGGCCGATGCCATGCCGTCATGCGGGGGACATCCCGTGCCCCCGCGCGTGATAGCAATGAAGTTCATCGTCATGGTCAAGGAGGTGCCGGTCGTGCCGGAGGCGGATACGGAAGGGACCGGCCGCATCGTCAGGGAAGGGGTGCCGTCGATGCTGGATCCGCATTGCCGGTGCGTGCTGGAGGACATCGTCGCCGCCCGGGCCGAAGGCGACGGCATCATCGCCGTGACCATGGGCCCGCCGCAGGCCGTATCCGCCATGGAGCAGTGCCTGGAGGCGGGCGCCGACGCCGCCTATCTTCTTTCGGACAGGGTCTTCGCGGGTGCCGACGCCTACGCCACCGCCCGCACCCTGGCGGCCTTCGTGACCCGGGAGCATCCCGATTACGATCTCATCGTCTGCGGCGACCGCACCGCCGACAGCGGCACCGCGCAGGTCCCCGGCACGCTCGCCAGGATGCTGTGCGCCCCCCAGTTCTACTACGTCAGGGAGCTGCAGCGCGACGGTGAGGAACTGACCGCGGTGCAGGATTACGGCGATGCCGTGCGCAGCTGCCGCGTCACCGCCCCGGCGGTCGTCTCCATGCTCCCGTCCGGGAC
>JBNRMI010000031.1:0-2633 GCA_050309445.1 Candidatus Methanogranum sp. | reverse complement strand
TTGCCGGGGGAGGGCATCGTTCGGTTGAGAATTATTCTCCGGTCGATCGGCGCACAGCAGTGACCGCATGTCGTACCGCATGCACTCGTTTGGCCAGGGTGTTTCGCTCCCAACCATGGTGACGTCGCGGTCTGCATGCGCCGCTGAGATACGTCCGATCGGACAGCAATTCCAGAGCGCGCTCATATCGCGCTGGCTCCGCGCGCGTCCATGGGCACCCTCGGGAGTAGTGCCCAGATCCCATGGGGTTCGGACCTCTCGTTGACCTACCAAACATGAGGTAGGTATTCTCAGGTGGGTCGAGACGTGGAACACATGGAGGAAACGATGGACACATATGACGTCGTTGTGATCGGGGCAGGGGTCAACGGTCTGGTGGCCGCGGCTGAGCTCGCCACCGCCGGATGGAGTGTCGCTC
Source organism: Candidatus Methanogranum sp. (assembly GCA_050309445.1). Classification (GTDB taxonomy): domain Archaea; phylum Thermoplasmatota; class Thermoplasmata; order Methanomassiliicoccales; family Methanomethylophilaceae; genus Methanogranum. Next base: position 2,215 of record JBNRMI010000031.1, on the reverse strand, counting down.
TTGTGGAGCAGAACAGCCGCCTGGGTGGATTCATCGACTCTGGCGAGGCCACGCTGCCGGGTTACACGCACGACACATACTCCTCTTGGCATCCGCTGTTCGTCTCCGGTGGCGCATATGCGGCCCTCGGCCCAGACCTGCATGAGCACGGCCTCGAGTACGCGAACACCGACGGGGCTCTCACCGGCAGCATCTCTGCTGGCCGGGCGGCCGTGGCCTACCGCGATGCGGCAAAGACTGTCGAAGGGTTCACGCACCCAGAGGACCAGGCGGCATACCTGGCCATGCTGGAAGAGATGGGCGAACGCGCGAATCTGGTCTTCAGGATCCTCGGCTCCGAGGTTCGATCCGCCGCAACAGTGAAGCTCGCGCTCAGTGCCCTTAAGTCTCAGAAGATCAAAGGGATGGATGCTCTCGCGCGGGATGCGGTGATGAGCGGGCGCGCGTTCGGGCGTGACCGGTTCACCGGCAGCGAGCCTGACCAGTTGTGGGCGCCGTGGTTGCTTCACGCCGGCATCTCCCCGGACAGCGCCACCGGCGGGATGATGATTCCCGTCCTCGCGATGACGATGCACGGTTTCGGTTTGCCCGTTGTCACTGGCGGAGCGAAGAACTTTGTGACCGCGTTCGAACGGCTTCTCTCTGAGCATGGCGTGACAGTCCTGACCGGTCATCGCGGGGCGTGTCAGATGGTCTGTGTAAGCCGTACCGAGAGGAACGGTAAGAATCATGACCATGACCGACGAGAAGACGCCGGGAGGGCCTTCGGGCCAGGACCTGGTCGAGCAGCTGAAGGCCTCAGGGCAGCTTGATGCCCTGTTCGAGCAGATCGACGAGGGAAGGGTCGAGCTGACCGGGGACGGTGGGTTCGTGCCCGCGCTGGTCAAGGCCGCCCTCGAGCGAGGACTGCAAGCAGAGCTGACCAGCCACCTCGGCTACGGGAAGGGCTCTGAGGACGCGTCGAAGCACGCCAACTCCCGTAACGGGACGACGCCGAAGACGGTTCAGTCCGAGGTCGGGCCGATCGCGCTGGACGTCCCCAGGGACCGTGCCGGCTCGTTCACGCCGCGCCTTGTCCCCAAGGGCCAAAGGCGCCTGGGAGGGCTCGATGACATGATCATCAGCCTCTATGCCGGCGGGATGACGATCCGGGACATCCAGCACCACCTGGCCTCCACGCTCGGCACGGACCTGTCGCACGAGACGATCTCCAACATCACCGACGCCGTGCTCGAGGAGGTCGCAGCGTGGCAGGCGAGGCCGCTGGAAGAGTTCTACCCCGTCCTCTACCTCGACGCGATCCGGATCAAGATCCGAGAGAACAACCAGGTCATCAACCGCGCGGCGTATATCGCGGTCGGAGTGGATCTGGACGGGGTCAAGCACGTGCTGGGGATCTGGGTCCAGGACACCGAAGGCTCGGCGTTCTGGGCCCACGTCTGCGCCGACCTCGCCAACCGCGGAGTGCGGGACGTGTTGATCGTGTGCTGCGACGGGCTCAAGGGCCTGCCGGAAGCGGTCGAGGCGACCTGGCCGGACTCGATGGTCCAGACCTGCGTGGTCCACCTGATCCGGGCAGCGACGCGGTTCGTGGCCTACCAGGACCGCAAGAAGGTCGCCGCCGCACTGAAGCCGATCTACACCGCGCCGAGCGAGGACGCGGCCTGGGCGGCGCTGGTCGAGTTCGAGACCTCCGAGCTGGGGCAGAAGTACCCCTCGACCGTCATGACCTGGAAGAACTCGTGGGATCGGTTCGTGCCGTTCCTCCAGTTCCCGCCCATGCTGCGAAAGGTCATCTACACGACCAACGCGATCGAGTCGTTGAACTACCAGCTGCGGAAGGTCACGAAGAACCGCGGACACTTCCCCTCGACGGACGCGGCCGTGAAGCTGCTCTGGCTCGCGATCTGCAACATCGAGGACAAACGCGCCGCCGATCGAGCCCGAGACCGCGGCAAGCCCGCCAGCGAGCGGAAGGCCCAGGGCCGGCTCGTCGAGGGCCAGATCGTCACGAACTGGAAGCAAGCCCTCGCCCAACTCGCCGCCGCCTATCCCGACCGGATCACCCCCTACCTGTGAACACCCCGCTTACACAGACAAATTGACAGGCCCACGCTCCCACCACCTTCTTTTCGGAACACCTTCTCCTGAGGCGGCTCGGAGAACCATTTGTCATGATCCACCCATATGCTTCTGATCATCTTCATCCACTCGG
>JBNRMI010000030.1:0-63219 GCA_050309445.1 Candidatus Methanogranum sp. | reverse complement strand
GGACTGAGCCGCGCGGAGAAGCGGCGCTTGCGGCCGCGCCATGACAGCATATATAGGTAAATACGGGGTAGTGGTTTGATATCATGATCAGAATGAAGATAGACCCTGACGACCTCAAAGCGGTCATGGAGCGGGATCCCGCCATCATCGACGAGGATGATGCGGTCAGGTTCCACACCGGGCTGCACGCCGTTTCCATGTACAGGGAGAGCCACGGGCTCTGGGCGGCGGGCAAGCTCAAAGAGGCCCGCGCGATCAACTTCCGAGCGCATCAGCTGACCGGATGCGACATCCACCCCGGCGCCAGGATCGGCCGGAGGTTCTTCATCGACCACGCCACCGGCGTGGTCATCGGCGAGACCGCGGTCATCGGCGATGACGTGACCCTCTACCAGGGCGTGACCCTGGGCGGCGTCTCCTCCCGCAAGGGCAAGCGCCATCCGACCGTCGGCGACGGCGTCGTCTGCGGCGCCAACGCCACCGTGCTCGGCGACATCACCGTCGGCGACGGCGTGCGCATCGGCGCCGGCTCGGTGGTGCTCAAGGACGTCCCGCCGCACTGCACCGTGGTCGGCGTCCCCGGCAGGATCATCCGCGAGAGCGGCGTCGAGAAGGACCCGCTGAAGCACGACGACCTGCCCGATTGCGTCTCCGAGCGCATCCAGCAGCTGGAGTGCGAGATCGACGCGCTGCGCAAGGCGGTCGAGGCCCTGCAGGGCGGGGACGGCGGAACGCCGGAGGGGGAGTGAGCATGGTCCTGAGGATCCACAACAACCTCACCAACCGCAAGGAGGAGTTCGTGCCGCTGGAACCGGGCAAGGTGAGCATATACGTCTGCGGCGTCACCGTCTACGACGACATCCACATGGGGCATGCGCGGAGCATGATCGTCTTCGACACCGTCGCCCGCTACCTGCGCCATCTCGGCTACGAGGTGAGGTTCGCCACCAACTTCACCGATGTGGATGATAAGATCCTCATCCGCGCCGCCGCCGAGGGGGTCGGCCCGCTCGAGCTGTCGGCCCGCTACATAGAGGAGTATTTCAAAGACGCCGCCAGCCTGGGCATCGGCCGCGCCGACCTCTACCCGAAGGCGAGCGAGAGCATCGGCGACATCATCGGGATGGTGCAGGCGATCATCGACAAGGGCCACGGTTACGCCGCCGAGGACGGCAGCGTCTACTTCTCGGTGCGGAGCATGCCCGAGTACGGCAAGCTCTCCAACCGGCGGATCGAGGACCTGGAATCGTCCGGCCGCGTCGATGCCGAGCCCGGCAAGCGCGATCCGCTCGACTTCGCCGTCTGGAAGTCGGCCGAGGCCGACGAGCTCTGCCTCTGGGAGTCGCCCTGGGGCTGCGGCCGTCCGGGATGGCACATCGAGTGCTCCGCGATGATCCGGCGGCACTTCGGCGACACCGTCGACATCCACGGCGGCGGGAACGACCTGGTCTTCCCCCACCACGAGAACGAGATCCTCCAGTCGGAGGCGGTCACCGGCAAACCGCTCGCCAACTACTGGATGCACAACGGCATGCTGCAGGTCAAAGGCGTCGGCAACTCGATGGACGAGAAGATGTCCAAATCGCTGGACAACTTCTTCCGGGTCAAGGACGTCGCCGAGCACTACGACAGCCGCACCATCCGCTTCTACTTCCTCAACACCCATTACAGCAGCCCGCTGACCTACAGCGAGGCTCAGCTCGAGGCGGCGCGCACCGCCGTCGGGCGGCTGTGGAACAACCTCGGGGAGCTGCGCATCCATATGCGCGACGGCCCTGCGGACGGCGACGATGCCGGCGACCTCGCGGCCGAAGTGCGGCAGCGCTTCACGGCGGCGATGGACGATGACTTCAACACCCGTGCCGCCATCGAGGCGCTCTTCCACCTGGCCCGCACCACCAACCGCATGATCGGCGAGGGCACGCTCAGCAGGGCGGGCGCGGCGGCGGCCGTCGGGCTGCTGGAGGAGTGCGACTCCGTGCTGGGCATCCTCGGGGATGACGGTGCGGCGGCGGACGACGACGGCATCGACGCCGTCATGGGCATCCTCATCGGCCTGCGCGGGGAGCTGCGGGCGCGTAAGCAGTACGACCTCTCCGACCGCATCCGCGACGAGCTGGCGGCCGCAGGGTACGCGCTCGAGGACACGGCGGACGGTGTGAGATGGAAGAGGATCTGATCGCCCGCAAGGCCGAGCTGATCCTCGGCGGGCCGGTGCGCATCCCGGAGGGCTTCGAGCCGCCGTCGCGCATCTCCCGCTCGACCGCCGGCCCGGGGGCGGGCTACGGCTCGCTGGTGTTCTCCTTCGGCGGCTTCAGGGTGAAGAAGCCGATCTCGTCCGACCGCGGCGATTTCGAACTGGTCGCCGGCGACGGCGGGCTGTCGATGACCCGCGGCGGGGAGCCCTTCCTCGACCGGGTGGAGATCGTGCCCATCGTCTACCATTGCCCCGGGCAGGCGTTCTTCAACCTCGACAAGCGCTGCATCTACAGCTGCGCCTACTGCACCTCGCCGCATCTCGACCGCTCGGTCACCGAGCGGCGGACGGCAGAGGACATCGTGCGGATGATCGGCGAGGCGTTCGCGCGCGGGGAGGTGACCGCGGTCGCCCTGACCAGCGGCGTGACCGGCTCGACGGAGGAGACCGTCGACCGCTTCGTCGCCTGCGTCAGGGCCGTGCGTGCCGCATATCCGGACCTGCCGATCGGCGTCGAGCCCTACGTGTCCTCGCGCGGGCAGCTGCTGCTGCTCAGAGAGGCCGGCGCCGACGAGGTCAAGATCAACCTGGAGACGGCCACCGACGGCATCTTCACCAGAGTCTGCCCGGAGCTCGACCGCGGCCTCGCCTTCGAGATGGTGCGGGAGGCGGTCGGCATCTTCGGCCGCGGCAGGGTGAGCTCGAACATCATCTTCGGGCTGGGCGAGACCGACGAGGAGCTCGCCGATTGCATGGAGCGGCTCTGCCGCATCGGCGCGGTGCCGACGCTGCGGGCGCTCAGCCTCAACGATATGAACCGTGCACGCGTGCATGCGGCCGTGGGCGGCACGGCACCGATAACGCCGGAGCGCGTCGTGCGCCTGGCGAGGATGCAGAAGAGGCTCCTGGAGGAGCACGGGCTGGACACGCTCGGGTTCCGCACCATGTGCCTCGAGTGCACCTGCTGCGACCTGGTGCCGTTCAGGGACCTCTGACGCCGTCCAGCCTGGTCCTGACGGTCTCGGCCAGCTCGCACGCCTTGCAGCGGTCGCCCAGCGTCGGCTCGCCGCAGGCGCAGGGGTGCAGGCCGGCCGGGGCCGCGCTGTCCTCCAGCAGCGGGCGCAGCCGGTCGTACGAGGCGATGATGCTGTGCCGCGAACCGGGGGACCTGTCCTCCAGGTCGTCGACGATCGCGCGGTACTGGTTGCGCAGCGCCGCCTTCCAGTAAGGGCACTCCCCGTCCCAGAAGGGGATGCCGGAGACCAATGCGTAGAGCAGCGACTCCTTCTCGGGGATCATCCGCAGCGGCAGCATCCGCGGCACCAGTCCCGGCTGCACCCTGGTGTGCGGGCCGAGCCGCGCCATCCGCTCGACGTCGCCGCGCACGAAGTTCATCATCACAGACTGCGCCATGTCGTCGAGGTTGTGGCCGGTGGCGATGCAGCGGGCGCCGATGCGCCCGGCCTCGTCGTTGAGCAGCTTGCGGCGGAAGACGCCGCAGTAGGTGCAGGGGCTGTTCTCGCCGGCGACGGTCGCGATCTCGTCCATCTCCGCCCCGAGCTCAGAGAAAGAGCGCAGATGCCAGGCGATGCCGCGCTCGCGGCAGAAATCACGGACGATGTCCAGGCTGGGCGGGCGGTAGCCGGCGACGCCCTCGTCGACCGACACGGCGCAGACCTCGATGCCCGAGCGCCTGTCGAAGATCCCGTCGAGCAGATGCAGCGCGACCATGCTGTCCTTGCCGCCGGAGACCGCCACCGCCAGACGGTCGCCCGGCTGCAGGCGGAACTGCCTGCGCACCTCCTTCTTCACCCTCCGCTCGACGTAGCGGCGCAGGTGCTCCCCGCAGAGGTGCGAGCCGTTGTAGCGGATCAGCGTCACCGCGTCCCGGCCGCAGATGTCGCAGCGCATCTCACCATACCTGCTCGTCGGCCGACTGCGGCGTCTCCAACAGGTACTCGAGCTTCTTCGCCAGCTCCCGCGGCGGGATGTTCGGCACCGATATCCGCGTGACCCTGCCGCCGTCGGGCTCGTTGCGCACCTCGGTGGTGAGGACGTTGGCCCGCTCCAGGTCTTGGACGTAGGTCCAGAACTGGGTGTGCTTGCGGGCGGTCTGCCCGTACTCCTCGCAGACGACCCCGTAGGTCTTCTTGGCGGCGGTCATGTTGACGTAGGGATCGGTCTTAATCGCCCTGGCGATCGCCAGCAGGGTCAGCTTGCGGTTGATGTCGAGGTCCCTGAGCCTGCTCTCGGAGACGTCGCTGTAGATCATCGCGTTGGCCGAGCGGATGTCGTCGGCGGTGATGCGCCCCGCGTCGCCGGATTCGGCGATCGATGCCGAACGCTCGATCAGCTCGATGGCGAAGCGGGCGTCGCCGTACTGCGCGGCGATCTCCGCCAGCAGGTCGGCCTCCCCGTCGCCGAGCGTGCCCGGGTGCAGCGCCTCCTCCGCCCTCGCCGCGATGATCTCCCGCAGCTCGGAGGCGGTGTAGCGCTCGAAACGCACGTTGTTGGCCCGGCGGAAGCTGGAGATCGAGGCCTCGTCGAGCAGCTCGCCCACCGGCCGCTGGGCGATCAGCATCATCGACAGCGACGCCCCTTTGAGCTCCTCGTTCATCCGCATCAGCTGGTAGACGAGGTCGCGGCTGCCCCCCTTGAGCAGCATGTCAGCCTCGTCGAGCACGACGATCATCGGCCGGGCGCCCTTCTCCACGTGGCTGCGGAACGAGCGCAGCATCTCCGCCGCCGAGAAACCGCGGTCGGGGAAGCCGCGGTCGAAGTGCCGGACCAGGTGGAGCAGCACCCCGTACTCGGCGCTGCGCACCCGGCAGTTGATCATGATGTGGTCGATCGGCCTGCCCTCCTTGGCGCAGTGGCGCGCCGTGTCCTCGCAGAAGCGCCTGGCGGTGGCGGTCTTGCCGGTGCCCACCCCTCCCGACAGCAGCGCGGTGCAGGGCACGCCCTCGTTGACCATCGGACGGAAGAGCATCGCCAGCTGGCGCATCTGCTCCTCCCGGTGGATGAGCTTCTCGGGGACGTACTCGAAGGACAGCCTGCCGCTGTCCCTGATGATGCGGGAGGTGCGTTCGAACATCTCAATTCCTGCTGAACCTGGTGAACCCGGAGCAGCCGATGAGCTCGATGCCCTCGCGCTCCCACACGTCGCCGATCAGGTTCATGCCCAACGAATCCGAGGCCATGTGGCCGGAGACGACCACGTTGATATGATGCTTCTTGCACTCCTCGATGTGCTCCTTGGAGAAGTGCATGCCGACGACGGTGCCGACACCGGCCAGCGACAGCCGCTCGTAGAGCTCCTTGGGTCCGGAGGTGCCGCCGGTCATCTTGCTGATCACCGTGCCGCAGCGGCTCTTGCCGCTGCCGGCGAGGATCTTCGGCGGGTCGTTGTACCCGGCCGCGGCCCGGAACTCGGGCTCCTCCATCAGCCGGTCGACGATATCGTCCAGCGTCCTCGGCTCGGCGGCCTCGAACATCTCGCCCATGTACTTCTGCACCATGTTGTCGGCCGGGCTGTGGATGTTGCACATCAGCACCCCCAGCAGACGGGCGGCGTCGACGGGCTGGTTGTAGTTGGAGCCGAGGACGTTGTTCTTGACCTCGGCCATCCGCTGCCCGACCAGGTCCTCGAGCACGTTGATCGGGATGCCGACGTCGTCGTACATGCCGGTCTGCATCCACATCACCTCTGGGAAGCAGGTGCGCGAGCGCCCGGTCGGGTGGTGGGCGATGACCGCCGACAGCTCCTCGCCCCGTTCCCGCAGGCGGTCGGCCAGGAGGATCTCCGCGGTGCCGATGTCGATGCCCCACATGAAGCGCTCGGCCTCGGTCTCCCTGGCCAGCTCCTCGCCCCACATGAAGCGGGAATCGGCGTAGGGGTTCCAGAGCCGCTCCTCGTCGAAGTAGGGGCGCATGCTCTCTGGGAGCTTGTCGCGTTCCTCCGCCGCCTCGCGGAGGGCCGCCTCGATGTCAGACTGCGGACGGGGGTCGTTGTGCATCCCCGTCTCGATCGCCAACCTGTATGCCTCGTACACGTTCATATTGCGACGGGGATGGATGACGCATGATATAATCTATCTCACAGCGGCGGCGGCCCGCCGCACCCACCGCAATTGTTTATAACCTCCCGTTCATACAGAAGCCACAGGGTGATTCATTGCTAGAGATCAAGAACCTGCATGTGAGGGCCGGCGGCCGGGAGATCCTCAAGGGCATCGACCTGGTCGTCCCCGACGGGCACACCTGCGTCCTCTTCGGACCCAACGGATCGGGCAAGTCGACTCTGCTCGCGGCGATCATGGGCTACGGCACGACCGAGATCACCGAAGGCCAGATCATATACAAGGGGCAGGACATCACCCGCATGACCGTCGACGAGCGCGCCAAGCTCGGCATCGGCATGATGATGCAGCGCCCGCCGAACGTGACCGGCGTCAAGCTCGGCGACCTGGTCAGGGCCGCCGCGGCCGTGAGCGACTGCGAAGGCGTGCTCGGCAGCGTCGACTCGTTCCGGATGGACAGGTTCATGGACCGCGACGTCAACGTCGGCTTCTCCGGCGGCGAGCTCAAACGCTCGGAGCTGCTGCAGCTGACCGCCCAGCAGCCCGACCTGGTGCTGCTGGACGAACCCGAGTCGGGCGTGGACATCGAGAGCATGGCCCTGGTCGGGAAGAAGGTGCGCGAACTGCTCTACGACAACTCGGTCTGCGGGGTCAAGAGCAGCGTCAACCGCGACGTCTCGTCGCTGGTCATCACCCACACCGGTCAGATATTGGATTACATCGGCGCCGACACCGCCTACATCATGAAGGACGGCACCATCAGGTGCAGCGGCCGGCCGACCGACATACTCAAGGACATCCGCGAGAAAGGCTACAGGGAGTGCATCGAATGCAGAAGCAGGATAGTGAAGCTGTAAAGCGGGCGCTGGGCAAGGCCGGCGACTACGGCAGGGACATCGATATCGACCGTTTCGAGGCGGGCACCCGCACCCCCGAGGTCATCGAGGACCTCGAGGACGCGGACAGCGCGCTCAGGGAGACGATGTCCCATGTCGGCGTCACCGCCGATGAGGAGCGGTCAGGGACGATCATCTTCATCGACAACGGCATGAGCCACTGCTCCAACCGCGAGCAGGAGGGGGTCGAGATCCTCACCACGCGGGAGGCGTTCGAGCGCTACGACTGGGTGCGCGACTACATGTGGAGCGCCGTCGACCCGGAGAAGGACAAGTACACCGCCAAGACCTATCTGGAGGAATCGGACGGGTACTTCATCCGCGTCAAAGCCGGCTACAAGGTCAGGCACCCGGTGCAGACCTGCATGATGATCAAGCGCAACAAGACGCTGCAGAACCTGCACAACATCATCATCCTGGAGGAGGATGCCTCGATGGAGGTCATCACCGGCTGCTCCACCGCCCACGGTTCCGAGGAGTCGCTCCATGTGGGGGTCTCGGAGATCTTCCTGCACGACCGCTCGGACCTGCAGTTCTCGATGATCCACAGCTGGGGCCGGGAGACCAACGTGCGCCCGCGGACGGTGACCAACATCGGCAAGGGCGCCTCTTACACCAACAACTACATCCTGCTCAACCCGGTGGGTTCGCTGCAGAGCTACCCTACATCCAACCTCAACGGCGAGGGGGCGTCCTGCACGCTCAACACCATGTGCCTGGCGGAGACCGGCTCGGACGTCGACACCGGCGGCATCGCCACGCTCAACGCGCCCGGCACCAATGCGCAGATCATGTCGCGCAGCATCACCAACGGCGGGCGGATGATCGCCCGCGGGAGACTGGTCGGCAACGCCCCGGGGGCCAAGGCCCACCTGGAGTGCCGCAGCCTGGTGCTCGATGACGGCGGCATGACGCTGGCCATACCCGAGCTGGAGACGCGCGTCGCCGACGTCGAGATGACCCATGAGGCGGCGGTCGGCAAGATCGCGAGGGACCAGATCGAGTACCTGATGTCGCGCGGCCTCAGCGAGGACGATGCCATCGGCATGATCGTCAGGGGCTTCCTCGCCGGCAGCATCGAGGGCCTGCCGCCCTCGCTCAGGCGCGAGGTCGACGAGGCGATCGCGCAGGCCAACCTGGGATCGTGAACACGGCATCGCCGCGGGGTTCGACACGGAGGACATACAATGAGTGAGATCTGGACGGAGAAGTACAGGCCGAGGACGCTCGACGAGGTCGTCGGGCAGAAACATGTGACCGAGAGGCTGAAAGCCTATGTGGATGCCGGCAACATGTCGCACCTGCTGTTCTCGGGCCCGGCCGGCACCGGCAAGACCACCTGCGCCCTGGCGATGAGCAAGGAGATGTTCGGCGACGGATGGAGGGGCAACCTGATGGAGCTCAACGCCTCCGACGAGCGCGGGATCGACGTGGTCCGGGGCAAGATCAAGGAGTTCGCCCGCACCGCGCCGCTCGGCGAGGCCTCGTTCAAGATCATCTTCATGGACGAGGCCGATGCGCTGACCGCCGACGCCCAGGCGGCACTCAGGCGGACGATGGAGCGCTACTCGCGCATCTGCCGCTTCATCCTCTCCTGCAACTACGCCTCCAAGATCATCGACCCCATCCAGTCGCGCTGCGCCGTCTTCCGCTTCTCGCCGCTCTCGCACGACGACATCAAGGAGTACCTCGAGCGCATCATCGCCACCGAGGAGGTCGACATCGAGGCCGACGCCCTGGAGGGGCTGATCCACGTGGCCCGGGGCGATCTGAGGAAAGCGGTCAACGCGCTGCAGGTCTCGGCCTCGATGGGCCGGACGATCACCCTCGACGCCGTCTACCAGACCACCGGCATGGCCGACCCGCGGGCGGTCAGGACGATGCTCGAGACGGCCCTGGAGGGCGATTTCTTCCGGGCGCGCGAGCTGCTCGACGAGATCATGATCGATTACGGGCTCTCCGGTCAGGACGTGATCCGCCAGGTGCACTCGACCTTCTTCGACCTCAGCATCACCGATTCCGAGAAGGTCAGGCTGGTGGACAAGACCGGCGAGATCGAGTTCCGCATCGTCGAGGGCAGCAACGAGCGCATCCAGCTGGAGGCGCTGCTGGCCTACCTGGTGATGATCGGCGGCAGCAAGCGATGACCGCGCCGCGCCGCGGGGGCACGAACTCCGCCGTCGACATCGCGCTGCTGCTGCAGCGGGCCAACACCGGCGACGCCCGCGCCCGGACCCTGCTGGGCGCAGCCTACATGGACGGGGACGGGGTGCCCCGGAACCTCGGCCTGGCCGAACGCTGGCTGAAGATGGCCGCCGAGGACGGCATCACCGACGCCAAGCTGCGGCTGGGGATGCTGTACGAGCAGCGCAGGAAACTCGACCTGGCCGAGGAGTGGTACACGGCCGCGGCCGACGACCGGAGCGCCGAGGCCATGCACCGTCTGGGCGTGCTGATCCTCCGGGGGGTGCTGGGGCAGCGTCCCGGACGCGAGGGCGTCGAACTGCTGGAGAAGGCCGCCGCCCGGGGGCATGCGGCCGCACAGGAGCACCTGGACGTGCATGTGAACGGACCCGGTCAGCGTTATTCGAAGAAGGCGTCCTACATGGCGCGGGCCGAGCTGGGGGATGTGGGGGCGCAGTACGCCCTGGGCAACATGCTCGAAGCCGACGATCCCCTCGGCGCGGCGACCTGGTTCAAGATGGCGGCGGCCAACGGCCACTCGCGGGCGCAATGCCGGCTGGGCACGATGTACCTGGAGGGCCGGGGCGTGCCCCGCGACCCCGAAGAGGCCCGGGAGCTGTTCCTGCAGGCGGCTGCTCAGGGCAGCGCCGAAGCGAGACGCCGGTTGGAAGAGGACTTCCGCTGAACCCGCCGCGGCGGGCGCCGTCAGCCTCCGGACGGAGGGGCGGCGGTCATTTCCAGAACTTGACCGCCTTGACGAAGGTCTCGACCATCGATTCGACCAGATCCTCACTGGTGCTGACGATGCCGCCGCCTCCGCCGCCGCTGCGGCGCTCACCGGCGGCCCTGCGGGGTCGCTCCTCCTCGAAGATGACGACGTAGTCGACGAAGTTCCTCAACCTGCATCCGCACGCGGAGCATATACCAAACTCCTCCTCATCGTCGAGGACGGTGTCCTGCCCGCATGACGGGCAGGGATAGGTTCTGTCTGCCATGCATACACCATCCCCGTGCGGATTATTAAGACTATCTGAGACCGGCGCAGGGCCTGGCGCACCTCCGCCGCGGTGCCGACCTGAGACATCTCGAGCCCGGCAGTGACCGGGTTCCGCTGACGGCGGAGCGGGGACCCCTCAGCGGGAGGGATGGCCGCCGTACCTCTCGGCGATGCCCTCCCGCATCCGGGAGAACGCCTCCTCGAGCATCGGCGGCGACCTGCCGTGGATCCTGATCAGCAGATCCCTGTACTCGGCGACGACCTCGTAGACGGTCATCAGAACGCAGTACTCATCCCTGTCGAATGTCGAGGCGGAATAACCTTCGGTGCCCAACGGTGCCATGGTCGCGGATGCATCCGCCGCCTGAATGATTTTGGCACTACAGTTATACTAACCGGGGTCCGCGCGACCGGGCTCAGCAGCCCGCCTGCCCCGTGTGGAAGGTGGCGATCACGCGCCTGCCCTCGGCGGTGAGCCGCAGCCGCTTGCGGATCAGCTCATCGTCCTCCGCCCAGCCCGCCTCCTTCCAGCGGACGACGAAATCGCGGTGGTAGTAGACCGCCTCCTTCTGGTTCTGCACCGGCTTGTCCGGCAGCGGCAGATGGGTGTCGCGGAACCAGACGCCGGTCCGCTTGAACTCGTGCACCATGTACCGGGAGGACGTCGGACGGTTGGCGTCCAGCCGCCCGGCGAGGATGCGCAGGCCGACGACCAGATGCCTCTTGGGCATCTCGATGTGGTACCTGGGGATCTCGTCCACGTCCTTGATCTCGCGGGTGAGGCCGATCGGCCGCGGCGGGTCGCCGTCGTCGTAGTAGGCCTTGCGGATCTCCTCCGGGGTGTCGACGGTGAAGGCCCGGGTGCGCACCGAGAACGGGGTGACGCCGGGGTTCATCATCGCCGCGATCACCGCCGCCGCGGTGTACTCCGAGGAGCCGGCGGAGATGTTGATGAAAATCTCGGTGCCGCCGTCCTCCGCCTGCTCGGCCTCGATGATCGACAGCACCGTCCGCAGCATGTCCGAGAACTCGTACACCTTCTCCAGATGCTCGCAGACCTCGACCTCGCCGAACCCGCCGATGCGGCGCACCGCCTCGTCGTAGAACTCGCGGTAGATGCGGTCCTTCTCGGTGCCGCGGCCGGATTCCCAGTGGATGAGATGGGCCTTGTTGACCCGGTAGGAGCCGATCGGCTCGGCCACCATGGCGGTCTCGAACGTCACGCAGGAGATCATCACCCGCTTCCTGTAACCCGTGGGCGCATCCGCCCCGAAATCAACCGATGCCATGATCTATCGTGTGCTCCAGGAGATGTGCGTATATCAAACATTTCTCCGATTACATCCGAACGTTATATCAGGGTCCGCACCCGGGCAAACCCATGTATAGGGCCGACGCCTCATCCCGTCGACGGCGGACGCACTGTCCGTTCCGTCCGTACGGGGGATGACCGATGACAGAGGATACCGCGGAGAGGCTCAGGCGCATCGAGGCCAAACTGGATCAATGCATAGTGATGAACAACGAGAACCATATCCTCTGCAGCAGGATCCTCAAGGAGCTGGGCGATATCCGCGATGCGGTCCCCGGAGAGGAGGGTCCCGCTGCGGCACGGGACGCGGCCGTCGCGAGGATCCGTCGCGAGAAGGATGCGGTCATGGCCGCGATCGCCGCACTGACCTCCCGCGCCGAGGCGCTCAGGAACCGGGCCTCCGCCGACGGGGCGGCCGACCGGCCGTCCGCCGACCTGGCTTCCGCGGAGTCGGAGCTGGCGGTGCTGCGGGACCGGCTGAACGAGCTGATCGGGGAGCAGCAGGAGATGCTGCGGGGCTGAGTGTTCCTAGCCCGGATCATATTACAGTTATTACAAACATTACAATAAAATGTTATTATGTCCGCTCCGCGTGATAGCGGATGCGGGGCCCCGGAGGATACCACGCATATCCTCCCGGGACTCCGCACAGGAGCGGAGATGACGGAGACGGTCGAGTATCTGATAGCACTTTCCAATGACGCCCGCGAGGCCGACAGCTTCTTCGAGTCGCTGCGGTACCTGCGCATGGCGTACGAGCTCTGCCCGGCAGAAGCTTTCGGGCAGTGGCTCAGCGCATGATCATCGGGACGGTGTTCCTGACGTAGATCTCGGGATGGTTCATGAAGCGGGACAGCTCGTAATAGGCCGCCAGGTAGCCGTGGGCCGCCGCCTGCGAATAGTAATGGATGGCCTCGTTGACGTCCTTGGGCACCCCGCGGCCGCGCTCGTACAGCGTGCCCATCATGAACTGCGCATCCTCGGAGCCCGCCATGGCCGCCTTCCGCATGTACTCCAGGGAGAGGCTGTCGTTGCGCCTGACGATCATCCCGTCATGGTAGATCAGCGCCAGGGTGTACATGGCGGTCGGGTCCCCCAGCTCGGAGGCCTCCTCGTAACCTTCGATCGCCTCCTCGTACTGGTCGTCGTTCAGGCAGGCGTCGGCGTACACCAGCGCCATGTCCCGCATGGTGTGCTCCTTGGCGGCCTCGGTGTGGGAGAGCCTGAACTCACGGTCCTTCAATGATTCGGGGGGCATGTTGCCCTCGAGCGTGTCCAGCACCGCCTTCCAGGAGATGAAGCAAGCCTCATGGCCCATGTCGGCGCCGTATTTGTACCAGCGGCCGGCCTCGAAGAGGTCGATCTCGATGCCGTGCAGCCCGTACTCGTAGTTGCGGCCGATCCAGTGGAAGAGATCGGCGTTGCCGTGGATCCCCACGCGCGAGTACAGCATCTCCTCCTCGGCCTTGTCGGGTTTGGTGCCGATCCCGTGGCCGTGCATGTAACCGAGGAGGAACTCGGCCATCGGCAGGTGCTGGTCGGCGGCCAGCCGCATCCAGTTGAAGGCGATGCGCGGGTTCCGCGGCACCATATCGCCGCTGATGTTCAGCAGAGCCAGCTCCAGTCTCGCCTCGGGTATGCCGGCGCCGGCGGCCTTCTTGAGGAAATGCAGGTAGTCGGAGAAATCGGCCTCGACGAACGTGCCCTTCCGGTATGCCTTGGCCAGCTCCCACATGGCCCTCGAGCAGCCGCGGTCGGCCGAATGCTTGTACCACTGCTCGGCCTCACGATAATCCTGCTCGATGCCTTTGCCGTGCTGGTACAGATATGCGACACCCAGTGCTGCATATGGGTTACCGGCTTCTGCATCGCGGAATATCACATCGTTACTGCCCATCTGCTCCACACCCTGCGGCCGTCGGCTGCCGATGGCGCGCCCCGCCTGCCGGGACGGACCCTGCCGGCACAACGCGGTTCTGCGTAATAACCCTGTCCATCCCGCCGGCGGGAGGACGCGTGCGCGACAACGGCCGGAAATGGGCAAATGTTATTAGGCGGCCCTGACATGGATAGGCCCATGTCCGCGCCGCACCACGGCCTGATGGAGCCCCTGGAATGGGCGAAGCTCGTCGTCAGGAGCCGTTCCGAGACATACTACCGCGAGGCGTTCGGGATCCTGCGGGAACGGGCGGCGGGAGGCGATGCCGACGCCGAGCTCGTGCTCGGCCTCGTGTATGCGCGCGGACAGGGGGTCGGGCGCGACTTCGCCGTCGCGGCCGATCTCCTGGGCCGGTCGGCGGCCAAGGGCAACCTCGCCGCCATGTACTTCCTCGGCAACATCCACGTCCGCGGCTACGGCACGGAGAGGGATGCGGTCAAGGCGGCCGAATGCTTCAGAACGCCGGCCGAGCACGGCGATGCGCGGGCGCAGTACGCCCTCGGCCTGATCCACTTCGACGGTGACGGCGTCCCCCGGGACCTGGAGGAATCGGCGAGATGGTTCGCGCTCGCCGCCGCCGGCGGTCATTCCGAGGCCCAGTTCGTGCTCGGTCAGCTGTACAAGGCGGGCGTCGGCGTCCCCGAGGACATGGGGATCTCGCTGGAGCAGCTGACGGCCGCGGCACGCAACGGGCACAGGGGGGCGATGATCCTCCTCGGCAACATGTACGGCACCGGGGACGGTGTCGCCCCCGATGCCGCGGAAGCCCGCCGCTGGCACAGCCTGGCGGCGGTCACCTCAGGCCGGTGACGTTGCCCTCGTCGTCGAGGTCGATGTTCATCGCCGACGGGACCCTGCCCAGACCCGGCATCAGCATCATCGCACCGCAGACCGGGACGATGAATCCCGCACCGGCCGACAGCAGCACCTCCCTGACGCTGAGCGTCCAGCCGGACGGGGCCGCCTTCAGCTCGGCTTTGTCGGACAGCGAGTACTGGGTCTTCGCCACGCAGATCGGCAGGTTGCCGAACCCGCGCCGCTCTATGTCATCGACCGCCTTCGACGCCGCCGGGCTGTACTCGACGCCGTCGGCACCGTAGATCTCGGTGGCGATGCGGGCGATCTTCTCCCTGACCGGCAGGTCGTCCTCGTACAGGAATCTGAAACCGCCGCCGCCGGCGTCCGCCAGCTCGGCCGCCCTGGTCGCCAGCTGCACCGCGCCGGCACCGCCCAGGGCATGGGCCTCGGAGACGACGCAATCGACGCCCAGCCCGGCGCAGTGGCGCTCGAGCAGCGCTATGTGCCCGGGGTCGTCGCTGCTGAAGCGGTTGATCGAGACCATCACCGGCACGCCGAACGAGAGCATGTTGCGCACATGGCGGTCGAGGTTCGGCAGCCCCTGCGCCAGCGCCTCCTCGGTGAAGGTCGCGGGATCGTCCTTCCGCGCCCCGCCGTGCATCATCAGCGCACGGATCGAAGCCACGATGACGACGCAGTCCGGGACCAGCCCCGACTGGCGGCAGACGACGTCCATGAACTTCTCGCCGCCCAGGTCGGCGGCGAAGCCGACCTCGGTCACGGCGTAATCCCCCAGCTTCAGCGCCAGCCGGGTGGCGATGATGCTGTTGGTGCCGTGGGCGATGTTGGCGAAGGGGAAGCCGTGGACGAAGACGGGCTGCCCTTCCAGCGTCTGCACCAGGTTGGGCTTCAGCGCGTCCTTGAGCAGGACCATCATCGAGCCCACGCAGCCGAGGTCGCCGGCCGTGACCGTCTCGCCCGCATACGTGTAGGCGACCACCATCCGCTCCAGCCGCTCCCTCAGGTCGGCGTAGCCGGTGGCCAGCGCCAGGATGGCGGAGACCTCGGATGCCGAGGTGATCAGGAAACCGCTCCGGTGGGTGACCCCGCCCGACAGGCGGGTGTCGCCGAGGCCGACGACGATGTCCCGCAGCTCCCTGCAGTTCATGTCCATCGCCTTCCTGAGCAGCACCCGGGAGGGGTCGATGCCCAGGCGGTTGTCCCGGACCAGCTCGTTCTCCAGCACCGCCGAGAGCAGGTTGTGCGCCGCGCCCACGGCGTGGATGTCGCCGGTGAAGTGCAGGTCGATGTCCCACATCGGGTACACCTGCGAGTGCCCGCCGCCGGTCGCCCCGCCTTTGACGCCGAACGTCGGCCCCAGGGACGGTTCCCGCAACGTGCCGACCACCTTCTTGCCGATATGAGCCAGGCCCTGGATCAGCCCGATGGTGGTCACCGTCTTGCCTTCTCCCGCGGGGGTCGGCGTGACCGCCGTCACGACGATCAGCTTGCCGTCCTCACCGTCCCGGTGGCGCCCGACCACGTCGAGCGGGACCTTCGCCATGTGTTCGCCGTACAGCTCTATGTCCCCGGCCGACAGGCCGACCGATGCCGCCACGTCGACGATGCTCCTGACCTCGGCCTCCCTAGCGATGCCGATGTCGTCCTTCTCGGATACCATGCCGTCAGGTATCGGCTGGCGGATAAATAAGGGGTGCACCGCGGATGCCGTCGGCACAACTGCAATAAAGGCCGGATGCGTGGGAAGGCCCGTGAACGAGTATCAGACCTACCTCTTCGATCTGGACAACACCGTGGTGGATTCACGCCCCGGTCTCGAGTATGCCTTGCGCGCCGGATTCGAGCAGCACGGGATCGAGTACGACCCCTCCCGTTACGACGTCTACGTCTCCACCCCGCTCGGCGAGACCTGGAACCGGCACCGCCCCGATGACCCCGACGGCTTCAGGCGGTTCTACGGGACCGTCATGGACACCTACGAGGAATGCTACATGGAATCGGTGGCGCTGTTCCACGATGCCCGTGCCTGCCTGGACGGGCTC
The DNA here is from genome assembly GCA_050309445.1 of Candidatus Methanogranum sp. GTDB lineage: Archaea > Thermoplasmatota > Thermoplasmata > Methanomassiliicoccales > Methanomethylophilaceae > Methanogranum. The sequence goes on along the minus strand of JBNRMI010000030.1, from coordinate 46,754 downwards.
GCGGCCGCCGGCAAGCCCCTCGGCATCGTCTCCAACTCCTACGAGACGCAGATCCGCGACATCCTGACCGCGCTGGGCGTGAGGGACCTCTTCGGCTCGCTGGTCGGTTCCGACAGCTGCTCCCACCGCAAACCCGACCCCCATCCCGTGTTGCACTGCCTCCGGGAGCTGGAGGCGGAGGCGGGGACCGCGGTGATGATCGGGGACTCCCCCAACGACATCAAGGCCGGCCGCCGGGCCGGCACCGGCACGGTGTTCGTCGACCGCGGCGGCCGCGGCCTGCACACGGGATCCGACGTCACCGTGACCGATCTCAGGGATCTCCTGGCCCCGTTCCGTCTATGACTAGGGGGCGGCGTCCCCGCCTCCTCTCCAGCCCCTCCTCCAGCCGGGCGGCGGCAGGATGGCCGGCGGCGGCGGCCTTCCTGAGATCGGCCAGGGCGGCATCCGGGTCGGCGGGCGTGCCCAGACCCTCTAGCCGCATGCGCCCGACCATGAAGAGGGCGTCCGGGTCGCCGGTCCCCTCCGCCACCTCGCTGTACAGCGAGAACGCCTTCTCCAGGTCCCGCGGGACCCCCTCGCCCTCGTAATGCATGGTGGCGAGGTTGAACACGGCGGCCGGATGCCCCCGCTCGGCGGCGAGAGCGTACCATCTCAGCGCCTCGGCGGCGCCTCCCGGCACCCTGCCCTCCCGGGCGAGGTCGGCCATCTTGAGCTGCGCCTCCGGCAGCCCGGCCGCGGCGGCGCGGGCGAACATGCGCACCGCCTCCTCCCCGTCCCGCCGGGTGCCGGTGCCCGTCTCGGCCATGTACCCGCAGCGGAACATCGCGACCGGATCGCCCGCCTCGGCGGCCCTGAGGTACCAGCCGCGGGCCGCATCGGCATCCGCCGTGCCCCCGACCCCGTGGAACAGCATGTCCCCGGCGATCGCATAGGCGGGCGCCATGCCCGTCTCGGCACAGCGGATGAAACGCCGGCGGGCGGCCGGGAGGTCCTGCAACGGACCCTCCTCCGCCATCAGCGACGCCAATCTGAACATCGCCGCGGGATGTCCCAGAGCATCCGCCTCACGGTAGTGCTCCAGCGCCCGGTCGGGATCGCGTCCGATGCCGTCGCCGGCCATCAGCAGCTCGGCCAGGCCGAAATGGCCGGTGGCATGCCCGGCCGCGGCAGCCTCCGAGAAGAGCGTCGCGGCCAGGGCCGGGTCCCGGGGCACGCCGTCGCCGGTCACGTGCCGCATCGCCAGGAGGCAGTGCGCCTCGGCGGTCTCGTCGTCCATGGGACGGCAGCGTCGACGGCGCTATTGATGGTTTCGCCGCGGAACGCGCTACGAAATCCGCAGTCCGGTCCCGCCGGCGGCATCCCCGCCGCCGTCTGCTGCGGATTCCGCAGCCCCTCGCACTTGTTTTTATATTGTGAAGTAGATTAGACGGGTCGATGGGATATGAGGGTAGGAATCGACCTAGGAACGACCCACTGCTCCGTGGCAGTGCATGATGATAACACGGGCAAGACCGAGATCGTCCCCAACGGGTTCGGCAAGGAGATGACCCCTTCGGTCATCTGTTTCCTGGACGGCGGGGAGGTGCTCATAGGAGAGGACGCCAAGGATATGCAGGCAGGGGGTGCGGGCGTGATCGCCGCCGCCTTCAAACGTTCCATGGGCGACCCGGATTTCGCGGTGGAGACGCCCGACGGGACCTATGACGCCGAGCAGCTGTCGGCCATGCTGCTGAAGAAGCTCATAGAGGATGCCGAGGAGAGGCTCGGCGATAAGATCGATTCGGCGGTCATCACCGTGCCCGCCTACTTCAACGATTTCCAGCGCAAGGCGACGATCCGCGCCGGCGAGGCCTGCGGCATCAAGGTGCTCAAGATCATCAACGAGCCCACCGCGGCCGCCATATCCTACGGTTACAACCGCTCCGCCGACCGCACGATCATGGTCTACGACCTCGGCGGCGGCACCTTCGACGTCACCCTGGTCAAGGTCGAGAGCGGCAACATCTCGGTGCTCGGCACCGACGGCAACCACATCCTCGGCGGGAAGGACTGGGATTCAGCCATCTCCAAGCACATCTGCGAGCTGTTCATGGACGAGTTCGGCGAGGATCCCCGTGAGGACGAATCGGCCAAGAACGAGCTGATCGTCGCCGCCGAGAACTACAAGAAGGTGCTCTCCAAGGCCGACAATGTCTCCATCCAGCTGCGCTACGGGGACAACACCGGCAAGTACACGTTGACCCGCGAGGATTTCGAGATCAAGACGCAGCACCTGCTCGACGCCACCCGCGACGTGATCATGGACCTGATGGAGGACCTGGACCTCAAGTGGAACGATGTCGACGAGGTGCTGCTGATCGGCGGCTCCTCGCGCATGCCGCAGGTCTCCAAGTTCCTCCGGCACATGACCGGGAAGGACAACGTGGTCGAGCATTCCGATACCGACCTGGCCGTGGCCAAGGGGGCGGCGATCGTCGCCGAGCTCCACGTCAGCGACAAGACCGGCCTGACCGACCGCAAGGTCATCGACGTCACCGCCCACAGCCTCGGAGCGCTCTCGGTCAGCATCGACAACAAGCGCTTCATCAACGAGATCATGATCAAGAAGAACTCCGACCTGCCCGCCAAGGTGCGCAGGCCCTTCGGCATCGGCCGGGGCAACCTGACCGACAGGATCGAGGTCTACACCCTCCAGGGCGAGAGCCGCGACCCGCTCGAGTGCCATGTGCTGGCCAAGGTGGTCATCACCGGCTTCTGCAACACCGGCCAGGGCACGACCGTCGACATCGAGTACACCTATGACGAGAACGGCGTGGTCAAGGTCAACGCCTATCAGGACGGGGAACAGCTCGAGGCGGCTGCCGAGATGCTGCCCGACGACATCTCCTGGATGGGCGGTGCGCCGCAGGAACGCCCGACCGACGTGAGGATCGCCAAGAACATCGCCATCTGCGTCGACCTGTCCCGCAGCATGACCCCTGTCCTGGACGAGGTCAAGCAGATGATCATCGACTTCATCCACAGCGTCGATGACGAGGACACGAGGATCTCGCTCATCGGCTTCGGCGACAAGTCGGAGTCCATCCGCAGCCTCACCGGCGACGCCTCCGTCATCATCGACGGCATCGACGATATGCGGGTCAACATGTTCGGCCGGGGCACCGACGGCAATCCGCTGGACGTCGCCCGCGCGGAGCTGATGTCACAACCGGGAGCCAACGTCATCCTGGTGCTGACCGACGGCATCTGGGGCAAGCGCGACAACGCGGTCAAGACCTCATTGAGCTGCAGGGAGGACGGCATCGACATCATGGCGGTCGGGTTCGGCGAGGCCGACCGCTCCTTCCTGAGGCAGATCGCCTCGGTGGAGGAGGGTGCGATCTACACCGCCCTCGACCAGCTGGGCAGCGCCTTCAGCACCATCGCCACCGCGATCAACACCGGTTCGACCGGCCTGCGCACAGGCAGCAGATGAGGGCGTGGTAGGCGCATGGACGGTGACAGGGAGAACTACTGCCGCCTGATCGGGCTCAACCCCAACCGCGAACAGACCTACTCTCAGGAGTCGATCACCGGTCGCATCGACAAGCAGGAGAAGGCCTGGAGCAAGGAGTTCAGGGACAAGCAGAACGACCTCGACCGCCGCTTCAGGGCCCTGCGGGCGCTGGAGTCGGTGCCGGACATGCGCCGGGTGATGGCCGATCCCGTCCTGCGGGCGCAGGAGTTCGCCGATGCCAGGCAGCTGCTGGCGACCAAGGCGTCGAAGCTCAGCCGCGACACCGTCATCCTGCACGACGGCCGGCGCGTGCTGCTGCCCGGCGCGGCCGCCACGCTGCTCAAGCGCCTGTCGTGGGACGGGTTGAAGAACGAGGACCTGATCGCCGCGTCCCGATTGGAGGACGGAGGGTTCCGCAGCGCCTTCGACCCGCGGATGATGAACGCCTATAAAGGCATCGCCGAGGTCGGCGCCTACACCCCGACGGAGGTGCTCAACGACCTGATCGGCAATCCGGACCTGGAGATCAGTCTGCCTCCTCTGCGCGAGGGCGCCCCGCTCTCCGCCGTGCGTGACGCCTTCACGGCCTGCGAGCGCCGGGTGAACAACGTCAAACAGGACGTGCTCCCCGCCCAGGACTCGTACATCCAGACGCTCCGCGCGATCAAGACCGTGCTCGACGACGATGCCATGCTGTCGCAGCTCGACCGCTACGGCCGCTGCATGCGGTCGCTGCGGCCGGTGATGGAATCGATGGACGAGGACCACGGGCAGCAGTTCTCCCGCGAATACATCGACAGTCTGCTGCGGATCCACGCCGGTGCCGCCGATGCCGACCTGGCGGTCTCCATCCTCGAGGAGTACTGCATCCGCAAGCGCTATCCCGCCAACTTCTCGGCGCACGACAGCCGGCTGGTCATCTGCCCCGAATGCCTGGGCATGACCGATGCCGGCGACGGCGCCGTCCGCTGCTCGCTGTGCGGCCACGGCATCCGCACCCGCTGCCCCTCGTGCCGGACCGAGCAGGCGGCCGACAACCGCGCCTGCGTCAGATGCGGCTTCGATTTCAAGGAGGGCCTGCGCCGAGCCGACGAGCTCGCCGAGAGCATCGGCGCCGGCCTGGACAAGGGGGCGGTGCGCGAGGCCGAAGCCGCGCTGGCCGAGCTCGGACGCGTCTACTCCACCTACACGGGGCTCAACGACCTCAACCGCAGGGTGACCGCCGCCGTGACCGAGTTCGGCAACACCGCCGAGAGCATCGCGGGCGCCTACAGGATGCGCAAGTTCCGCAGCTGCCGCCTGCTGGGCGAAGCCGCGCTCGCGAGGTTCCCGGGGATCCTCGACGATGCCGATCTCGGCGGCATGTACGAGGAGAGCGTCAGCCGGGTGCTGGATGCCGAGCGCATCTGCGCCCTGGCCGAGGAGACGGCCGATGCCGATGAGCGCATGTCCCACTACGTGTCGGCCGCCGAACGCTGCCCCGACCACCCCGAGGTGCGGGCCAGGCTCAGCGGCTACCCGCCGGAGTCCCCGGCCGATGCCGTCTTCCAGACGCGCGAGGAGGACGTGCTGATCAAATTCGCCGTGCCCGAGAACCGCCGGGGCATGACCTTCTGCATCTACCGCGAGCGCGGGCGCCTGCCGTCGGTCGACGAGTTCACCGAGCCGCTCAGCGAGATCCAGAACAGCGTTTACCTGGACAAGAACCCCGCCCCGGGCGTCGCCCATTACTATTCGATATACAGCAAACGCCACGGCATCCTCTCGCGCGAGGCCGCCTCCTGCGGGCCCGTCACCGTCTACGCCGAGGTCGACGAGGTCGGGATCGAGCCGATCAACGGCGGTCTGCGGCTCAGCTACGTCAAGCCCGAAGGCTGCTCCCGGGTGCGCATCTGGCGCAAGGAGGGGGTGAGCGAGGCCGGCTCCGGCGACGAGGTCGAGGTCATCCACGAGGGCAGGATGCCGTACGATGACTACGGGCTCAGGGGCGGCGTGCGCTACTACTACCTGTTCGTCGCCGAGTACGACGACGACGGCCGCATCGGCCGTTCGGCCGGCACGGCCTATTCGGGGGTCACCACCGACTTCCCCAAACCCGTCAGCCGCATCGAGGTCCGCCGCAACGAGTCCGACGGATCATTCACCGCCAGGTGGGACAGTAAAGCCGACGTCACCCTCTACGTGTCCCCCGGCAAGGTCAAGCTCTACGGCAACACCGTCGAGCTCTCCGACCTGCGGTCGTGGATGCAGGAGATCAAGCCGCTGGAGACCTATGCCGACGGCATGCGCTTCATGCTGTCCGACGAGGCGGTGCACTACATCTACCCGATGATCCACGTGGGTAAGGTCGCGGTGCGCGGGCGCATGTTCACCATCGCCAACCTGAAGCCGTTCCGCGACATCGAGACCAAGATCAACGGCGGCGACTGCGATATCACGGTCAGCTGGCCCGAGGCGGCCGAGGCGATGCTGGTGCTGATCAAGGACGACGCAGTCTCCGAGCATCCCGACGACCTCACCGCCGAGAGGATCACCGTCAGCCGCGACAGCTATGCCGCCGAGCGCCTGGTGCGCATCCCGGTCGGCAGCTCCAGCAAGCGGGTGGCGACGCTGTTCGCGCAGTACGACGTCGACGGCGGGACCATGTACTCCCGCGGCATCGGCATCGATATCTACTCCGGCAATTACCGCAAGGTCCGCTACGGGCTGACCCGGGACAAGGGCAGGAAGGGCAGCCGCCTGACGCTCGACCTGACGACCGATGCCGACGTGCGCGAGCTGCCGCCGGTGCAGGCGGTGTCTGTGGCGACAGGCATCCCGCTGCGGCGCAACGACGGCATCGGCATCTGGGCATCGGACGGGCCGCTGCGCCTGGACGGGGGACGGGCATCGGTGTCCTTCGACGTCGGCCCGGATGTCGAGCCGGCGCGGATGAGGCTTTTCTTCGCCGATGACGAGGATTATCACGGGTTCAGGTTCATCCACCCGCTCGAAGGAGGTCGATGAGATGGCACGCAAACCGTCCAGGGAGGACCGGGGGCACGTCTGCCCCTTCTGCTTCAACGACGTGGATTTCGACCGCATACACTACCAGTGCACCAACCCCTCATGCACCGAACGCTTCCTCAAGGGGCCCGAGGGCGGGGAGCCCGACAGGTACCGGAGCGGGCGGGGCGACCGTGAGATCGACCCCGAGAAGACGGTGTTCCTCGGGCGCGACCCGGCGGGCGGCGACCCGGTCACCACCGACCGCCACATCATCCGCAACGCCTCGGGCCGCTGCGACATCTGCAACCGCACGGCGTATCTGCGCCTGTGCCCGGTCTGCCACAACCCGATCCCGCAGGGCGCCGAGGAGGAGGGCGGGGCGGTCTTCGTCATCCTCGGGCCGAAGGGCGTCGGCAAGAGCCATTACATCGCGGTGCTCATCGACCGGCTGCGGAACTCCTTCGCCGCCGAGTTCGGCGCGACGCTGACCGCGGCGACCGACGACACCTCGCTGATCTACCGCGACACCTACTACCGGCGGCTGTTCGAGGAGGGCCGCAAGCTGGCGCCGACGCCGTCGTTCGAGGACGATGCCCGCGCCAGGGAGCCGATGATATACTATCTGCGCTTCCTCGGCGGCGACCGGCCCAGGACCTACACCCTGGCCTTCTTCGACACCGCCGGCGAGGACCTGATCTCGTCCAACCGCATCCTGGGGCTGAACCTCAACTCGTTCATCTCGCGGGCGGCGGGCATCGTCTTCCTCGTCGACCCGCTGCAGATACCTTATGTGAACAAGCGGATCCATGTCGAGGGCAAACCCGAACCGGGCGAGGACGTGACGGCGATGCTCGCCAACATCGCCGAGATCATCCGCCTCAACCGGCGGATGCGCCCGCGCGACCCGATCGACATCCCGCTGGCGGTGGCACTGACCAAGAGCGATGTGCTGATGAAGGCCGCCGAGGACGGCGAGGAGGAGAAGGTCCTCTTCGGCCTCAACTTCGCCGTCAACATCGAACGCGAGCGCGGCAGGTACGACCGCACCAACTTCGAACAGGTCAGCGCCGAGACCGAGGAGTACCTGCGCCGGGTGATCTCGGACGGGTTCATCCAGACCGTGCGGCAGTTCAGGGACCACAGCTACTTCGCCGTCTCCGCGCTGGGCAGCAACCCCGCGGGGGAGATGCTGAACCGCGGCGTCTCGCCGATGCGGGTCGAGGACCCGTTCATTTGGCTGATGGAGGGCGACCGGGAGTGATCACATGACCGACAGGAAGAAACGACCGACCGAGATGCTCAGGAGCCTGCTGACGACGGGCACCCTGGATAACACGACGGACCGACCGGTCCCGCCGGGGATCCCGGACGGGCCCGCGGACGATGCGCCCGCGCACGGGGGCCGGCCGGCGCAAGCGGACGGGACGGTCCCGCCGGAGACGGCGGAGCCCGTCCCGGAGGAACCTCCGGAACCGGTCGCCGGCGATCCGGTCCTGGAGGAGCTGGCCGCCCTGAGGGAGGAGATCGCCGCCCTGCGCGCCGAGGGCCGCGGGCTGGTCACCACCCGGGAACAGCAGCGCAAGCATCTGGAGGCGGTCGAGCGGCGAGACGCCGAGCTGGCCGACCGGCGCATGATGAGCATGCTGGAGCAGCTCAGCGGCATGCGCGAGGATTTCGTCAGGCTCTGCGGCGATATGGAGGAGCGGATCGACCGCTTCTCCCCGAAGGACGTGCTGGATTCGTTCACCGCCTACATGGTCGACATCGAGAACATCCTCACCGATGCCGGCGCACGGGTGGGCCCGTTCGACAACGAGAAGCTGAACACGCTGCGCCAGCGGATCGTCGATGTCGTGCCGACCGGCGATCCGTCGCTCGACGGCATGATCGCCGAGCGGCTGTCCGACGGCTACGAATTCAAGGGACGCGTCCTGCTCAAGGAGAAAGTGACGGTCTACAAGCACACCGCGGCAGGCGGTGACGGATCCGAGGATACTACAGGAGATGAATGAGATGGGAGACAACGGATATCTGATAGGGATCGACCTGGGCACCACCTACTCTTGCCTTGCATACATAGGCGAGGACGGCACCCCGGTCGTCGAGAAGAACTTCGAACAGGAAGAGACCACCCCCTCGGTGGTGCTGTTCAACGACAGCGGCGAGATCATCGTCGGCTCTCCGGCCAAGGACATGTCGATCATGTACCCGCCGGAGCGGACGGTGACCGCGGTCAAGCGGCAGATCGGCACCGATTACGAGGTGTCCATCGACGGTGAGCGCTACACGCCGATCACCCTGTCGGCCTCGATCCTCAAGAAGATGATCAACGACTTCAACGACAACCACGGCTGCGATGTGAAGCGGGCAGTGATCACCTGCCCCGCCTACTTCGGACAGCAGGAGCGCGACGCCACCAAGACGGCCGGGACGGTCGCCGGGCTGGAGGACGTGACCATCATCAACGAGCCGACGGCGGCCGCCATCTCGTTCGGGATGGGGGCCGGCGAGGGCATGACCAGGGTGCTGGTGTACGACCTCGGCGGCGGCACCTTCGACGTGACCGTGCTGGAGATCGACGGGCAGTCGTTCACCGCGGTCGCCACCGACGGCGAGCGGCTGCTCGGCGGCAAGGACTGGGACGCGGCGATCATCCGGCTGATCAAGCAGCGGGCGATCGAGGACGGGGGCATCGAGGAGTACGAGATCGACGAGGACGACGAGGTCAGGGTCAGCCTGGTGCTCGATTCCGAGACGATCAAGAAGCGCCTCTCGACCGCCGAGTCGACCAAGGGCACCCTCAACGTGGGCGGCCGCAAGATCATCTACACCATCACCCGCGAAGAGTTCGAGACCGCCAGCCTGCCGCTGCTGCAGACCACGCTGGAGGTCATCGACCGGACGCTGGCCTCGAAGGAGCTCACCATGGATGACATCGACCAGGTGCTGCTGGTCGGCGGCTCCTCGCGCATGCCGCAGGTGAGGGAGGGCATCGCCGGGCGGTACCCGGATGCCGATATCCGGCTGTTCGACCCCGACCAGTCGGTCGCCAAGGGGGCGGCCCTGTTCGCCAAGGGGGCGGCCTGGGACGGCGGGGACACCTCCGGCAAGAAGCCGGTCCTCGACGAGGACGGGGAGATCGTCCCCGCGCCGGTCGGCGAGGGCGGCCTCTCGGTGCACAACGTCCTCAGCAAGTCGTTCGGGATCAAGATCACCCATGACGACGACACCGAGATGATCTCCAACCTGATCTTCAGGAACGAGGTCCTGCCGATCGTCAAGGAGAACGTCTACTACCCGCAGGAGGACGGCCAGCTCTCGATCAAGGTCGAGATCTTCGAGAACAGCGCCTTCAACGACCTGATGGGGGCGAAGGTCGACCTGATCGAAGGCTACCCGGTAGGCGACTTCGAGATGGAGCTGCCCGAGGGGGTCACCCGCGACACGCCGATCACCGTCCGCTTCATCGCCACCGACGAGGGCATCCTCGTCGCCCAGGTCGGGTGCCTCGACACCGAGGCCGAGTACCAGCTGCAGAGCGAGCTGCAGATGAGCGAGTCGGAGATCAGCGAGGCTCAGGGGCTGATGGACCGGGTGACCAACGCCAACTGAGCGCGGTCACCGCCCCGGGCCCCCGGCCCGGGGAACCTTCTCCTTCCCGGGATCCAGGAGCCGGTGCAGGCCGCCGAGCTCGTCGGCGGTCAGCTCGCGCCAGCAGTCCGGCTCCAGGCCGTCCAGGGTGATGTTCATCACCCGCACCCGGACCAGCCGGGTGACGGTGTAGCCGAAATGCCCGCACATGCGGCGGATCTGCCGGTTGAGCCCCTGGGTGAGCACGATGCGGAACTCGCGCCTCCCGGTCTGCTCCGTCCGGCAGCGCCGGGTGACCCGGGTGCCGAGGATCGGCACGCCCGAGGCCATGCCGCGGATGAACTCCGGCGTCACGTCGCGGTCCGTCTGCACCAGGTACTCCTTCTCGTGCCCTGACCGCGAGCGCATGATGCCGTCGGCCAGCCGGCCGTTGTTGGTCAGCAACAGCAGGCCCTCCGAATCCTTGTCCAGCCGGCCGACGCTGTAGATGCGCTTGGGATGGCCGATGCGGGCGATGACGTTGTCGGGATCGTCGGGGGCCGAGGTGCAGGTCACCCCGACCGGCTTATGATAGGCGATGACGACCTCCTCTTCCTCCTCGACGACCGGCCGGCCGTCGACCCGCACCTCGTCCTGCGGCAGCACCCGGTCGCCCAGCACCGCCGGCCGGCCGTTGATGCTGACCCTGCCCTCCTCGATCATGCGGTCGGCCGCCCGCCTCGAGGCCACGCCCGCCGCGCTGATGAAGCGGTTCAGACGGATGCCCGCGGATCTGCCCTCGCCATCCATGCCCCCGTATGCCGGCGCGGCTATAAACCGATGGTGAAGGTAGATAACGGTCGGAGCACATCCCCGGGAGGATGAGGCAGCTGTTCAGGAGACGCAGGGGCGGGGTGCTCTCCGCCAGGGCGATCGGCATGCGGTGGGACACCGAGGACCCGTTCACCTTCGCATCGCACCACGAGGATGACTACCCGCACGGCAACGCGCAGCAGGCCCCGCCGCTGCAGGAGATCTCCGGCCGCGACCTCGGCCGGGACTACGCTCAGCGTCTGGGGTTCCGGATGTACCACGGCAAGGTCGTGCCGGGCTTCCCCGCGCACGCGCACCACGGCTATGAGACGGTCACCGTCCCGATGCTCGGGTACATCGACCATTTCGACAACCGCGGCAACCAGGGCCGCTACGGCTTCGGCGACATCCACTGGCTGACGGCCGGCGGCCGCTACCAGCACTGCGAGATGTACCCGCTGGTCAACAGCGACGCGCGGAACCCCAACGACATCACCCAGATCATGATCAACCTGCCGCTGTCGCAGAAAGGCGGTGAACCGGTGCAGAGCATGGTCTGGGCGGAGGAGGTGCCGCGGGTGCGCGGCGACGGCACCGAGACCCTTGTGGTGGCCGGCGGGTTCGGCGGCGCCTCCGCCGCCGTCCCGCATGCCGGGTCGTGGGCGGCCGACCCCGGCAACCACGTGCGCATCCTGCGCATCGCCATGGAGCCGGGATCGGACATCACCCTGCCCGCGGTGCCCGCGGGGACAGGTCGCAACCTCTACTTCGTCTCAGGCGGCCGCATATCGGTCGACGGTCGGGAGTACCGCTCGGAGACCCGGCTCAAGCTGGTCCCCGACGTGGATGTAACTGTCGTCAACGGCGATGCCGATACGGTACTCTGGCTGCTGGAGGGGCGGCCGATCGGCGAACGCCAGGTCTCCTTCGGGCCGGTCATCCTCGGCAGCGACCGCGAGGTGCGGGACGCGCTCGATGAGATCCGTCGGCAGGAGCATGCCGACTGGCCTTGGACATACGTCGACCAGACCCAGCCGCGGGACGCGCCCAGGTTCATCCGGTACGCCGACGGCCGCGAGGAGCGTCCGCCGTCAGGCGGGCCATAAAGCCCCGGCCAGCTCGGGATCGCGTTTACGCAGGATCCATTTGAACGGTTCGACGGCACGGTTGTTCGGACCGGTCGCCGTGAGCTTGAAGAAGACTACTTCGGAGAACAGCGCTTCCGCCAGCTTCAGGAACTCCTCCTGCCCGTGCGCCGCGAGGAACGCCTCGGGGGTGCCGGCGGCATCGACCGCCGATCTCGCATGCGGGATGTCCATCCGGGTCAGGACCACCGCCAGGGGCACGTCCGACCGCATCGCCGGGCCGTGGCCGTTGATGGTGGCGTATATCTGGAGGAAGGTCTCGAAGGTGCCGGACACCGTGACCTTGTCGCTCTTGAAGGCCGATCCCGAACGATGGTAGGCGATGACCTCCAGCGGGTCGATGACGAAGATCAGGCCGTCGTTGTAACGGTAGTACTCCTGGAACAACATCCGGTCACCGACAGGGAGGAACTCCTCCCCGGAGATGTCGTTGATGACCAGTACCCGGTTGTCCAGGGTGCGTGAGCGGAGGAAAAGCTGCTCGGAATCCGCCTCGCCCGGCGGGGTCGGCAGCACGGGCCCCTTCGCCTCCAGACCGGGAGAGGCCTCGGTGGCGATGGTCCTGCGCCGTGCATCCTCCATGATGGCCGTCGCGGCCGAACGCATCAGCTGGGTCTTGCCGGACCCCGATGCGCCGATCATCGATACCGCCACCGGGCGCGATTCCCGCGTGAGGATGCGGGCGCCGCAGCAGGGGCAGACGGTGTCGAGCCGGGAACGGTTGCCTCCCCGGGAGGTGCAGTGCAGCACGTGGCCTTTGACGCAGGTGTGCTCGCTGATGCCGTACCTGCCGGGGACGGGGTATCCGAACACCTCGCCGCACCGGCATCTGACATCGGGGCGGGGGAAGCTCTGCTTGCACACGGGGCAGACCGCGTACCCCACCAACCGGTCGTACTCGGCACTTTCGCGACGGGCGGCGGAGCGGACGACCAGCGCGGTGATGCCCTTGACCGGCAGGAAGCAGATCAGGACGGCGACCGTGGTCACCGCCGCGAAGAGATACATGAAAGGGAGCAGCAGCACGGGGATGATGACCGGCAGGTACCTGTGTCCGAATGCCGCGGGGAAGACGTTCCAGGGCAGGATCGCGGCCCGGAGCAGCGAACGGGGCCGGGCGGTGAAGTTGAATTCACGGGGATCGCCGTCGACGGTGCAGTCCCGGGACCTGGCCGAGAACATGCCGGCTGTCATCGCCAGGAAACCGGCGGTGATGAGGAATCTGAGCAGATCGGCGGTGCCGACGTACCCGCCGACGATGCCCTCCAGGAACCCGGTCAGGACGACGGGCGGCGCGGACACCGCTTCCCACACCGTCTTAGGCAGCAGCGCCGACAGCCGGACGCCCCCTTCGGAGAAACCTGCGGTGAAGAGCGCGTACGGATCGAGGAGGCAGAATTCGAAGATGCCGTCGCCGACCTACATCAGCGTGTAGATCAGGCAGAAACCCGCATAAGCCAAGGGCAACGTCACCGTCGCCGCGAAGAGCTTGATATTCAGCTTGTTCATCCTGCCGCACCATCCCCGGCATACATGCTGGTCATGGGATATAACGATTCTCAGTCGGAATCCGGCGGCAGCGGGCATGTCCGCTGCGACGGCAGGTCGAGCGCCCGCAGGCCCTTGATGCAGACCGGCACCTGATGGCACAGCTCCTGGGTGCAGACCAGCAGCAGCCGGCCGTCCTCCACGGCCCCGCGCAGTTCCAACGACCGTTTCCGGCCGAGCGGGTAGGTGAGCACCAGTGCCGTCCTGCCGGCCGGACCTCCCTCCGCGGACAGCGTCTCCGGATCCGGGCCGAGCACGGACATGCCGGTGCAGCGGCCGCGGAGGACCTCGACGACCGATATCGCCAGTTCGGTGTGCGGCAGGCGGCGCGGGCCGCTCATCATCGCGGCGGCGGGATCCCCGAGGAACCTCTAGATCCCCTCATGCAGCTCCGTGGATGCCTCCATGGGCGGTGATGGCCTCGGAGATGCAAAAAGATATGCCCGGCCGGCCGGCATGTTATATAAATCGCGACACGCTACGAAGCGGCATGGTCAAACAGGCGAATTGCGCCCACATACTGGTGGGTTCGGAGAAACAGGCCAAGGAGCTGAAGGACAGGATCGAGGGCGGGATGAAATTCGCCGATGCGGCGAAGAAGCACTCCACCTGCCCCTCGGGACGCAGCGGCGGCGACCTCGGCTGGTTCGGCAGAGGGCAGATGGTCGCACCCTTCGAACAGGCCGCGTTCAGCGCCGGCAAGGGGGACCTGGTCGGACCGGTGCGCACCGATTTCGGCTGGCACCTCATCCTGGTCAAGGACCTCAAGTGACGGGGACACGGTCCGGACCGACGTCCGGCAGTCCGTTTTTTTTCCCTCGGATACGCCGTGAAGGCAACTCCATCGCCCTGACGGCGGTCCCGCGCGGAGGACGATGCGGACCACTGCGGGTATCATGAGAAGAAGATGGTGGGCCCGATGTGATTTGAACACATGACCTCCCGGTTATCAGCCGGGCGCTCCAGCCGATCTAAGCTACGGGCCCTGTCGTGCTAACCCCTCGAATAAGGATATACCATATAAACCTTGTCTTATCGGAAGGGACGGGACGGCCGCGGACAGCGAAAGAGAGATATCCGGATGCCGCATAAGGGCAGTCATGGACACGTACGAGGAGGTGCAACCGCTCATCACCTGGCCCGCCTTCCTGATGCTGGTTCTGACTCTGGTCGCCACCGGTGCATTCATCGGGATCTGCGTCATCACGGGCATCGTGGCCGATGTCTCAGTGTTCGGCATCACCGCCGCGGTCTTCACCGCCGTCATCCTGATGTTCGGCCTCGCCCGGATGACCGTCACGGTCGACGCGGACGCGCTGACGCTGTCGTTCGTCAGGAAGCACGTGATCCCGCTGGAGGACGTGATCGACTACAAGCTCGGGGACATCGACATCATCCGCAATTACAGCGGGGTCGGTTCGAGGAAGCGCAAGTACAGGCATTACATCTGCCACGGCTACGAGGAGGGCGTCTCCTTCAAACTCACCGGCAACCGGGTGGTGACGCTGACTACCGCCGATCCGGAGGCGGTCGCCGCCGTCGTCATCGCCAACCGCGACGCCGGAGGCGGTATCCGTGACTGACACCTTCCACCGTATCCGGGTGCAGGTCTTCTGCTACGCCACCGAGGACGAGGACCTCATCTACGAGACGGTCGCCGGGCTCGTCGGCCATGATGAGCTCGAGGTCGAGGTCTGCACCGGGGAGCACGGCAACCGCATGGTCATCATGCAGGACGAGCTGAGGAACCGTCGGCGCATCGCCGAGCTCTTCTCGCGCCTCCCGGACGGGGTCATCGACACGCTGCTCGAAGAGGCGGAGGAGCGGGTGGACGACGATTGCAGCTTCTATATGCGGCTGGGCAAGCAGGAGGCGGTGCAGGGCGATTACGTGCTCGCCCGCCACGGCGACGTCATCTCATTGGTCGGCAAGCTGGTGTCCCACCCCGCCCGCAAGGAGATCGCCGTCGGTAATCTCAGGGAGTTCCTCAAGGGCCTGCAGCATCGTCGGCAGGTTCCTTCCGAGGAGTGAAAAGGGTCTCCTTGACCCGGCGGCTCTTGATCATCGTCACCGTGATCCGCACATTGTCCAGATCCACCGAGTCGCCTTTGTGGGGTATCCTCTGCAGCCGGTCGTTGAGGAAACTGCCGACACTGCCGTTGAACTCGTCCTTCGGACGGATCTCGAAACCCATCAGCCTCATCGCCTCATTCATATCCGCCTCGCCCAGCACGGTGAACGAACCGTCGCCGTTGGGGGTGACCGGGACCTTGACCACGTCGCTCTCATCCCATATCTCCCCCACCAGCTCCTCGATGATGTCCTCGAGCGAGACGATGCCGATCGTGCCGCCGTAGCTGTCGAGGACGACGGCCATGTGCATCTTGTTCTTCTGCAGGTCGTTCAGCAGCGTCGCGATGCTCATGCTCTCGGGCACGAAACGCACCGGTCGGATCAGGTCGTTGATCCGCGTGCAGGTGCCGTTGATGTAACGGGAGTAGAAATCCTTGGAGTAGATGACACCGGTGATGCGGTCGATCGTGGTGTCGTACACGGGTATGCGCGAGAACTCGGATTCGACGAAGAGCTCCCTGATATCGTCCACCGTGGCCTTGTTGTCGATCGCGACGATGTCGACCCGCGGCGTGTAGATCTCGGAGACCTTGATGTCGTCGAAGAGGATCGCCGATTTGATCAGGTCGCTCTCCCGCTTCTCGATCGTCCCCTCCTCCTCGATCTCATCGATCATGAAGTAGAGCTCATCCTCGGTCAGGGTGGGGGCGTCCTCGGCATCATCGCCGTGCCGTGTGAGGAAACGGGTCAGCCCGAGGAAGGCCCAGATCACCGGCGTCAGCACCAGGGCGGCGATCCTGACGAAGCGCGACACCTTGATTGCGAAGCGCTCCGGATTGCGTTTGGCCAGCGTCTTGGGGGTGACCTCGCCGAAGACGAGGATGACGGTGATCATGAAGGCGGTCGCCAGCGGCACGCCGTAGAAATCGTCGAAGAAGATGACGAAGAACATCGTGCACAGCGCCGATGCGGCCACGTTGACGATGTTGTTCCCGACCAGCAGCGCGGTGAGGGTGCGGTCGAACCGCTCCCAGTTCTCCAGCGCGGTGGCGGCGTGCCGCACCTCGTCGGCGACCATGTTCTTCAACCGGATCGGGTTCAGGCTCGAGTACGCCGTCTCCGAGGCCGAGAAGAGCGCCGATGCGGACACCAGCAGGATCAATGATATGATGATGATGAGCGTGATCGTGTCCATATCACGCACATCCGTCACAAACGCAGAGGAACATGCCCTAATTCATCCAGCTGCCGGCGCATCGACCGACACACAGGCTTCGTAAACCATGCCTGATTATAATCCTTATGCATGAACGGCACCGATGAACGCGTCCGGGACAATGAGGAATGGAAAATAAAAGGTTTAACGGCGCTCGCGCGCCGATCAGGCCATGCCCATCTCGACCTTGACATCATCGGAGAGGAGCATCATGATGAGGAAGGCGTAGACCAGCATGAGGAACAGGCTGGCGATCGCATCGAGTGCTCCGGGGATGCTCCCCCAGCCCGAGAAGATGCCGATCAGGCTCAGGATGAACATGACCGCGAAGATGACCAGCAGGAGGATCCACAGGAACCTGTCCATGGTCGTGACCTTGCCGTCGACCACCGACCTCGCGATGTAGATGGTGATCACACCGAGGATGAGCGAGATGACGAAACCGCCGATACCCGCACCGGCGGCACCGACGGCCGCCGCCCCGATCATCGAGAAGAACCCCTGGACGATGAAACCCGCACCGACGATCGCGACGAAACTGCCGACCATGTCGATCTTCTGGCTTATCTCTCCGGATATCACTCTCCGGCCGACGCCCGCGATCATCAGACCGTAGATCAGCGTCCCGACAGGAACGATGATGTAGTCCCAGCCCCAGTCGTAAACCGCGGCGTAGATCAGACTCACCAGCGAAGCCAGTGCCATGATCAGACCGGCGATCGTCAGCACCTTGCCGAAATTGCTCGTATCGTCAAAGAATGACATGACTCGGATAACCGATGTTTCAGTTTAAATACTATTCTCCAACTGGCACCCGTCCGGGGGCGGCCGGACGGCTCCGCGCGCGCTCTGCATGCGTGCCCGCATTGATTTTATTTAAATATATTATAGGATATAATCTCCTAAGCAACGGAGTGTAATCTCAATGGCTGTGGAATTCAAATACGAAATCGTCGAGAGGATCGCCGTCCTCTCGGAGTCCTCCAAAGGATGGACCAAGGAACTGAGGTTGATCAGCTGGAACGACAAGGACCCCAAGTTCGACATCAGGGAGTGGTCTCCCGACGGCAACAAGATGGGCAAAGGCGTCACCTTCACCGCCGAGGAGGCGACACAGCTGAAGAAGGCGCTCAACACGTTGGACTCGCTCTGACCGATGCGGGATGCCTCGCATCCAACATGGTCCGGACAGTGGTTCCGGACCATAACCTTTTTAAGTTGCACCTCTTCTCATCGGTTAGGCATTCAAGATATTACTCCGAATCCATTGAAAGATAGGTTTAGGCAGAATATTGGGAATTCCAATAAAAACAATTAGAGGAGATATAGGAAATGGCCTACGGAAACGGAGGATACAGAGACAGGAACAGGGACCAGCCGAGGGAGTTCTTCAAGGCGACCTGCTCCGACTGCGGAGAAGAATGCGAAGTTCCTTTCAAGCCCACCCAGGGCCGCCCGGTCTATTGCAGGGAGTGCTTCAGGAAGCACCAGCCCGAGGACCGCGAGCGCAGAAGGTACTGAGCACTCCGCGGATCATGATCCGATTGAAACCCCTTACCTTATTCACTTTCTACGCCGGCGCTCCGATGACATGTCCAGCATGAACAGCAGCGACGACACCTTGTAAGCGATCACGACGGCAGCGACGCCGATCGACAGCAGCAGGGCTCCCGCGAGCCTGTGACTGTTGTATATCAGGAACAATCCCGCGACCGCGGCCAATCCTCCCGCCAGCAGCAGGTTGTTCCGGGACCTCCGCCTCCCGTGCATCCCGTCGGGATCCTGTGCGGGTCCGACCAGGGCCGGTCACTCCTCGGGAGCCCGTTTGCGGTTGGCCATAGCCAGTATGCCCAGGTAGACGAACAGCGCGGCGGCGAGCAATATGAATTCGGTCAGATCTGTCTGCATGGTTAACATGATGCGGAAGCTGATGTCCGTATAAAACCTTATTCGCGCGGACAGGGCCCGGACATGCGGTTGTGACACCGCCTCCGCTGCTGTTATCGCAGATATGTCTGCGGAATGCGTATCGTCGACACCTCTCAAACAGAGAAACCTGCGCGTTTCTACGTTTTAACATGAACAATGTTTTATATCGAAACCTGATAATGCCCGCTTACATGAGCTACGATGTAGTCATCATCGGTGCCGGCCCGGCCGGACTGACTGCCGGCATCTACGCCAAATCGAAGATGATGAGCACACTGATCCTCGAAGCGGGACGCGTCGGCGGCCAACTGACCGCCCTCTATCCCGAGAAAGGCGTCCAGAACTACCCCGCTTTCGAGAGCGTGCAGGCACGCAAGCTCTCCGACCGCATGTACGCGCAGGCTGAATCCCTGGGATGCGACGTCAAAGAGAACGAGCGGGTGCTGGAGATCGCCGACGGCGAGGAGGAGCTGGTCGTCACCACCGGGTCCGGCAGCTACCATGCCAAATCGGTGATCGTCTCCATCGGGATGGGCAACTTCAACCCCAAGAAGATGGAGGTGCCCGGCGAGGAGGAGCTCACCGACAGGGGCGTGACCTACATCCTGCCGCAGAAGGAGGAGCTGGTCGGGAAGCGCGTGGTCCTGTTCGGCGGCGGCAACAGCGCCATCGAGATGGCGCTCATCTCCGATTCGGTCACCGAGACCTCCATCGTCCACCGCCGGCCCGAGTTCAGGGCCGACGAATTCAACGTCAAGAACCTGGACGAGAGCCAGGTGAAGCAGATCATGAACACCGGCGTCGTCTCATTCAACGGCGACAGCCGCCTGGAGAGCATCACCCTGGTGCGCGATGACAAGGAGTTCACCATCCCCGCCGACCTGGCGGTGATCAACATCGGGCTGAACGCGGACCTGAGCGATCTGGAGCGCTGGGGCATCGACCTCACCTCCGAGGGCCTGGTCAAAGTCGATTTCGACATGTCCACCAACCGCCGCGGGATCTTCGCCTGCGGAGATGTGGTCGATTACGCCGGCAAGTACAAGCAGATCATCACCGCCTGCGGCGAAGCCGCCACCGCGGTCGCGATGGCGCACAAGTTCGTCAAGAAGCCCTACTGGGCCTGATGCCGCGCCGTCGTCGGGACGGTCGTCTGCGACAGATATTGATATTAAATAGGTAAGGGTGGCAGGGTGGTATCTGCCTTAATCCTGCATCCTCAATGGATCACTCGACGATGGCGCCGGTGGGGCACTCGTCGATGCAAGCGCCGCACTCGACGCATTTGCTCTGATCGATGACGGCGACATCGTCTACGGTGATCGCGTCCTCGGGGCAAACATCAACGCATGCACCGCATGCGACACACTCTGCTTCGATTACTCTTACCATGGGGTTTCACCTGGTGTTCTCTCGTAACAAAAAAACCTATTAATAGTTTGGTATAACACGGCGATTCCGCCAATCCCTATATATCCAACAGGCCATCGGCATGCATGGAGTACCTGGACGGCCGCGTGCTCACCGACGACGGGTTCATCGACGGCTATGTCGCGATCGAGGACGGCGTCGTCATCGCCGTCACCGAGGGGGCCTGCCCCGGCACGCCGGCGGCCAGAGGGTTCATCGCCCCCCGTCCGGTCAACGCCCACACCCACTGCGCCGACGGCGGGGCGGACGTCCCGCCCGGCATCGGCATCGAGGAGCTGGTGGCACCGCCGCACGGTCTGAAGCACCGCTACCTGCGGGAGACGCCCGCCGATGAGCTGCGCCGGTCCGTCGCCGGCTTCGCCGCACGGTCCGAAGCCTTCGGGACCGGCCGTTTCATCGACTTCCGCGAAGGGGGCGTCGAGGGATGCCGCCTCCTGCGCGAGACCGTGCCGGATGCGGTGATCCTCGGACGGCCCGAAGCCGCCGTGCACGACGCCGACGAGATCGACGCCATCCTCGACATCGCCGACGGCATCGGTCTGCCGAGCATCTCGGATATCGGCCACGACCGCGCGGCCGCCGTCGCCGACCGGGTGCACGCGCGGGGGGGCCTGCTCGCCCTCCATGTCAGCGAGAGGGTGCGTGAGGACATCGATGCCGTCCTGGCGCTGGAACCCGATTTCGTGGTCCATATGACACGAGCGGAGAGGGGCGATATCGCCAGGTGTGTCGACGCCGGCATCGGCATCGTCGTCTGCACCCGCTCGAACCTCTTCTTCGGCAACACGCCGCCGATCGGCATGATGATGCGCGGCGGCGCCGTGCTCTCGCTCGGCACCGACAACGCCATGATCTGCGAGCCCGACCTGCGGGCGGAGGCACGGGCCTTCGCCGCGGTCGCCGCCGCCCAGGGCGTATCCGCCGAATCGGTGTGGGCCCCGCTGCTGATCAACGGACGGAAGATAATATATAACCATAAATCACTGGAATTGCGGGAGGGCGGAGCCGCTGACCTGACGGTCCTGCCCTGCCGGGGCGAACTGACCGCGGAGAACATGCTGCGGGACGCGCGCCCCGTGACCACCTATCGGGCGATGACGGCGGAGTGACACGGATGAGGTTCGACAGGATACTGATACCCACGGACGGGAGCGAGTTCACCAGACGGGCCATAGAGAAGGGCATCAGCATAGCCAAGCTCAGCAGCGGGACCATCACCGCCGTCCATATCCTCGACCAGGCCATCTACGCCAGCATGCCCATGGACTCGTCCGTGGTCGATCTCTACGAGACGATGCGGGCGGAGGGCATGGCCGCGCTGGATTATGTCACGGAACGTTGTCACACCGAGGGTGTCGAGGTGGTGGCGAAATTGATCGAGGGCTCCCCGGCGAAGGTGATCATCAGGATGTCGGCCGATCACGACCTGGTGGTCATGGGCACCCTCGGCAAACGGGGGATGACGAAGATACTCCTGGGGAGCGTTGCCGAGAAGGTCCTCGAACGGGCCGAATGTCCGGTGATGGTCATCAACAACGCGGTCTCCGAAGCCGACAGTTGCTAATATTATTATAAGGAGACGCGAATAGGGCGGGCGTAGGAGATGTGATCGGATGGTTTGTTTCCAGAGGATTCTCATGCCGGTTGACGCGGACAGGTATCCCGAGGAGGTGGTCGAGGCGGCGCTTTCGCTGGCCCAGCTCTCCGGCGGGAACATCACCGCGCTCTGCGTCGCATCCGGCGATGAGACCGAGGCCCTGGCCGCCTGCTCGGTCGGACGTGCGGCGGAAGCAGGGGCCGCGGCCGGGATCGGCATCGACCCCGCGACCTCGGACGGGAACCCCTCCGAGACCATCATCGAGAGATCCCGCGACCACGATGTCATCGTGATGGGTTCCGGCAGGAAGAAGCTGCTCTCCGACAGCACGGCCAACACCGTCGTCAGATCAGCCCATTGCCCGGTCATCGTCGTCCGGCCCCAGAGGTAAGCATATGAAAACTGTAGCGGACATAATGACCGCGGCGCCGATTGTGGTTGAGGTCCCCGGCAGCCGCAACGACGCGATCAACACCATGGTGAGGAACAACCTCACAGGACTGCCGGTCATCCGCTCATCGGACGGGAATCTGATGGGCATCGTGTCCCGGAGGGACATCTTCCGGAACTTCGAGGAGGACCAGCTGTCCCTGATCATGAAGAAGGACTGCATCACCATCCGGCCCGATGCCGACCTGGCTGAAGCGGCGGGGATCTTCTCGGAGAAGCGCATCCACCGCCTGCCTGTGGTCGAGGACGGCCGGCTGGTGGGCATCATCACCCCCACGGACCTGCTCCGGGAGGTCAAGACGATGAAGACGGGCATGACCGCAGAGGACATCATCGCGACCACCTGCGTCACCGCCTACGCCGAGGAGCCGCTCACCTACACGATCGCGGCGATGCGCATCAGCGACGTCTCCGCCGTGCCGGTGCTCGACAGGTTCGGTAAACTGGTGGGGATCCTCACCGACCGCGACCTGTTCAGCGACCAGATCGGTGATGCCGAGGCGATGTCGAAGCTGGGCATCGAGGACTCGAACCTCGCCGGCTACCGCAATGTGCTGCCCCTCTTCTGCGCGGCCACCGAACGATACCTCAAGGACGAGAAGACGGTCAGCGACTACATGGTCTCCGACCCTCTGACCGTATTCAAGAAGGTCACCCTCAACGATGTCGCCAAGATGATGCTCCAGAACGACTTCGGCCAGGTGCCCGTGCACGGCACCAAGGACGATATCGTCGGCATGATCTACGATGTGGACGTGCTCCGCGCATTGACAGGTAATGCGGAATGAAGCAGCACGGCAACGATGCGGGCGACCTCATGGCCCTCTGCCGGCGCAGGGGTTTCGTCTGGCCCTCGTTCGAGCTGTACGGCGGCGTCGCCGGCATGTTCGACTACGGCCCGACCGGCTTCAGCCTCCGCAACAACATCGTCGAGGTCTGGCGCGACGTGTACAAACGCGGCGAGGGCTTCATCGAGATCGATTCGGAGACGGTCAACCCCCAGGAGGTCTTCCGCGCCTCGGGACACGTGGACCAGTTCACCGATCTGATGACCTACTGCACCTCCTGCAGGAGCCCTTTCCGGGCCGACCACCTGGTCGGCGACGTCTTCGATAACCCTGATGTCCTCACCCCGGCCGAGTTGGACGCCGCCTTCGCCGAGCACGGCATCGTCTGCCCTGAGTGCGGCGGGAAGCTCGGCGGGGTCGAGGAGTTCAACCTGATGTTCCGCACGACGATCGGCCCCGGCTCCTCGCGCGTCGGCTACCTCCGGCCCGAGACCGCCCAGGGCATCTTCGTCAACTTCCTCAACCTCTACCGCTACAACCGCGACAAGCTCCCGCTCGGCGTCATCCAGACCGGGCGGGGCTACCGCAACGAGATCGCCCCGCGCCAGGGGATGATCCGCATGCGGGAGTTCAACATGATGGAGGTCGAGCTCTTCGTCGACCCCGATGATAAGGACTGGGTCCGCTACCCCGCCGTCAAGGATGAGGAGATCACGCTGGTGCCGAACAACACCGGCGAACCGACGGTGATGACCCTGGAGCGGGCGGTGGAGGACGGCATCATCGCCAACCGGGTGCTGGCCTACTTCATCCACCTCACCCGCGTGCTGCTGGTGCGGCTGGGCGTCGATCCCGAACGGCTGCGGTTCCGCCAGCACCTCGAGGACGAGATGGCCCACTACGCCGCCGACTGCTGGGATGCCGAGGCGCTGCTTTCCTACGGGTGGACGGAGATCACCGGCGTCGCCGACCGCGGCTGCTGGGACCTCTCCCGCCACGCCGAGTTCTCCGGGACCGACCTCTCCCATTTCAGGATGTTCGACGAGCCGCAGGAGACCGAGGTCGAACGCATCCGGGCGAACCACCGCGAACTCGGTCCGCGCTACAAGGCCAGAGCCAAGCGCATCGCCTCGCTGATCGAGTCGGCCGACCCTTCGGAGGTCGCCGGCGGACGGCTGACGATCGCGGTCGACGGCGCGGAGATGGAGATCGACGACAGCCTCTTCGAAATCGTCACCGTCCGGGAGAAGGTCTCGGGCGAGCGGACGGTCCCGCATGTGATCGAGCCCTCCTACGGGCTCGACCGCATCTTCTACACCGTGCTCGAGCACGCCTACGAGTACGATGTGGACAAGGACTACGCCGTGCTCAGGCTGAAACCCGAGGTGGCCCCGGTCAAGGTGGGCGTGTTCCCGCTGATGGAGCGGGACGGGATGGACACGGTCGCACAGGAACTGCACAAGCGCATCCACAGCCACCGTGTCGAAGCCTACTATGACGGTTCGGGCACCATCGGACGCCGTTACGCGCGCATGGACGAGATCGGCACCCCCTGGTGCATAACCGTCGACTACGAGACGCTGGAAGGGGAGCTGGCGGGGACGGTCACCATCCGCGACCGCGACACCAGCGAGCAGAAACGCATCCCCATCGACGATTGCGGCAGGATCGTCGGCGAACTGCTGGACGGGCGTCTGTTCTCGTCCCTGTGACGACTATATAATACCATCGCGGAACGGGGGGACAGGGGTGCCGTGCACCCCCTCCCCCCGTCCCGGCCGGACCGGTCGGAAGGGTATATCCAGGCATCCGGACCAACATTTATATCCGCCGCACATCGATGATACAGTCGAGGTGTAGATTTTTGGGTATCAAAGACCTGGAGGATTTGAAGAAGCTCTCGATGCTCAGATCCCAGATCGACGGGATCTCCGTCGATGAGATACTGATCGCCGAATTCCCGACCGTCGGCTCCGAGGACCGGATCGCCGACGCGCTGTCCAAAATGCGCCAGACCGGGTTCCAGGACCTGCCTGTCGTGGACGACGGCGTCTACACGGGGATGATCAGCTTCGGACCGATCCTGAAGAAGAAGAACCTCGTCATGGACGCAAAGGTCAAGAACCTGATGCGCGCCCTCCCGACGGTTACGGCGGAGACGAACATCACCAAGATCGCCGAGCACATGATCTCGACCAACAGCCGCCAGCTCGCGGTGCTGAACGGCAAGAAGGTCTCGGGGCTGATCTCCAGAACCGGGCTGACCGAGATCGCCGCCGGCATCAAAGCGCTGAAGGAGATCAAGGTCTGGGAGATCATGACCACGCCGGTGGAGTCGCTGAGGGTCGACGCCATGCTGCAGAGCGCCCTGGAGATCATGGGGCGGCTGGACATCAAGACCGTGCCGATCATCGACCATTCCGACCGGTTGGTCGGCATCGTCGGGATGAGGGAGATCATCGACAGCTTCTGGCGCGACGACACGAAGACGCTGGGCGACATGGATAAATCCAGCAAGGCCCAGGTCACCGTGGAGTCGGTCTGCAAGACCTCGGTCCACACCATCGACTGGGATGCCGACATCGGTGCCGCCGCCGCGCTCATGCGCGACGAGCACATCTCGACGCTGCCGGTCATGGATGACGGCGAGATCATCGGCATCCTCACCGAGTACGACGTGATCGGGCTGATCTCGGCCTGCCGCGACCGCGAGACGATGTTCGTGCAGATCAGCGGACTCGAGGAAGAGGACAAGATCTACATGGACGCCATGTACGCGGACATCGAGGACGAGATGCGGAAGATCTCCAAGATCTACAAGCCAGAATCGCTGACCATCCACGTCAACCGCTACAACGAGGACGGCGACCGCAAGAAGTACAGCCTCTCGGCGAAGCTGTTCGTCGACGGCATGACCGTCAACGCCAAGGCGGTGGACTGGGACCTGATCAAGACCAACAACGACCTGATCAAGCGCATCGGGGCGCATGTGACCGGGATCAAGGACACCAGGGTCAAGTTCAGGCAGCGGAAGCGGTGAACACCGGGGCTCCGCCCCGTCCCCCGCGGGCGTCGTGACGGCGCCCGCCGAGGGGAACATTTTTTTATTCATTCAATATCCCATATACGTTCTAAAATGTCACAATATGATTCTGCATCCATCGAGAGGCGTTGGCAGGAGATGTGGAAACGGGAGGAGATCTACCGATTCGACCCCGACTCCGACAGACCGGTCTACAGCATCGACAACCCTCCGAGGTACACCTCGGGGTCGCTGCACCTGGGCCATGCCACCGGCTACTCCCTGATCGACTTCGCCGCACGATACAAACGTATGGCCGGGCACAACGTGTTCTTCCCGCTGTGCTTCGACGTCAACGGCACGCCGATCGAGGTGCGGGTCGAGAAGACGCATAACATCACCAAGCTGGATCTGCCCCGCAGCGAGTACCGCAAACTGTGCAGCGATTACGCTGACGGGTTCATCGAGGAGATGACCCACCACTTCGAGATCCTCGGGGAGAGCATGGATCCCAGCATCTACTACCAGACGGATGCCCCCTACTACCGGCGCATCACGCAGATCTCCTTCGTGGAGCTGTTCGAGCAGGGTCTGGTCTACAAGGCCAACTTCCCCGTCAACTGGTGCCCGCGATGCATGACCGCCCTGGCCGATGCCGAGGTGGAGTACCGGGACAACGTCACCAAGCTGAACTATATCCTCTTCGGCGTCGAGGGCGGCGATGAGACGGTCGCCATCGCCACCACCCGGCCGGAGCTGCTCTGCACCTGCAAGGTGGTCGCCGTGCATCCCGACGATGAATCCAAGCGCGGCCTGATCGGCAAGCGGCTGGTCACGCCGCTGTACGGCCGTCACGTCGAGGTCATCGCCGACCCCAAGGTCGACCCGGAATACGGCACCGGCAACGTGATGGTCTGCACCATCGGCGACAAAGACGATCTCGAATGGGTGATGAAGTACCATCTGGAGATGGAGAAGGGCATCGACGAGACCGGCAGGATGACCGAACTCGCCGGGAAGTACGCCGGCATGACCGTGCCCGAGGCCCGGGAGGCCGTCATCGCCGACCTGCGCGAGCAGGGACTGCTGGCAGACCAGGAGGACAACCCCCAGCAGGTCTCGATCTGCTGGCGGTGCAAGACCGCGGTCGAGTACCTGCAGGTGCCGCAGTGGTTCCTCAAGACCGTCGACTTCAAGGAGGATGTGCTCCGGCGGTCCGATGAGATCGGCTGGTTCCCCGAGTTCATGAAGATCCGGCTGCGGGACTGGACCGAATCCCTGGAATGGGACTGGGTGCTGAGCCGTCAGCGCATCTTCGCCACCCCGATACCGCTGTGGGAGTGCGAGGACTGCGGCCATGCCGTCTGCGCCACCAGGGAGCAGTGCTATGTCGACCCCACCGAGGACGCGCCCCCGGTCAGCGTATGCCCGCAGTGCGGCGGCAGGCTGATCGGCTGCACCGATGTCTTCGACACCTGGATGGATTCGTCGGTCTCAGCGCTGTACAACACCTTCTGGGAGCGGGATGATGAGCTCCACCGCCGCCTCTTCCCCATGTCGATGCGTCCGCAGTCGCATGACATCATCCGCACCTGGGCGTTCTACTCGATCCTCCGGTGCCAGCAGATCGCCGATTCGCGCCCGTGGGACGACATCATGATCCACGGCTTCATCATGGCCCCCGACGGCACGCCGATGCATTCGTCGGTGGGCAATGTCATCGACCCCCTCCCGATCATCGGGGAGTACGGGGCCGATGCGCTGCGCTACTATGCCGCCACCTGCTCACTGGGCATCGACCACGCCTTCCGTGAGAAGGATGTCATCCGCGGACGGCGGCTCAGTAACAAGATCTACAACATCGGCCGGTTCGTCGGACGCTTCCTCACGGATATACCCGCCTCCTGCGACGACCTGCGCACCTCCGACCGCTGGATCATCAGCAGGTACTCGGACACGGTGACCTCGGTCACCCGTCACTTCGAGGAATACCAGTTCGATAAGGCGATGCGCGAGGTCGAGTCGTTCATCTGGAACGACTTCGCCGACAACTACGTCGAGATGGCCAAGGGCCGGGACGATGATGCGGTGAGGTACACCCTCTACAACGTCTTCCTCGGGGCGGTCAAGATGATGGCCCCGTTCATGCCCCACGTCACCGAGGACATCTACCAGGAGCATCTGCGGGCGATCGACGGAGGCGGCAGCATCCACCTGTCCTCTTGGCCCGAACCCCTCTTCTCCGATGCAGAGGCGCTCGAGGCCGGTGATGTCCTCGCCGAGGTCATCGCTGCGGTGCGCGCCTGGAAATCGGAGAACAAGCTGGCGCTCAACGCCGCCATGCGGCGGATCGAGCTGATCGGCGATGCGGCGACCGTGCTGACCGGATCCGAGGAGGACATCTCCGGGACGCTCAAGGTCGGGGAGACGGTCGTTGTGCGCGAGGCACGGCTCAGCGAGGAGCTGGTCGGCATCAGGCCCGACCACGGAAAACTGGGGCCGGCCTTCAAAGCGGAGGCGAAGACGATCGCCGCGGCCTTGGCGTCGATGGAGTTCGAGGCTCTGAGGGACATGTTGGCCGCCGGCGAGGTGACTGTCGCCCTGGACAGCGGCGACATCGCCCTCGGACCGGAGTACTTCAAGGTCGAGCGCAGGCTGACCCTCGACGGCCGTGCCGTCGGCACCGTCCAGGTCGGGGACATCCTGGTCGCGATCGAGGTCTGACGGCGGCAGGTCGATGCGCGAACCGTTGATGCCCCCGGGGGAGGCGGCGGCCTATGCCGCCGTGCTCCTCATCGCCGTCGCCTCGATACCCCTGACGCTGCACCTGTTCCCGACCGGGAGCATCATCTGGAGGCTGGTGTCGCTGATACCCTCAGGATTGCTGGTGGCGGTCGCAACGGCGATGACCGTCGGCATCGTCTCCGCCCTCGAGCACCGGGCCCCCGACGATTGAGTGCGGACGGGATCGGGAGAACAGGGAAAAGGATAAGAGGTTTCGACGGTTGCCGTCGCTGTTGTTCAGAACGGCAGCACTTCGGACTCCAGCTGCTCGGCGAGCACTTCGGCGAATGCCGTGTACATCGCGGTCAGACCGCAGAAGATCCCCACGTAGCCGGCGGCGACATTCAGTATGCCGGTGTCGGAGATATCCCCGGCAGCCAGCAGGAAGAAGGTCACGGTCAGCGTCACGAAGACCAGCTTCAGTGCGTTGCGTCCCTTGAGCGTCCCGATGAAGAGGAACAGCGTCAGGATACCCCAGACCAGGCAGAAGACCCCCATGGTCAGTCCTTCTGCCCCGAATCCGGCTGGGTCGGACTTGATCAGCGCGAACACCATCCAGAAGACACCGTAGAGAGTGAACGCCACGGTACCGAAGGTGTTGCCGTTGCGGTATTCCATCATGCCCGCGGCGAACTGCGCCAATCCGCCGCAGAACACCGCCATCGAGAAGATGACGGCGTCGAAGGGAATCAGATCCGCGTTGTGCAGGGACAGCAGCACTGTAGTCATTCCGAAGCCCAGCAGACCCAGCGGTGCCGGGTTGGACTTCTTCACAGCAGGCTTATCGAGTAAGTCAGCCATGCAGTCAAATCGACTATCTGGTATTTAATGTTAACAATCGTCTTATGTCGAAGTCGTCAATCAACGAAACAAGGTGGCGGGGGGCAACCGGCCCCCCTTCCTGTCTCACTGGAGGACCTTGACCATGATCCGCTTGTCCTTGTACCTGGCGCGCGGGAGGTCCCGTGTCATCCGGTTGCCGAAGTCCTTGTGCACCTCGATCACCGAGGTCTCGTCACCGATCTCTATGTCGCCGATGGCGAACTCCCTGATCTTGGCGATGCGGATGACGTGGTCGGCGAGGGAGACCTTGCTGATGCCGTCGCGGCGACCGAGGTTGAGTTCGAAACGCACCATGCCGAAGACGTCGGAGATCTGATCGTAATCCACCACCCTGCGGATGGTGTCCCGCGAACCCTCCTCGGCGTCGGGGACCTCGCGCTTCTCGATCACCATCTCGGTGCGGAGCTCGAACTCCCTGATCAGGTACTCCTCCTCGCTGGTGACGAACGATACTGCCGTGCCCTCCTTGCCGGCCCTGCCGGTCCTGCCGATACGGTGTATATAGGTATCGAGGTCGTCGGGCATGTCGTAGTTGATCACGTAGGAGATGTCGTCGATGTCGAGTCCGCGGGCGGCGACATCGGTGGCGATGAGGATGTCCGTGCGATCCTCTTTGAAATCGCGGAGGACGCGCTCGCGCTTGGTCTGCGGCATATCGCCGTGGATCGCCTCGACCTTGTAATCCAGTTTATCCAACCGCTCCTCGAGGATATCCACCATCCGCTTGGTCTGGCAGAAGATGATCGCCTTGGGCTCGTCCATGTCGAGGATGCGGCAGAGCGCCCAGGACTTGTTCCTGCGGCCGACCGAGATGTAGTACTGCTTGGTGAGGTCCAGCACGACCTCGTCCTTGGAGACGCTGATCTCCTTGGGTTTGCGCATGTAGTCATACGCCAGCCGCTTGATGTCCTCCGGCAGCGTCGCCGAGAACAGCAGCGTCTGCCGCACCGGCGGCATCGAATCGAGGATGAATTCGATATCCTCGATGAAGCCCATGTCGAGCATGCGGTCGGCCTCGTCGAGGACCACGACGGATATCTCGCTCATGTTGAGCACCCTGCGGGTGATCATGTCCCTGACCCGCCCGGGCGTGCCGGCGATGATGTCGGCACCCTTCTCCAGCTTGCCGATCTGACCCTCGATGCTCGCTCCGCCGTAGATGGGCACGGTCACGTGCCCGGTGTACTTCGACATCCGGTCGAACTCGTCCGCCACCTGGGTGGCCAGCTCCCTCGTGGGAACGACGATGATCGCCGAGGGGAACCGCTCCTTCGCGGGGACCTTGCCGAGGACGATCGCACCGAAGGCGCCGGTCTTGCCCGTACCGGTCTGGGCCTGGGCGAACATGTCGGCACCATCCAGCCCGATGGGGACCGCGTCCTCCTGGATCGGGGTGGGATCCTCCCATCCCATGTCCTCCATGGCTTTCGCGACATCCTCAGAAATACCTAAATCCGTAAATTTTGAGATCATAACGTATCACTTGATCTTGAATTCAAACCGCCTGCGACTATAACGCAGACACCGCTTAATTCCGAGTGAGTTAATCATGCCTTGTTTTATATACTTAATGCAAGGACCAGGCCTGCGGGGAGAATCCTGTGCATCGGAATCGTATGATCCGGTATCATGCGCCCCGGTGCGGCCGCGATAACGCGCGACCGGCCGGGATGCCGCGGCAATCCGGCGAACGTGCGACGGCGCCGTCCAGACGGATGCAGGGACTGGCTGACGATACATTTATATCAAAAGATTCAATCTCCCGATTACAGCGTGCGGGTGTGGTGTAGCTGGTTATCACTTGACCTTGCCAAGGTTAGAACTCGGGTTCAAATCCCGACACCCGCACTCACTTCTGATCCGGTATCTTCTGCGGACGGCAGTATGCGCGGTGGCGCACGCCGATCGACGGATGCGGATGTGTGCGACATATCGATGCGGTCGGCCCTTGCGTCCGTCTGGGATGTCCGGATGATGCCCGTGCGCCCGGAGGACGCGTGTCGCGTGCGTTCGAAGGACACTACTTCTGTCAGAGCCTCCGGGAGCGACCGGAGGCCGGGGGCATCGACCGGCCCGCGGGCTGCCCGTCTCCGATCATCGAAAAGATAAGAGACAGCCGGGGCTCCCGCCCCGGCTGTGTTTCAGAGGTCGGGTACGAACTTGAACCCGTAGTGGATGACGCCGGCGGCGCCGTCGGAGTCCAGCTTGCGCAGGACCGCCCGCACCGGCATGCCGATCTCGATCGCCTCGAGGTCGACGTCCACCAGCTGACCCGACAGGAGCACCCCGTCGCGGTTCCTCACCATGACCACCGCATACGGTTTCAGCATGTCGCAGGATTCCGGTGCCTCGTGGACCACGGAGAAGGAGTACACCTCCCCGTGCCGGTCGAGTTTGAAGTCCTCGACCTTGCCGATGCTCTCCCTGCGGCAGACCGGGCAGAACGAGCGCGACGGGAAGAAGACCTTCCCGCAACCGCCGCACTTCGTGCCCCGGAGATTGTACCTGCCGGGGATCTCCCTCCACTCCTTCGCTACGGATGCCATCAGATCGCCTCCATGATGCTGACGGTGACAGCCGAGCCGTTGCCTCCGGTCGACTGCGCCAGCCCGTACCTCGCGTCCCTGACCTGCCGCTTGTCGGCGGTGCCCCGGAGCTGCTCGACGATCTCGACGATCTGCGCCACGCCCGCGGCGCCGATCGGGTAGCCGCGCGCCTTGAGCCCGCCGGAGGTGTTGACCGCCGTCTTGCCGGCGTCGAAGTGCGTCTCCCCGTTGAGGAAGGCCGCACCGGCAGCGCCCTTGGCATAGATGCCGAGGTCCTGCAGCGCCATCACACCCGCCACCGAGAAGTCGTCATGCACCTCGGCCACGTCGATGTCGGCGGCGGTGATTCCGGCCGCCTCGTAGGCGCGGCGGGCGGCGGCCTGCGTCGCCCTGAACTCGGTGATCGACTCCCTCTGGAAGAGGGCGAGCGTATCGCTGGCCTGCGCCGACGACGCCACCCTGACGTACTTGTCGGTATGCTCCGCGGCCTTCTCCAGCGGGCAGAGGATGACCGCCGCCGCCCCGTCGGAGATGGGTGCGCAGTCGAACATGCCCAGCGGTGTCGCCACCGGGCCCGACCTCAGCACCGTCTCCAGCGGCACCGCCCTGCGGAACTGCGCCCCCGGATTGAGCTCGCCGTGGAAGTGGCTGTTGACAGCCACCGAGGCGATCTCCTCGCGGGTGGCGATGCCGTCATGGATCATCCGCCTGGCGATCATCGCGTAATTGGATGCCAGTGTGACGCCCAGCCCGGCCTCGTACTCGGCGTCCGCCGTCGAGTCCATGATCGAGCCGATCGCCGGATCGTCGAGATCGGTCATCTTCTCGGCACCGCCGACCAGGACCATCTCGTGCCTGCCGGAGGCCACCGCCATCAAGCCTTCCCGGAAGGCGACGCCTCCCGAGGCTCCGCCGGACTCCACCCGGGTCGCCGGCACGTTGTTGGTCGCCATGCCCGAGTAGTCCGCGACGAGCGCGTCCACATGCTGCTGGTTGATGAACCGGCCGGCCGACATGTTGCCGATGTACAGCGCGTCGATCTCGTCACCGTCGAGGTTCGCATCCTCGATGGCCTTCATACCCGCCTCGATGCCGAGGCTCCTGAACGATTTCTCCCAGAGTTCCCCGAACCGGGTCGCTCCGACTCCTATGATTGCTACATCCCTCATCTGAATCACTCCGGCATCAGGATCTTGCCCATGTGCTTGGCGTACATCCCGTAGTCTATATCGACGGTTTTCGCCATGACCTTCTCCAGTGTCGGGGCGTTGTCCCGCTTGTAATCCTTGATCGCGTCGGTCACCGTGATGTCGAACGCATCGCTGCCCGCTCCCGAGCCGTACGAGGTGACGAAGATGCGGTCACCGGGGACGGCATGATCGAGGATGCTGGCCAGCCCCAGGGGCACGGCACCGCTGTAGGTGTTGCCGATTTCCGGCGTCAGCAGGCCGAACTTGATCTGCTCCTCGGAGAAGCCCAGCTGCTTGGCCACCCTGGTCGGGAACTTCCCGTTCGGCTGGTGGAACACCGCGTGCTGGTAATCCTCGGGCTTGGAGCCCATCTGCTCCATCAGCATCTTCGCCGCCGAGACGATGTGCCTGAAGTAGGCGGGCTCGCCGGTGAACCTGCCGCCGTGCAGCGGATAGGGCTGCCCCTCCCGCCTCCAGAAATCGGGGGTATCGGTCGTGAACGAGGCTGTCTTGTCGATCCTCGCGATGATGCCCTCGCTGCCGATCAGGAAGGCGGCCCCTCCGGCGGACGCCGAATACTCGAGCGCATCGCCCGGTGCGCCCTGGGCGGTGTCGGCGCCCACGGCCACGCCGTATCTGACCATGCCCGACCCGACCAGGCCCATGCAGGCCTGGATGCCGGCGGTGCCGGCCTTGCAGGCGAACTCCAGGTCGGCGGCGGTCATCGCCGGCGTCGCCTCGATCGCCTCTGCGACGATCGTCGAGGTCGGTTTGACCGCGTACGGGTGGGATTCCGACCCCACGTACACCGCTCCGATGTCCTTCGGGTCCACGTCGGGCACCCGGGCCATCATGTTCCTGGCGGCCTCGGTGGAGATGGTCACCACGTCCTCGTCGGGCGACGGCACCGCTTTCCCGTATATCATCAGTCCTCTGCCCATACCCTTGCCGTCCACTCCCCAGATCTTGCCGATCTCCTCGGGTCTGATCCGGTAGCGGGGCACATATGCCCCGTAACTTACGATTCCCACATCCATTCAAATCTCCTCTTTCAGCTTGTTCATCCTCTCTATCAACTCGTCCACCGACAGCTTGGTCGACACCAGCGGGATCCCCTCGAGCTTGGCCAGCTTGATCGCCAGCGGATCGGTCTCGTCGGGACGCTGGTACACCACCATGGCGGGCGTCAACGGGTGCGCGCGGATGGCCACCATGGGCGAGCGCCCGTAGTGCACGTTGGTGAAGATCAACGCCCGTTCGATGCTCCATCCGTAGATCTTCAGGTAATCCTCGGAACTCAGGTTCAGGATCGCTTTGATCGAGTCCACGATCGTGTAACCGTAGATCCTCTTGGCCGGGGTCTTGTCGGTGTTCAGATGACGGCCTTCGATCGCCGCCACGAACTCGTCCTCGCCGATGCCACCGCTGAACTCATCCATGGCCAGGATGCAGTCCATGCGGTAGTCGGGCTTGTAACGGGAGATCACCGCCGACCCCTTCTGGATATCCAGCCTGATGAAGGCCTCGACCATCTTGCGGATGATCGCCGCCCCCGGCGACTTCCTGCGCCCGGACTCGTAATCACTGATCACGGAATGCGAGATGCCCATGGCCTCCGCCAGCTCGTACTGCGAGAAACCGAACTCCTCACGCCATTTGCGTATGGCTTTCCCAGGATCGGGTGAGAGCGTGATCTCGCCGGCTATCTTCTCCTTGAGTTCGCCTACCATCAGACTGAGGAGACGGGTATTCTTATTTAAAAATGTCGAAATATAATTACGTCAATCAACGAAACGACCGATCTCCGCCGGTGTCTAGCGCCTTGCGCAGAGCGTCCGCCACGGCGGCGGCGGCCAGCGCCCGCGCCCGCTGCTTGTCGTCGGACGGGATGACCGTCCACGGGGCATGGGGCGCACCGGTCGCCGCGAACATCCGGTCGATGTGCTCACTGTACTCATCCCAGAGCTCGCGGCTGCGCCAATCGGCCTCGGTCAGCTTCCACCGCTTCAGCTCGTCGGCCGCCCTCCGCTCGAAACGCGCCAGCTGCTCCTCGGGCGAGACCTCCAGCCAGAGCTTGACGATGATGATGCCGCAGTCCGTCATCAGCCGTTCCATCGCGTTGATCTCGTCGGCCGAGCGCGCATACTCGGCCGGGGTGCAGTGGCCTTCGACGGGCTCCACGGTCATGCGCCCGTACCAGGTGCGGTCGAAGACGGTGATGCGTCCGGCGTCCGGCATATGCTCCGCGAAGCGCCAGAGATGCGTGTGCTCCCGCTCCTCTCCGGTCGGAACCCCTATCTCCACCACCTTGCATCCGCGGGGATCGAGCGCCTGCGCCAATCTGCGGATGACCGATCCTTTGCCAGCGGCATCCCTGCCCTCGATGCCGATGACCAGGGAACGGCGGCTCGCCGCGAGCCGCAGCTGCAGGCGGGCGAGCTCCCCGGCCGACACGTCGAACGACGGCACGGGCGATGCGGCGGCACGGAGACGGGGATCCGGATAGGGCGTCTCCATCCTCGCGGGCCGCGGCGGGCATGCGCCCTCCAGCCGGGCGTGCAGACGGCCGATGATGATGTCGGCCACGGTGTCGGGCAGCGCCTGCGGCCGGTCGGCGACCGCCCTGTCCCAAGGGGCGCAGGCGGTGTCGGTGACGTCCGTCAGGCCGCCGGACATCAGCCGGCGGAACCCTTCGGGGTCGGCGTCCCCGACGGCGAGGAAGGTGCCGGCGGCCGGATCGGCGCCGTCGCAGGGGACGGCGGACTCCAGGAGCACCTTGACCGGGAAGATGCCGTTATCGACCAGGTAGCGTTCGAAGGCCAGGCAGTGCTCCGCCGCCCGCTCCGCATCGCAGCCGGCGTCGGCCGCGCACGAGTACCATGAACGCTCGTACAGTGTGAAGCCGCCGACGGGAGGGACGGCATGCAGGAAACCGAACGGCCGCGCCGGACCCGCCTGTCCGCGGTCGTACGCATGATAGGTCAGCGACCGTGGCTCGAGGCAGCCGTGGATGCCGTCCGCCACCCTGTTGACCAGCCTGGCGTCGCCGCCCTCGAGGATGATCGCCGCCGGGATCTCCCGCACGCGGAACACGAGCTGGAGCCGGGCGAGCTCCCGGGCCCGGTCCTCCGTCACCGTCAGCCTCATGGTCCTGTGAATCGGCATGCACCGTATATCATGGTTGAACACGCCCTTTTTATATCAGCGGGATGCGATACCTCGGAACATGAAATGCAACAGGGACACCCCCTTCTGCGCCATGTGCACCGATATGGGCGAATTCGCCCCGGACACCCTCAAGGCGATCAACAAGCTCAACCCCGGCTTCATGCACACGCTGCGGGAGATGGACAGATTCATGGTCGAGGACGGACCTCTGGACAAGAAGACCAAGCGCCTGATCGCCCTGGCCTGCGTCTGCGTGCGCATGTGCGACGACTGCGTCTACCCCCAGGCCAAGGTCGCCAAGAACTTCGGCGCCACCAAGGAGGAGATCATCGAGGCCGTCCAGGTCGCGGTGCTCACCGGCGGCGTCCCCGCCTGGTCCTGCGCCAAGGAGGGCATCGACCAGCTGTTCGAGGAATGGGACGAGTGAGACCGTATCCGGCAGCCGCCGTGCCGGCGGCTGCCCCCTTCCCGCTTAAACTTGATATATATTCCCGATGTAATGCCGATGCATGAGCAGAGCAGCCATTGACGCAATCGGAGACTGCACGAAGAGGATCGCCACCGACGAGGGCGAGCTGACGGTGCACAGCCTCAGGGAACTCGAGGCGAAAGGCGTGATCGCCGACCTCTCCAGACTCCCTTACTCGATCAAGGTCCTGATCGAGGGGATCCTCCGGCAGCGGGACGGTCGGGTCATCACCGACGCCGACGTCCGCGCGGCCGCCTCCTGGCGGCCGGACGCCGAGGTCGACGCCGACATCCCCTGGATCCCGGCCAGGGTGCTGCTGCAGGACCTCACCGGCGGGCCCGCCGTCGCCGACCTCGCCTCGATGCGGGAGGCGGTGGCCGCCATGGGCGGGGACCCCGAGCTGATCAACCCCCTGGTGCCGGTCGACCTGGTGATCGACCATTCGATCCAGACCGATTTCGCCGGCTGCGGCACCGCCCGCGAGCTCAACGAGGAGCTTGAGTTCGAACGCAACCGCGAACGCTATTCATTGTTCAAATGGGCGCAGCGCTCGTTCAGGAACCTGCGGGTGGTGCCGCCCGGCAACGGCATCTGCCACCAGGTCAACCTCGAGCATCTGTCGCCGGTGGTCCACGTGGTCGGGGGGGACGGGGAGCTGACCGCCTACCCCGACTCCTGCTTCGGCGCCGATTCGCACACCACTCAGATCAACGGCCTCGGCGTGGTCGGCTGGGGGGTGGGCGGCATCGAGGCCGAGGCGGTCATGGTCGGGCAGCCCTCCTACATGCGGATGCCCGAGGTCATCGGCTTCCGCCTCACCGGCGAGCTGTCGCCCGGGGTCAACGCCACCGACCTGGTGCTGACCGTGGTGCAGATGCTGCGGGAGAAGGGCGTGGTCGGCAAGTTCGTGGAGTTCCACGGACCCGGTTACCGCAGCCTAGACCTCGCCGACCGTTCGACGGTGGCCAACATGGGGCCCGAGTACGGCGCCACCATGGGCTACTGCCCGATCGACGAGCGCACCCTCGAGTACCTGCGGCTGACCGGGCGCGACCCGGCGCACATCGACGCCGTCGAGCGGTACGCGAAGGAGCAGGGCCTCTGGTACGATGCCGAGCCGGAGTACACCGACACGATCGAGCTCGACCTCTCGACGGTCGAGCCCAGTCTGGCGGGGCACAAGCGCCCCCAGGACCGCATCCCGCTGAAGGACATGCGCGCGGAGTTCTCCGCGACGCTGGAGGCGCTGGGCGTCGGCGAGCGGCGGATGCCGTCGGACGACACGGTCGGCGACGGCTCGGTGGTGATCGCCTCGATCACCTCCTGCACCAACACCTCCAACCCCTCGGTGATGATCGCCGCCGGGCTGCTGGCCAGGAACGCCGACGCCCTCGGCCTGCGGCCGAAGCCGTTCGTCAAGACCTCGCTGGCCCCGGGATCGCGTGCGGTCACCGGATACCTGGAGAGGTCGGGTCTGCAGGAGCATCTGGACCGGATGGGCTTCCAGTGCTGCGGCTACGGCTGCATGACCTGCATCGGCAACAGCGGACCGCTGGCCGACGAGGTCGCCGCGGCGGTCGCCGCCGGGGACCTGGCGGTGGCGGCGGTCGCCTCCAGCAACCGCAACTTCGAGGGTCGCATCCACCCGCTGGTCAAGGCCAACTACCTGGCATCCCCGCCGCTGGTGGTCGCCTTCGCCATCGCCGGCCGGGTCGACATCGACCTGACCGCCGAGCCGCTGGCGCGGGTCGAC
Organism: Candidatus Methanogranum sp.; assembly: GCA_050309445.1. GTDB lineage: Archaea > Thermoplasmatota > Thermoplasmata > Methanomassiliicoccales > Methanomethylophilaceae > Methanogranum. The sequence continues at coordinate 7,932 of JBNRMI010000030.1, read as the reverse complement.
GGCCGGGACATCTACCTCAGGGACATCTGGCCGTCGGATGACGAGGTGAGGTCGGTGATCGCCGACCACGTCACCTCCGAGGCGTTCACCGAGGTCTACGACGACATCTTCACCGGATCGGAGCGCTGGGCGGCGATCGGATGCGACTGCACCCCGCTGTTCGCCTGGGACGATGCGTCCACCTACATCAGGAACCCGCCCTTCTTCGACGACCTGGACCGGGAGCCCGGCATCCGCAGCATCGCCGGCGCCCGCTGCCTGGCGCTGCTGGGGGATTCGATCACCACCGACCACATCTCGCCCGCGAGCGGCTTCGGACCGGATTCGGATGCCGGCAGGCACCTGTTATCGCTCGGGGTCGCCGAGGCCGACTTCAACTCGTACGGCTCGCGGCGGGCCAACCACGAGGTCATGGCCCGGGGCACCTTCGCCAACATCCGGCTGCGGAACAGGCTGGCGCCCGGGAGGGAGGGCAGCGCCTCGGTGCACTTCCCCGACCGGGAGGAGGGGACCGTCTTCGAGGTCTCGCAGAGGTACCTCGCCGAGGAGGTCCCGCTGATCGTCATCGCTGGCCGCGAGTACGGCACCGGCAGCTCCCGCGACTGGGCGGCCAAGGGCCCGCGCCTGCTGGGCGTGAAGGCGGTGATCGCCGAATCGTTCGAGCGCATCCACAGATCCAACCTGGTCGGCATGGGCATCGTCCCGCTGCAGTTCCGCGAGGGCGAGACCCCGGAGACGCTCGGGCTGGACGGCAGCGAGTCGTTCGACATCGATCTCACCGGCATCGGCCCCAAGGGCACGGTCCGGGTGACCGCCCGGAAGGACGGCGGCGGCGAGACGGTGTTCGACACCGTCTGCCGGGCGGACGTCCCGGTCGAGCTGGAGTACATCGCCGACGGCGGCATCCTCCAGCATGTCCTCCGGCGCATGGTCTGACCGCCGGTCGGCCTGCGCCGGCCGGCGGGATTGCAAATCCTTTTAATAGAGGATGATATTGCGATGCTTGGGGGCCCGTAGGGTAGTTTGGTATCCTTGTAGCTTCGGGAGCTATTGACTCCGGTTCAAATCCGGGCGGGCCCACTTGCACTATAAGGTCGATGCGCATCGTTTTTGATCGAGACCGCGACAGTCTGTGACAACGGTTATGGACGATTCAACCGGCGTACTGTTATGAATGCAGCGATAACCGGAGGAGATGGGACCGTAAAGGATGCATTGCACACATTCGGTGCGGACGGGAATCCGATATTGCGCTGAAGATCTTCTACCATTTGTTTAACTCTACAATATACGGACGTGATTACGTACGTTCAGATATGCACAATATATCATCAGATCATGACCGTTGTGAATGCAACCAACGCTCGCAGTGATCCATACAGTCTGTTGGACAGGGTATTGGAACAGGAGTTGGTGACAATTACCACTAAAAAGGGAAATGCGGTCTTGATGTCAGAGGAAGAGTGGGAGAGCATCAAAGAAACACTGTATCTCATGGGGGATCCGGATTTCCTGAAGGATGTGGAAGAGTCCCGTAATGCCCCTGATTCTGATTTTGAGGCTTGGAACCGATGTATCAGATCCTTCTCTCCGAGAAAGCTCAGGAAGATCTCATCGGGATCGAAGGGGCCGGATCGAAAGAGAAGGTTGAGCAGATATTCAAGAAATTAGCAGATGATCCTCTTTCTCCTCTGAGTCGGCACTCAGAAGTGTGATTTTTCAATGACTCAGTGAACTGTTTCATTGAATTGTACTTTTCAATCAACGGCTGACCATTCGTGTTGATCCGGGCGGGCCCGCATGCGTTCTGACCGGATCGGCGAAAAAATCCTATGAATTGAAAAATATGCCATTTTCAGGCCGTCTGGCTCACCTCTTCCTATGCGATCCCGGACGGTCCGACTGTGATCATTCAATGAAACGACAGTCTGAATACTTTTTGTGGATTTCCCTCACGGGTCGTCCGAGGACAGCGGGCGGACACGGGGAAGGGAAGTGAAATGATCCGATCATCGGACATTCATTCTTTGGATTTCCTCACAGACCGTACGTCCCCGTCTTCGATTATCCTGCTGTAGAGCATCTCCACGGCATCGGACGGTGAGAGTTCCAGCTGTTGCAGGATCTTCTCGGCTTCCACCTTCAATATCGAGTCAACGCGTGCGTTTATGATCGACCCCCTCGGTCTGGATCGCCCTCCGAACAGGACCTCGTCGCAAAGGGATGCGACATACTCGTTGAAGAACATCCCTTTCTCCCGAGCCAGGGTCCTTATGATGTCGGTGGTCCCGGAACCGTATTGGGACGATTTCTTCTTCCTTTCGGCGATGCGGGGATACCCCAGATGTTCCGCTATATCCCGGAGGACGGATTTCCGGGAATCCATATCCTTGGGCCTCAGCTCATCCTGATCGAGTCCGCTGACGTCGGAGATGACGTCTTCCGTCATGTACGGATACCGGAGTTCTTTACCGAAATGATCCGCGATCGCCTTCTCGCACGGCATCGAGATCCTGAGAAGCCTTTCCACCGCCGCATCCCTCTGCATCTCGTAATCTTTGTCGTCCTGGTCGACGAACTTCGCGCAACCCATGAAGTACTCGTCGGCACCCTGGCCTGTGACCACCGTTTTCTCCTTCGCCTCCCGGCACACGCAGAACAACTGCAGTTCGTAGGATATGGTGAATGGATCCGTTATGTTCGTGGTGGCGATCATCTCCTTGATCAGCAGTTCCACGTTCCTTCTCGATATCCGGACCTGGATCCAAGGAAGGTCCAGCCTCTCCGAGAGATCCTTCGCCATGATCACGTCGTGTGCATTGTCTGCACCGCAGGTGTACAGATGGACCGATCTCGCATACCTTTTGGCAATGGCTGCGACCAATCCCGAATCCAGTCCGCCTGAGAAGGCCACTGCGACATCCTTCCCTTCCACCGCATCCCTGACAGCTCCGAGAATCGTTTCTTCCAGCTCAGCGTACTTGAAGGACACGGTGGATGATACGGTTCTCCGGATATAACACTTCAACATGTGCGCTCCGGGTCGGAGAATGGAGATTCGCCTGCCTCTCTGAGGTGAAGGCCATCATGGCCGCCGCATTCGGATTGGGACCTTTCCATGGTGTTTTCTTCGGGGATTCCGTGGCGGGGACGTTCGGATGGAGATACGGATTCGGTGCCGCCGCCACGGTGTTCGCTCTGTCGGGCAAGCCCACTCAGGCCATCCGACATATCCTCCGAGGCCGATCCTGCACGCACCTGCCGGGCATGACCGCCCTCAATCCCAGTTTGTCATCCCGGGAGTCTGCTACAGAGTCGGCTTGCCGCACTTGGGGCATTTCAGGTCGACGGCCTCCTTGTCCACATAGGTCTTCGTGCTGCGCCTATTGAAGGTGACCCGTTTTAACCGTTTACCGCACCTGTGGCATCTGTACTTCGGCGTGTAGGTATCATCGCCTTTGATGAGTTTGAAGAAGAATCTGCTCCTCAGATCGTTGCAGCCCGGGCATACGTATACCGATTTCTCGTATTCGTCCGGCTTGTATCCCGCTTCCAGCAGAGAGAACGCCTTGTCCGTGATCCTGCCGTCTCCGATGAAGCTCTTGAGCTAGGACCTGTCGGGATCCGGATCACCGAAGATGTATGAAGACATGTAGAACATCCCCACCCCTACCATCAGTGACCGGTTGAAATCGCATTCCGTGCAAAATACGTTAAATGAACTGCCCATATGAACCGCCTACCGCTATTTATTTAGATAATCATTTGTCACTTTATATAATATCGCCTGCGTGCCGGGCGGATGCCCGGATACGATGCAACGCGGAACGGCGGGATCCGGGACGCTTCTCCCTCCCGATGGCCCCTCCCGGCTCTCTGCACGCGCGGGCGGCCATGCGCAGGGATGCCGGTGCGACCGCACTGTCCGGCGATCCCGGTCGGGGATCGCGACAGTCCCTGCGTATATCGACGCGTGTATCCCGCTCCGGAACGCATGCGCGTGCACGCATATGCGCCCGCGTGCACCGGGTCCGCACGGTCGGCTGCTCCTCAGACCGCCTGCAACCCCGTCCCCTCATGCCGACTCACCGGAATGACCTGATTCATCCATTGTCGAAAGAGACGGTTCTTGTAAAGTTTTGTCGATTTTCTGTCGGAATTAACGTTAAAAACGACAAAAACAGCCGAAAACTACACATTTTATATAGGATGAGCCCCTCTCACGGAATGATCTGAACGAAGAGACGCGTCGACTTGATCGTCGCTCTCAACCTCAGATCCTCGGAACGGGACCGGACGCGGCGACGCGGACCGTCCCGGTTCCGTGAAGGGTTTGTTTCGAGAACCGTCATCCGCCGCGCCGCCCGGGAGAACCGGTGCATCGGCAAAGTTCGTTGTTCCGGTCCTCTTCCGGTTGTTTCCATTTGTTTGGGATGTAATTCCTCCAGCGGGAGCTATGCGCACAGGCTGAGGGCCATCCGAACCGACCCGGAAACGGAGATGGCAGTAATGTCTTTGAGCATGAAAGGAAAGAGACCGATAACCTCCCTGGACGAGGAGTTCCACGGGATGATGACGGCAGGCCTCCGATCCCTGGGATCGAAGGTCATCAAACCCTTTAAGAATCTGGCCGAGGAGCTCCAGGCCTCCGAGAAGGACAAGGAGTCCATGGAATCCCTGTTCGAGAGATCGGAGAACCCCGTCGACGAGGACGGTGATGAGATCGCCGTCCGGGTCAGGGGGCTGTCCAAGATCTACGGCAAGCACCCCGAGCCGGCGTTGAAGATGCTGGCGGAGGGCAGGAGCAAGGAGGAGGTGCAGGAGCTCACCGGCAGCAATGTCGGCCTCTACGACGTCTCCTTCGACGTCAAGAAGGGGGAGATCTTCGTCCTCATGGGCCTTTCCGGCTCAGGCAAATCCACGCTTGAACGCTGCCTCAACCGGCTGATAGAACCGACGGCGGGGCAGATCCTCATCGAGGGGGTCGACCTCACCGCGCTGGACGAGGACATCCTGCGCGAGGTGAGGAGACGGAAGATGTCGATGGTGTTCCAGGGCTTCGGCCTGTTGCCGCACCGGGACATCAAGCACAACATCGCCTACGGGCTCGAGCTGCAGGGCATCCCCGAGAAGGAGCGCCTGGCGGCCGCCCAGAGGGCGATCGACCTGGTGGGCCTGACAGGCTATGAGGACAGCTACCCGGAGGAGCTCAGCGGCGGCATGAAGCAGCGCGTCGGGCTCGCCCGGGCGCTGGCGACCGATCCGGACATCCTGTTCATGGACGAGGCGTTCAGCGCCCTGGACCCGCTGATCAGGAACGAGATGCAGGATGAGCTGCAGAAGCTGCATTCGCGTCTGGGCAAGACCATCCTCTTCGTGACACATGACCTCGACGAGGCGCTCAAGCTCGGCGACCGCATCGCCCTGATCAAGGACGGCGTGGTCGTGCAGATCGGCACCCCCGAGGAGATCCTGCAGAACCCCGCCGACGATTACGTCAGCAGCTTCATCCGCGGAGTGGACAGCACCAAGGTGCTGACCGCCGAGGTCTTCATGAGACGGGCCAAGGGCATGGTGCGCATCTCCCAGGGGCCGCGCACCGCGCTCAAGGTCATGCGCTCGGTCCGGCAGGACAGCCTGCTGGTGGTCGACTACGACGACCATCTGCTCGGCATGGTCCGGCGGGAAGGCCTCAGCCGTGCGGTGAACGAGGGGGGCTCGCTGCAGGACGTCCTCGAGACGGACGTGCCGACGGTGACCGCCGGCAGCCTGATGGCGGACGTCATCCACATCATGATGACCACCGACTTCCCGGTGCCCGTCGTCGATGACGACGGGATCCTCCTGGGCGTCGTCGATCCCGCGGTGGCCGCCGATGTATGGCATGAGGAGGCGGTCTGATGGTCTCCCCCGTCGGCGTCTTCGCCGAGAAACTCGTGGATTACGTGGACTTCTACCTCGGCTGGCTGCTCGATCTGTTCGGCCGGATACTGGATGTGCCGCTGGACCTGCTGGGCAAAGTGCTGTACGGCACGGAGCCGCTGATCCTGATCGCCGCCATCCTGGTGATCTCGCTGCTGGTGACCCGGCGCCTGATCACCACGGCGGTGATCACGGCGGCGTTCCTGATCATCCTCTGGATGGGATATTGGAACAGCGCCATGATCACGCTGAACATGGTCATCGTCTCAGCGACGGTGGCGGTGATCATCGCCGTGCCGCTGGGCATCTGGTCGGCACGCAGCGAGTTCGCCGAACCGGTGATCAAGACATTAATGGACTTCATGCAGACCATGCCTGCGTTCGTCTATCTGATCCCGGCGGTGATCTTCTTCGGCCTGGGCATCGTGCCCGGCGTGATCGCCACGGTCATCTTCGCGATGCCCCCCGTGGTGAGATTGACCAATCTCGGGATACGTCAGGTCCCGGTCGAGCTGGATGAGGTGGCCGACGCGTTCGGCTCCACCAGCTTCCAGAAACTGACCAAGGTGCAGCTGCCGGCCGCCATGCCGTCGATCATGGCCGGCGTCAACCAGTGCATCATGCTGTCCCTCTCGATGGTCGTCATCGCGGCGATGATCGGCGGGGGCGGACTCGGACAGGACATCGTCTTCGCGCTCAACAGGATCGATGTGGCCCATGGATTCGAAGCGGGCCTGGCGGTGGTCCTGATCGCAATAGCATTAGACCGGCTCACCCAGTCCTTCAAGGGCATCGGGAACGGGTCGGAGGTGAATTGATGAAATCGAAACATATGAAGATAGGGGCCGTGGTGGTGGTCATAGCACTGATCGCGGTCGGAGCCTACTTATTCGCCGGTGGATCGGAGGGTAAGAAGATAGAATATATGGGAACTGTAGTCGAAGACGGGGCCAAGACCGGTCTCGTGATACCGGCGTACGTGGCTGACGAATACGGTATAGCCACCATCGCCGACCTCAACGACCATGTCGATAAATTCGGTGGCGAGATCATCGGGATCGACAGCGGAGCGGGCATCATGTCCTCCACTGAGAAGGCCATAACCGAATACGGCCTGAACTTCAATCTGATAGTCAGTTCAGAAGCAGGCATGCTCTCGACCCTCGGTGAAAAATACGAGGGTGGCAAGGCTGTCGTCGTCACCCTGTGGGAGCCCCACTGGATAATGGGATCCGACGAGTACGATCTCGTCTTCCTCGAGGACACCGAGCTGGTGTACGGGGAGTTCGAGTCGATCCTGTCCTACGGCAGGAACGGCCTGGCCGAGGAGGATCCCGTGCTGGCCGACATCATGGCCGGGTACGCCTTCGAACAGGAGGACTTCGCCTCCCTGCTGGCCTACATAGAGGCCAGCAGTGCGAACGCCGAGAATGCTGCCGCCGAGTGGGTCGACTCCCGCCAGGACCTCCTGGACGCCTGGCTGGGCGATGTGGATCGCGACGTCGATCGCGGAAAGGTGAAGATAGGTCTGGTCAGCTGGGCCTGCGCCATCGGCTCGTCCAACGCGCTCAAGCACGTCCTGGAGGAGGCCGGGTACTCCGTGACCCTCACCTACCTCGACGTCGGACCCATGTACGAGGGGCTCTACAGGAGCAGCATCGACCTTACCGTCACGGTCTGGTCGCCGTTGACCCATGAGGCCTACCTTGACAGGTACGCAGAACAGGACGAAGCCGTCCCTGCATGATGACCGCCGGGCCGCTGTATGCGGCCCGGTGGGCCTAAACCCCTTACCTTTTTCTATGACCGCCCGCGGTGCATGAGCGTCCGCGCCCGCGGTGCAGTTTAATATCGGTTACTGTATCGGAATAGCGTTATGGAGCCGACGGCCGGGCGGATACCGCCCGTCCCGCGGCTCGGTCCGAGAAGGTATCCCTTATGAGAGAGATGCAGTTGAAATACGGGTGCAATCCCAATCAGCAGCCGGCGAGGATCCTCGCCGGCTGCTGA
>JBNRMI010000029.1:0-139909 GCA_050309445.1 Candidatus Methanogranum sp. | reverse complement strand
GGACGGGCGGGCCACCGCATCGGCGAGCGCATCAGCTCGGTCATCCTAGCCACCGCCCCCGACGAGGTGGCCGAGGCGCTAGTCATCGCCCGCCGGGCCGATGCCAAGGAGCTGGAGTACCGTCCCGGCCGCAGCAGCCCGCTCTCGGTGCTGGCCAACCAGGTGATGGCGATGACCATGGTCGGCTGGGTGACAAGGGAGGAGGTGCTGCGCACGGTGAGGCGCTGCAGCATCTTCCGCGACCTGGAGGAATCCGAGCTGGACCGGGTGATCGAGCAGCTCAAGGGCATCAGGATGCTCTTCGAGGACGACGGCACCCTGAAGCGCTCGCGCAAGGGCATGGATTACTTCTACAACAACATCTCGATGATCCCCGACGAGCGCACCTACCTGATCCGCGACATCGCCACCCGGGGGATCATCGGCACGCTGGACGAGAGCTTCGTGGCCACCTTCGCTGAGCCCTTCGCCATGTTCATCGCCAAGGGGCGCACCTGGCGCATCGTCGAGATGCGCGAGGACGAGATCCTCGTCGAGGAGGTGCGGGAGGTGGGTTCGGTCCCTTCGTGGACGGGTTCGGACATCCCGGTGCCGTTCGAGGTCGCCATGGAGGTGGGCGCGATGCGCCGGTTGCGCGATTTCAGCGGCTACCCGGGCGATGAGCGCTGCTTCCTGCGGGCGGAGGAGTTCCTCGCATCCCAGGACGAACGGTGGGAGATGCCCTGCGACGAGCTGGTGACGATCGAGACCGGCGACCGCATGGCGATCGTCAACTGCTGCTTCGGCACCCGGGTCAACGAGACCCTCGGCAAGATCTACTCCGCCCTGCTCACCGCCCGCATCGGGGAGAGCATCGGCGTCACCGTCGACCCGTACCGCATCATCCTCGAGCTGCCCCGCGACCTCGGCCGATCGCTGCTGGTCGAGACCTTCATGTCGATCCGGCCGGGGACGGTCGAGGCGCTGGCGCGTCTGACCATCCTCGGCTCCACCTACCTGAAATGGAGGTTCGTCCATGTGGCCAAGAAGTTCGGCATCATCGAGAAGGGGGCCGACCACCGCTTCATGAACTTCAACCGGCTGTTCGACATGCACAGAGATACGCCCGCCTACGATGACGCGGTCAACCTGGTGCTGTACGAGGACCTGGACATCGCCAATGCCGAACGGGTGGTGTCGATGATCCACGACGGCAGCATCGCGGTGCGCGAATCGGGTCTGTCGCCGATCGGCCTCGAGGGGGTCACCCGCTCGAAGGAGCTGATGCAGCCGCTGCGCGCCGACCGCGCGATACTCATGGCGCTGGACAAGCGGCTGGGGGACGAGCTGCTGTACGCATCGTGCATCAACTGCCTGAACCAGTGGCGGATGCGGGTCGCCGACGCCCCCGGGCGGCCGGTGTGCCCGAGATGCGGCGGGACGATGATCGCGCTGCTGAAAGGGTACGAGCGGGAGGCCATCGGCCTGATCAGGATCGCCGAACCGGACAGTCAGCAGAGACGGGATGCGATGCGGGTCATGCGCAACGCCAACCTGGTCAAGGAGTACGGCGGAGCCGCGGCCAAGGTCCTGGCCGGTCGCGGCATCGGACCGGATTCGGCCTCGAGGATCCTGCGCTCGGTGCACGATGACGAGGAGGAGATGCTGCGCAGCATCATGAACGCCGAGGTCACCTACGCCAAGACCAAGCGGTTCTGGGACTGATCAGATATCCGCGCCTTTCTTGACGAAGACGGGCTGAGGCTCCTCGATCTCGAGATCCTCCGCCTTCACGTTGTAGGCGGCGAGGAAGCCCTCGGCGACGATGTAGACCTCCGATGAGGTCGCGCGCGTCGCGGCGGGGCAGTGGACCCGCACCCGCCTGAAACGCTTGTCCGTCTCCTTGAGCAGCATGTCGATCATGTCGCCCATGAACACCTTGCAGACCAGCTTGCCGTTCTTCTTCAGCACCCTGTCGCAGACGCGGATCGCCGCCATGCACAGGTCCACCGAGCGGGCGTGGTCGGTGGAGTAATGGCCCATGATGTTCGGCGCCATGTCCGAGAGGACCACGTCCGCCCGGCCGCCGAAGACCTCCAGCAGCTCGAGCATCGTGCTGTCGTCGTTGATGTCGCCGACGATCGTCACCACTCCGTCCAGCGGCTTGATGCGCTGCAGGTCGACCCCGACCACCTTGCCGTTGTCGCCGACACGCTCCTTCGCCACCTGCAGCCAGCCTCCGGGGCTGGCGCCCAGGTCGATGACCGCGTCGCCGCGTCTGATGATCTTGAACCGGTCGTCGATCTGCATGAGTTTGAATGACGCCCGAGAACGGTAGTTCAGCTTCTTGGCCAGCTTGTAGTAGTACTCGTTCTGTCTCTCTACAACCCAGCGATCGTGCAGACTCACGGCTGTTGCTATATGGTGCTCGCTTAAACTGTTTTGCGTGAGGGGGCGGCCCATGCAAAGCTAATAACAGAGGGAGGCCATCCGGACATGGGGACGCTCAGATGACGAGAGGATGGACCTATTCAAAAGCAGGCGTTGACATCGACAGGAAATCGGAGGCCATCGGCTCGCTGGTCGGCGAACTGAGCTTCAGGAGGACCGGCAGAGGGCAGATGGTGCGCCTGCCCGGCCTGTTCGCCAGCCTCATCGACTTCGGCGACACCTACCTCACCCTCGCCACCGACGGGGTCGGGACCAAGCTCCTCGTCGCCGAGGAGCTGGGGATCTGGGACACGATCGGCATCGACTGCATCGCCATGAACGTCAACGACACCATCTGCGTCAACTCCGAACCGATGTCCTTCGTCGACTACATCGCCATCGACACCCCCGACGGGGAGCTGACCCGGCAGATCGGCGTCGGCCTGCAGCGGGGCGCCGAGCTCTCCAACATGGAGATCGTCGGCGGCGAGGTCGCCATCCTCCCCGAGCTGGTCAGGGGCGTCGACCTCTCCGGCACCTGCCTGGGCCACGTCGCCAAGGACAGGGTCATCACCGGCGCGGAATGCCGCGAGGGCGACCTCATCGTCTCGCTGGCGTCATCCGGGATCCATTCCAACGGGCTCACCCTGGCGCGCAAGGTCCTCCAGGCCGAGAACGTCGCCTTGGACGATACCCTGCCCGGGATCGGCCGGACCGTGGGCATGGAGCTGCTCGAACCGACCGCGATCTACGTCAGGCAGGTGCTGGACATCACCCGGGAGCACGAGGTGCACGGCCTGGTCAACATCACCGGCGGCGGCCTGAGGAACTTCCTGCGCATGCGCGAAGGGCTCAGGTACGTCATCAGCGACCCGGTGGAGCCGCCGGCGGTCTTCACCGCCATCCAGGAGCTGGGCGGCATCGACGACCGGGAGATCCACCAGACGCTCAACATGGGCATGGGCTTCGCCGTCATCGCGCCGCCCGAAGCCGCCGAGGCGATCGCCGCGGACCACGCGAACGCCGAGATCGTCGGACGGGTCGAGGCAGGCGCCGGCGTGCTGCTCGAACCGATGGGCCTGACCTACGACCATTACTGATCCAGGCCGGCGTGCAGAGCGCCGCAGACCGCTCCCAGCGCGGTGCAGGTCTCCAGCGAGTGACCGCCGCCGGTGATGTCGAGCGCCCTCCGCGGGATCGCCGCCGCATCCTTGGGCACACCGTGCGGGCCGATGCCGAACACCAGCAGCACGCTGCGGCCGGCCGCTATCTCCCGCACCACCTGCTTCAGCCCGATCCCCCGGTCGGCGGCGGGACGGCGGGTGGTGAGCACGGGCTCCCCCAGCTGCGGCGGGAAACCTTTCGAGGGATAGGGGAAGCAATGGAATCGCCCCTGCTCGGCCAGGTCGAGGAAGCTCCGGCCGTCGTCGCCGATGCTGGTGGTGCCCGCGATCCAGCGGGCGGCCTCCAGCGGCGTGCCGGTGTCCTCGGGCATGGGGAAGCCGAAGAGCGCCAGATTCATGTCGAACGCCAGCGCCAGCCCCGCCGCCCGGGCGATGACCCGCCGGTGCGGTTCGCGGAACCGGCGGGGATCGTAGGCGTTGTACAGGCCGATGGTCACCCGGCCGCGGCGACCGCTCATCGGCGCCGCCTCCCGACGATGGCATTCGCGTCCCCGTCGAGGAAGATCTCGTGATCGGGATACTCGGCCTGCAACCGCCCGATCTCGGTCAGGACCTCGGCCAGGGTCAGGCCGCAGGTGGCTATGTCGATGAGCACGAGGTCGGGTTCCGTCAGGTCATCGCCTCCCCGAGAGGGGTTTTGAAGAAATGGATGGTGCCGTGAGCCGGGCTCGAACCAGCGACTTCGTGATCTTCAGTCACGCACTCTCCCAACTGAGTTACCACGGCGTAATTCCCCCATAGTCCGATTCGCTTATAAAGTTTCTTGATGGTCAGATCTTCGGCATCTTGCCCTTGGGCACGACACCCGCGTCGTGCTCCGTCGGGCGGATGCCGGGGCGTTTCAGCCGCAGGCAGTCGATCACAGATGCCGCGTCCAGCACCTGCAGGTACCTGCGGCGGGTGAGGCCGATCAGCACGGTGCAGACGGCGAAGAGCCCCGCACAGGCGATGAAGGCGGGACGGGCCGCGCCTCCGGCGAAGAGCCCCGCGACGGCCGACAGCACCGCGCAGGCTGCCGCCGCGGCGGTCAGCAGCACCCAGGCCGTCGCCGTGCGCAGGCTCATCCCTCCGCTTCCCCGGAATCCCCCTCGGGAGCTATCGCCTGCACGGCGATGATGGTGTCATCGTCGCGCATGTCCATGAGGATCACCCCGCGGGTGCGCCGGCTCTGCTCGCTGATGCCGTCGACCTCGATGCGGATGATCTTGCCCTGGCGGCTGGTCGCCATCAGATGCCCGCCCCGTTCGACCCGCCGCACCGCCACGACCTTGCCGTTGCGCCTGTCGGTGCGGATGGTGATCACGCCCTTGGCCCCGCGGCGGGTCAGACGGTAGTCGCTGACGTCGGAGATCTTGCCGAACCCGTTCTCGGTGACCGTCAGCAGCCGGTCGCCCGGCCGCACCGCGGCCATCGAGACCACCATGTCGCCGGGCATCAGGGTGATGCCCTTGACGCCGCGGGTGTCGCGGCCGGTCGTGCGCGCATCATCCTCATCGAAAGTGCAGACCATGCCGTTGCGGGTGGCCAGCATGATCAGCTCGCCGCCGTCGATGATCGCGGTCTCGACCAGCTCGTCGTCGTCATCGATGCGGATCGCCTTGATGCCCCGCGCCCGGACGTTGCTGTAGGCGCGCAGCAGCGTCTTCTTCACGATGCCGTTGCGGGTGCAGAAGACCATCTGGCGCTGATCATCGAACCCGGCGGTGCGGATGACATCGACCACCCGCTCGCCCGGTTCGAGGTCGGGGAGCAGGTTGATGATCGGCTTGCCGCGCGACTGACGGCTGCCCTCGGACACCCTGTAGCCTTTCAGCCAATGCAGGCGTCCGCGGTTGGTGATGAACATGAGGTAATCATGGGAGGAGGCGACGAACATGCTCTTGACGTGGTCGTCCTCCTTGGTGCGCATGCCGGTCAGCCCTACGCCGCCCCGGCCCTGCTCGCGGTAGGTCCGCAGCGGGATGCGCTTGATGTAGTCGTCGGCGGAGATGGTGATGACGACCTCCTGCCGCTCGATCAGGTCCTCCTCGTCGATATCGAGCGCCTGCTCGTTGATGACGGTGCGGCGCGGGTCGCCGTGGGCGGCGATCATGCCGTCGAGCTCGCCGACGATGATGTCGAGCACCCGCTGCTCGCTGGCGAGGATGTCGCGCAGATCGGCCATCAGCACCTGCAGGTCGCGATGCTCCTCCTCGATCGCCCCGATCTCCAGCCCGGTCAGGCGCTGGAGGCGCATGTCCAGGATCGCCTTCGCCTGCTCCTGGTCGATGCCCAGCAGCGACTGCAGCCCCAGATTGGCCTCTTCGCCCGATTCGGAGGCGCGGATCAGCGCGATCGTCTCGTCGAGCATGCCCAGCGCCTTCATCAGGCCCTCGACGACGTGGAAGCGCCGCTCGGCCTGGGTGAGGTCGTAGCGGGTGCTGCGGGTGATGACCTCCTTGCGGTGGCCGAGATAGCTCCCGATCAGCGCACGGATGCCCATCATCGTCGGCCGGCCGTCGACCAGCGCGAGGTTGATGACACCGAAGGTGGTCTCCATCTGCGTCTTGCGGAAGAGGTTCTCGAGCACGACGTTCTCCAGCGCATCCCGGTGCAGCTCGATGACGATGCGCATGCCCGAGCGGTCGGACTCATCGCGCAGGTCGGTGATGTGCTCGAGCGTCTTGTTCCTGACCTGCTCGGCGATGTCCTCGATCAGCCGCGCCTTGTTGACCTGGTAGGGGAGCTCGTCGACGATGATGCTCGTCTTGCCGTTGGGCATCGGTTCGAAATGGGTGTTGGCCCGCACCTTGAAGCGCCCGCGGCCGGTCTCGTAGGCCGAGATGATGCCGGAGAGGCCGTAGATCGTCCCGCCGGTGGGGAAATCGGGGCCGGGGAGGTGCTCCATGATGTCGGACACCGTCGCGTCGGGGTAGGCGATCACATGCTTTATCGCGCTGCACACCTCGGCGAGGTTGTGCGGCGGCATCTTGGTGGCCATGCCCACGGCGATGCCGTGGGAGCCGTTGACCAGCAGCTGGGGCAGCCTCGAGGGCAATACCGACGGCTCCTTGAGCGAGCCGTCGAAGTTGTCGACCATGTCGACCGTCTCCTTGTCCAGCCCCTCGAGGACATCATTGGACACCTTGGAGAGCCGCGCCTCGGTGTAGCGCATGGCCGCGGCGGAGTCGCCGTCGACCGAGCCGAAGTTGCCCTGGCCGTCGACCAGCACGTAGCGCATCGCGAACGGCTGGGCCATCCTCACCATCGAATTGTAGGCGGCCGTGTCGCCGTGGGGATGGTATTTGCCGAGTACCTCTCCCACCACGGTGGCCGATTTCTTGAACGGGCGGTTGCTCTGCAGCCCGAGACCGTGCATGGCGTAGAGGATGCGCCGATGCACCGGCTTGAGCCCGTCGCGCGCGTCGGGGAGCGCCCTCCCCACGATGACGCTCATGGAGTAGTCGATGTACGAGTGCTGCATCTGCTTCTCGATGCCCTGCCTGATGATCCGTTTCTCCTCCATGGTATCACACATCCAGGTTGATCACTTCGTGGGCATGCTCGATGATGAACTCGCGCCGCGGCTCGACATCGTCGCCCATCAGCACCGAGAACATCTGGTCGGCGAGCACCGCATCCTCGATGTAGACCTGCTTCATCACCCGCGTGGCGGGGTCCATCGTCGTCTCCCAGAGCTGCTGCGGGTTCATCTCGCCCAGACCCTTGTAGCGGCTGACGACCGCCCCCTGGCCGATGTCCTCGACCGCCTTCTGCATCTCCACCTCGTTGTAGGCGTAGATCTGCCGCCTGCCCTTGTGGATCCGGTACAGCGGCGGCATGGCGATGAACAGGTGGCCGCGCTCGATCAGCTCGGGCATCTGCCGGTAGAACAGGGTCATCAGCAGTGTGCCGATATGGGCGCCGTCGACATCGGCATCGGTCATGATGATCACGCTGTGGTACCTGATGCGCGAGACATCGAACTCCTTGCCGATGCCGCCGCCGATGGCGACGGCGAGGTTGTGGATGTCCTCATGGTCGAGCAGCCGGTCGGGCCGGGTCCTCTCGACATTGAGGATCTTGCCCCTGAGCGGCAGGATCGCCTGGAAGTCGCGGTCGCGGCCCTGCTTGGCGCTGCCGCCTGCAGATTCGCCTTCGACGATGTACAGCTCGCACTTCGCCGGGTCGCGCTCGGAGCAGTCGGCCAGCTTGCCCGGCAGGCTGGTGGTCTCGAGCACCGATTTCCTCCGGGTCGCGTCCCTCGCCTTGCGGGCCGCCTCACGCCCCTCATAGGCGGACAGGGCCTTGCGCACAATCGCCTGGGCGACCGGGGGGTTCTCCAGCAGGAATTCGGAGAGCTTCTCGTTGACCAGCGACGACACCGCCCGCTGGGCGACGCTGCTGCCCAGCCTGGCCTTGGTCTGGCTCTCGAACTGGGGATCGGCCATCTTGATGCTGATGATGGCGGTCAGCCCCTCGCGGATATCGGCACCCTCCAGGGCGATGTCCTTGAGGATGCCGTGCTCCCTGCCGTAGTCGTTGACCGTCTTGGTCAGCGACGCCCGGAAGCCGGTCAGATGGGTGCCGCCCTCGGTGGTGTTCTCGGAGTTGACGAAGGTGTTGACCGACTCGTTGTAGCCGGTGGTGTACTGCATCGCGATATCGACGTCGACCCCCTCTCTGACGCCCGCGATCAGGATCGGGTCGGGGTGGAGCGCGGTCTTGGTGCGGTTGAGGAAGCGGACGAACTCGGAGACGCCGCCGTCGTAGTGGTAGGTCTCGGTGCGGACGGGGTCGGTGCGCCTGTCGGTGAAGACGATGGTCGCCTCGGTGTTGAGGAACGCCTGGTTGCGGAAGCGGTTCTGCAGCGTGGCGAAGTCGAAGACCATGTCCTCGAAGATCTCGTCATCGGGGTAGAACCTCAGCTCGGTGCCGTGCCGGTCCGATTCGCCGATCTCGGCCACCGGCCCGTCGGGGATGCCGCGGGAGTAGGTCTGGTGGAACACCCTGCCCTTCTGCTCGACGGTGACCTCGAGCCTGCGGGACAGGGCGTTGACCACCGCCACCCCCACCCCGTGCAGCCCGCCGGAGACCTTGTACGACTTCTGGTCGAACTTGCCGCCGGCATGGAGGTCGGTGAGGCAGATCTCGATGCCGCTCTTGCCCTCCTTGCGGTTGAAGTCGCTGGGGATCCCCCGGCCGTCGTCCCTGACGACGACCGAGCCGTCCTCCTCCAGGGAGACATCGACCCGGGTCGCGAAACCCGCCATGATCTCATCCACGCTGTTGTCCACGACCTCGTACACGAGGTGGTGCAGCCCCCTCGCGTCGGTGCTGCCCACGTACATGCCCGGCCTCGTCCTGACCGCCTCGAGCCCTTTCAGGACGACCAGGCTCTCGGCGTTGTAGCCGTCATCTCCTCTTCTCCCATCCATTTGTATCGATAGTCCTCCGACGCAGTCGGATATACTGGACATGTTGTGTACGTATATAATACGCGCGCGCTCGCGCGCGTATAAGGCGGTTGCCCCCGCTGCGGACCATCAGCTTAAATAAAAACGACCCGATGCACCGATGATCACAGATGAGCACGATTATGGAGCAGGCCCGCAGGGGCGTCACACCTCTGATCAGGAGCATCGCCGAGAGGGAGGGGGTCAGCGAGGAGTTCGTCAGGAACGGCATCGCGTCCGGGCGCATATGCGCGCCCTGCAACCCGGTGCACGACCCCGAGCCCTGCGCGATCGGAGCGGGCATGTCGGTCAAGGTCAACGTCAACCTCGGGACCTCGCGCGACATGGTCGACATCGACAGTGAGCTGCGCAAGCTGGAGATCGCCCTGGAGCACGGTGCCGACGCGGTCATGGACCTCAGCACCGGCGGGGACATCGACGCCATCCGCTCGCGGATAATCGGGAACTGCCCGGTGATCATGGGCTCGGTCCCCATCTACCAGACCGGCCTGACCGCCGCCCGGAGGGACGCCGTCGTCGAGATGACCGAGGACGACATCTTCGGCGGCATCGAGAAGCATGCCCGCGACGGCATCGACTTCATGACCGTGCACTGCGGCATCACGAAGGAGACCGTCGCCTGGCTGAAGAAGAGCGGCCGGATCACCGACGTGGTCTCCAGGGGCGGTTCCTTCCTGACCGCCTGGATCCTCCACAACGAGGAGGAGAACCCGCTCTACAAGGATTTCGATTACCTGCTGGAGCTGGCCCGGGAGCACGAGTTCGCGCTCTCGCTCGGCGACGGGCTGCGCCCCGGATGCATCGACGACGCCAGCGACCCCGCCCAGCTCTCGGAGCTGATGACCCTGGGCCATCTGGTCGAACGCGCACGCGAGGCCGGGGTGCAGACCATGGTCGAGGGGCCCGGCCACGTGCCCCTGGACCAGGTGGCGATGAACGTGCAGCTGGAGAAGCGGCTCTGCCATGAGGCCCCGTTCTACGTCCTCGGCCCGCTGGTCACCGACATCGCCCCCGGCTACGACCACCTGGTCGGCGCCATCGGCGGCGCGGTCGCCGCCCAGCACGGGGCCGATTTCCTCTGCTACCTCACGCCTGCGGAGCACCTCTCCCTGCCCGACGCGGATGACGTCAGGGAGGGTGTGATCGCCTCGAAGATCGCCGCCCATGTCGGCGACCTCTGCCGCGGCATCGGGAAGGAGCGGGACACCGCCATGGCCAAGGCGCGCAAGGCGCTCGACTGGGAGGCGATGTTCGCCGCCTGCATCGACCCGGTGAAGGCGAGGGCCTACCGCGGACGGGGCTGCACCGAGGAGGAGGACGGCTGCTCGATGTGCGGGGACGTCTGCGCCATCAAGATCGTCAGCCGCTACCTCGTCAAGGATGATGAGGGCGAGAAGTGATTGGAGCCACTGGAGGGAATTGAACCCCCGGCCTACGGTTTACGAAACCGCCGCTCTACCGCTGAGCCACAGTGGCATTGGCGTCGATTATCCCGACCAAGCATAAAAAGATTGCTTAGCGCCTGTATGAGGGGAACATATCCCGGAACACCACCGCATCCTCCTCGACCAGCGGCGACTCGCAGATGAAGGTGCAGTCGCGCGGCGAACCGTCCAGCAGGTCGGCGAGGAACTGCAGGTCGGGCTCCTTGGACGACAGCGGCAGATGCGAGATCTCGCCGCGCTCCCCGTACTTTATGCAGCTGATGTGGAAGTGCGCTATGTCCCCGCTGAGCGGGAGGAACTCGTCCAGGACCCGGGCCATCTCGTCCGGCGTCCTGATGCGTCCGACGTCGCGCGCATGCACATGGGCGACATCGAGCACCGCCTGGGTGCCGTCGACGGCATCGAGCACGGCGGAGATCTCCTCCAGCGTCCCGAACTGCGCCTTCTTGCCCATGGTCTCGATCCCGAGGATAACATCGCCGGTGCCCTCGTCGTCCATCAGGTCCCGGCACTTCAGCAGACCCTCGACCACCGCCTCGGGGGCGGTCTCCGGGGACTTGCCGTAGGAGGCGGCGTGGATGACGATCAGGTACGCCCCCATATGGTGCGCCGCCCGGGCGGTGTCGGTCACCCAGCGCAGGCTGTTCACCCGGGTCTCGGGGTTGTCCGAGTTGAAGTTGATGTAGTAGGGGGCGTGACAGCTCATCCTGATGTCCAGCCGGGCGGCGTGCTCGCCGATGGCCCGGGCCCGTTCAGGGGAGATGCGCGCCCCGCGGACGAACCCGACCTCCAGCGCATCCAGCCCCAGCTCCCTCGTGTAATCCAACGACCCCTCCGGCGTCTTGCCTGCCTTGGGGTACCCGGCCGGTCCGAATCTCATGCACCGTCATGGGCGTGGGGTATTATACATTCCTCGGAACGGGTTTATACTCCGCGGGGCATCGGATGGCGATGCGCATCAGTATGGATGTCTCGCTCGATCCGACGCTCGGCTGCGGCCAGGCCCACCGGTGGCTGCGCACCGGCGACGGGTGGCAGGGGGTCATCGGCCGCGAGGTCGTCACCCTGAACCAGACCGGGGACGGCTTCACCTGCAGCGGCAGCGGCGACCGCCGGCGCATCCTCGACTACTTCCGGGCCGACGACGACCTGCCCGCCATCCTCGGCGAGCTCTCCGCCCGGGACGGCCACGTGGCCGCACTGGCCGCGGCCTGTCCGGGGCTGAGGCTGCTGCGCCAGGACCGCTGGGAGTGCCTGGCCACCTACGTGCTGGCCACCAACGCCAACGTCCGGCGCATCGGTGCGATGGTCGAGTCCGTGTGCCGGCTGTTCGGCGAGGACCTCGGCGGACGGCACGCCTTCCCCGCGCCCGGCGACATCCTCGACGGCCGCGATGAGCTGCCCCTCTGCCGGCTGGGCTACCGCGAGGGCCGGCTGCTGCGGCTGGCGGAGCGGACGGAGGCGGGGGGGATCGACCTCGACCGCATCGCCGAGGAGGATTACGCCGGCTGCATCCGCGAGCTGACGGGGATCGAGGGTGTCGGCCCCAAGGTGGCCGACTGCGTCGCGCTCTTCGCCTTCGACCATCTGGAGGCCTTCCCCGTCGACGTGCGCATCGCCAGGGCCATGGAGTCATGCTACGGCGTCACCGGCAGTTACAGGAAGGTGGCGGAGGCCGGGCGGGCGCGCTTCGGGCGCTACGCCGGCTACGCTCAGGAGCTGCTGTACCACAGCGGCAGCATCGTCACATGCCGGGATGGGTCTTGAGGTAGAACTCCGAGACGTCCCAATCCTCCTCGGGCTCATCGCCCTCATCGAGCCTCACCCCGAGCTGGCGGGCGGTCTCGCGGATCTGCCGCATCGCCGCATCGGAGCCCTCGAACCCCTCGATCTTGGCCCCGGTGGCGCACAGCTTGCCCCTGAAGGTGCCGATGACCTCGGTGCCGCGGAAGACCATGCATCCGGTCAGGCCGTGCCGCTGCTTCATCATGCCCCTGAGGTAGACGTGCAGGTTGTCCTGGGTGTTGAGGACGAAGCGCTCGGTGAACGGCACGACCTCCTTGTCGGCATCGGCCGCCAGCATCCACCTGGGCGTCGGGTCGTCGCGGATGAGGAAGCCCTTGACCAGCAGCCCCTCGTCCTCCAGTTCGGCGAGGACCTCCCGGGTGATGCCCATGCGCGTGCCCATGTACTGCGCCAGCTCCTCGGCCGAGAAGGTGCCCAGATCGCCGAAGTGCATCCGGGTGAGCTCCTTCAACGCCTCCTTGGCCCCGATGTCCCGCCGCGGGACGACACTGTAATACGAGTCGGCATCCTGGTACAGCAGCGAGCGCCGCGACATCGCCGACAGGATGTCGGCGGTGCGGGCGGCGGAGAGCGGGGAGCTCTCGACGACCTCCTTGCGCGAGACCGGCTGGCGGTCGAGGATCAGCTCATGGATGATGCGGACGTCCTCGTCCATCTCCTCCTCGCGGGAGGCGCGGAGCAGCGGGGCGAAGTCGAGGGTGGTGTACCCCACGTACGGGGGCGAGAGCGTCATCCTCACCAGCAGGCCGCGCTCCATCTGCTTCCTCATCGTCGTCCTCTCGGCCACCCTGGCGACCAGCTCCTGGTCGTTGCGGATGTAGCCGCGGGCGGAGATGCAGGCGTCGACCGTGGGGTAGCGCTCCCGGCGGGCGATCCGCTGACGGGAGAAGACGTAGCTGAGGTGCTCGTCCTCGGTCATCGTCCGGGTCACGAAGCGGCCCTTGGCGTGGAACCCGTTGACGAAGGCGTATCCCGCCTCCTCCAGGACCGCCAGCGTGCCGGGGTCGAGCTCGGCGGCGTCGGTCCCCATGATCTCGCGGATGCGGACGATGTCGGTGCCCTTCATGCGGTAGAAGCGCATGGCGGTGTCGATGGCCCCGAGCGTGCCGGGCAGGTCGGCGGGGTCGTCGAGGTCCATGCTGCGGACCTCGATGCAGCCGGACATCTCCCAGATCTCCAGCGCGCCGATGACGTCGCTGCCGCGGACCAGCGGGTACATCCACCGGTCGCCGTAACGGGCGTTGAGCTCGGCCCATTTGGAGCCGAGCGCGTGGTCGGACATCGTCAGCAGCCTCACCGCCGTGTCCGGCTCCCGGGGGGCGTCCAGCAGCGGGACCTCCCCGGGCATGATGTACATCGTCTGCTGCGAGGCCCCCACCAGGATCGACTCGGCGCCGGCCTCGGCGGCGAGACGGGAGACGGTGTCCGAGTCCAGACCGGTCATGAAGCGCAGCGCCTGCGGCGAGACGGGCCCGTGGGAGATGACGGCGTCCCTGACCAGCTCGCGGGAGGGGCTGCCGTCCGCCGGCTCCGGCCGGTAGACGGTGTAGACGTTCTCCGTCCCCCAGTCCTCGCGCTCGTCGAAGGCGCGGATCACCAGCAGCGAGCGGTCGAGCCGCTGCAGCGACTCGCGCACGACCTCGCGGTCGGACCCCGTCTCGGCCACCAGTTGCCTCAGCGTCGCATGGCCGAGGCGGTCGATCACCTCCAGCAGCGAGCGGTCGGCGGCGGTCGAGACGTCCTCCCGCAGGGCGGCGAGCCGGTCGCCGTCCTCGGCGAGCACGAACCGCACCCGCCCGCGGACGAAGCGGCCGAGCAGGATCCGCCCCGATGCGCGCAGCGCCTGCCATTCGCGCAGATCGAAATCCCGGACGCGGTTGAACACGTCGAGCTCGCTGCCGGCCGACCCGTAGAAGCGGAAGAAGCCCTCGATGCTGTCGAACGAGGCGCCCTTGGACGCCTTGTAGTCCTCGACCGTCTCGAAATCGTAGACGTTGTCGCGGCCGGCCCGCAGGCGCAGACGGTCGAGCGTCCGCATGTACTGCAGGTTCTCGGAGACGAGGAAGAAGCCCTTGGCGACCTCCTCGGAGGCGGTCAGCGACTCGAGGGCGATGCGCGCATCCTCCTCGCTCAGCGCGAGGGCGTAGGCGACCTCGTGCACCGTCGCGGGTGCGTAGCACTCGAGGAAGCGCAGGACCGCGGCGTCGACGGCGGCCGGCCGGTCCGCCGTCGGGAACCGGGCCGGCCCGAACCGCCACCTGCCGTTGGCGGTGACGGCGGTGCGGGTGACGAGGTACATCGACTCCAGCTTGCGCAACGAGCGGAAGACGGCGTCCTCGCTGGCCTCCAGCTCCGCGGCGGCCGCCTTGACCGTCATGCGCCCGTCGATCAGCCCGAGCAGCCGCGAGTCCTGCTCGGTCAGGTCGCGCTGCCGGGCGGTGGCGGCGGCGTAGACCGGCAGCTCGGAGGCCGCCATGATGTGCGGGTCGTCGAGGAAGACGCTGCCCAGCAGCCCCTCGTCGAACAGCTCGGAGATCCAGCCGTCGACCGTCCTGCGCTCGACGTCGCAGTAGGCGTAGATGTGGCGTCCGCGCTCGCGCATCGCCTGCAGCGGACCGGTGCGCATCAGCAGCGGGACGATGTCCGACTTCCCGGCCACCCGGCCGATCTTCTGCCGGAAGTAGGGGATGACGTCGTCCTCGTCGAACTCGAAGTCCCTGACCGAGTCGCCCAGCGCCTTGACGAGGACCTTGCGGTGCAGCTCGCGGAGCAGCGCCGAACGGTCCTCCATCAGGACGATGTCGGAGAAGCCCGAGAGGATGATGGAGTGGGCGAAGGGGGAGGAGGTGCCGCTGAAGGGGATGGTGCGGACGGCCGTGCCCGCGGCGACCGTCTCCAGCACGTGCACGGCGTTCCTGATGTCCATATCGTCCTCGAGCACCTCGCGGTAGGTCTCCTCGATCACCGGCTGGTTCTCCATCTCCCCGAGCATCTCCAGGAGGTAGGACGAGCGCACCTGCTGGCGGTTGACCGAGATCGGCCGTCCGCGGTAGTTGCGGAGGATCATGAAGCTGCGGGCGGCGGTGTGCCGGAACCTCAGCTTGAAGATCTCCGAGTTCTTGATCGACTTGCGCAGGATGGCGGGCAGGTCGGCGGCCGCGAGCAGGCCGGGGATGCGGCCGATGTCGATGCGCCGCGAGGTGCCGATCATGAAGTTGTCGTCGGTGACGGTCACCGAGACGTTGGCCCCGAGGATGCTGCTGATCCGGTAGGCGTATGCCCGGGACAGGGCGTCGTTGACCCGCCTGCCGAAGGGGAAATGGAAGATGATCCGCTGGTTGTCGGAGGGGTCGATGTACTCCTCCACCGCCAGGTTGTCGATGTCCGGTATGAACCCTGTCACCGCGCGCTGCTCGCGCATGTAGGAGACGATGCTGCGCGCCGAGCCCTCGTCGATGTCGAACTCCGCCGTCATCGAGGCGATCAGCCCCTCGGTCTCCTCGTCGATGCGGCCGGCCATCTCCCGGCGGAAGCGGGCGATGTCGAGCGAGAGGTCGAAGCTCCGCGGGAGCATCTCGCCCGCCCAGGACGGCACCGTCGGCTTGCGGCCGGCGGCCTCCTTGACGTAGGCCATCATCCCCTTGGAGCGCACGAACTCGAACGAGCGGCCGCCGAGCACGAAGATGTCCTTCGGCGCCAGCCGTTCGACGAACTTCTCCGAGAGCTCGCCGGCGACCGTGCCGCGGTTGGTCACCACCCGGTAGTTGGCCTCCTCGGGGATGGTGCCCAGGTTCATCAGGTAGATCATCCGCGCCCCGCGCTTGCGGCCGAAGCGGTTCTCCTCCTCGTCGTACCAGATCTTCGAGTAGACGCCCTCGTGCTCGTCCTTGCTCCCCAGGTATCTGAGCACATCGACGAAGCCCTGCCGCGGCAGGGTGCGGTAGCTGTACGACCCCTTCACCACCTCGTAGGCCTCATCGACGTCCCAGCGGGAGTCGAGGCTCATGCCGACCACCGCCTGGGCGAGGACGTCGAGGCAGTTCTCCGGGATGCTCACGCGGTCGATGTCGCTGCGGTGGGCGGCACGGCACATGACCGCGCACTCCACCAGGTCGTCGGGGTCGAAGACCAGCAGCCGCCCCTTGGCCACCCGGCCGAAGCTGTGGCCCGAGCGGCCGATGCGCTGCAGCCCCTTGGCCACCGATTTGGGCGAGCCGATCTGGCAGACCAGGTCGACCGAGCCGATGTCGATGCCGAGCTCCAGCGAGGTGGAGGAGACGACGCATTTGATCTCCCCGGCCTTGAGGCGCTCCTCGACGTCGAGGCGGATCTCCCGGCCCAGCGAGCTGTGGTGCACCTCGATGCTCTCCATCCCGCGCTCCTTGAGCTTGTAGACCACGCTCTCGGCCCCGGAGCGGGTGTTGGTGAAGACCAGGGTGGTCTCGTGGGTGTCGACCAGGTCCTTGAGCCGGTCGTACATCATCGAATTGACGATGTCCGAGGACAGCGTCGTCATGTCCTCGGTCGGGCAGATCACCTCGAGGTCGAGCGTCTTCTTGGTGTCCGACTCGATGAGGACGACGTCGCGGCAGCCCCCGTCCGGACGGCAGCCGACCAGGTAGCCGGCGATCGCGTCCATCGGTGCGAGCGTCGCCGACAGGCCGATGCGGGTGAAGTCGGCGTTGCAGAAATGCCGCAACCGCTCCAGCGAGAGCGACAGCAGCGTGCCCCGCTTCGATTCGCAGATGTCGTGGATCTCGTCCAGGATCACCCATTCCACATCCTTGAAGCTCTCCTTGAACCTGGGGGCGGCGAGGATGAGCGACAGCGACTCGGGGGTGGTGATCAGGATGTGCGGCGGACGCCGCACCATCTTCTGCCGGTCGCTCTGGGAGGTGTCCCCGGACCGCACGGCGACCCTGATGTCGGGCACCGGCAGGCCCCGCTCCCCGGCGATGGCCCGCATCTCCTCCAGCGGACCCTCGAGGTTGCGGTTGATATCGTTGGCCAGAGCTTTGAGCGGTGAGATGTAGATGCAGTAGATGCGTTCCTCCAGCCGCCCTTCGGAGGCGTACCTGACCAGCTCGTTGATGATGCTGGTGAACGCGGTCAGCGTCTTGCCCGAGCCGGTCGGCGACGAGACCAGCACGTTCCTGCGCTCGTGGATGACGGGGATCGCCTTGGACTGGGGCTCGGTCAGACTGTCGAAACGCTGGTAGAACCACGCGGCCACCGTCGGCTCCATCAGCGCCATGACCTCGTCCATGCCGTACTCCCTGTCAACCCGTTCCAAACCTTCACCTCGAATGATGTTTGCTTTATGGACAAGGGGTATTTATTACTCCCTAGGCCGGCACGACCTATGCAAGATATAAAGACAGGTAACACGATTAGCGGCCGATGAAGCGCAAGCTCATACTGTCCGCCGCGGTGCTGTCCGTCGCCATGCTGATGCTGCCGGCTCTAGCCATGGCGTCGGACGCGGCGTCGGGCCCGTACACCGTGAGGGGCTATGTCGAGGAGGTCCTCCCCGGCGGCAACGCACCGCTCGAGGCCGTGGTGGTGACGGTCCTCAGCGACAGCACCCCGTACAGCGGCGTCACCGACGCCAACGGATTCTTCTCGATATGGGGCCTGCCCGTCGACACCGATCTGATGATCATGTTCTCAAAAGCGGGGTACACGCTGCGGTCCTGCCCCCATGTCGGCGATGAGAACGCCCACGGGTACAGGCCGCTGGACCTCAGCGGGCTGACCCCGGACTCCCACGACGTGTACACCATCACCTCGAACCCCGGCAAGATGCAGACGGCCCAGATGAGCATCTCCTACGCCGAGGTCACCGGGACGGTCCTCCGTCCCGGCGGTGCGGTCGAGGGCGCCGATGTCGTGCTGGTGTCCGAGAGCACCGATGAGGTCTACAGCGGCGTCACCGACTCCGCGGGTCGCTACACCATCCTCTGCCCCAACGGCGATTACCGCATGAAGATCAGCCGCAACGGATTCATCAGCAGCGACGCCGTCCGCATCAAGGCGGACGGCAACACCCCGCTGACGGCGGTCGAGCTGATCCCGCGGAGCAACGACGTCTTCGTCGGACTCAACAGCGTCCATATCCTGATGATCGTCAGTGTCGTCCTGGGCACGCTGTTCTCGGCCCTGCTCCTGTTCGGCGCCCGCTCCAAGGGCGACAGCATCGAGATCAGGGATGACACTGACCTCGGCAAGGGGTCCGAGGAGAAGAAGGACGGCGATCAGGGTCAGATCCGGCTCTGATCCCGCCTGAGCGCTCTCCTGACGTCCTCATAAAGGCTGTTGCCGCGGGCATCCATGGCGACCACCAGCGGACCCATGCTGTCGGCGTCCAGCAGCCACATCGCCTCGGCCATGCCCAGGTCCGCCCACTCCACGCCCCTGACCCGGGGCAGGCTCTCGGCCAGCGAGACCGCGGTGCCGCCGGTGGCGGCGAGGTAGACGCATCCAACCTCCTGCATCGCCTGCAGCACCTCCTGCGACATGCCGCCCTTGCCGATGATCGCGTGGATCCCGAGCCTGCGGATCATCTCGGGCGTCTGGCGGTCGAGACGGACGCTGGTGGTCGGCCCGGCCGCCACCACCGTCGGGTCATCCGGACCGCCGGCCATGATCGGCCCGCAGTGGTACAGCGTCGCGCCGGTGAGCGCATCGGGGAGGCGGGTGCCCTTGGCCATCTGCTCCAGAGCGCGCTCGTGCACCGCGTCCCTCGCGGTGACCAGCGGGCCGTCGGCGTGGACGATCTCGCCCAGGCGCAGCGCCTGCGCATCCTCGCGCGACAACGGCAGGCGGATGCGTTTCACAGCCGCCCCTCCTGACTGTAGACGACCTCGCCGTCGGTGATCCTCGCCGATGCCCTCCGCATCGCCCAGCAGCCGATGTTGACCGCGACCGGCAGGCTCGCCGTATGGCAGTGCGCCCGTCCGATCCGGACGGCCAGCACCGTGGCGGCCCCGCCCAGGCCCATCGGCCCGAGGCCGCTGGCGTTCAGCTGCACGAACAGCTCCTCCTCGAGGTCGCGGAGGACGGGATCGGGGTTGTCCTCGTCGATCGGGCGGACCAGCGCCCCCCTGGCCAGGGCCAGGCATTCATCGGCCAGACCGCCGATGCCGACGCCGACCACGCCCGGCGGGCAGGGGCGGCCGCCGGCGTCGAGCACGGCGTCGACGACGAAGCGCTTGATGCCCTCGATGCCCTCGCCGGGATCGAGCATGCCGAGCCGGGTCATGTTCTCGGAGCCGGCCCCCTTGACCAGCAGGGTGATCTCGGTGAAGCCGTCGTCGGTCGGCAGGTAGTGGATGATCGGCATGCCGGCGCCGAGGTTGCGGCCGTCGTTCTCGCGGGTCAGCGGGTCGACGGTGTTCGGCCGCAGCGGGATCTCCCGCGTGGCCCGCTCGACGCCCCTGGCGACGGCCCCGCCGATCGAGGCGTCGAAGCGCCCCCTGATGTAGAAGACGGGCACGCCGGTGTCCTGGCACATCGGCCTCCCCAGCAGCTCCGCCTTCCTCACGTTGTCCATCACCGCGCCCAGCTGGGTCTTGGCGATGACCCCGGTCTCCCAGGCGGCGGCGGCCTCCAGCGCCCAGCCGATGTCGCGCGGCAGCCTCGTATTGGCCAGACGCAGCAGGTTGACCACCACGTCCTCTGTCGATTCAGGTAGCTTTATCACAGACATCCTATCAGCCCCTCCCGGGCACGAAGAGGATCGTGCCGTCGATGTCGGCGACCCTGACCGTCTCGCCGACGGTCGCGTCCGACGGCACGACCAGGTCGATGGTCTCGTACGTGGTTGGATGGAGCACCTGCACCTCGCCCTCCGACCGCGAGACCACCACCGCGTCGGTCAGGTCGTCGGCCCCGAGGATCACCTCGAGGCTGTCCATCTCCAGATGCTTGAGGTTGCGCTCCCTGAAATCGGTCAGCCGGATGATGCGGCCGCCGGTGGCGAAGATGCGCGACAGCAGATGGGGCTCGCCGCCGAAGCCGACGATGTCCCCCGCCCGGAAGTCGGGCAGGCGGACCAGGTAGGTGATCCTGAACATGTCCTGGCCGTCACGGGTCTGCCCGACGAGCTTGAACGCCTCCTTGGTCTCGGCGGAGTAGGTATCGGCGAGCAGCTTGGCGATGGATTTGCCCAGCTGCATGGATGAGAGGTATATGTCGGTCCCGCCGGGGACGTCGGCAACCTTGGTGATGAAGATGTTGCGGTTGTTGCGCGCCTGGGCCTCCACCTGGCCGTCGATGAGCCCCAGCACCTCGTCCCGGAGGTCGGCGGGCAGGTCCTTGCGGCGGGTGCGGATCTGCAGGATCGACTCATAGTAATTGCCCAGATAACGCGAGCAGCGGCGGCAGACGGTGTGCTTGATCCTGACCGTGGTCTCCGCATCGGCCCCGATGACCGTGCCGGCGATGTCCAGCACCGCATGCGCACGCACGAGGTAGTTGGCCTCGTCCAGCATCCCGGCCTCGGCCGAGACCTCGACCGGCACCGCCTCGCCGATCGCCGACAGCTGAGCCAATGCCGCGTCCTCGGCCGCCTGCGCCGGCGGTGCCTGCACCCAGTTGCCGCCGATGCGGAACTCGCCGCACCCGGTGCACATCTGCAGGTCCACATGATGCGGCAGCGACAGCAGCAGGCGGCCGTCGAGGAAGCAGTCGGTGCAGAGGCCGTCGATCACCTGCTCGACATCCCGACCGCAGTTGACGCAGAACCTCACATCATCACCGCCTGCGCGTGCTTCACCCCGCCTATCTCCATGACATTGGCGGCGGCGATGAAACCGGCGCGGACGGCCGCCTCCACCACGGTGTTGCCCACCAGGTTGACCACGGATGCCGAGCGCATGCGCTCGATGAAGACCTCCTCGGTGACCGATTCACCGCAGTAGAACCGTTCGGAGACGGTTATCCTCGCGCCGTCGCCCCTGAAGGTCAGCCCCGCGATGTCCTCGTCGCAGGCGGCCAGTATCCTGTCGTCCTCGTGGACGTGTATCCTCACGTATATCATTGTCAGATCCTCTTGTACATGTCCATGCGCGGGGTGTAGAGCGTCCCGTCGCCGGCAAGGTTGCGCAGCAGCTTCTTCACATCGCCTTCCGCGAGGCCGTCCTTGGACGCATGGACGATGACCTCGTCCAGCGAGATGCCGTCGCCGGTGCCGAACATGTCGATGATGTTCAGCAGCGTCTTGGTGTGATCGCGGTCCTTCTTGGTGAAACTGGAATCGATCGCCCCCATGTCCCAGTTCCCGCCGTTGCTCGATGCCAGTTCGGACAGGTAGTACTCGACCAGGTCGACCGCGCGCCTGGCGTCCGATTCCTCGACGACGCGGCTGAGGCGCGAGCGCGCCGAGGCCTCCGCCATCCGCACCAGCGCCTCCAGCTGGCGCGCGGTGATGGTGATGGTGCCGTCGGCCTTGCCCAGGTCGCGGATGCGCAGGTAGCTGTCCTGGATGGTCGCCATCGCCTCGTCGGACATCACCGGCACGAAGCGTTTGGAGTAGGCGACGTACTTGCGGATGAGCTCCACATCGTAGAACGGCCGCACCCCGGACGTCGCCTCGCGGATGACATCGGCATCGATGCCCTCGATGACCTCGCCGTCCGCCATCTGCCGCACCTCGCCGCGTCGGTGCACACCGAGTATGTGCGAGGCCAGCTCGGTGTCCCGGCCGCGGTCGGGACGGTCGGTGAGCACGAACAGCATGTCGAAACGCGACATCAGCGCCGGGGGCAGGTCGATCTGCTCGTTGAGCGTGCCCATGCCCTCGGTCTCGAAGCGGCCGAACTTGGGGTTGGCGGCGGCGAGCATCGAGCACCGGCACTGGAGCGTGGCGGTGATCCCCGCCTTGGCGACCGAGATCCGCTGGGATTCCATCGCCTCGTGCAGCGAGGAACGGTCCTGGGCGGTCATCTTGTCGAGCTCGTCGATGCAGGCCAGCCCCTTGTCGGCCAGCACCAGGGCGCCGGCCTCGAGCGTCCATCTGCCGTCGCCGAAGTCGTCCTTGACCGCGGCGGCGGTGAGGCCGGCGGCGGAAGCCGACTTGCCCGAGGCGTAGATGCCCCGCGGGGCGAGCATGCTCATGTAGCGCAGGATCTGCGACTTGGCCACCCCCGGGTCCCCGACCAGCAGGATGTGGATGTCCCCGCGGATCGAGGTGCGGTCATCCATCTCCTTGTGGCAGCCGCCGAACAGCTGCAGGGCGATGGCGCTCTTGACCTCCCTCATCCCGAAGATGGTCGGGGAGATGGAGTCGACGATATTGTCGAAGAGCGCGGGGTCGCGGGCCATCTCGCGGATCAGCACCTCGTCCTCATCGGTTATCAGGATGTCGTCGTACTCATGCTGCTCGAATTCCACCGACATCACGTCGATGTAGATCTCGAAGACGGTGGTCTTGTCCCGGTCGGGCTTCTCCACCGAGCGGATGATGCCGTTCATCGTCACCCGGTTGCCCGCGGTGATCGTCCCGGAGATGTCGTCCTCGACATACCCTGACAGCCGTTCGGGCTGGGCACCGCCGCGCAACCCCTCCGGACTCTCCTGGATCTCGATCTTCTGGGTGTCGATGTACAATGACTCCTTGTCGTCCAGGATGAAGCGCACCGCCTGCTTGTTGCAGCCGCCCTCGGTGTTCGAGCACATGATCGGCTCTTTGAGGAGCATGCTGTTCTGCTCCTCCCAGACCTCGGCGTTGCAGCGGGCGCAGCGGAAGAGGGCATGGGTCATGCGCGGCCGCACCGAGGTCGCCTTGCGGACCAGCCCTTCGACCGCCACCAGCTTGCCCAGGTGCTTCGACCGCAGATGGCGGATATCCACCTTGGCGTCGCGGGGCAGCCCGATGATGCGGAGGTTGATGTCGCGTTTGCCGTCCCAGGTGGGCGGCAGGGCGGCCTTGATCGCCTCCTTGCCCTTGGCGATGAAGAGGTCGGGGCGCTCGAGGACGCCCATGGCGAAGTCGATGTCGTAGGCCTCTATGTCGCTGTATGAGACGATCACGCTCTTCTTCTCAGGGTAGCCGGCGGCGGTGTCGGCGATGACCAGCCGGTACCTGTCATCGGCGAAGACGGCCTCCCATCCCGCTTTGATGTCCTGCTCCTGGAAACGCGGCATCGGTCAGACCCCCCTCTGCAGACGGCATTCCTCGTCGGCCCACCAGACCCACCCTCCGGCTTCGGCGGAGACCCTGCCCTTGACCAGGCCCCGCCTGCGCAACCGGTTGAGGGCTTTGGCGGTATCGTCGGGACAGCGGGGGCCGAGCCTCCCGTCTAGTCTCCCCGCCACCTCTCCCGTGGTCATCGGCGCCCCGTCGAGGACCTCCCATACCAACGGCAAAATATCATCCTGCATGCTGAACCCTCCTATCGGCGCCCGTATAGATAACCATGACGCAGCACCCCTCCCCGCTCAGGCCGGACGGGTGATCGATGCGATGTATTCGTCCTGCACCGCCACCACCCCGCTGCTGTCGGCGGCGGCGGCGTAAGCCTCCAGCAGATCCCCGTTGAGACGCATGAACTCGGGCGCCCAGTTGAACCTGCCCATGAACGATGCGGCCTGCTCGTCCTCCCCGAGGATGACCAGTGCGGCCAGCACCGCCTCGGCGCTGTTGAGCTCCAGCGGCCGGCCCCAGTTGACCGGGTTGGACGCCAGCAGGTACGGCAGCGCCCGCGCCTCCGCCTGCGGGACCGCGGGGAGGTCATCGATGTGCGACCAGGTCAGGTCCATCACCGTCAGTCCCCGCCGGGCACGCCGGCGGTCGGCCGGCGACAGCGCCCGGCCGGCGAAGGGGGAGAGCACCAGCGAACCGGACGGGATGTCGGAAAGCCGCCTGACCTCCCGCGCCAGACCGAAACGCAGCATCCGTTTGGCGGTGCATCTGCGGGGATCGCACTGGCACTCGTCGTAGACGCGGACCGGGATCATGCGCGCACGAGCGTCCGGAGGCGGTCGGGGTCGCCCATGTTGCCGACGACCCATTCCCTCACCCGCGCCGTGAGCTTGTCGTAGGCATCGAACAGCTCGGCCTCGTCGGTGAATTCGAAATCGCGCACAGAGCCCATGTCGGCGAGGACCTGCCTGCCCTGCCAGGGAGTGCGTGCCGCCCATTCGTCGAAGGTCGCGGCGGCGAGATAGATGACCAGATCGTACTCCTCATCCTCGCGGAGGAGCTCGAGGTTCTTGAAATCCTTGGAGACGTGCCGCCTGATGTCCTCCCCCGAGCGGTACATCGCGATGATCAGGTCGCAGT
Organism: Candidatus Methanogranum sp.; assembly: GCA_050309445.1. Classification (GTDB taxonomy): domain Archaea; phylum Thermoplasmatota; class Thermoplasmata; order Methanomassiliicoccales; family Methanomethylophilaceae; genus Methanogranum. The sequence continues at coordinate 115,326 of JBNRMI010000029.1, read as the reverse complement.
CGACGATGTCGTGCTCGGGTCCGGCGCTGTAGACCTCGTACCGGTCCCCGTACAGCTGACGGGTGAAATGCTCGGCGATCTGCGACACCGAATCGTTCTTCTGATCGACGAACAGCACCCTGAGCCTCTCTCCCGTTTCCCCGGACATCTCAATCGGGACGGTGATGAATGTCGAGGGATAAACGTTTTCGTCCGCCCGTCCCGCGGACGGATCGACGGGCAGCGGCCCGTATATGTTGCTTTGATATCATAATATACGTATGTTACGTATGTTACAACGATTTGTTAATCTATCCCCGACCGCCTGGTGTCACACGGACGCATCGCCGCACACCCGTGCCGGACGGTGCATCCGCGGATGGAGGGATACGGAGGATGGAGAGGAATACATCATATGGGGCGGAAATGCCCGCGGTCCGCATCGGAGCGGTCTGCGGCGGGGATGCGGCGGGAGCGCGTCGGACGGCGGCGGGAGGGATGGCGGCATGAGGCTGCTGCACGTGCCCGACCTGCACCTGGGCAGGCTGCCCGGCGACGGCTCTCCGCCGGAGGCGCGGTCGCAGGCGCTCTAGGAGATCTGCACGGCCGCGCTGACCGGCCGGGCCGACGGGATCGTCATCACCGGCGACATCTACGGCACCGATGCGCCGACGGAGGCGTCGGTCGACGCTTTCGACGCCTTCGTCGCCTGCGCGGCCGACATCGGCCCGGTGTACGTGGTGGCCGGCCGGCACGACCCGGCGGACAGCGTCGTCTTCGACGGCTGCATCATGCGCCGGCAGGAGGTGTTCATCAGGGGCCCCCTGGCCACCGATCCGCTCACGGTGCAGTCGGAGGATGAGCACGGTGCGCTGCACGTGCATCTGCTGCCGGTCTCGGCGGATGCCCTGCCCGGCTGCGACAGCGGTGTGCGCAATGTGCTCGTCTGCCCGGATGCGGCCGGCCGCTGCCGGCCCTGGGGCGGGTTCGACTGCATCATGGCCTGCGAGGCACGGGCGCCGGACCGCGGCGGCGACGGCCGCGTCCGGGTGTCGATGGTACACCTGGACGGCGCGGGCGCCCTGGATGTGACCGGAATCGCGCTCGGCACCCCGGCCCGGGGAGCGGGGGCCTGAGCATCCGGATCCGGCCAAAACGTATTAACCCGCTCGGCGATGGGCTCCCGCCGCGATGATGATCGTTTATCGAGCTGACGGTGATGATAGACGGGCGAGCTGAGCGGCAGGCCCCGCCTTCTCAGTAAACGTATATAGGCACCAGGCCGATGCATGCGCATGAAGCCTGTCCTGCAGGTGGCGCTGGACCTCATCCAGCTGAACCGGGCCGTCGCCATCGCCAGAGAGGCGGTGGAGGGCGGCGCCGACCGGATCGAGGCCGGCACCCCGCTGATCAAGAGCGAGGGCGCGGACGCCGTGCGCGCCCTGCGCCGGGAGTTCCCCGCGGCCACCATCGTCGCCGACGTCAAAGCCATGGATGTCGGCGGCGTCGAGATGGAGATCATGGCCAAGGCGGGGGCGGACATCGTAACCGTCCTCGGCCTGGCCGAGGATGCCACCATCGCCGAGGCGGTCTCGGTGGGCAGGAAGTACGGCGCGACCGTGATGGTCGACCTGATCCGCGTGCCCGACCGCCTGGCCCGGGCGAAGGAGGTCGAAGCGCTGGGGGTCGGCAGCGTCTGTCTGCACATGGGCATAGATTCCCAGATGAGGGGCGAGGAGCCGCCGATCGACCTGTTGCGGAGGATCGTCGCCGAGACGTCGCTGCCGGTATCCGTGGCCGGCGGCATCACCGCCGACACCGCCCGCGAGTACGTCGAGGCCGGTGCGGCCGCGGTCATCGTCGGCGGCGGGATCATCAAGGCCCACGATGTCAGAGGGGCCGCCGCCGCCGTGAAGGGGGCGATGGAGGGCGCCGAGGCCGGCTCCGAGGTCTCCAGGAAGCACGGCGTGGACGAGCTCCTCGAAGCCTTCTCCGCATGCTCCACCTGCAACATCTCCGATGCGCAGCACCGGCAGGGGGTCATCATGGGCCTGCGGCCGCATCTGAACCCGGGTACGCGGATGGTCGGCAGGGCGCTGACCGTCCAGACCTGCAACGGCGACTGGGCCAAGCCGGTCGAGGCGATCGACCGGGCCTCGCCCGGCGACGTCATCGTCATCGACGTCGGCGGGGCGCCCGTCGCCGTCTGGGGGGAGCTGGCCTCGAACTCCGCCATGGTCATGGGCGTCAGAGGGGTGGTCATCGACGGCGCGATCAGGGACATCGACGGCATCCGGGAGCTCGGATTCCCCGCCTTCTCGCGGAGCGTCGTGCCCTGCGCCGGCGAGGCCAAGGGCTACGGCGGCATCGGCATGGAAATCGATGTCGGCGGACAGCGGGTGCGCACCGGCGACTGGATCATCGGCGACGAGAACGGTTTGATCGTGGTCCCGGCCGAGCACGCGGTGGAGATAGCCAACCGCGCCGTCGACGTCTCCGAGCGGGAGAACCGCACCCGTGAGGAGATCCGCCGGGGATCGACGCTGTCCAAAGTCAACGAGCTGGCCAAGTGGGAGCCGGTGCGCTGATCAGCCGCGCCGCCCGGGCGCGCCATACCCGGCCATCGCCTCGAGCCTGCGGATGCGCTCCTCGATCGGCGGATGGGTGCTGAACAGGGCGGACAGCAGCGTGCGGTTGCGGCCGGTCAGCGGATTGGCGATCATCAGGTTCGCATACGACGGGGCGGTGAATTCCTCCCGGGTGGACGAGACGCCGGTGCTGATGCTGCGCAGCGCCCGCGCCAGCGCCATCGGGTTGTTGGTCATCCGCGCCGCGGTCTCGTCGGCCAGGTACTCGCGGCTGCGGGAGACCCCCAGCTGGATCATCAGCGCGGCGACCGGGGCCATGATGCTCAGGGCGATCGAGACCAGCAGCGCCTGGCCGCGGTTGTTGCCGCCCATCAGCGCGATCCAGACCGCGTAACGGGTGGTGTAGCTCACCGTGGCGGCCATGGTCGACACCACCGACATCACCAGGATGTCGCGGTTGCGCACGTGCGAGAGCTCATGGGCGAAGACCGCCTCCAGCTCGTCGTCCGGCAGCAGCTGCAGCAGCCCGCGGGTGGCCACCACCGCCGCATTGGCAGGGTTCCTGCCGGTGGCGAAGGCGTTCGGCGCCGAGGTGTCGGCGACGCCGATCTCGGGCATCGGCAGCTCCGCCTTGAGCGCCAGGCGGCTGACGATGGCGTGCAGCCGCGGCTCCTCGTCGGCGGTGACGATGCGGGCGCGGTTGGCCCGCAGCGCGGCGCTCTTGGAGAAGAAGTACGAGTAGATCCCGATCACGACCGAGACCGACAGCATCGCGATGAGGCCGATCGGCCAGGATCCGAGTGTGAAACCGACGGCGTAGCCGATGCCCAGCAGGATCAGGGTCATCAGCAGGAACAGCAGGCCGGTCCGGGCTCGCGGGTACATGCATCACACCCCGTAGGTGACGGTCATGCCGACATGGAGGTCGCCGACCGCATCGGCGCCGAGGACCGCGCGGATATCGGCGATCGCATCGGGGCAAGTGCAGTGGTTGAGGTGCAGGTCGGTGCAGCCGAGGTCCCTGAACATCCCGGCCAGCTCCCGGGACCGATTGCGGTCGCGGCCGGTGATGTGCAGACCTCCGATATAGGATGCCGGATATCCGCCGAAACGCTCATGCACCTCCCGCGCCACCGTCCCGAACCCGCAGTGGGCGCAGCTGCCCAGCACCGCCGGGCCGGATCCCGCGGTCAGCACCAGGAAGCACTCGTCGCCGCCGGGGAACGGCAGCGGCGGGGTCAGGTGCAGGTTCTCGCTGAGCCGCACCCATCCGCCGGGAGCCGTGACCGCGGCGAGATCGGAGAACCCGGGGGCGATGCGCAGGCCGCGGCCGCCGAACCGCCCCTGCCGTCCGAGGGACGACGGGGATGCCAGCACCGGTATCTGCGACCGGCGGGCGGACAGCACCGCCTCCAGGCCGCCGACGATGTCCCTGTGGCCGTGCGAGACCACCACCCGGTCCAGCTCCCCGGGGTCGATCCCCAGGCGATCCATGTTGTGCTCGAGGTACCGCGGGCGCATGCCCGTGCCGAACAGCGTGCGCTGACCGTCGACCTCGATCAGCAGAGATGCCCCTTTGGCCCCGATGTACTGCATCCCCTCCAGAGCCCCCTGGTCGTAAACACAGAGTACCGTCGCTTTCATGATATCACGGACGGTCATCGGCTCCGCCGGATATATAACACTCCGCCCGGAGGGCATCAGCGGCGGTACAGCATCCCGGGCAGGTCGCGGCAGATGCGCTCCACGGTCTCGAGGTCGGCCATGCCGGAGGCGAGCATCTGCCGCACCTTGCGGGGGACGGTGGCGGGTGCCATCACCGCCGTGGGCCGGGCGGGGTCGTCGATGTAGTCGGTCTCGAGCAGGAAGCGGTCCGAGCCCTTGGCGAGCGCCGCCGCGATGTTGGACCGCGAGGCGGGCATCGACGGCAGTATGCCGCACGTCTCCTCATCGGTGACGAACGGCGGGGACGAGTGCTTGACCACCAGCCCGGGGTCGAGCCGCGCCTCGTCGGCGAGCGCGCGCAGCGAGCGGTTGGTCGCGGTGTCCCCGGATTCGCAGTGGATGATCACCGGCACATCTAGTTCCCGCGCCAGCTCCATGCCCCGCAGCAGGATGCGGTCGGACGCCTCCATCAGCTCGGCGCCGGCATCGAAATGCGGCCGGCCGACCTCGCCGATGGCGACCGCCTTCCCCTCGGCCACGGCCTCCGCCGCGGCCTCCATGCCGCGGACCATCATCTCCTCGGCGGCAACCGCGCCGTGACGCCCGGCCAGCGGCACGATCAGCACCGGGTACGGGCCGACCGCGACGTTGACCTCGATACCGGCCTCCTCGGCCATGCGCGCCATCCGGTACGTGATCTCGTACGATTCGGCGAAGTCGTCGCCGCAGGCGATCGGCACCTGGTCGTACGGCAGGGTCACCAGGGTGATCCCGGTGCCGCCGGCGGCGGCGAACTCCCTGACCGCCTCGACGTTGCGGCCGTCCGGCCTCATGTGGAAATGGTTGTCGTACGCGGGCGGCTGCTCCATGGTCCGCTGAGCGCTGAGCAACGTAATTATAGATTACCCGCGATAGTGCTAGTCGCGATGGACCGCAACGCCCGTTTCCTGCTGAGGTCCCTCAGGAAGCATTACAAAGAGCGCATCCCGCCGATGCCCCACCGGTTCACCCGGAGGGAGTTCGGGTTCATGTTCTTCGGCCGCGACTACATGCAGCGGCACATGTCCTTCGGCACGCAGGACGAGATGCGGAGGTTCCTGGTCTCGCAGGTGCCGCGGCACAGCTACTACTCGACCGCGTATTACAGGTACCCGGCCGCCGCCACCATGGATGAGAAGGAGTGGCTCGGCGCCGAGCTCATCTTCGACCTCGACGCCGACCACCTCGAGGGCGCCGGGGACATGTCCTACGACGACATGATGGTCCGCATACGCGGCGAGATGATCCGCCTGGTGGACTCGTTCCTGCTCGATGACCTGGGCTTCGACGAGGACGACATCCAGATCTGCTTCTCCGGCGGCCGGGGCTACCATGCCCACGTCACGCGGATGGACGTGCTCACGCTCGGCACCCATGAGCGCCGGGAGCTGGTGGATTACATCACCTGCTCGGGTATGAGCATCGACTGGGTCTTCCCGGTCGACCACCGGCTGGTCGGCAGCGCCGTGGTGGCGGGGCAGACCCGGCGCAACATCGCCGAGATCCGCACCGTCCCCGCCGCCGATGCGGGGGGATGGCGCCTGCGGATGCGCCGCGGGCTGATGGAGGTGGTCGAGGACGTCTGCAGCCTCGACCCGACGGCGCTGAAGAAGGCCTACCCGTCGATCAAAGGCAGCGGGAGCACCGGCCTGCTCAACCTGCAGGAACGGCTCAGGCCGGTGCGCGACTCGCTGTTCGAGAAGAACGACATGAGCCTGCTGAACAAGCGCGACCAGGAGCTGCTGGTGAAGATCATGCGCGAGGACAAGTCGCGCATGCTCGCCGGGGAGGTCGACAAGCCCGTCACCCCCGACATCAAGCGGCTGATCCGCCTGCCGGGCTCGGTGCACGGCCGCACCGGGCTGGAGGTCACCACGCTGACCCGCCGGGAGCTGACCGATTACGAGCCCCTCGACCGGTCGGTGCCGTCGGCCTACAGCGACGACCCGGTCAGGGTGACGATGCGGAGGCCTTATGAGCTGCGGATGAAGGGCGAGCGCTTCAGCCTCGCCGCCGGCGAGACCGAGGTGCCGGAGTACGCCGCCGTCTTCCTCATCGGGAGGGGCGAGGCCGACCTCGGCCACGCCTCGGAGAGGCCCGGGGCGGACGAGTGAGCCCGCCGCGCCGGGAGCGGATCGGGAGAGCCTGCCGGAGAAGATCTTCTGTCCGGCGGAGGCCCGGTAAAGGGTTTGGTAAACGGTTTCACGGAGGTATGCGCGCTCACTCGATGCGGAGTATCCTCATATCCGATTCCACATCGCTGTTGGGCTGGATGCCGAAGGTGTCGACCAGCACCTGGGTGATGCCCGGGGTGAGGAACACCGGCAGGCGGGGCCCGAGCATGATGTCCTTGACGCCCAGGTGGAGCAGGGAGAGGAGCACCAGGCAGGCCTTCTGCTCGTACCAGGAGATGTTGAACGACAGCGGCAGCCCGTTGATGTCGGTCTCGAAGACCTCGGCCAGCTTGGAGGCGATGACCACCAGTGAGTAGCAGTCGTTGCACTGACCCGCGTCCACCACCCGGGGGATGCCGCCGATGTCGCCCAGGTCCAGCTTGTTGTAGCGGTACTTGGCGCAGCCGGCGGTGAGGATCACCGCGGTCTCGGGCAGCGCCTTGGCGAACTCGGTGTAGTACTCCCGCGACTTCTCGCGGCCGTCGCAGCCGGCCATCACGACGAAACGGGTGATGTCGCCGTTCTTAACCGCCTCGACGATCTTGTCGGCGAGCGAGAGCACCGTCGCGTGCGCCAGGCCGATGACCAGGTCGTGGTCGTCGATCGGCGTCGGCGGGGCGCAGCCCTTCGCCATCTCGATCAGCGCGGAGAAGTCCTTGCTGCCGTCGGCGTCGGCGCGGATGTGCGTGAGGCCCTCGGCCCCCGCCACGCCGGTGGTGAAGATCCGCCCCCGGTACCCCTCATCGGGGATCTGGATGCAATTGGTCGTGACCAGCACCGGGCCGTTGAAGGAGTCGAACTCCTGCTTCTGGAGGTGCCATGCGCCGCCGTAGTTGCCCCTGAGGTGGCTGTAGGCCTTGAGCTCGGGGTAGGCGTTGGCCGGCAGCATCTCGCCGTGGGTGTAGACGTCGATGCCGGTCCCCTCGGTCTGCTGCAGCAGCATGTGCAGGTCCTTGAGGTCGTGACCGGTGATCAGTATCCCGGGGCGGTCGCCGACCCGGGTGGGCACGGAGGTGATCTCGGGCGTCCCGTAGGTCTCGGTGTTGGCCTTGTCCAGCAGGGACATGCAGACGACGCCGACCGCGCCGCACTCCATGTTGAGCGCGACGAGCTCCTCGGCGGTGTGCCCGGACCTGATGGCCGCCAGCCCCTTGCGCAGGAACGCGGGCACCGCCGGGTCGGTGTATCCGAGGATCACCGCATGGTGGTAATAGGCCGCCAGCCCCTTGAGGCCGGTCAGCAGCAGCTCCTTCAGCGACCGCAGGTCGGGATCGGCGTCGAACGAGTCGATGCCGATCTGGCCCGCGAGGGTCATGCAGTCGCAGCCTCCGACGATCGTCGGAGTGCAGGCGATGCCGTGCTCGGCCTTCAGCGCCTTGTTGCTCTCGAACTCGGCGAGGATGACCTCGCGGTCGAAATTGGTGTTGGTCAGAGTCATGAACAACCCGTCGACCACCCTCTCCTCTATGTCCGCGACGACCTCGGCCGGCAGTTCCTTGTCGAATGTCCCCTTGGACAGCACCATGAGCGACTGCACCAGCAGATCCTGGGCTGCCGCCACCTCGGGCGTCTTGCCGCACACCCCTCTGCGGGTGCATCCGGTCTCCCTGACCGCTTCCTGACATTGTCTGCAATTCATCATCTGATAAACCTTCCTTTGCGATCCGATCACGACATGATATCGGGACAGACGGGTCACAATGAGTATACAATAGATACTAATATATAAATAAAAAATAGTTTCTGACAGGATATCATGAACCCGGAGTGCGTGGTCAACAAGACGATGGAGTATGTCGCCAAGAAATGGACGATCATGATCCTCCTCAGCCTCTACAAGGGCAGCGGACTCGGCACCGAATGGAAACGGTTCACCGAGATCAGGAACGGATTGGGCAACATCACGCCCAAGATGCTGTCTAAGCGGTTGCGGGAGCTGGAGGAGGAGGGGCTGGTGGAGAACAGGGTGGACAGCTCCACCTACCCTGTGAAGAGCGAGTACCGGCTCACCGAACCGGCGCTGGAGCTCATGGGCATCGTCCAGGACCTCAAGTTCTGGGCCCTGAAATGGAAGCTGGACAACGTCCTCTGCAGCGAGCAGGACTGCCGGTTGTGCCTGCTGTGACGCGGGCGCGGGCGCGGAGGCGTTTTCCGCAAAGCTTTATTAACAGCTTATAATTGTCATACCATTAGGTGCATACATATGAAGGCATTCCGCGTTACAGGTTCGTTCCACGACCCGAGGCAGAGGCAGAGTTTCTCGATAGAGTTGTCCGGGAAGGATGAGGACGCCGTCCGGGAGCGGGCGCTGTCCACCCTCGGCAGCCGGCACAAGCTCAAACGCCCTCAGATCACCATCACGGAGATCGCCGAGCTCTCGGCGGACCAGGTGTCCTGCCCGGTGGTGAAGTACGATATCGGTGAGTGAGATGGACGACGGGGAGATCCGCCGGGCGATGGCAGCGCTCGAAACCTACAATCAGCAGCTCGAGTCACTGGGTCGCCAGGTGCAGATCCTGCGCACCTCGATCGATGATGTCGTGAGGGCACGCGAGACGCTCAAGGCGCTCAAGGAGGCCCGCGAGGGGGATGAGGTCCTCCTGCCGATCGGCGGGTCATCCTACGTCAACGTCGTGATCTCCGACAGGACCCGGGCCGTCACCAACGTGGGGTCGCGCGTCTCGGTGGAGAAGGACCTCGACGAAGCGCTCGAGTACATCATCGGCACAGGCGATGAGCTGTCGGCGATGCTCAAGGATGCGACGGAGACCATGGTCGAGATCGAGAACCTCGCCCAGGAGCTCACTGCGGCGGTGCAGAACGCCTACCGCAGCCGGCAGACGGTCGGCTGAACATGTTCGCGTCGCTCAGATCAAAGCTGAAGGGCATCTTCAGCCGTTCGGCTGACCTCGATGCCGGGCAGATCCTCGGGGATGCGGAGCCGGAGATTCCGGCGGAGACGCCTGCGGAGCAGCCGCGCCTCACCCGCAAGGAGCAGCTGCGGCTGAAGAAGCAGGAGCGCGCCGGGGCCGCCGCTGCCGTGAAGTACTCGACCGAGGGCATGGTCGGGGACAGCGGCAAACGCATCAAGGAGGATCCGCTGGACGACCTGCTCGACGAGCTCGAGGTGGCGCTGCTGGAATCGGATGTCGCCTACCCCGTGGTGCAGGAGATCATCATCGGCGTCCGCGACAACCTGGTGAACCGGAAGCACGGGCGCGGGTTCACCCTGGAAGAGGTGGTCAGGACCGCCGTCAAGGAGGCCGTCGGCAACGTGCTCGTGGTCAACGCCTTCGACTTCGACGCCTGGCTGGCCGACCGTCCGCGGCCGGTGGTCATCATGTTCATCGGCATCAACGGCACCGGCAAGACCACGGCGATCGCCAAGATCACCAAGATGCTGCGGGACCGCGGCGAGAACGTCGTCATGGCGGCCTGCGACACCTTCCGCGCCGGGGCGATCGAACAGCTGACGGTGCACGCCGACCGGCTGGGGGTCAGGATCGTCAAGCAGACGCAGGACGCGGATCCTGCCGCGGTGGCCTTCGACGCCATCGAGCACGCCCGTTCGAAGCGGCGCGACATCGTCCTGATCGACACCGCCGGACGCATGCAGACCAACAACAACCTCATCGAGGAGATGAAGAAGATCGCCCGGGTGGCCAAGCCCGACCTGAAGGTGTTCGTCGGCGACTCGCTCGCCGGCAACGATGCCATCGAGCAGGCACGCGTCTTCGACGATGCCGTGGGTATCGATGCCATCATCCTCACCAAGATCGACACCGACGCCAAAGGGGGCGCCGCCCTCTCCATCGCGCACACGATCGGCAAGCCGATAGCCTTCGTCTGCAACGGCCAGGGCTACGATGATATCGAGCGCTTCAACGCCGATTGGATGCTGGAGCGCCTTTTCGAGTGAGCGTCACACGCACAGTTTGTGGAACAACGTGGCGAAGACCTTGGCATCGATGACGATGTTGTCGATGACCGCGTACTCGTTGGGTTCGTGCAGGGTGCCGCCTCCGTGCTGCCATACATACGCGTCGTATCCCTCGGCGCGGAAGAAGTTGGCGCAGGTGGCGCCGCCGACGCCGACCGCCTCCGGCCTCACGCCGACCACCTCCTCGACCGCCTCCGCCAGCGCCCTGTACGCCTCGGAGTCGGTCGACGACCTGCGGCCGGACATATGGCGCTGCATCTCGCTGACCAGGATCCGCGCCCCGGTGCGGCGCTCGTACTCGGCGGCCAGCTCCTCGGCTGCGGCCTTGATGTCGTCGAGGCTGTAGCAGGGCAGCGCGCGGATGTCCATATGGAAGACGAACCTCCCGGGGATGGTGTTGACATTGAGGCTGGTGATCTCGTTCTTGGTGGGCTCGAAGGTCGAGGTCGCCGGCTCGAAGAGCGGGTCGGCCTCGTTGAACTCCTTGGCGAACCTGCCCATGAGCTCGGCCAGGAAGTAGGTGCCCACGCGGAAGGCGTTCTGACCCTTGTTCGGGGTCGATCCGTGGGTGGCCCTGCCGATGACCTCGAACCTCAGCCAGATCAGGTTCTTCTCGGCGATGTCGATCATCGATCCGCCGGGGCTGCCCCAGTCGGGGACGATGAAGATGTCGTCCTCGGAGAAGCAGCCGAGTTTCAGCAGATGGCTGATGCCCATGCGGCTGGTGGTCTCCTCATCGGCGACCAGCGCGATGCCGATCGACCGACGGGAGAGACTCCCCGCCGGGATGAATCTGGAAGCGAATATGGATGAGAGAATCGACTGGCCGTTGTCCTCGGTGCCCCGTCCGTAGATCCTGCCGTCGCGCACCACCGCCTCGAAGGGGTCGGTGTCCCATTCGGCGAGGTCGCCGGCGGGGACGGTGTCGGTGTGCGCGACGATCCACACGGTGCCCTCGCCGCGTCCGTTCTTGCGGGCGAGGATGTTGGGCCGCATCACCGACGGGTCATGCTCGTCGGGGACGTCGATGCGCCGGATGCTGTCGAAGCCGGTCAGCCGCGACTGCAGCATGTCCGCACGCCGGCCCTCGCCCTCGCCGCCGTTCTCGGGGGCGATCGCCGGTATGGCGATCATCTCGGACATCAGTTCGATGATGTCGTCGCGTGACGCCTCGATCCTCTCCAGGACGGCCTTGAGTTTCATGGCCGTGCACATCGGATTGAAAATTCATATATCCTTTGTCGAGCGGAGGGGGGCCGAGCCCCCCCGTCCCGCTCAGTATCTGCGCACGATCATGGTGACGGCGTTGCCGCCGCCCAGGCATAGCGTGGCCAGGCCCGTCTCCTTGTTGCGGTCGTGGAGCGCGTGGATCAATGTCGTGAGCACCCTGGCGCCGGAACAGCCGATGGGGTGGCCGAGCGCGATCGCCCCGCCGTTGACATTGAACTTCTCATCGGGTACGTTCAGCTCCTTCTTGACCGCGCAGGAAGCGGTGGCGAAGGCCTCGTTGTGCTCGAAGAGATCGATGTCGTCGATGGTCATGCCCGCCTTGTCCAGAACATGCCTGGTGGTCGGTATCGGGGCCTCCATGATCAGTTCGGGGGCGACCCCGCGCTCGCCGTAGGCGACGATCTCCGCCAGCGGCTTGATGCCGTGCTCCTCCGCCCAGGAAGCCGAGGTCACGATGCAGGCCGAGGCGCCGTCGCTCAGCTGGGAGGAGTTGCCGGCCGTGACCACCCCGTCCTTCTTGAAGACCGGGCGCAGCCCGGCCAGTGACTCCATGGTCGTCTCCGGCCGCACGCCCTCGTCCTTATCGAAGACCGTCTCGCTCCTGCGGTCGCGGACGGTCACGGGGGTGATCTCCTTGTCAAATCTGCCCTCGGCCTGTGCCGCGGCCGCTTTGATGTTGCTCTCGTAGGCCATGCGGTCGGCATCCTCACGGGTGATCCCGAACCTCTCGGCGACGATCTCCCCGGTGAAGCCCATGTGCTGATTGTTGAAGATGTCCCATAGGCCGTCATGCACCATGGTGTCGACCATGGGCTTGTCGTTCATCTTCAGCCCCCACCTGACCCCGTCCATGTGGTACGGGATGTTGGACATGTTCTCCATGCCGCCGGCGGCGATGATTCCGTAGCTGCCCGCTTTGATCGCGTCGGCGGCGTTCATCACCGATTTCATGCCGGACCCGCAGACGTCGTTGATCGTGTAGGAGCCCACCTCGACCGGGATGCCGGCACCTATCGCCGCCTGCCTGGCCGGATTCTGGCCCAGGCCGGTCGAGACCACGTTGCCCATGATGCATTCCTCGATGTCCGCAGGCGTCAGACCCGCTTTGGCAACGGCGTCCGCTACCACGGCGGCACCGAGCTCGGTCACCTTCATGCCGTTCAGAGTCTTCCCGTATTTGCCGATGGCTGTCCTGGTCGCGCTGATGATAACTGCTTTCTCCATTGGATGATCCCCCTTTGAATGAGAATGGGGAAGAGTCAGAAGATCGGTATATATTGTTGTCGGCTATCAACTACGTCCATCGACGAAGAACACCGGTTGCCGCTCCCCCATCCTGCACAATGGTTTCGAGAGATGGCGACGGGCATCGGCCGGCGGCTCGTACCATCCGACCGCTAATTCCCGCGGAACATTTTTAATGACGGGAGCATCGGCTGAGGTCCTGCAGCGGGCGCAGCGGAAGCCCGCATCCCTGCCGCGGGACTTCATCGTGCGCCCGCATCCGCCGCATACGGGATTGGACACCTTCTCCGGATCCTCGGCCAGTTCGATAACGCGGAACTTCTCGAGATTGAGGGTCCGCGGCACATCCCGGTACTCGCCGATGACCGTGACCTTGTCCCCGGCACGCAGCCGCGACACCGCCTGACGGAATCCTTTCGAAGGCTCGTAGGCGGCGCAGACGACCGTTCCGTGACGGGTTGCGATGTCAATGAGCACATGCCCTCCGCGAAGATGCACCGCCTTGGCGACGACCGTGCCGTCAAGGGAATAGGAACCGCCGGGTTCCAGTGATGCGGGATCGCGGACCACGTGGTCATCGGTGCCCTGATTGGTGAGGAAGAGCATCCACCGGTCGACCGGTTCGGTGCTGATGATCCCCGATCCCCTGAGCAGATCGCCCGGATCGTCGCCTCTGAAGCCGTACATCACCGGGCAGGGCGTCGCAGGGACCATCGCCACCCTCTGTTCATGCTCATCCCAGCTGTTGAACGAGGTTCCCACTTCGGATTGCGCCCGCCGGATCGAATCCACATCATATATGCGTCCGGTGCCCCAGCGGTCGCGCGGACGATAGGTGAGCAGTTCATAAGTGCGGTCGCGGGGCCTCCAGGCCATGGCGCAGACACACCCGATGATGCCTCTGCCGCCGCCCGCTGTGAAACATGATGCGCCGATGCGCCGGATCTCGGCTTCCGCCGCTTCCCTTCCGATGACGGAGCGCACCCCTCCCCAGTAGAAACGCTGGGCAGGTTTGACCGCGGATACCAGCAGACCGGGTTCCGCTCCGGGTTCGCTGTGCTCCCCGATCAGCGGGATGATGCGCTGCAGCAGCGCCTCGGCCTCCGGCTCCTGCCCGGAGCAACGGGTGAAGCAGGTGATACCGCGGCCGGCGATGCAGCCGGCGCTGTCCTCTGCACCCCTGCCTTCACCGAATCTCATCACCAGGGCTCCGTTGCCCCGCGTCTTCCAGGGTATGGCGGGATTCAGGCGCACCAGCCGCGGATACCCTATCATATCCAGATCGGCCAGCTCATCGATGATCGCAGTTGCCAGGTATGTCGTGCAGCCTCCGTCGACCGAATCGGTGTCGTCCACAGCGATGTACATCTTCGGAATCAGTCAGAAGTTAGCACCTATTTCAAAGTGAGGAGAGCATCTCCATGCTGTCGATGAACAGCATGCGTCCGTCATCCGAGAACCTGCCGTTGACGATGCATACCCCTGTGGGCGGATACTCGGAGAAGAAGCATCTGATCGTCTCATCATCCGTTGTATGGAGATCGAAAACGAAACCGTTGGAGGAATCGCGGATATCATCGGCGAAACCCACCAACCCTTCATCGTGATCGCCTCCGCTTGACACCACGAGCGTGGATAAGACCACCACCATGGCCAATGCCAGACCGATCAGCATGTACCTGTCGGAGAGTACGCCTCCCATGAACGGCGCCACCGGTGTGCGCGTATATCATCGGATGGGTTACATGTACACCGATGATGCCCCCCACCCCTTCATTTCCACTGGAACCTGAACCACGATGCCGACCGCGGGAACGAATGCGATGCCGGCAGGAGACGATCACATCAGAGTCATCTGCTTCGATGGTTTGTAATTGAAAAGAGGTTCGAAGAGAGAGTCCTTCATGAATAAGCCGATGATATCCTGGGTGATGTTGAGCGAGAACTCCTTGGTCCTGCCGTTCCTCCCCAATGATTTGACCTGGGCATGGATGATCCCGAGCATGTCCAATTCCGAGATCAACCCGGCGATCCGCCTCTGCGTCAGCACGGGAACGTTGATGATCGGACAGATGGTGCGGTAGGTGGTGTACACATCGCCTGTGGTCATGTTGCTGTTGCCGTTCTCGAAATTCCTGATGATGCTCATCAACACTGCCTTCGACTGATTGGTGATGGTGTTCATCACTTCAAGCACCGCATCGAATTCTATCTTCTCCCGGGCGAAGTTGACATGGGCTTCGGTAACCACCGAATCGCCGTTCCTCTCGGCGATATCCGCAGCTATCCGGAGGAAATCCAATGCTTTGCGCGCATCACCGGAATCCTGTGCCGCCAATGCGGCGCAGTACGGGATGACCGCCGGATCGAGCACTTCGGGATCGAACACGTCTTTGGCCCGGTCATAGAGGATATCCTGTAATTCGAAGGATGTGTAGGGATTGAAGACTATCTTCTCCTCACCCAATCTGCTTTTGATCTTGGTTGAGAGGAATTCGGTGAACTTCGAGTTGTTGGTGATGCCGATGATCGATACTCTGGATTTATCCAGTTTCTCATTCATCGTCGTCAGGAAATAGAAGATATCATCACCGTTCTTCTTGAATGACCTGTCGATCTCGTCGAGTACGATGATGAAGACCCTGTTCTTCTCATCGATGTAATTGGATAGCTCATGGTATATCTTATCCAGAGCCCAACCGGTGAAGGGTATCTTGCGATTGTATTCGGTGATGATCTGATTGGATATGTTGTAAAGTATACCGGACGGTGTATCAACCACTTCGCAATTGATGTAAACGAAGGAGCAGTTGATCTCGTCGGGATCGGCCTTCTTCAATTCCTTGCCGATGTAATTGAGCACCGCGGTCTTCCCGGTTCCGGTCTTCCCGTAGATGAGGATATTGGACGGTTTATCCCTGCTGAGTGAAGGAGCGAGTATCTCGGCGATCTTGTCGATCTGCTCGTTCCGATGCGGTAACTGATCGGGGATGAAAGAGGATTGAAGCACATTCCTGTTCTTGATCAGGATGTTCCTCCGTTCCAGATACCTATCGAAAATCGATTTGTCCTTCTTCATTTGCAAAACCACTCTTTCCAATGGAGATAGAGTATCTGATTGATGGTTATAATGATTTGCGGGAAAGGCTGGAAGGAGAGGTTTATCTCTTTTATAAGTGAAGGTGTATTATCATCCTGATACGGTATGATCGCGGAGATGATGCTTTGAAAGGTTGGCTCACGATAGGCGGATGCATTCTGGGTATAGTGGCTTTTGTCCTGGTGCTCTATCTGATCGGTCTCACGGGCTGACCGGACCCCCGGTCATCCGGTCGGAGGATGCCGTGACATGCAGCGGATGTGTTGCGGAATGATTTATTCTTAATTTCATTCAATTTGATATCCCGTATCGGAATGTGTTGATCGCGTACTGCACACAGCATGCAGGTTCCAGTGGAAATGAAGGGGTGGGGGTGTCGATCAGTTCTTCTTATAGAATCTGGAATAACAGACGTGATCCTATATGTATAATATAAGGAACATCGAGAGGATGAAGGCCGTGAAGGTCATCGCCATGCCCGGGATGGCGTTCGGCACATCCTTGTCGATATCGCTGATCTTGCCGTTGATCACCAGTTTGGGGATGCCTCCCCACGGTATCTCGATCCATGCGACCGATTTGATCGACTCCTCATCCACCAGGGAGTTCACCAGTCTGAGCTGGTCGAAATTGTTGTTGCCGACATAGTCGCCCATGGTCAGGTAACCGCTTCCGCTTCCCCTGTTCATCAGTATATCCAGGTCGATCGACACGTTCTTCGAGCTGTATCCCACATCCTTCAACGACAGTGTCCCGGAGAGATTGTCCCATGTCGCCCCGTCCGCACTGCAGGACCACAATCCAGTATCGTAATCGGAGAGCGACGGTGCGCTCCAGGTACCGGTATCGGGATCCAGGTCCATCCAGAGGATCAGACGATGGATGATCGGATTCTCGTCCGGATTCAGGTCCCGTTCGTAAACGACCACGGTGCCGTATTCCCCGAAGGTCGAATAACCCGTCTTGGAACCTTCGATGTATGTGATCAGACGGCCTTCGGCATCCCGTTCCGCTCCATCCTTGTTCTTGAGTATCATCATGTCACCGGTGTTGATCACACCGAATTCCGATGAATCGGAATGCTGCATGCTCCTGGAGGTGACGATGGTGAAGGCGGGATTCACGTCAGCGCTGTACTGGATGAACCCGTAGGCTCCGAAGAGGATCAGGATCACGACGGTTGTCGCTGCCAATGTGTTCCTGGTGCCTCTATCCATGTTTTCGGAACATCATCACCGATTATAACTATATCCTAAAATCAATTATATCCTCAATCCCTCACCCCGGTCATGAGCCGGCCGTCCAATGATCAGTACTTCATGTCCATGGCCTATCTGGTGTCCTCGAGGTCGACCTGTGTCCGCAGACAGGTGGGGGCGGTGATCGTCAAAGACAAGCACATCCTCTCCACCGGCTACAACGGTTCCCCGAAGGGGACGCGGCACTGCGAGGAATTGGGTTGCATCCGCAATCAGCTGAACATCCCCTCCGGCGAACGTCACGAGCTCTGCAGAGGAGTGCATGCCGAGCAGAATGCGGTCGCACAGGCCGCCTACTTCGGTGTCAGCGTCAAAGACGGCACATTGTACACAACAACCTTCCCCTGCTCGATGTGCGCCAAGATCCTCATCAACTCGGGCATCTGCGAGATAGTCTACGACGAAGGATACATGGATGAGCTGTCCCGGGAGCTACTGGGCGAGACACCTATCAATATCCGCAGGTTTCCCCTTGAAAAGGACGGATGCTCCCTGGTTATACCCTTGTTGTAAACGCTGTTATTTACGATTTTCGTACTAAAGACGTATCATCACGTTTAAGTAAGTCAAAAGGATACACGCTTTTTGCAAATAGTCGGGGAGTGTAAATTGAGCCGAACTGACATACTTTCGGAAATCAAAGGGGCGGAGACGAAAGCGGACGCCAAGGTCGCCGAGGCCGAGGAATCCAAAAGGGATGCTGTCGCCGACGCCCGCAGAGATTCTATCAAGAGGATCGAGGACGCCGCGGAAGACATCCGCAGCAACCACGAATCCATCATGGCCAAGACCAATGCGGAACTGGACATCGAGCGGGAATCCAAGCTCGCCGCCGGCGAGAAGGAGGCTGCAGATGTCGAGGCAAGGTCCGAGGGCAAGAGCAAGGAAGTCATAGACCTTCTGATAGGGAAATTCGAGGAGATAATCGATGGCGCTTCCTGAGTCGATGAGTAGGATTGTGATCGTGGGCACCCGGTCGCATATGGAGGATGCCATCGAGGCGTTCTACAGGACCCGGGCGCTCCACCTGATCGATCATACCACCGGCGCAGACGGACTCTCCATCGGAACGACGATGCCCGCGAACGCCAAAGCATCCGAGAGGCTGCTGAAGGTCCGCGCGATGTTGAAGGAGCTCGGTATCACCAAGCATACCGAGACCTCCAAGGTCTCCGTCGAGGAGATCAGGGAGAGGATAGACTCGCTCAGTGTCGAGAACATCGAGAAAGAGGTATCCGCGGTCCTCGAGAGAAGGGATGATCTTGCTCAGAGAATCACTGTACTAAACTCTAAGAAGAAAAGTCTGGAGCTGATCTCGGCCCTCGACATCGATATCGACCTGTACAAAGGCTACCGGTCGGTCGCGGTGCTCGTCGGACAGATCGATGCGGACCCGTCCGCGGCTCTGGACGATATCGACGATATCGAATATTTCCTGTCTTTCAGCAAGAAGGCGGGAGGGGTCGTCGCCGTGTTCGCTAAGGCGGATGCGGCCGACCGGGTGTCTGCAGTGCTCTCCGGGCACGGGTTCACGGAGATCTCCGTGCCCGACGGCAAGGGTTCCGCAATCACCTGCCTCGAGCTGACGGAGGGCAAGCTCGCCGATCTGATCGGGGAGTACGAAGCCGTCGACCTCGAGGTGGAGGCGCTCAGGGCCAAGCACAAGACCTTCCTGAGAGCCTCGGATGAGCAGCTCTCCATCGAGATCGAGAAAGGGAGCCTCCCTCTCAAGGTCGCGGTCACGGAGTACTCCTACATCATGGATTCATGGGTTCCGACCGACAAGGTCGATGCGGTCAAGACTGACATCGAGAGCCAGCTCGGGAGCCAGGTGTACGTGGAGTTCCAGGAGACCCGCGGGAGGCGCCTGCACGAATCGGATGAGGCGGAGGAGAGGTACGAACAGGTTCCGACCAAGTTCAACAACGGACGGATCGCGAAGGAGTTCCAGTACCCCACCAAACTGCTCTCGGTGCCCCGGTACCAGGAGATAGACCCGTCCATCCTGATCATGATCTTCCTGCCCATGATGTTCGGATTCATGGTCGGGGATTGCGGTTATGCCATACCCTTCATCATCTTGGGGGCGTACGGTCTCGTGTACACGCGCCATAAGGATTGGCGCGCCATCGCCACGGCGCTATTCTTCGGCGGTATATGGGCATTCATCTTCGGCTTCTTCTTCTTCGGGGAGGCCATGGGGATGCACTTCATCGACCCGAGCCTGACTTCAGGGACGGGCGGTGACACCATCTGGGCCGCCGGCGGCGTGTATGTGACCTGGGACAGGTTGCTCGGAGTGGAGTTCCCCGCGTGGTTCAGCGGCATCCTGCCGTTCGGACACGGTGTCGGCAAGCTCGATGCCGTGACCCTGCTGCTCAAGCTCTCGGTCTACGTCGGCATCGTGCACCTGCTGGTCGGTTACGTCTGCGGTCTCTACAACAAGACGCTCCAGCACGGGTTCAGGGAGGGCTTCGTCGATAAGGGGGGATGGATATTCTCCTTCATCGGCATGGTCATCGTCTGCTTCCTGCTGACGCAGCTGAAGATCGTGGAACCGGCCTCGGTGGTCATACATGGTTCGCAGATCTATGTGGTCGCGGCCGTGGGATTCGCGATACTCGCAATCGGCATCGGGATAAGTTCGATCAAGGAGAAGGCCCAGTCGATACTGGAGCTTCCGGGCATGGTGGGGAACATACTTTCCTACACCCGTCTGGCAGCGATAGGCATGTCCAAAGCGGGCATGGCGCTGGCTTTCAACTACATAGTGTTCGGGATGATCCTCTCGGTTCAGAACGGAATGCCCAGTCTGCCCATGCTGATATTGGGCATACTGCTGTTCTCGTTCCTGCATCTGGTCATCTGGACGCTGGCCATCCTCTCGGGCGGTCTGCACGCATTGAGGTTGCAGTTCGTCGAGTTGATGACCAAGTTCTTCGAGGGCAACGGTACGGAGTACACGCCCCTGAAGGTCAAACGCATTAAAACCGTCTTAACAACAAAGAACATCGAAAAAGAGGTATGAATATGGAAGGAGATATTGGACAGGGACTCATCGCAATCGCAGCGGGGCTTGCAGTAGGACTCACCGGAATCGGTTCAGGGTTGGCTGAGAAGGATGTCGGAGCCGCCGCCGTCGGCGCCATCACGGAGAATGAGGCGCTTTTCGGTAAGGCAATGATCTTCATGGTCCTCCCTGAGACGATCGTCATCTTCGGTCTCGTCATCGCAATCATGGCAATCTTCGTTATGTAAGTCAAGAGGCCCATCCAATGGCACTTGACAACGTATTGAAGGAGATCATCGCGTCAGCCGATGCCCGCGTGCGGGATATCCAGGCACAGCAGGCGGCCGAGATCCGGAGGATCGAGGCGGAGGCGGACGCGGCGATCGCCGAGATGAAAGAAAAAGAGGATAAGAAGCTCAAAGACGCAGTTGAGCTCCTCAGGCGTCAGGAGATCTCCAGCGCGGATCTGGAGAGCAAGAAGATAGTCCTATCCAAGAAGAAGGATATCCTTGCCAAGGTGTTCGAGGACGCCCTGGGTGAACTGGAGAACGCTCCCGCGGACGACAAGCTGAGGCACTACAAGGCCATGGTCGTCGCCGCGTCGGGTGTGATCGAGTCACCCAAGGCGTTCATCTCCGCGGACGACAGGTTCACAGCCGCTGAGCTGGGCGTGTCGTCCGTGGAGGCGGATCCGCGCATCCGCGCCGGGGTGATCCTGCAGAGTGCCGACGGCACCGAGGAGGTCGACATGCAGTACGAGACCCTCCTCCGGACCATCTGGGACCGCGAGATCAAAGCATTGTCTGATATCCTGTTCGGGTGAGGATCATGTTCAGACGCAGCGGAAAGAGGAAAGGCAACTACGCGTACACGGTCGCCAGGGTGAAGGCCAAGAAGGCCTTGTTGCTGAAGGAGGAGGATTACAGCAAGATGCTCATGATGTCCGTGCCGGAGATGTCCCGCTACATCAGCGAGACCGGTTACAACAAGGAGATGACCGACCTCGCCGGGAAGTTCGAGGGACTTGATCTGCTGGAGCACGCGACGTACCGAAGCATGGCCGGGGTCTTCACCGACATCCTCCGTGCCTCGAAGGGTGAATTGGAGGAGATGGTCTCGGCATACCTTGCCAAATGGGACTACTGGAACGTCAAGGTCATCCTCCGCGGGAAATCCTACGGCCTCGATGCCGACGGGATCCGCGAGGACCTCGTCCCGGCCGGCCGGCTCGGACAGGCGGACCTCGACAGGCTGATAGCCCTGGAATCCGAAGATGAAATCCTCGCCGGCTTCTCCGCGGTGATGCATGAATCGATCCCTCCCGAGGTCCTCGCCGAATACAAGTCCGGCGGGAACCTCGGTGTGATCGAGGACCACTTGGACAAGGCGTACTACGGGCATCTGCTCGAGAGCATCGATTCCGGCACCCGTCCGGGCATGCTGCTGACCAACTATGTCCAGCAGGAGATCGACATCCGGAACCTGGAGACGATCCTGAAGCTGAAGGCCGAGGGCCTCATCGGCGAACCGGTGATGGAGTACTTCATCCCCGGGGGCAAGCAGATCGACCGCAGGCTCGCATTGCAGCTGGCCAACGCGGAGTCGGTCAGCGCGGCATTGGCCGATATGAGCCAGCTCGGTTTCTACGAGAACATCAGGGACAGCCTCGAATCCGAGGACGACTCCCTGATGGGCGTGAGCAACGGCATGCTGATGTACGAGATGGAGCAGGCGAAGAAGTTCTCGCATCTGTACCCCCTCTCGGTCATCCCCGTCGTCGACTTCATGCTCAACAAGGAGAATGAGGTCCGGAACATCAGGCTGGTCGCCAGGGGCATAGACAGCGGATTGGACAAAGAGCTGATCAGGCAGCTGCTGGTGATATGATGCAGATAGCGGTGATAGGCAGCGAGGAATTCGTGCTGGGCTTCCGGTTGGCCGGGATCAGGCGCGTCTTCGTGGCTGATGAGGACAACTACCAGAAGGTCATGGCCGAAGCCATGGCCGATGAGGATATAGGCATACTTGCCGTCGACGCCAAGGACTTGGGGTACCTACCGACCAACATCAGGGTCAGGGTCACGGATTCCATCCAGCCCGTGGTCGTGCCGGTCGGCGGTGATGAGAGCGACCTTCGCGAGAAGGTCAAGAGAGCGATTGGCGTTGATTTATACAAAACAGAGGATGAATGAATGAGCACTGAAGGTGTAATCTACAGAGTCGCAGGACCTGTGGTGACCGCAACCGGCATAGCTCCCAAGATGTACGATGTCGTGCATGTCGGGAAAGAGCAGCTGATGGGCGAGGTCATCAAGATCGTCGGCGACTATTCTATCATCCAGGTCTACGAGGATACCTCCGGAGTCAAACCCGGGGAGCCCGTCTCCAACACGGGGCTTCCTCTTGTCGCGGAACTCGGACCGGGACTTCTGACGTCGGTTTACGACGGTATCCAGAGGCCTCTCCCGGTGCTGAGGGATAAGATGGGTGATTTCATCTACCGCGGCGTTTCCGCACCTGGATTGGACAGAGAGAAGAAATGGGATTTCAAACCCATTGTCAAAGCAGGAGATGAGGTCGAGGCCGGCCAGACGATCGGCACGGTCGAAGAGGGGACGATGCTCCACAGGATCATGGTCCCGAACACGATATCCAAGGGCAAGGTCTCGAAGATCGAGGCCGGGTCGTTCACCGTGGAGGAGACCGTCGCCGTCATCGACGGGACCGAGGTCTCCATGATGCAGAAATGGCCCGTCCGCGTGCCTCGGCCGGTCGCCGAGAAGTACCAGCCGGACGTGCCCCTGATCACGGGGCTGCGCGTCCTGGACACGATGTTCCCCCTGGCGAAGGGCGGGGCATCGGCGATCCCCGGGGCGTTCGGCACCGGCAAGACCGTCACCCAGCAGTCGCTGGCCAAGTTCTCGGACGCCGAGGTCGTGGTCTACATCGGCTGCGGTGAGCGCGGCAACGAGATGACCGAGGTCCTGACCGAGTTCCCCGAGCTGGAGGACCCCAAGACGGGGCACTCGCTGATGAACCGGACGGTGCTGATCGCCAACACCTCGAACATGCCGGTGGCGGCGAGGGAGGCATCCATCTACACCGGGATGACCATCGCCGAGTACTATCGCGACATGGGCTACGACGTCGCGCTGATGGCCGACTCCACCTCCAGGTGGGCCGAGGCCATGCGCGAGATCTCGTCGAGGCTGGAGGAGATGCCCGGCGAGGAGGGTTACCCCGCCTACCTCTCCGGACGCCTGTCCGAGTTCTACGAGCGCGCCTGCCGGGCGCGGACCCTCTCCGACGAGAGCGGTTCGATCTCGGTCATCGGCGCGGTCTCGCCCGCCGGCGGCGACCTGTCCGAACCGGTCACGCAGAACACCCTGCGCATCGTCCGCGTCTTCTGGGCGCTGGACACCAAGCTCAGGGAGCGGAGGCACTTCCCCACCATCAACTGGCTGACCTCGTACTCCATGTACGACAAGCAGCTCGCGGGATGGTTCCGGGAGAATGTGGCGCAGGACTTCCCCGAGCTCAAGGCCTGGGCGATGCGGGTCCTGCAGCGCGAGTCCGAGCTCCAGGAGATCGTGCAGATGGTCGGTTCCGACTCGCTGCCCGACGAGCAGAAGGTGACACTCGAGATCGCCAAGATGATCCGTGAGATCTACCTGCAGCAGAACGCGTACCACCCTGTGGACTGCTACTGCCCGCTCGACCGCCAGTACATGATGCTCAAGCTGATCAGGAAGTACTCGGATCTCGCCGATGCGGCGCTCCTCGACGGCGTGGCCGTCGATAAGATCGCCTACCTGCCGGTGAGGCAGAGGCTCAACCAGTCCAAGTACGAGCAGAACGTCGACGAGGAGCTGGTCGCCGTGGCCGCCGACCTCGATGAGCAGTTCGCGGGGCTGAAGGCGTGATACAATGACCGACTACAAGATTTCCAAAGAGTACAAGACGATCTCCGAGATCGCGGGCCCCCTGGTCTTCGTGAAGAAGACCGAGCCCGTCGGCTACCAGGAGATGGTCAGCGTCCGGCTGTCGGACGGCACGATGAAGCGGGGCCAGGTCCTCGACTCGTCGGATGACATGGTGGTCGTCCAGATCTTCGAGGGTACCACGGGTATCGACAGGGCGGCATCCGTCCGTTTCCTGGGCGACACGATGAAGATGCCGGTCTCGAGGGACATGCTCGGGAGGATCCTCTCGGGTGCGGGCGAACCGCTCGACGGCGGTGCCAACATCATCCCCGAGATGGAGCTCGATATCGAGGGCGCCGCGATCAACCCCTGGGCCCGGGACAACCCCGCGGAGTTCATCCAGACGGGCATCTCGACGATCGACGGCATGAACACGCTGGTCAGGGGGCAGAAGCTCCCGATCTTCTCGGCATCCGGTCTGCCGCACAACGACATCGCGCTGCAGATCGCCAGGCAGGCGAAGGTCCTGGGCGAGCACGAGGAGTTCGCCGTGGTGTTCATCGCCATGGGCATCACCAACGAGGAGAAGCAGATGTTCATGTCCGAGTTCGAGCGGACCGGCGCGCTGAAGAGCGCGGTGGTCTTCCTCAACCTCGCCGACGACCCGTCGGTCGAGCGTATCGTCACCCCCCGTCTCGGTCTGACGACGGCGGAGTACATGGCCTTCGAGCTCGGCATGCAGGTCCTGGTGATCATGACCGACATCACGAACTACTGCGAGGCGCTGCGCCAGGTCGGCGCGGCCCGCGAAGAGGTCCCCGGCAGGCGCGGATACCCCGGTTACATGTACACCGATCTGGCCCAGCTCTACGAGCGCGCCGGCAGGATCAAGGGCAAGAGCGGGACCATCACCCAGGTGCCGATCCTCTCGATGCCCGGTGATGACATCACCCATCCGATCCCGGATCTGTCCGGTTACATCACCGAAGGGCAGATCGTCCTGTCGAGGGAGCTGCACCGCAACGGCATCTATCCGCCGGTCAACGTCTCCTCCTCGCTCAGCCGTCTGATGAACTCGGGCGTGGGCAAGGGCAAGACCCGCGAGGACCACAAGGCGGTCTCCGACCAGCTGTACGCGGCCTATGCCGAGGGCAAGGACCTCCGCGGGCTGGTGGCGATCGTCGGCAAGGAATCCCTGTCCGCCAAGGACCAGAAGCTCCTGGACTTCGCCGACCTCTTCGAGGACCGCGTGGTGCGCCAGGGCCATGACGAGGACCGCTCCATCATCAGGACGCTCGACATCTCCTGGGAGATCCTCAGGGAGCTCGACACCGATCAGCTGACGAGGATCGACCGCAAGTACCTTGAGCAGTACCTCGAGAAGTGAGTCCGATGAGCACGCACGAGATCACACCCACCCGTTCAGTCCTCCTCGACCTCAAGCGGAGGATCAAGCTCTCCAAGAGCGGACACGACATCATGAAGATGAAACGGGACGGACTCATCATCGAGTTCTTCGAGATCCTCGAGAAGGCCAAGCAGATGCGCGCCGGAGTCGCCTCCGACTACGCGATCGCGATGGAGAAGATCACCATCGCCCGTGCGGTCGAGGGGGAGATCGCGGTCAAGAGCGCAGCCTACGCCCTCAAGGGGGACCCGCGGGTGAAGGTCGGCAGCAAGAGCATCATGGGCATGATGGTCCCCAAGGTGGAGGCCGATGCGTCCATGCACACGAATCTCACCGAGAAGGGCTACGGGGTGATCTCCACCTCGCCCTACATCGAGGAGGCTTCGAAGGCCTTCGAGAAGCTGCTCGACACGCTGGTGCGCGCCGCCGAGATCGAGACCACCATGCGCAAGCTGCTCGATGAGATCGAGAAGACCAAGCGCAGGGTCAACGCCCTGGAGTTCAAGATCATCCCTGACCTCCAGGACGCGGAGCGGTTCGTCAGGTTCCGCCTCGAGGAGATGGAGCGGGAGAACACCACCCGTCTCAAGTTCCTCAAGCGGAAGGGAGGGGCGGCGAATTGAGACCGCTCGCGGAGATCGCGGAGAGCATACGCAGCGACCCCGTCAAACTGAAACGGGTGTTCACCGCCATCTGGGTGGTGGCGTACTCGATGCTGATCTTCGGCGCGGTGCTCATCATCTGGGCCCTGCTCACCTTGCGGTGAACCAAACCCCTTACCGTAAACCACTTCCCCCGTCGGGGCGGTCAGGTCATGAAGCTCTTCATCACGGTCCGACCGGTCCCCAGGTGCACTATCGGCATGATCGCGGGGTCGGGGTTGAAGTTGTGCATGCGCTGGTAATCCGTCTGGCTCTGCCACGCCGACGCGTTCACCATCCGCACCCCGTTGTACTCCCGGGTGCCGGCTCCGTGCACATGCCCGGTGACGAAGATGTCAGGCACGGTCTCCATCACCAGGTAATCCTTCCGTTCCGGGGCCAACGCGGTCCTGCCGCCGTACATCGGTGCGACGTGCCTGCGTGCAGCCATCGACTCCATCACCTTCAGCGGGTCCTCGTACGACAGCTGCTGCACCTCGGCGACCCAGTCGTCGATGCCCTTGCCGTGGTAGGTGAGCACGTTGCGCCCCTCGATGTTGATGTTGACCGGGTTGCCGGCCATGATGATGTTGGAATCGAAGACGCTGTTGAAGATCGCCGGCAGCGCCGGCTGCGGTTCGGTCAGACGGACTGCGTCGTGGTTGCCGGGCTGCACCACCATCTTGATGTGGTCGGGCACCTCCTTGAGGTACTCGGCCAGGGTCTCGTACTGCCTGTGGATGCTGCTGATGGTCAGCTCCGTCTCCTGATTGGGGAACACCCCGATGCCGTCGACGACGTCGCCCGGCAGGACGATATAGTTGATTCCGAGGTTGTCGGAGCTGTCCTTCAGCCACTGCATCATCTTATGCCATCTGTCCTCCAGGAAGGTATGGCTTCCGACGTGGACGTCGGAGAGGAAGGCCACCGACGCGGATGAGTCCGACTCGACCCAGCGGTTGTTCGACGGCACATCGGGACGGTAGACCTCCTCGGCGATGAACAGGTTCCTCCTCGAGGTGACCTTGCCGGAGATGCCCACGACCTCGTCGCAGATGAACGTCTCCCCGATCAACGGCGAGTCCTTGGAGATCAGCACGTTGCATGTGGCAGTATCGTCCTCCAGCTCGAGGATGCGGTGGCCGTTCTTGGTGTTCTTCACCTCATAGACGATGCCGATGACCTTCGATTCGCGGTCGATGCGCATCGCCCGTTCGATGGGCATGGCCGGCCCGAAGTCCCGGCGCTTCTCGATGATCCGCTTCAGCGCGGTGTAGCGGCTTCTGAAGTAGTTGGCGAAATCGTTGATCTTCCCTTCACAGGTGGACTCCCCGGTGACATCGGTGCCCGGGACGACCGAGATGTCCCAATGCCGCTTGTTGCGCGGCTTGGACGTCGCCTGCGGCTCGTAGATGACCGTGTCTCCGGCGATCGCGTCCATGATGTCCTTCTGACTGACGAACATCGAATTCTCCGCCAAACGGCTGAGGACGGTGTTGATGAACTCCATAGGCTGCGAGTTGGACAGCACCATCTCCAGAGCCTCCGGTGAGAGGAAGACATCCTTCCTCGCCGCTGCGGACAACACCTCATCTTTCATGGCATCCCCTATGCCCTTACGGATTTATTTCTATCTGCGATAATCTTAAGGGCACGCATCGGCATGGGCGGGCATGGTCAGGATAACTGTCTCGTGCCCGATTTACCCCAGCGAGGATCCCGCCAAGGTCCGGGATGCCGTGCTCAGCATCTTCCCGGATGCGGACCTGCGGGAGGAGGCCGGCCGGCTCTCGGGCGAGGCATCCATCGAGTGCTTCGCAGAAGCGATCCGCAAGCAGAAGATACTCGACAGCGCCCGCAGCGCGCTGTTCAGAGGCAGGACGGGGGACAGCTCCGTGATCGACCTCAACAAGCAGGCGGCCAGCGTCGGCAAGGTCTCGTTCACCGAACCCGGATCGGTGCTGGGCAGCATCGAGGTCACAGTCGCGGATGACGACCTCGAGGGGTTCATCGACACCGTGGCCCCGGTGACGGTAGACGGCAGGGAGGTCTGACCGTGATCGGGGTGTCCTGCACCGGGTTATGCGCCACCGATCCGCTCGAGGCCCGGCGGGAGGTCGCCCGCTCGTTCAGCCACTGGGAGATATTCTCGGAAGGCGCGCATGCCGTGCACGAGGTGGTCGGGCCCTTCACCGACGAATGCCTCGATATGACCTATTCGCTGCATTCCTCCATCTCCGACACCAACATCGCAGCGGTCAACGACCGGATGCGGGCGGCGAGTCTGGCCGAATTCTCCGCCGAGATGGATGCCTGCTGCGAACTCGGCATCGACACGATCACCGTCCATCCGGGGATCCACAATCTTGTCTGCGACGGCCTCCGGCAACGGTCGCTGATATGTTCGGGGCGGTCGCTGAGGGAGCTCGACCGCATGTCCGCGGAGATCGGGGTCAGGGTCGCGGTGGAGAACATGCCCAATCCCTCCTTCATGCTCGGCCGGACGGCTGACGAGCTCCACCAGCTGGTCGACGGCACCGATCTCGGCGTCTGCTTCGACATCGGCCATGCGAACACCACCGGGCAGATCGACCGCATGCTGGATCTCCTCTCCGATCGGATCATCAATGTCCATATCCACGACAACATGGGCGATATGGATGCGCATCTGACCCTGGGCGAAGGGAACATCGACTTCAGGCATGTCATCTCCCGCCTCGCCGGTTACCGCGGCCGTTACATCATCGAATCGCGCACGCTCGATTCCGCCCGGGTGTCACAGGGGATCCTCGCCGGGATGCTGGGTCAGTCCTGATCCTCGTGCAGGAGCGGCAGTTCCTCGAGATAGGCCGCGGCCGCCTTCCTATCGGGTATCCCGGTCGCCAGGTATGCGAGCGAGGCGGTTCCGAACACGAGGAAGGCCAGTATGCCGAGGATGCTGATCGCGTCGAGGGCGGATCCGCCGATATAGGTGAAACTGCCGAGGTAATTGGTCAGGAAATGCATGGTGACGCTGGCGTACAGGCCGAAACGCACGAACAGGTAACCGAGCACGATACCGCTGATGCAGGTTATGGCCGCCTTGGCCAGTCCCCAGCCGGGATAATGGGCCGCACCGAAGATGACGCCCGATAAGATGATCAGCGCGATCGCGACACGGCTCATACCGAACCCGCCCCGCAGGTTCACGGCCGATCGGGCGGACCTTGTCCTCACCGCCTGCAACACCGCGATCGGGAGGCCGATGAGCAGCACGCGCGAGATGATCTCCTCCCACACGGAGGCGTTGGCCAGCAGGAACAGCATCTCCTCAGCGGAGAATTCGGAGATCCACCCGGTGTCGATCTCGAAACCGAGCAGGACCGATACCGCGAACAGCACCACCTCGACCAGCAGGCTTGCGGAGAACAGAGCGCCGATCCAGAACAATCCCGTGCACCGCATCGCCGGGCGCTCCCCCGCATCCCTGCTGTGCGCGGTCAGGGCGAACTGCTGGATCGTCAGCAGCACGCAGCCGATGAGGGCCACGACCATCAGGATCAGATAGATCTCGGCGGCGATCCCGTACAGCACGGCGACCGATACCGGCTGCGGGAGGAGCAGGACGATATCGACACCGAACGTGCCGATCATCGCGAGGATCCCCGGCGTGCTCCACAGGAGGACCGCCAGCTCCATCAGCAGGAAGAGGCCGGTGATGCCGGTGATAATCAGCATGCTCCTGTCCAGTATCGGCCGGGGCTCCCTGTATCCGAGCTGTTTGCCGCAGTTGCCGCAGAAGCGGACACCGTTCCGGCGGTACCGGTCGCATTCGTCGCAGTCCCCGGTCATCGCAGCGCCTCCACCTGCTCCAGGATGCCCTCGGCCCGTTCCAGTTCAGTCACCACCAGCACCGAGCTCCGGTAGCGGGACAGGTCGACGATCTGCTCCGCGATGTACCGTTCGCGTGCCTCGGAGAGCCGCCTGTATCCCCTGACCCTGTTGACGTACGCATCCCAGCTTCTGACGAACGTCGCCGGCGATGACATGTCGAACCGTCGTTTCATACCCTTCTTAGCCACACGGTGCTCTCTGATGAACTCGGTGACGCCGACGGATGAGGTGTAGAGATCGGTGAACGTCTCCTCGTCCATATCCAAAGGTATGACCCTCAGGTCGTCATCGGCGCACAGGTCCACCAGTCGGCAGAACGCCGGGCAGGGGAACCTCACCTCGCCGAAGGCGGAGAGGCGGGCGGCATAGGCCATATCGAGGTCGCTCACCTCGTAGTCCCCGATGCTGTCCCGCAGTGACAGGGCGGTCACCCCGTCAAGGCTGAGGGTGAGGCAGTAGGCCTCGTAACCGCCGTAGGCCGCATCCACGGCATCCTCTTCGGCGACGAGGCCCTGCACCACCGGCAGGATGTCCATACGGCAGCCGTCCAGATCCAGATTGATCATTTCCTGGTGCTCCTCGACATCACGATATCGGTCAGTTGGTTCTGATCGTCGATGCGGTTCAGCTCCTCTTCGGAGATGATCACCGTCGCATCGATATCGCCGGCCGACGGCTTCTTCTCGACGATCAGCAGCGAGTGCCGGCCGACGATCCGCGACAGCTCGGCTGCGATCAACGCCTTCTGCACCACTTTGCCGTCATCCGAGCCGATGCCGGTGAGGATGGCGATCTTCGGATTATGGCTCACCGCCTCGAAGGGGCTCTTGACCACCGGTGAGATGTTGAAACCGATCCCGGCCATATGGTTCAGCGGCTGCGAGTCGAATCCGGCCGGCGGCCTGCAATCCTCCTTCTCGGGATCCGGCTTGTATTCGAAGGGGTTGATCGGCTCTATCAACGGGATGTTGAGGAACTCCTCGAGCCTGAGCGCGGCATCGATCATCGCACCCATGCCTGCTTCGTACATCTGGATGGTGCGCCGCGATACGCCGGCGGACTCGGCCAACGTGCCCAGGCTGATCCCGCCTTCCCGCAGTTCCCTCAGCACATCGCCGGAGATGCGGACGTAGAAGCCGCCCGGGGCGGCGAAGATGAACGGCGGCACCTCCTCGAGCAGATGTTCGGCGAGGGTGGCGTTGGAGATGATGGGTATCTTGAACCTGGAGTAGACGATGCCCTCCTCCAGCGGTCCCGAGCTGGAGTTGTCGCCGATGAGCAGCGGGGTGGCGATGAGGGCGTCGGCGAGGACCTTCATCTCCTCCGCGTTGCCCCGGGAGAACGCATCGATGTTGGTCAGCACCTTGATGATCAGCAATTCATCGCCGCGTCTGCCGACGATGTCGAAACAGATGCCGCGCAGATTGAGCACCGAGGAGACATCGAATCCTGCTTTGGTCAGGATAGCCCTGGCGGTGTTGATCAACTCCCCCCTGCTCATGCATTTATAAAACGCTTGCCCTTCTATATAAGTATGCCCGATGGGCGGCATCCGCGTTCGATACGCGGATGCCTAAAGGGTTTACCGGGGAGGGCGCCCCCGTCCGCGGTTCATCCTATCTCGATCCGCTGCTGTTCCTCCTCCAGGTCGGCGATGTCGAAGATCACCTCGAGGATCCCGTTGTTATAGGTGGCGCGTGCCGATCCCGTCTTGATGTTGCGGGGCAGGGCCAGTGTCTTGCTGAACCGTCTCCTGGCGGTCTCCGCCTCGACCGAGAGCGTCTTCTCGGTGCAACTCAGCGCGATGTCCTCCTTGCTCGTCCCGGGTATCTCGATGGTGGCCCGGACCGTGTCCCCGTCGACCTCGACGTCGCTGAACGGCTCGGAGACGCCGGGCTCCAGTGCACGCCGGCCCTCGACGTCGCCGAACTCGTGGTAGTGCGGCACCCCGTCGGGCCCCTGGTACATCGTGTACCCGTACGTCTTCACATCCGGTCCGCGGAACTCACCGAGGTCCGCGAACATCCTCTCGATCCTCCGGTTCAGCGCTTTGAAGTTCTCGCCGAAGAAATCATCCCATATGTCGTCTCCGTTCATTCATCTCACCTCCGTTCCTGTATCCATCATCTGCTCCCCGCACCGTAGCCGCGGAGGGCCTCGGCCACCGCCGGGCCGAACTTCCCCACCGCGAGGTCGAAGTCCTCCTTGGACACCTTGGCGACATCGAGCTCCTTCTGGGAGGGCACCTCGCCGCCCTCGACCAGGCGCCTCACCGCCGTCATCACCGCCTCGTTGCAGATGGCCGAGATGTCGGCGCCGGTGCAGCCCTCGGTGGCTTCGGCCAGCGCAGCCAGGTCGACGTCGTCGGCCAGCGGCTTGCCCTTGGTGTGGATGCCGAATATCAGCTCGCGGGAGTCCTTGTCCGGAAGCCCGACCAGCACGCTCTTGTCGAACCTCCCCGGCCGCAGCAGCGCGGGGTCCATGATGTCGGGGCGGTTGGTGGCCGCGATGACCACCACGTCGTTCATCGATTCGAGGCCGTCCATCTCGGTCAGCATCTGCGAGATCACACGTTCGGTGACGTTGCTGTCGCAGCTGTTGCCGCGCTCCGGGGCGATCGAGTCGATCTCATCGATGAAGATCACGCAGGGCGATGCCTGCCTGGCCTTCCGGAAGGTCTCCCTCACCGCCTTCTCGGACTCGCCGACCCACTTGTTGAGGAACTCCGGGCCCTTGACCGAGATGAAGTTGGCCTCCGACTCGGTGGCGACCGCCTTGGCCAGCATCGTCTTGCCGGTGCCGGGCGGCCCGTAGAGCAGGATGCCCTTCGGCGGCTTGGCGTCCATGTGCTCGAACACCTTGCTGTACTTCAACGGCCATTCGACCGCCTCCTTGAGCTCCTGCTTGGCCTCCTCCAGCGCACCGATGTCCTCCCACTTGATGTTGGGCTTCTCGATGAGGACCTCGCGCATCGCCGAGGGCTGCATCTCCTTGAAGGCGGAGAGGAAGTCGTCCCTGGTGACTCTGATCTGGTTCAGCACCTCCACGGGGATCTCCTCGGCCTCCAGGTCGATGATCGGCAGCACCCGCCGCAGCGCGGCCATCGCCGCCTCCTTGCAGAGCGCCGAGAGGTCGGCGCCGACGTAACCGTGGGTGCGGTCGGCCAGACGGCTCAGGTCGACGTCTTCGGCCAGCGGCATGCCCTTGGTGTGGATCTCCAGGATCTCCATGCGGCCGTCGCGGTCGGGGATGCCGATCTCGATCTCGCGGTCGAACCTCCCCGGCCGCCGCAGCGCCTCGTCGAGCGAGTTGGGCCGGTTGGTGGCCCCGATGACCACGACCTTGCCGCGCGACTCGAGGCCGTCCATCAGGGACAGCATCTGCGCCACGATGCGCCGCTCGCTCTCCCCGGTCACCTCGTCGCGCTTCGGCGCGATCGAGTCGATCTCATCGATGAAGATGATGCTGGGTGCGTTCTCCTCGGCCTCCTGGAAGATCTCCCTCAGCTTGCCCTCGGATTCACCGTAGAACTTGCTGACGATCTCCGGTCCGCCGATCGAGATGAAGTTGCTGCTGGTCTCGCCGGCCACCGCCTTGGCCAGCATCGTCTTGCCGGTGCCGGGTGGTCCGTGCAGCAGCACGCCCTTGGGGGCCTCGACCCCCAGCCGCTTGAACAGCTCGGGGTGCTTCAGCGGCAGCTCGATCATCTCCCTGATCTTGCCGACCTCGTCGCGCAGTCCGCCGATGTCGTCGTACGAGACCTGGGGGATCTCCATGCTGGATTCCTTCACCGGTTTCTCGGAGACCTTGACCTCGGTCGCCGCGGTCATCATCACGGCGTCGGCCGACGGCGTGAACGAGGTTATGATCAGGTCGATCTTGTTGCCCATGACGTTGAGCGTGATCACATCGCCCTTGGCGAAGGCGCGCCCCTCCATCACCTGGCCCAGGTACTCCTCCCCGCCGCGCAGCCGCAGCTCCTCGGTGGGGGAGAAGATGATCCTCTCCGCGTTCTTGACGGCGACCTTCCTGATCGATACCCGCTCGTCGAGGGACACGCCGGCGTTGCGCCGGGTGGACCCGTCGATGCGGATGATGCCGCGGTTCGCATCCTCGGCGCTGCCGCGCAGCACCTTGGCCACCGTGCGGCGGTCGCCCTCGATCTGGACGATGTCGCCTACTTTGATGTCGAGTATATCCATCAGTTCCGGATCCAGCCGGCAGATGCCTTTGCCCGTCTCGCCCGGTCGCAGCTCCGCGACCTTGATAGCCTTGTCGTTATCCATATCCTATCACCTCGTCTCCAACAGTACCTTTATGTCGTCGACCATGCGGTTGATGTTCGCCGCGTTGGCGTCCATCTCCTCCGACAGCGACGACAGGTCCATCCTCGGGTTGTTCATCATCTCGTAGAGCAGGTCGCGGTGCGCGTATCCCGGGACGATGTCGCTGACATCGTCCAGGAATCCCCGGACCAGCCTGCTGCGTTTCCTGATCACCTTCATTCTCTCTTTCCCGATCTCCTCCAGTTCATCGTCGAGCTCCGACAGCATCTCCATGATGCTCCCGAACTCCGCCGGCGGTTCCGCCGCCGGCTCCTCCGCACCCTCGCCCGTCTCCATCTCGTCGAAACCCGTCATCCGGGTCTCGAACATCCCGTCGTACAGATCGATGGTGATGGAGAACCTCCGGCAGGGGCGGTAGAGTATGCGGTCGGGGCCGATGCTGCTGCTCTGACGGCAGCTGCTCACCAGCCCGTTGCGCTCCAGCACCTCCAGGTTCTTCACCACCGCCTGCTGGCTGACGCCCAGCTCCTTCGAGAGCTGCAGGGGGTAATGCGGTTCTTTGACCAGCGCCCTGAGTATGCGTCGGCGCATGGGGTTCTCGATTGTCGACAGGAGCGTGTCAAGTTCAACCATGCTGAATCACTTCTTGTTTAGTTTACAACCATGAGTTGTATAGTAGTTGTTGTATATAAAGATTGTTATTTGGGTGATTGTAATGCATAATATTGTACAACAATGCATAAAAATTTATATACCCCGCCTGTTTAACGCATTCCATGGCAATACCAAGGGATCACAGGATTGATCTGTCGCCAGAGGAGATACCGAAACGCTGGTACAATCTGGCAGCGGACATCGGCGAGCTGAAACCGCCGCTGAACCCCGGCACCCGGGAGATCGCGAAACCCGAGGATTTCGAACCGATCTTCTGCAAGGCGATCATACAGCAGGAGGGTTCGACCGAACGCTACATCGACATCCCCGACGAGGTCAGGGAAGGGCTGGTCTATCTCAACCGCCCCGCCCCGCTCCAGCGGGCCTACCGGCTCGAGCGCCAGCTCAAGACGCCGGCCAAGATATACTTCAAACGCGAGGACATGAGCCCGCTGGGCAGCCACAAGGGCAACACCGCGCTCGCGCAGGCCTATTACAACGCCGAGGCCGGGGTCCACACCCTGACCACCGAGACCGGCGCGGGGCAGTGGGGCACGGCGCTGGCGATGGTGTCGAACCTCTTCGACATCGACACCACGGTGTTCATGGTCAAGGGCAGTTACATGGCCAAACCGCTGCGCAAGACGATCATCAACACCTACGGTGCGACGATCCACGCCTCGCCCAGCCCGGTGACCGAGTTCGGCCGTCGCGTGCTCAGAGAGCATCCGGAGACCTCCGGTTCGCTCGGCATCGCGATCTCCGAGGCCTGCGAGGTGGCCGCCGCCGATGACAACACCTGCTACTCCCTCGGGAGCGTGCTCAACCACGTCATGCTGCACCAGTCGGTCATCGGCCTGGAGACGATGAAGCAGCTGGAGATCGCCGAGGCCGAGCCCGACTACGTCATCGCCTGCGTCGGCGGCGGCTCCAACTTCGCCGGTCTGACCTTCCCGATGCTCGGGGAGCGCATCAGGGGCAGGGGCTTCGAGGAGACCCAGTTCATCGCGGTCGAGCCCGATGCGGCCCCGTCGCTGACCCAGGGGGAGTTCCGTTACGATTTCGGCGACACGGCGGGTTTCACCCCGCTGCTGATGATGTACACGCTCGGCAGCGAGTTCGTGCCCAGCTCGATCCACGCGGGAGGCCTCCGCTACCACGGCATGGCCCCGCTGGTCTCGGCCGCCTACGACACCGGGCTGATCTCGGCCAGGTCCTATGACCAGACCGAGACGTTCGAAGCCGGGGTGCTGATGGCGCGGACCGAGGGGATCATCCCCGCACCCGAGTCCTGCCATGCGCTGAAAGCGGCCGTGGACGTGGCCCTGGAATGCAAGGAGCGCAACGAGGAGAAGACCATCGTCTTCGGCCTCTCGGGGCACGGTCTGCTCGACCTCTACGGCTACGAGAAGTACCTCGACGGCACGCTGCCGTCGTCCGTCGCTCCTCAGTGAGTGGCGGGCCGCCCCGGCTGCGAGGCCGCGGGCGTTGACCCCGCCATCCCTGTAGAACAATCCATATACGCCTA
The DNA here is from genome assembly GCA_050309445.1 of Candidatus Methanogranum sp. Lineage (GTDB taxonomy): Archaea > Thermoplasmatota > Thermoplasmata > Methanomassiliicoccales > Methanomethylophilaceae > Methanogranum. The sequence goes on along the minus strand of JBNRMI010000029.1, from coordinate 78,784 downwards.
GTCGCGTAGTCCCGGCCATATGCCGGGCGAGTTGATCGACGACAGGGTCAGGGTGGCGGACCAGAGCGAGGGCAACCAGCTCTACAACAAGGGGAATTTCGGCTACCCGCTCAAGGGCGGAGGTTCCGACCTCGACCTCATCGAGGCCGCCTTCCTCCTGGAGTGCCGGCGGCTGGAGGTCCTCCGCGACGGCGTGCCGCTCCGGCTCGAGGACATGCTCGTGCATGCCTCGGCCGTCTCGGAGGGGTTCGACGTGAGCTACCTGGTCTACCGCGACCTGCGTCAGCGCGGCTTCGTGGTCAAACCCGAATCCGGCACCTTCGACCTCGCCGTGTACCCCCGCGGATCGAACATGAGCAATTCCCGGCCCGAGTACATGGTGCGGGCGGTGTTCGAACGCACCGCGGTCGATTTCACCACCTTCTCCGAGGAGATCTCCCGTTCCGGCGACCGCGGACGGCAGCTGCTCTACGGTGTGGTCGACGAGGAGGGGGATGTCACCTACTACCGGATGTCGGGCAAGGACCCGCGCGGCGGGGTGCCCGAGGAGCCGGCTCGCGCAGTCGACGGCGTCCTGCTGGGCAGCCGGGTGCTGATCCCCGATCCCGAGCAGGCCGAGGTGCTCCGCGCCGGCGGCTTCTACGGGAAATCATTGGAGGGGATGCTGCAGTTGTCTCTGATCGAGAGCAGCCACCTGGCCGCCGCCGGTCTGCTGCGTATCCGCTCGACCGGAGGCGATATGCTGCCGCACCGCGACCTGATCCGCGCCGGACGTGAGACCCAGGATGAGTTCGATCTGCGGTTGAAGGCGTTCTCCGCCCTGCGCGGGCGCGGCCTGGTGGTCAAGACCGGTTTCAAGTACGGCACCCATTTCCGCGTCTACGAGGGGTCGCCCGACAGCTGCCACGCCCGTTACCTGGTCCACGCCGTGCCGGCGTCCGAGGTGACGATGTGGCCGGAGATCTCCCGGACGGTGAGGCTGTCCGGCGGTGTGAAGAAGGAGATCCTCTTCTGCCGCATCAGTGACAGCACCGAGTTCCTGGAGTTCCGCTGGTTCCGGCCCTGAGCAGCCGGCACGATCGCCGGTCGGGTCAGAGCTGGATCTCGATGCCGAGCTTGTCGGTGAGCTCCTTGTAGCGGTTGCGGATCGTGACCTCGGTCACACCGGCGACGTCGGCCACCTCGCGCTGCGTCCTGCGCTCGTTGCACAGGATCGACGAGATGTAGATCGCCGCCGCGGCCACACCCGTGGGTCCGCGGCCGGAGGTCAGCTCCTTGTCGGAGGCGTCCTTGAGGATCTCCGCCGCCTTGCTCTGGACCTCGCCGCTGAGCTTGAGCTCGGAGCAGAAGCGCTGGACGTAGTCCTGAGGCTTGGTCGGCATCAGCTTGAGCTTGAGCTCGCGCGTCATGAAACGGTAGGTGCGGCCGATCTCCTTCCTCCCCACACGGCTGGAGCCCGCGACCTCATCCAAGGTCCTCGGGACGCCGCACTGGCGGCAGGCGGCGTAGAGCGAGGCTGCCACCACGCCCTCGATCGATCTGCCCCTGATGAGGTTCTTATTGACCGCCTTGCGGTAGATCATCGCCGCGGTCTCCCTCACGTTGCGGGGCAGACCCATCGAGGAGGCCATCCGGTCCAGTTCGGACAATGCGAAGGCCAGGTTCCTCTCGGTGGCATTGGACACACGGATGCGGCGCTGCCATTTCCTGAGCCGGTACAACTGGGCGCGGTTGCGCGTGGGGATGCTCTTGCCGTAACTGTCCTTGTTCTTCCAGGAGATCTCGGTCGACAACCCCTTGTCATGGATGGTATAGGTCATCGGCGCGCCGGTGCGCGCCCGCTTCTCGCCCTGCTCGACATCGAAGGCCCGCCACTCCGGGCCTTGGTCGATGAACTGATCGTCGAGCACGAGCCCGCAGTCCTCGCAGAGCAGTTCTCCCCGTTCGTAATCGCGTACAAGGTGGCGGCTCCCGCATTCAGGACAGGATTCAATCTCATCGGTTTCTTCTTTTGTCTTTGCCATCTCTGACCCCTCCAGTGAAGTATAGTGTCGCACCCTTCAGGCTCCGATCGGCCCGCCCCTGCTCCATCACGACGGTCACATAAGGCTCGTCGACCGGTCCGAAGATGCGTCTGACAGTCCCCACCCTCCTGCCGTCGGCATCGAGCACGCGGGCGCCGTTCTCGGGGAGGCTGCGGCTCCTGACCACGGCGTCGCCTTCGGCGGTTATCTCATCTATGATTCCCAATGGCTCCATATCCGACCTCAAAGAGTGGTTTACGATATATGCTGCACTATTGAGGTATAGTATTTAAATATTTTGGATATCTTTAAGAATACCCATCTTTTGATATATCATATTTCTCACAACGTCCCCGGGACGGGCCCCAGATATGGACATTGTATCCATCCCACCGCGGCGCATCATATGTCCGATACCCGGCGCCGGCCGCGCCAGCCTGCGGTTTCTGCCGGGAGGCTGTTTCCCAGTGTCCTGTACAGGCACCAAGGTTTAATAACAGTCGAATCTATCCCTGTGCCAGTCATCATTCCCCGGGAATGCATTAATTACGGAGGCAAAAAACAATGGACATCTGGAGTTTCCTCACGATTATCATCTTCGTGTTCAGCATAGTGATGATGATCGCAGGTATCTTCTCGGCATATTTCGGTGCCGGCAAGAACAGGGTATACGGAGGGCTCATCTTCGCAGCCGGTCTCGCAGCCGGTCTCATTTGGGCTTACCTCACGATATGGAGCGACATCACACCTTTCTGCGACGTGGCGGTCTGGGACACGATGTACAGTGCGATCATCGATCTCGTCGCCGTTCTGATCGGCGCGCTGATCGCGGTGGGAATATTCCTCGTGGTCGTGCTCAAGAGCTGATCAACCAGGGGGGGCCCTCCCCCCTTTAAACCGGGTCGCGTCCGCGACCCCGATTCATCCTATCTGGGCGTCGATTATTTATTCTCCGAGGCTCTAACTCAGCCGATGCCGACGGTCACAATCATCATGGGCAGCGGGAGCGACCTCCCCGTAGCGGAGAAGGCCGCGCGGATTCTGAACAGACTCGGCATCAGCCACGAACTGGTCGTCGCATCAGCGCACCGCACGCCGAAGCGGGTGGAGGAGACGGTGTCCGGGAGCGATGCAGATGTGTTCATCGCCATCGCCGGGCTGTCTGCGGCCCTGCCCGGCGTCGTGGCCTCGCATACCCACCGTCCGGTCATCGGAGTACCGGTCAGCGGCACGCTCGGTCTGGATGCGTTGCTGTCGGTGGTGCAGATGCCCCCCGGCATCCCGGTCGCCGCCGTCGGCCTCGACCGCGGCGACAACGCGGCGCTGCTGGCGGCCGCGATGCTCGCGATGGGTGACGATGCGGTCGCCGACGCCCTGCTCGCCTATCGGGCGGAGATGGCGGCCAAGGTGGAGGAGGACTCCGAGAGGGTGAATTCAGATGTTCGATGCTGAGAGGTTCGTTGAGGAAGCGGTCAAGGGGATCAAGAACGAGGTCTGCAGCAAGGCGATCATCGCCTGCTCAGGAGGGGTCGACAGCATGGTCGCCGCCGCCCTCGCCCACCGGGCGGTCGGCAACCGGCTGCTGGCGATCTACGTGGACAACGGCATGATGCGCAAGGGGGAGACGGCGGAGGTCGTCTGCCTGATGGAGGAGATGGGCATCAGCCACAGGGTGGTGGATGCGAAGGACGAGTTCCTCTCGGCTCTGAAGGGCATCATCGATCCCGAGGAGAAACGCAAAGTCATCGGCGAGCGCTTCATCAGGATATTCGAGCGCGAGGCCAAGGAGTTCGGGGCGGATTTCCTCGTGCAGGGCACCATCGCCCCCGATTGGGTCGAATCCGGTGTCGGCACCGGCAAGGTTGTCAAATCGCATCACAACGTGGGCGGCCTGCCGGAGGATATGCACATGGTCCTGGTGGAGCCTCTCCGCGATCTGTACAAGAGCGAGGTGCGCCAGATCGCCAGGCTGATCGGCATCCGCTCGTCCGAGCGTCAACCGTTCCCCGGACCTGCGCTGTCGGTGAGGTGCCTGGGCGAGGTGACCGAAGAGGGCATTGCCATCGTGCGCGAGGCCTGCGCGATCGTCGAGGAGGAGGTCAAGAAAGCATCGGCCGCCGGGATGATGGCACGGCCCTGGCAGTACTTCGCCGTCCTGCTCCCCGCCCGCTCGGTGGGGGTCCGCGACGGCAGCCGCACCTACGGCCGCACCGTGGCGATCAGAGCAGTGGCATCGGATGACGGCATGGCCGCCAGGCACGCCCGCATACCGCTGGAGGTGCTGGAGATGATGTCCCTGCGCATAACCTCCGAACTCGGTGAACATGTCAACCGCGTCGTCTACGACCTGACCGACAAACCGCCGGCGACCATAGAATGGGAGTGAATCGCCGGGAGGGCCCCGGGCGCATCTTCACCATGTGGTGCAAGGTGCGGTGACACGGTTGCGGCGCGGGGGCCGGATGGCAGCCGCCCGGTATAATCGCGACCGGAGGCACCCGCGCATCCGCATCATCCGGACTGGCTGATGATCTCCAACTGGCTCATGATGCTGTATATCAGGGTCCGCCCGTGCATCGGGATGTTGGGGTCGTTGGCGAGATCGTCCAGGATGGACATCGCACCCATGGCTCGCACATCGATGGGTTCGTTGCCCGAGAGCTTGCCCTTCGCGTCGTTGGCCCCCCTCCGGATGTTCCGGGGCACGGATGTGTCATCCGCGAGCATATCCAGGGCGCCAATCACCTGTTTGACTTTATCAGACATGCAATAAACCTCCTGGCTCAGATGGATTCGAATTCTTCCTGCAGATCGCTGACGAGCTGCTCCAAGACCTCTTCGAAGCTGGTGGCCTTGTACTCCCGCGGACCGCCCAGATCGCTCTGGACCCTTGCAACGACATCGTTGTTCGACTTCACGAATTCAATGTTGCACAATATCTCCTCTTCCATAGCAAACACCTCTGTGCAGATTATTCTTCAGTATTTATACCTCATATATAATGGTGTCCTCGGGACCTGCCGGGCCGGGCCGACCGTGGGCACGGTCCGGGCCGTCAACGGGCCCGAACGCCGCACGGGCGACCCCCGTGAGCGCGCAGGAGGCGGCTCCCGCCTCCTGCCGCCGACGGCACCATCGACCGTAAGATTTATAATAAGCGTCCTTTTTAGGGTCAATTGTTCTTTTGCTTATTCTCAGTGATAACGAAAGAGTGAAAACCGTGTTCATGCATGCATGCGCAGGATACGGGGGACGAAGAGAAATGGACATCAACAGCAAGGCAGAGGGGATCCAGGACGCCATCGAGTCCAAGGCCGGCACCTTGGGCAGGGGGAAATACGGGAGGATAATGAAGATGGCCCGCACCCCCACCGCGGATGAGTACAGGAAGACGAGCTACATCGCCGCACTGGGCATCATCATCCTCGGTGCGGTCGGTTTCGCGATCTTCTGGCTGATGGTCCACCTCCCCGGGTATTTCTGAAGCGGATGTGATGCAGATGTCGATCACAGGATCAGATTTCTCAACCGAAGCCGCCCTCGATGCGCCGCATGACGTTAGCGCCGGCGGCAAGGTCTCTCTGGCGTTCCAGCTGGATGCCGGCGCCCCGGACGCGACCCTCCGTTTCGAGGTCGTCACAGGACCCGACCCGGAGGCCGCCCCCGAATGGGACATCACGCTCAACGACGCGACCGGCTCCGAGCTCTGGTGCAACTGCTACCATACCGACGAGGTCGAGATCGACCTCCCCGGCTCGAAGGCCAAGCTGCTGCGGCTCGAGGTCACCTGCCCCAAGGGGGCGAGGTACGGCGACGAGGTCGTCGTCACCGTCAGCCACGGGCACAGCTCGATAACATTCAGAGCGGTCGCCAGGCAGTCCATCATGGTCCTCAAGACGCAGATGGACCAGGAGCGGAGCGTCACCGACAGCCTGGTCTCCAAGGCGGGCACCGGGGAGGACATCTACGCTATCCTCTCGCCGGTCGGCCTGCGGGGGTACATCTTCGTCGAAGGCATGAACACCGACCGCGTCCGCGAGAAGTCGCGCGATATCAGGCGTGCACGCGCATTCGTCGACGGCGAGACCAGCCTCGATGAGATCAGCCATTACCTGGTGCCGGTCTCCGCCGTCATCGGCATCGTCGAAGGCGACATCGTCGAGCTGATCAACGGACCGTTCAAAGGGGAGATCGCCAGGGTCCAGATGATCGACCACAACAAAGAGGAGATCACCGTCGAGCTGGTCGAGGCGATGGTCCCGATCCCGGTCACCGTCAAAGGTGACAGCGTTAGAGTACTTGAAAAGGAGAGATGATTGGCAATGGTAGATACTGTTGAGGCATTGGTTGACGGAGGCAGGGCCTCCGCCGGTCCGCCCCTGGGGCCCGCACTCGGACCCAAGGGCGTGAACATACCCCAGGTCATAGAGAAGATCAACGAGAAGACGAAGGCGTTCGAAGGGATGAAGGTCCCGATCAAGGTCCTGATTAACGACGACAAGACCTTCGACATCAAAGTGGGGACGCCGCCGATGTCGGCGTTGATCAAATCCGAACTGGGGATCGCGAGCGGTTCGACCGCTCCGGGCACGATCAAGGCGGCCGATATGAGCCTCGAGCAGGCGATCAAGGTCGCGGACATGAAGCAGGACGACCTGCTCGGGAGCGACCTCCCGACACGCGTCTGCGAGGTCGCCGGCACCTGCCTGTCGATGGGGATCACCGTCGACGGCAAGGATCCCCGCGTCTTCCAGGCCGACGTGAAGTCGGGGGCGTACGCGGAGCAGTTCGCGGCCTGAGCCTTCCGGGGGCCATGCCCCCGGTAAACCCTACGACGGTCCCGGGCCGTTCTCCCGGCTTCTCACACCATCGAGTGCGGCGGACACGTTCCGCCGGCGCTCACGAACGGGAATGGGTTTCCAGGTACTGGATCAGGGCCGGATGCAGGTCGAGGTCTTCGATCAGTTTGTCGGCATCACGGCGTCTGAAGAAGTAGGCCGAGTAACTTATGGCGATCAACGCGCCGAGGCCGTCGCAGGCGAAGTCCCGGATGGTGTCCCAGGGGCTGTACTGCATATGCAGGGACCAGATATTGTCGGCGAACAGCTCGAACACCTCCCATATGACGCTGAAGGTCAACGCGATCAGGGCGATGTAGATCGCGATCATCCTCGGACTGGTCTTCATGCTCTCATCGAACCGATCGATGCAGAGCAGGGCGTAGAATGCGCAGAGGGAGACCACCGTCGACGAGGTGGTATGGGTGAAGGTGTCCCAGGTGCGGACCAGGTCGTATCTCATCAGCAGGACGCCGTAGGCGTGGAAGAAGACCGAGATCATCGCCGCCAGCACCAGCGGGGCGGGCAGGGTGACCAGTTTCAGTCGCCAGAGTACGATGGGCGCCAGGCAGAATATCGCGCAGAACAGGCCGGTGGCGATCTCGTAGTTCATTCGGTCGGTGTGCATCGCCGAGTCGCCTGTCATGACGGTCAGGATCGCCGATGCGGTGAGGCAGATCGCGCCCTGGACGAGGAAGCGCGACAGATCAGGCACCTCCGTGATACGAGGTCAGCACCTTCTTGGGGATGCCGCGCAGATGCCGTCTGAGCAGGATCCCGTAGAAAACGGTGAAGAACAGGGTGATGGTCATCTGCGCCATCAGGTTCCAGTTGTTCAGGGCGATGTCGGATGCGACGGTGTAGTCGTCATAGACCGGCACGCCGGCCGCGATCATCATCGCGAAGATGTAGAATGCGTACAACGCCATGAAGGCGTTGGCGGTGACCAGGGAGAACAGCAGCATCCACCTCCGGGACAGGGTGCTGCGGCAGTGGTTGTCGACTATGATGAAGGCGGCGTAGCCGTAGATCATCAGCGCCCAGGCCTGGAGGGCGATCGACACCGGCCACAGGTCCCGGAACAGCCCCATCCTCCCCTCCGTGACCGATGCCAGGACGATGAAGGCCGCCAGCACGAAGGGCAGCGGCAGCAGTATCTTCGAAGTGAATCCGGCTGCTCGGTCCCGGGTGAACCCGTACGGCATGATCAGCACGATGATGCCGAAGATCGAGGTGAATGTCCAGGTGAGATCCCCGATGAAGGCTCCGACGGCCGCGCATGTTGCCGTAAGGGCGACGCTCGCCATCATTAACCGGTTGGTCCTGCCCCCGTGCATGGTTATCGCAGCATACCCACACACTTGTGGTGTTCTTATACTGTTCTATCACCGGAGTCCCGGCACCCGTTGTTGCTTAAGATTTATATACTACCCATTTTTAACCTATCTACGCTTGTAGGAGAGTCCCGTCGGACTCGTTCGCACTACGAGGAGGAATTGTATTGGCAGAAAAACCAACCGTAACAGCCGTGCAGAAGGCACTTGAGAGTGCAAAGAAGCGCAATTTCACAGAGACGGTTGAGTTGGCCATCAATCTCAAGGATGTCGACCTCTCCATCCCCAAGAACCGTATCCAGGAGGATATCCTCCTGCCCAACGGACGGGGGAAGGCGGTCAAGATCTGCGTGATTGGTGGTGGCGAATTAGCCTTGAAAGCCAAGGACGTTGCCGACCGCGTCATCACCACCGAGGAATTGGAGGCGATCGCGGATGACAGGAAGCAGGCAAAGGGGATCGCGAACAGCACCGACTACTTCATCGCCGAGGCGCCGTTGATGGCCCAGGTGGGGAAGCGGCTCGGTACCGTCCTCGGACCCCGCGGCAAGATGCCCAAGCCCATCCCGCCCGGAACCGATCCGGCGCAGATGATCGAGGGCCTGCGCCGCTCTGTGACCGTCAGGACTAGAGACAGGAAGACCTTCCACGTGCCCGTGGGAACAGTCGATATGGATGCGGAGGCGATCGCCGATAACATCGAGACGATCATCAAACGTGTCTCGCACCACCTTGAGAAGGGTGACGCGAACATACGCTCCGCGTACGTCAAGACCTCCATGGGCCCGTCTGAGAGGTTGCTTTGAGGAGGTCTAAGATGGCACACGTCGCAACTTGGAAGAAGGAACTCGTCAGGGAACTGGTCCAGGACATGACCGGGAGCCAGGTGGTCGCAGTGATCGACCTCCACGGCATCCCCGGACCCCAGATCCAGTCCATGAGGGCGGGTCTCCGTGAAGACGTCAGAGTCGTGATGGCGAAGAACAAACTCATGTTCCTGGCCATCGACGAGGCGTCGGCGGAGCGGCCCGGATTGGAGGGGTTGAAGGAAGGGGTGCACGGACAGTGCGCGATCGTCACGACGGACATCGATCCGTTCAAGCTCTTCAAGAGGTTGAAGAAGACGATGACACCCGCGGCCGCCAAGGCCGGGGAGACCGCGCCGTTCGACATCAAGGTGCCCAAGGGGCCCACCGCCTTCGGACCCGGACCGATCATCGGCGAGTTCCAGAAGATAGGCCTTCCCGCCGCTATTGAGGCGGGGAAGATAGTGATTCGCAAGGAGACCACGCTCGTGAAGGAGGGGGAGTCCATCTCCGCCGAGATCGCGGCGATGCTCCCCAAGCTGGACATCCTGCCCATGGTAGTCGGAATGGACCTCAGGGTCGCATACGATGACGGGGTGGTGTACAGCAGGGACGTCCTGGACATCCCCGAGGGTCACTATGAGACAATGTTCGCTACGGCCGTGCACAACGCCCGCGCACTGGCAATCGGAATCGTGTTCCCCACGAAGGAGACGGTACCGGCGCTCATCGCGAAGGCGTACAGGGAGGCCATCGGCCTCTCGGTGACGGCCGCGATACCGACCAAGGAGAACATCGAGATCCTGCTCGCGAAGGCAGACGTGCAGATGCTGTCGATAGCATCCGCGTCCGGTTACACCGACGATTCGATAGCGGCGAGACTCACGTCCGCCGCTGCCGTTGCCGCGGTCGCGCCGGCCGAGGCCGCACCCGCGGCCGCGGAGGAGCCGGAAGAGGAGGAGGAGGTCAGCGAGGAGGAAGCCGCCGCTGGCCTGAGCGCATTGTTCGGATAAACAAAGGAGATGAGATAAATGGAGTACATTTACAGCGCAATGGTGCTTTACTCTGCAGGCAAAGAGATCGCAGAGGAATCTGTGACAGCAGTCCTCGCGGCAGCAGGCGTCGACGTTGATGCGGCCAAGGTGAAGGCGTTGATCGCCTCCCTCGACGGCGTCAACATCGAGGAGGCGATAGCCAGCGCCTCCTTCGCAGCCGCGCCCGCCGCAGCCGCGCCCGCAGCCGATGCACCCGCAGCGGCCGCCGCCGCCGACGAAGAGCCTGAGGAAGAGGCCGTCAGCGAGGAAGAGGCAGCAGCAGGTCTCAGCGCACTGTTCGGATGAGCAGACAGTTGGTCAAGACAAGACAAACCTCTTACACAACCTATTTTTATCCTGATTCACTTCTCGGACCGTTCACATGGCATCTGAAAAGGTCATAGTCAGGCTGACCTCGGCCACCGTCGAGGTGCTTGAGACGCTGGTCAAGTCAGGTGAGTTCCCGAATCTTTCCGAGGTGATGCTGAAAGCCGTCGAGGAGTTCATCGCCCGGCGGTTCACCGTCGAGGAGATCGCCGCGGTGCTGGAGGGCTCCGGGCTCGACGATCTCGATCCCGATTGTTTCTCAGACCGGGATGACGACGGCAGCGACCTGGACTCCGCGGTCCGGACGGCGGTCAGCGCCTACGTCAAGGAACGTATGGACGGGAAGAGATGAGACCCGTCCCGGTGATCGGCTGCGGCGGAGGCGGCTGCAGGGTGGTCTCCGGCCTCGTGTCCGATGCCCTGGTCGAGCCTGTGACCGTCAATCTGTCGGCATGCGGCGGGAATCCGACCGTGCCGCTCGACTCCGGCGGCAGGCCCGACTGCCGCGGCGACCCGCATCTGGGCTGGGCGCTGGCCGCTTCCGGTGTCGATGATATCCTGATGCGTGTCGGCGGCCGTCCGGCGGCGATGGTCGTCGCCACCCTGGGCGGAGGCACCGGATCGGGGGTCCTGGAGGCGGTGCTGGACCGTTCCGGGGACACGATGATGCTGGCGGTCATCGGCATCCCGTTCTCGTTCGAGACCTCCCGGCGCGGGCGTGCCCGGAGGCAGCTGCGGCGCATCGCGGCCACCGCCGACCGCACCGTGGTCTTCGACATGGACCGGCTGACCGGCGTCATCGGCGGCTCGGTCGGCGTGTCCGAGGCGCTGGACCGCACCGCGGAACTGATGCGCGACGCGGTCCGCCGGCTGGCCGAGCTGATGGAGGGACCGTTCTCCAGCCTGTTCACCGAGAAGGTGTACACCGTGGCCTACGCGGGGTCCCCCGATCCCGATGCCGTCGCCGCCGCTTTGGAGAAGGGCTATTCATCGGGCGATCCCGCCCACGGGCGCATCGTCATCCACGCGGGGTCTGGCGATCACGGGCGCATCGCCCGCGAGGTCTGCGACCGCACGGGCATCTACCCGGAGGTGGTCCGCAGCCGCGGCTCCTCCGGACCGGGGATGATGATGTTCATCCCCATCGCTTGCCGTTCCTGATGATCTTGGCGGCATCGCCGAAGACGCCCAGGATCGTGTTGTACTCATATTTGGTCGGCACCGACCGGCCCATCATCCGCCGGAACATGACCGCGGTGTTGCCGCGCCGGTTCTCGGGGTAGTCGATCGCCGCCAGCAGGTCGTTGAAGAAATCGAACATGCGCTCCTTCTCGTCCCGGTCGGCCGGCACCGGTCTCCGGGTGGACGACCCCTCCTTGAAGAACTCGTACATGACCAGCGTCGCCGCGTGGGAGAGGTTGAGGATCGGATGCTCGTCAGCGGTCGGCACGGTGATCAGCACATCGCAGCGGTTCAGCTCGTCCTGGTAGAGGCCGATGTCCTCGCGTCCGAAGACCAGCGCCACATCGCCCTCGTACCCGCGGCAGTGCTGCGCGAACTCCCCCGCGGGCACGGGCACCCTCGTGTAGTTGCCGTCGCCCAGGGCCAGGATGCCGCTGGTGCCGGCGACGAGGAAGCAGTCGGCGACGGCCTCCTCCAGGGTGTCCGTGGTCACCGCGCGGTCGAGGATGCACCCGCCGTGCTTGGCCCGGCTGCGGGCCTCGTCGCCGATCGCGCAGACGGGATCGACGAGGCGCAGGTCATCGAGACCGAAATTGGCCATCGACCTGGCGACCGCGCCGACGTTGCCCTCGAACTTGGAGCCTACGAGCACAATGCGCAACCGGGGCATCAGCGCGTCCGAGGACATTAAATCTATATCAATTGTGTCCCTACGCATGGATGTGAGCATACCGGAGAACCACCCCAGATACCGTTCGCTGATGGCCAGGGAGCGCCTGGCGGAACTGACCGACCGGGGTCTGGTGGACCGCACCGGGCTGATCGCCCACGGCCGCGGGGAGGCCTTCGACTACCTGATGGGGGAACGGACCACCCCGGCCGCGGCGGCGGCCGAGGAGGCGGCTGCGGCATACCTGCTGCGGGCACGCCGCCCGGTCATCTGCGCCAACGGGAACGCGGCGGCGCTGGACCCCGGCAACCTGATCGCCCTGGCGCGCGAGGTGCCGGCGCGGCTGGAGGTCAACGTGTTCCACCGCCGTCCGGGACGCGTCGAGGCGCTCATCGCGCATCTCGAGGAGCACGGGGCCGAGGACGTCCTCGGACGCGATCCCGATGCTTCGATCCCGGGGCTGACCTCCGAGCGCGCCCGTTGCACCCGCGAGGGAATCTTCGACAGCGATGCGGTCCTCGTGCCCATCGAGGACGGCGACCGCGCCGAGGCGCTGGTCGCCATGGGTAAAGCGGTCATCGCCGTCGACCTCAACCCCCTGTCGCGCACATCGCGTCTGGCCACCGTCTCGGTGCCCGACGAGCTGACCCGCGCGCTGGAGGGGATCATGGAGGCCGTTGAACGGCTCAGGGGCGATGAGGACGCGATCGGGCGCATCATCGCCGGGTTCTCGAACGATGCTAACCGCAGGAGGGCCGTCGGGCAGATCTGTGAATCGCTGACGGCCGGACTCGATTGAGGTGATTCTGTTTGGACGAGATGCTGGAGAAAGGGAGCCTCAGGCTCCGCTGGGCCTATGAGCACATGCCGGTGATGAAGGAGATAAACGCGAGGTTCGCGGAGGAGCGGCCGCTCGCCGGGCTGAAGGTCGGCATGGCGCTGCACACCGAGGCCAAGACCGGCATCCTCGCACTGACGCTGGCCAACGCCGGCGCCGAGGTGCGGCTGGCGAGCTGCAACCCGCTGTCGACCGATGACTCGGTGGTGCTGGCGCTCCGCGAGGAGCACGGCATGGAGGTCTATGCGAAGAAGGGCGAGACCGACGAGGAGTACTACGCCAACCTCAACCGGGTGCTGGACCTCGGTCCGGATTTCGTCATCGACGACGGCGCCGACCTGATCACCATGGCGCACACCGACCGCCGCGACGTGCTCCCCGGCATCAGGGGCGGCAACGAGGAGACCACCACCGGCGTGGTGCGCCTGCGGGCGATGGCGGCCGACGGCGAGCTGGGATTCCCGGTGCTGGCGGTCAACGACGCGCGGATGAAGTTCCTCTTCGACAACCGCTACGGCACCGGTCAGTCGACCTTCGACGGCTGGATGAACGCCACCAACCTGGTGGTCGCCGGCAAGACCCTGACCGTGGCCGGCTACGGCTGGTGCGGCAAGGGCGTGGCGATGCGGGCCAAGGGCCTGGGTGCGGAGGTCATCGTCTGCGAGGTCGACGCCATCAAGGCGCTGGAGGCGCGGATGGACGGCTTCCGGGTGATGCCGATGCTGCAGGCCGTGCGCGAATCGGACATCATCGTCACCGTGACCGGCTGCAAGGACATCCTCAGGAGGGAGCATTACGAGGTGATGAAGGACGGCTGCGTCATCGGCAACGCCGGCCACTTCGACAACGAGATCAACAAGGAGGACCTGACCGCGCTGGCGACCGGGGTCGTCCGCGTCCGCGAGTACGTCGAGGAGTACATGATGGCCGACGGCCGCCGCCTCTATCTGATCGGCGAGGGGCGCCTGATGAACCTGGTGGCGGGCCAGGGGCATCCCGCCGAGGTGATGGACACCAGCTTCGCCACCCAGGCGCTGGGGCTGGAGCACATGGTCCTCAACCACGCGTCGATGGACAACGAGGTCTACGAGGTCCCGCTCGAGATGGACTACCGCATCGCCGGCATCAAACTGGCCTCGATGGGCATCGGCATCGACGCGATGTCCGAGGAGCAGAGGCGCTACGTCTGCAGCTGGCGGGAAGGGACCTGAATGCGCATCGCGATGATGACGGACAGCTACCTGCCCACCCGGGACGGCGTGGTGACCGCGGTGGTCACCCTGCGCCGGGCGCTGGAGGAGGCGGGGCACACCGTGTTCGTCATCGCCCCCGATCCGGGGGAGGAGCATCGCGAGGACGGGGTCATCTACTTCCCCGCCACCCGGTTCAGGAGCTATCCCGACTACTACCTGCCGCTGTTCCCCTCGGACAAGCGGCGGGTGCTGGAGTCCCTGGACGTCGACGTCATCCACGTCTACGGCATCGCCTTCATGGCGCTCAAGGGCCTCATCGTCTCGCGGGCGCTGCGCATACCGATGGTGCTGACCTACGTCACCAACGTCGTCGACACCATGGAGTTCTACTCGCCGTTGCCCCTGCCCCTGCCGCTGCAGGAGCGGCTGGCCTGGATCTACCTGCGCAATCTGCTGAAGCGACCGCAGTGCGTCATCTCGCTGACGCCGTCGACGCTGCGGGATTTCGAGGACAACGGGGTGCGCATCAGGCGGTCCGAGGTGATCCCCATCGGCATCGACACCGGCCGCTTCCGCGAGGGGCTCGACGGCGGGGAGGTGCGCCGCCGGCACGGGCTCGACGGCTGCCGCGTGGCCATCCACGTCGGCCGGATGTCGTACGAGAAGAACATCATCAGGGCGGTCGAGGCCATGCGGCACATGCCCGACGACACCAGGCTGCTGATCGCCGGCAAAGGGCCGGCGGCCGACGACATCCGCCGGCAGGTGCGGGAGGCGGGGCTGGAGGACCGGGTCGTCTTCGCCGGCTTCGTCCCCGATGAGGAACTGCCGCTTTATTACGCGGCGGCCGACGTGCTCGTCTCCGCCTCCCGTTTCGAGACCCAGGGGCTGACCGTCGTCGAGGCGATGGCCTGCGGCACCCCCGTCGCCTGCGCCGCGGGCCGGGCTTTCCTCGAGGTGATCGAGGACGGGGTCAACGGCTTCCTCTTCGAGGACACGCCGGAGGCCTGCGCCGCGGCCATGCTCCGCGCCATGGGCAGCGGGGACTCGCTGACCGACGCCATGCGCCGCACCGTCCGGGAGTATTCGATGGAAGCCGTCGGCGAGCGCCTGGGCGCGCTGTACGCCGATCTGGCGGGAACCGCCGGGCGCTGATTAGTTTATAATGGAGCAGTCGGATACGAAACCCATGTCAGAGTCGAACAGGCCGTTCCTAGCCGTCTACGGGCATGTGACGGTCGATCAGATACTCTCGGTCGGCAGGTTCCCGCAGCTCAACGAGACCGTCGACGTGGTCCACAAGCAGACGGTGCTCGGCGGCACCGGGACCAACATCGCGATAACCGCCGCCCGCCTCGGGGTCCCCACGGCGATCTGCACCATGGTCGGCGAGGATTTCTCACCCACCTACGAGGGGTTCATGCGCGGGTCCGGCCTGAACATGGACGATTTCATCAAGGTGCCCGGATACGAGACCTCCCAGGCGATCATCCTCAACAATGCCGAGAAGGAGCAGAAGGTGGTGTTCTACCAGGGCCCGATGGGGCAGGCCTCGGCGACCGGCCGCAGGCTGATCGCCTCGGCCTCGCAGGCCGAGCACGTGCACTTCTGCACCGGGGAGCCTGACTACTACATCTCCCTGATGGAGGAGCTGGCCGGCAAGGGCCCGTCGATCGCGCTGGATCCGGCGCAGGAGATCTACAAGATGTGGGACTCCGCTCAGCTGACCCGGGCCCTGGACCTGTCCGACGCCCTTTTCTGCAATGATTACGAGGCGCAGGTTATCGAGCGCCTGCTGGGCATCGGCGACGTCATGGCGGTCAACCTGCCGACGGTGGTGCGCACGCTGGGGACCAGGGGCAGCCTGGCCAAGGTCGACGGCAGGCTGTACGACATCCCCGCCGCCGCACCCGACGGCTTCCGGGACGCGACCGGGGCCGGCGACGCCTACCGGGCCGGCTACTATGCGGGTCTGTACTACGGCTACAGCCGGCTCGACGCCCTGTCGATCGCGGCGACGGTCTCCTCGTTCATCGTCGAGCAGGTCGGAGCCCTGGAGAACATCCCCACCTGGTCCCAGGTCATGGAGCGGGCGGAGAAGCGGTTCGGGATCCGGCCATGCCGCTGATCGCGCTCACCGGCACCCCCGGCACGGGCAAGACCGCGGTCGCCGCCGCGCTGCGCGCCCGGGGGCACGAGGTGCTGGACCTCGCCGCGGTCATAGCCGACCGCGGCCTCCGGGAGGGGTACGACGCGGAACGCGACACCTACGAGGTCGACACCGGGGCGCTGGCCGAAGCCGTCCGCGACCTCGTCCCGGCCGACCGGGCGGTCTTCGCCGAGGGCCATCTGTCGCATCTCCTCGATTGCGAGGCGGTCGTGGTGCTGCGCTGCCGCCCGGACCGCCTGGCCGAACGGCTGAGGGCCCGCGGCTACGACGAGGGCAAGGTGCGGGAGAACGTGCAGGCGGAGATCCTCGACGTCATCCTCTGCGAAGCGGTCGGCAGCGGGGCGCCGGTCCATGAGCTGGACTGCACCGACGCCGATGCCGGCTCGGTCGCTGCGGCGGCGGCAGAGGCCGTCGGCGGCGGCAGCCCGCACCCGCCGGGGGGCACGGACTGGACGGAGGAGGCTGAAGCATGGTTCTAGACAAGAAGCGCAACGCGGTGGATTTCGCACTGACGCCGGTGGCGGAGCGGCTGATCGGGGTCAACCCCAACATGATCTCGTGG
This sequence comes from Candidatus Methanogranum sp., assembly GCA_050309445.1. Classification (GTDB taxonomy): domain Archaea; phylum Thermoplasmatota; class Thermoplasmata; order Methanomassiliicoccales; family Methanomethylophilaceae; genus Methanogranum. Next base: position 61,806 of record JBNRMI010000029.1, on the reverse strand, counting down.
GCGGGGCTGATCACGGCCTTCATCGCCGGCCTGATGATGTTCCTGAGCCCGGAGCACCTGTGGCTGCTGCCGGCGGGAGCGGCGACGGTGCTGCTCTCCGGCTACCTCGACGCATTGGACGGCAAGGTGGCCAAGCTCGCCGGCAAGGCCTCGGACAAGGGCGACTACCTCGACCACGTCTTCGACCGCTACGCCGACGTCTTCATGATTGGCGGTGTCGCGGTCAGCGCCTGGTGCGACCCCTACCTGGGCATGCTGGCGCTGGTCGGGGTGCTGCTGACATCCTACATGGGCACGCAGGCGCAGGCGGTGGGGGCCCCGCGCCTCTACGCCGGACTGCTGGGGCGCGCCGACCGGGTGGTGCTGAGCACCCTGTTCCCGCTGATCCAGATGACCATGGTCCTGCTCGGGCACCCTGAGATCGGGTTCGGCGGGGTGAGCGTGACCTGGATGGAGGTGATGGTGATCTACTTCGCCGTCGTCGGCAACGCCACCGCGGTGCAGCGGGCGGTCGTGACCTGGAGGAACCTCGGCCGCGCCGGAGGGGACTGAGCCGCTCAGGATCTCCGGGCATTGCCCGATCTGCGGCGGTAGTAGTTGAGCGGATGGTTGATGCCGCTGTCGCAGAGCCCGTCGGGTTCTGAGCACAGCCCGTTCGTCTTCATCGTGGAGCATTCGGGCGGGGTGTAGCCGTCGGTGCCGCTCAGCTCCCCGATGATGTGCTTGATCTGATAGCTCGACCGCGACTCATCGAAATCGGGCGACTGCGAGAAGAGGGCGATGATACCGTCGTAGTCGGTGCCGAGGGCGTGCAGGAAGGTGACCAGGGCGAACCTGGCGCTGTGGGGCAGGTTGATACCGTTCTGCGCATTGGCCAGGATGGTGCGGATGCAGGGCGGCAGGTAATCCGGGTTCATGCCCTCGCCGCCGGTCGGGCTCAGCCGGTTCTTCATCTCGCCCAGCCGCAGCGACACATGGTCGATGTCCCTCTGCAGCGCCTTGCGGATCGCGTCGGGCACCTCCAGCGGCAGTTCCGATTCGATCCGGTCCTGCAGCGCGGTCTGGAGGATCCGCCCGAAGCGGTCGCGCTCCAGCAGCACCCGGCCGCGCTTGACCTCGGTGTTGATCAGCTTCCACTCGACCGCTTTGATCAGGCAGGAGTAGCGCAGATAGCCGGCGAACGGCATCGACACCTGCGCGGGGCCGTCCAGCGACGCCTGCACCCCCAGCTCCCCGGCGATCGGCAGCGAGGGCCCGGGATCCCCTTTGATCAGGTCGTACATGCGGACGGCCTCGGCCAGCGCGTACCTGCGGGTGAGGAAGCGGTCGTCCACGGACGACACCAGGATGCGCGCGTACGGGTAGCTGAGCACCTCCATCAGGCAGGAGTAGTCGTTCGGCAGCGAGACCTCGGACACCTTGTGCCGCTCGATGGCGTCGGTCACCCGCTGCAGGCCCCGCCGCCGGGCATCGCCGTACGAGGGCGAGGAGATCAGCGCCTCGATGTCGGCGCCGTTGCTCTCGGCGAAGGCCGCCGCCGCCTCCAGGAACGGGTACCTCGCCAACAGGACGTTGTCCATGATGCGGGAACACCGTAGGGATAATTCAATGTGACGTCAGCGGAAGACGACCAGATCCGCCAGTCCAGCCGCCACCGAGGGGTCGTCCAACGAGGCCTCCAGCTCCGGCATGCTGTTGAAAGGGCGTCCCCGCACCAGCGCCGCCGCCCGCCGCCGGCCGATGCCGGGCAGCGCCTCCAGCGCCGACATCGGCAGGTTGTTGATGTCGAACGGGAAGGTCACGCCGGTCAGCGACCTGTAGCCCCAGCCGGTCACGCAGACGTCGTGCTCCGTATCGAGGTCGAGAGGGTAGGGGATGCCCACTAGCAGCGGGTACGACCCGGTCTGCCGGCCGAAGGTCACCCGGCCGTCGCGCAGCTCGGTCCGGACGTCCCGCAGCACGGTGCCGGCCGGGGCGATGCGCTGCAGCATCACCCGGTCGATCTCCTCCCGCACCTGCTCCTTGAAGCGCCTGAACCGCCGCCGGTCCACCTTGACTCTGAAGTCGCGCCGCACCGGCAGTACCTGGCGGATGTTGATCCGCCGGAGCGAGATCCCCTCGTCACGGATCCCCCTGAGGAAATCCAGGTTGAGGCCATAGGTGGCGGCGGTCTCCCCGTCCAGGCCGCAGATGATGTTGAGTCCCGGGAGCAGCCGCGGCAGACCCGTCGCGCCCCGCGCCCCGCCGACCCCGTTGATCATGCGCACCGCGGTCAGCACCTGGTCGGGGGTCGCGTTGAGGTTGTTGGCGGCGATGACCGCGGGGTCGGCCGATTCCATCCCCAGCGCCAGCACGTTGCCGGACGTGCAGCATGCGGTCAGCGTCTCCAGCACCGCCCGGGATTCATCGGGGTGGGCGGCGATGACCGCGGGGTTGGCGTTGTCCACATGCAATGTGCCGAAGCCCAGGTCGCGGAGGCCGCCGAACAGCCGGGACACGGTCTCCGGCTCGGGTCGCGGCGTCCCCGAGCGGTCGCGGGTGCCGTAGGAGACGATACAGGTCTGCCCGCCGACCCTGATGTTGCGCACCCCCAGCCCCCGCAGCAGGGCCGCCTCCTCCAGCACGTCCTCCGGCTCCCTGACCAGCGGCCGGCCCTTGAGCGGCTCGATGCAGTAGGAGCAGCCGCCGTCCGCATGGCGGTGGCAGCCGCGGTAGGTCTCGATCTCGACGGTCAGCGGATGGGGGAAGTCCTGATGACGGGTGACGATGTCAGCGCCCAGCAGCATCCAGCGGTTCCACTCATCCAGGTCCCGCCAGCGTCCGCCGGCCTCCCGGCCGGTCATATGGTCGTGCAGCGCCGCCGCGAGGTCCCCCTCCGTGCTGTGGTCGAAACCTCCGGCGACGGGGGCCTTGGCCGCCGACCCGCCGAGGATCCGCCAGCCGCTCAGTCGCGGCAGCAGCTCCCCGACCTCCCGGGTCGAGAGCGGCATCGACCTCAGGTACCTCCCGGGGACGGTGTTGCCCGAGAGCACCGCGCTCACGTCGGCCTCCGGCACCTCCGCGCCGGACCGGAGCATGTCGGCGGTGATGTACTCCACCCGTCCGCCGGCATCGGCCGCGGCACCTGCGACCGCCCGCACCATCGGCGAGATGTACGGCGGCACGCCCAATGCGGCCGGGTCATCGATGTACCCGTCGATCAAAACCACGTTGATTTCCCGACCCATGGTTCTCGAACATAAATCAAATATAAATATGATTAGCTTTATCCTCTTGTTTACAAATCGCAAATAATCTACGAAATTCGTAATATTAGCGGAGGAACTAACAATGGTCGCTGACAAGGAACTGACAGTCGAGGAGCGCCTGGAGCTGGCGAAGAAGCCGGGCCAGGATGCCATGGTCATGCACAAGTACTACAAGGGCAAGATCGAGACCGTGCCGAAAGCATGCATCAGGTCGTTCGATGACTTCGCCATTTGGTACTCCCCGGGCGTGGCCGAGCCGTGCAGGGACATCGCCGCCAACCCGGAGATGGTCTACGAGCACACCTGCAAATGGAACACCGTAGCGGTGGTATCCGACGGCACGCGCGTACTGGGGCTCGGGGACATCGGCCCCGAGGCCGCCATGCCGGTGATGGAGGGCAAGGCGATGCTCTTCAAGTACCTAGGCGGTGTGGACTGCGTCCCGATCTGCCTCGACACCAAGGACCCTGACAAGATCATCGAGACCTGCAGACTGATCGCCCCGTCGTTCGGCGGCATCAACCTCGAGGACATCTCCAACCCCAAGTGCTTCGACATCCTCGACGAGCTGAGGAAGGACTGCAAGATCCCCGTCTGGCACGACGACCAGCAGGGCACCGCCACCGTCGAGGTCGCCGGGGCGATCAACGCACTCAAACTCGTCGGCAAGAGCATGCAGGACGCCAACATCACGGTCATCGGCGCCGGTGCGGCCTCGATCGCCATCGCCAGGCTGCTGCTCTCGACGGGCTTCCGCCCCGACCACCTCTGCATGTGCGACTCCAAGGGCATCCTCAACCTCGAGCGCGAGGACATCGAGAACAGCAAGTTCCGCCAGAAGTGGGACATCTGCCAGCAGACCGACGGCGCCGGCAAGAAGGGCGGGATGAAGGAGTCCATGGAGGGCGCGGACATCGTCATCGCCGCCTCCAATCCCGGTCCCGGGACGATCAAACCCGAGTACTGCGACGTGATGGCCGACGACGGCATCATCTTCGCCACGGCCAACCCGATACCCGAGATCTGGCCCTGGGAGGCGAAGGAGCGCGGCATCAGGGTGTTCGCCACCGGCCGCTCGGACTTCCCCAACCAGGTCAACAACTCCATGGGCTTCCCGGCGATCTTCCGCGGCGTGCTCGACGTGAGGGCGACGACCATCACCGACGAGATGTGCCTGGCAGCCGCCACCGAACTGGCCAAGTGCGCCGAGGAGAAGGGCCTCACCGAGGAATACATCATCCCCACCATGGCGGAGTACGAGGTGTTCCCCAGAGAGGCGGTGGCCGTGGGCATGAAGGCCCAGGAGCAGGGCGTCGCCCGGCTCAAGCTGTCGAGACAGGAGCTCTACGAGCGGGCGGATGAGATGATCAGCCGCTCCAGGAACCTGACCCAGAGCATGATGGACACCGGGTTCATCAAGCCCTTCGTCAACTGATCCGAAACCGGGGGGTCCACCCCCCTCCTTACTCTTTTCCACCCCGCACCGGGGTGCTCAGTAACCCAGGAAGTCCCTTTTGTAGGATCCGATGGCCCGGGCGACGATGCTGCGCGCCTCGTCGGCGCCGATGACCTCGTCGTCGACCGCGGTCTCCTTCCCCTCGAGCGCCTTGTAGACGGTGAAGAAATGCACCATCTCGTCGAAGATGTGCGGCGGGAGCTCGGATATGTCGTGGTAGCCGTTGTAGGCGGGGTCGTCGAACGGTATGGCGATGATCTTCTCGTCGCTGGCCCCGCCGTCGATCATCTTGATCGCCCCGATCGGGTAGCAGCGGACCAGCGTCATCGGGTGCAGGGGCTCGGAGCAGAGGATGAGCGCATCCAGCGGATCGCGGTCATCGGCGTAGGTCCGCGGGATGAAACCGTAGTTGGCGGGGTAATGGGTCGAGGTATGGAGGATGCGGTCCAGCTTCAGCAGGCCGGTGTCCTTGTCCAGTTCATACTTGTTCTTGCTGCCTTTGGAGATCTCGACCACGGTGATGAAATCATCGGACGATACCCGTCGGGGATCCACGTCATGCCAGATGTTGGACATGTTCGGAGGTGCCTGCGGTCGGGAGTGCGCCGGAGCGGTGCCCGGCCGCTCAGATCACCGTGCTGGAGATGCATTCGACGTTGTCGATGCCCTCGATGGCCAGGAGGACCTCTTCGAGCTTGCTGCCGATCGACTCGTCGGAATCGTCGATGAGGAATCCGGCGGTGACCTTCATCAGACCGAAGGCGACCGGGGCGATCTTGGTCTCGATGACCTCGACACCCTCGGGCATGATGCCGGGGAGGAGGGCGATGACCTGCTCCAGGTCGATCTCGGCGTTTTCGGGCATCAGGTCATATCCTGCAACGATCTGTCCCATATGCGACCACCGTTCAAGGCCCGGTGAACCCGCAGCTGCTGCATTCGTAGGTCACGCTCTGGTCGCGGCACTGGGCGCATCTGCCGATATCGGTGGAACCGCAGCTGGGGCATTTGAAGAAGGTGTTGCCCTGGCCGACCAGCCTCTCACCGCACGAGGAGCATATCTTGTCGGTTTTCATATCCTGCCGATATTATTAGTCGTATATAAACTGAACAGGTCGGCGCCGCGACGCGGGCCGGGGCATACCTAGATATGGGTCAGCGCGCATGGGGTACCATGCGCGACAGGCAAGCCGAGCTCCTGGAGGCCCTGAAGGCCGCGACCGCGGTCCTGGAGCGCAACGGAATCCCCTATTTCTCGGCGTACGGCACCTCCATCGGCGCGGTCAGGCACAACGGGTTCATCCCCTGGGACGACGATATAGACCTCTTCCTGTTCAGGGAGGACCTGGATGCGGTCCGCGGGGCCATGGAGCGCGAGCTCGATCCGTCGCAGTACTATTTCCACGACCCGTCCACCGACCTCACCCCGCACATCGTATCCAAGGGTGACGACTTCGTCGGCGCGCTTGAACGGCAGGAGGCGGCCTTCATCGACCTCTTCCTCCTGCACCGGCATCCGACCGGCCTGTTCCGCAGGCTCCTCGCCACCCCGGTCATCTGGACGATGATCGTCGCTTCGGTCGTGTCCTCGCGTGTGCGGTCAGAACCCGTCAACAGGGCCGTCGAGACGGTCATCCGTGTATCCGAACGCCTTCTCCGCAGCCTGCCCGAGCCTGATTCCGACCGGCTCGTGGTCTACACCACCGGCTATCTGCACAGCATATACCCGCGCTCGGATTTCGACGGGGAGGTGCGGATGCCGTTCGAGGATACCGAGCTGCCGCTGCCGTCCGGTTACGACCGCATGCTCCGGGCGCAGTACGGGGATTACATGACACCTCCGCCCGACGGCGGCAGGACCGGGGCGAAAGGGTTCCCCGTGGGCGTGCTGCGCGATTATCTCAGGCACGAGGGGCGGGCGCGCCCGTGACGGCGCACGCGTTCCCGACCGCACCCCATATATAGATTGAAGTGAGATGGGACAAGCATACGCGCCGCCTGCTGGCGGCGGATACCATAGGCGGGTAGATCGGGTGAATATCGCGTTGATCCTGGCGGGCGGCATCGGTTCGAGGATGTCCAACGACATCCCCAAGCAGTTCCTGATGGTCGATGACAGGCCTGTCATAATCCATACCATGCAGGTCTTCCAGGACCACGAGGGCATCGATGCCATCCTGGCGGTCTGCCTGCCCGAGTGGATCGACCGCCTGTGGCAGTTCGCCGACCGGTTCGGAATCACCAAGCTGAGATGGGTGGTCGAGAGCGGATGCAGCGGTCATGTCTCGGCACGCAACGGGGTCTTCTTCCTCGAGGGCATCTGCGGTGACGACGACATCATCATCCTCCACGACGCGGTCCGTCCGATGGTCAGCGACCGCATGGTCGCCGACTGCCTGCGCGTTTGCCGGGAGCGGGGGAACGCCTGCGCCGCCGTCCGCATCCACGAGACCGTGATGATCACCGAGGACGGCGGTGTGTCCGGCTCGTCCGACCTGGACCGCGACACGGTCATCCGGGTGCAGACCCCGCAGGCCTATCCGTTCCCCGTCCTGCTCGCCGGTCACAAGCTGGCGTTGGAGCGCGGGATCGAGGATGCCGTGTACGCCAACACGATGCTGCACGACCTGGGCGAGCGGATCTACTTCTCCGAGGGGGACATGCTCAACTTCAAGATAACCGTGGAGGAGGACCTGGAGTTATTCCGCCTGATCATGAGGCTGCCATGACGACGGCCTCTTATCAGGACGATGTCGGAGCGGCCGCGGCCGCAGCGGACTGGGACGGGCTGGCGGGCCGGTCCTTCCTGGTGACCGGCGCCACCGGCGCCGTCGGCCGGGCGCTGATCGACGTGATCATGGAGCGCAACCGCATCTCCGGCGACGCCATCCGCGTGACCGCGGTCGGGCGCAGCGCCGAGAAGGGCCGCGCGGTCTTCGGCAGGTACCTCGGCGACCCGTGCTTCGATTTCCTGGAGCACGATGTCCGCGACCGCTTCCCCGCATCCGGGTCCCCCGACTACATCATCCACGGCGCCAGCAACACCCATCCGGTCGCCTACGCCACCGACCCGGTCGGCACGATCATGGTCAACGTCCTGGGCACGGCCAACCTGCTCGAGCGCATCGCCGCGGATGCGCACGGCAGGCTCGTCCTGCTGTCCACGGTGGACATATACGGTGAGAGCCGGGACGCCTCCCCGTTCCGGGAGGACGGATGCGGCTGCATCGACCCGAACACGCTCAGGGCCGGCTACCCCGAGAGCAAGCGGGTGAGCGAAGCCCTGTGCCAAGCCTACCGCGCCGACAGGGGCGTCGATCATGTCACGGTCCGGCTCAGCCGGGTCTACGGGCCGACGATGGGCGACGATGACAGCAAGGCGATGGCCCAGTTCATCCGCGACGCCCTCGCCGGCCGCGATATCGCCCTGAAGAGCGACGGGATGCAGGAGTTCTCCTATATCTACGTCATGGATGCAGTCACCGCCATCCTCATGGCCGCGGCACGCGGCGAGGGGGGCGGGGCCTACAACGCCGGCGGACCCGGGGTCAGGCTCAGGGACGTCGTCGCGACGCTGTGCGGAATCGCCGGCACCGACGCCCGCACGGCCGAGCCCGACGAGGCCGAGAGCCGCGGGGCGTCCCCGGTCAGGAGCGCCGTGCTGGACTCCTCCAAGCTGATGCGGCTCGGCTGGTCTCCGGCCACGGATCTGGAGACCGGGCTGAGGCGCACGCTGGCGATCCTCGGCGGCGGCGCGTCCGCCGGACGGTGACCTGCCGCCCGGGCCGACGGGAACAGTTTATTGTACGGGGCCCGCCCATACGGTGGCGGAGGCGGATGAATGAGACCGAGTCCCGACTGTGTGCCATGCCTGCTGAAGAGGGTGCTGTTCCAGGCGCGCCTGCTCGACAACGGCACCGAGGCGCAGGCGATGGAGGCCGCCCTGAAGGCCTATTCCGACAACATATCCTCGGCCGACAACTCCGCCAGGCTCGCGACCCTGGTCCACCGGGCCGCCTATGACGCGATGGGCGTCGATGACCCCTACCGCGAGCTCAAAGCGCTCTCCGACGGTGCGGCGATGAAGTACATGCCGTTCATGGAGCGGTTCGTCAGGGAGTCCGACAACAGCTTCCGTGCGGCGGTCCTGGCGGCGGTGATCGGCAACGTCATGGATTTCGGCTCGGGCATCGCGATCGACCATCCGGACGAGTTCGACGGGCAGTTCCGCGGGATCCTCGACCAGGGTGTCGACGAGGGGGCGGCCAACCGCCTGCAGGCCGCTGTCATGGCGGCGGACTCGATCGTCTACATCTTCGACAACTGCGGCGAGGCGCAGTTCGACAAGCTCCTCATCCGTGAGCTCAGGGGCATGGGCAAGCGCGTGGTCGGGGTGGTCCGGGGGGCGCCGATCCTCAACGACGTCACCATGGAGGACGCGGTGCGCATCGGGCTCGATGCCGAGGTGGACCGCATGCTGACCACCAACGCCTTCGCCATCGGCATCGACCTCGACCTCATCGGCGACGACCTGCGGGAGGAACTCGACGTCGCCGGACTGGTCATCGCCAAGGGGATGGCCAACTACGAGTCGCTGTCCGATGAGGATCCCGGCGTGCCCGTGGTCTACCTGATGCGGGCCAAGTGCATTCCCGTGTCGGATGCGCTGGGCGCCCGGGTCGGCGAGAACATCGTGCATTTCCAGGACTGAAGTGTAAACAGCTTTATCACACCGGCCCGCATCATGTACCGTATGGGAGGCGATGTCAGACAGGCGGTGGTCCTGGTCGGCGGCAAGGGCACGCGCCTGCGGCCGCTGACGGATACGATGCCCAAGCCGATCCTGCCGGTCCTCGACCGGCCCTGCCTCAGCTACCTCATCTCCTCGCTGGCCGACGCCGGCATCACCGAGGTCATCCTGGCCTGCGGCTACCGCTCCGACCAGCTGGCCGAGGCGATCGGCGACGGTTCCGACCTCGGCATCGACATCCGCTATTCCTATGAGGATGAGCCGCTCGGCACCGGAGGGGCGATCAAGCTCATCGCCGACCGCCTCGACGACGTGTTCGTCGCGGCCAACGGCGACGTCTTCGCCGATATCTCCCTGCGGGGGCAGATCGCCGCCCATCTGGAGACCGGGGCGGCGGCCACCGTCGCCCTGACCGAGGTCGGCAATCCGTGCGAGTTCGGCATCGTCGGCCTGGACGACGACGGGCGCATCGGGCGCTTCAAGGAGAAGCCGCGGCCGGAGGAGGCGTTCTCCAACCTGATCAACGCCGGCATCTACGTCTTCGACCGGGGAATCCTCGACCACGTGCCCGCCGGTGTCTTCCACGACCTGTCCCGCGACCTGTTCCCGCTGCTGCTCGGACGCGGCGACCGGCTGCAGGGATATGTGCTGGACGGCACCTGGCGGGATGTCGGCCGTCCCTCCGACCTCCTGCTGGCCAACCTCGACATGGCCGCCAAACGCCGCACTCCGCCGAACGGCGGGACGGAGGGTTCGCAGGTGGCCGGCCCGTTCCATCTGGGCGACGGCGCGTCATTGACGGATTCGACGGCCGACCGGGCGGTGGTCATGGCCGGGTCGCAGGTGCGCTCCAGCAGCGTCACCCGCTCGGTCATCATGAGGGGGTGCGCCGTGGAGGGCGCGAGGATCGAGGACAGCATCGTCGGCGACGGCTGCACCGTGCTGCCCGGCGCGGTCCTGTGCAACAGGGTCATCGGCGCCGGGACGGTCTTCGGGCCCGGGGATACGGGCGGACCCGAGGTCTTCTGAATGCCTGCGCATACGATATGATTTAAATGGACATGCCGTATATCGGCATGACTGGCACTGTGTGCGGATGCAAAGTCGGGTGGATGTGATGCACGGTCTCATAAAAGCGGAATTCAACAGGAGTGCGGAGGTGATATCGAACATCGACCCCGCGGAGGTCCTGGCTGTGGCCGAGGCGATGACCGGGGCCCTCGGGGCCGGCGGGCAGGTGATCTTCATGGGCAACGGCGGTTCATCCGCCGATGCGCAGCACATCGCCGCCGAACTGTCCGGCAGGTACGCCTTCGACCGTCCCGCCATGGCCGGCGTGCATCTGTCCAACATAGCGGCCGTCACCGCCATCGGCAACGATTACGATTACGACCAGGTCTTCAGGCGCCAGGTCGAGGCCTACTGCCGCGAGGGCGATGTCGTGGTCGGCCTCTCCACCTCCGGCAATTCCCGGAACGTCGTCCTGGCGATGGAGTTCGCCAAGACGCGGGGCGCGACGACGGTGTCGTTCACCGGCGATTGCGGGCGCATGCGGGAGATCGCCGACCTCGCGGTCATCATCCCCAGCCGGGAGACCGCCAGGGTGCAGGAGGGCTACATGGCCGCCTGCCACGCGGTCTGCGGCATCGTCGAACGCAGCATGTTCGGCAGCAAGGCGGTGCTCGTCGACCGGGATGACACCCTGATCGCCGACATCCCCTACTGCAGCGACCCGTCTGCGATCAGGCTGCTGCCGGGGGCCGCCGCCGCGGTGGCGCGGCTCAACGGCGCGGGCTACAAGGTGATCCTGGTGACCAACCAGTCGGGCATCGGCCGCGGTCTGGTGACGCCGGAGCAGCTGGAGGCGGTCAACGCCCGCCTCTGCGAGCTGCTGGCGGCCGAGGGCGGCCGTCTGGATGCCATCTACCACTGCCCGCATCACCCGGATGACGGCTGCGGCTGCCGCAAGCCCGCCGTCGGCATGGGCGTCGCGGCGGTGACGGAGCACCGGATCGACACCCGCCGCTCGTTCATGATCGGCGATTCCCCCGGCGACGCGGGATTCGGCGAAGCGCTAGGCATGCGGACGCTGACCGTCTCCGACGGCTTCACCTTCGCCGATGCCGTCGACGAGATCCTCGGTGCATGAACCTCACCGACCTTTCGGAAAGGGGCTTTCCGCGCGCATAGTTGATATAAACGACGTGCCTTGTCGACCCTGTTCAAATGCCCGCTGAAGGAAGCTGCACGGTCGTCATCCCGGTCTACAACGAGGAGGACAATATCGCCGAGATGGCGAAGAGCATCAGAGAGCTCTATCCCGATTTCCACATCATGTTCATGGATGACAACTCCACCGACCGCTCCCGCGAGCGGGCGGAGGCGCTGGGCGACCCCAAGCTGCGTTTCGTCGTGCGCGACCCGGCCGAGCGCGGATTGGCCGCCAGCGTCTTCCAGGGCATCGTCGAGGCGGAGACCGATTACTTCATGACGATCGACTGCGACTTCCAGCATCCGCCGTCAGCCCTCGGCGACATGTACGCGGAGCTGGAGGAGGGGGCGGACCTCTGCATCGGTGTCCGCAAGGACCGCTTCGCCCTGGGCTTCGTGCGCTGGGCGGGTTCCTGGGCGTTCAACATCTTCGCCGACCTCTACCTCATGTCCCGCGGCAAGCGGACGTCATGCGATGTGATGAGCGGTCTGATCGCCGGACGGCGCGATGTCTTCGTGCCGGTGATCCTGGAGAACCGGGACGAGCTGGAGATGCAGGGATGGAAGGTGCTGATCGACCTGTTGAAGTTCGGCCCTCCCGATATCGAGATCGCCAATGTCCGCTACGTGTTCTCCAAACGGGCGGAGGGTGAATCCCACATCAGCCCGCTTGTGACGATCACGACCTTCAACCAGTGCGGTGCGCTCGGGCGTTTCCTCGCCAGGGTGTACTGCAGGATCAAGCAGCTGGACTGATCCCGGCCGGCTCAGAGGGTCTGGCGCTCCATCTGCCAGGATCTGACGCCCTGCGGTTCGAAATCGAAATCGGTCAGGACCGCCCCCGCCCGGCTCAGCGCCGCGCTGACCTCGGGCTTCTTATCGTACTCGCAGATGAAGTACATGAAACCGCCCCCTCCGGCGCCGGAGATCTTGCCCCCGATGGCGCCCGCGTCCGTGGCGATGTTGTAGAGCCTGTCGATGTACTTGTTGGAGATGCGGTCGGAGAAGAGCTTCTTGAACCCCCAGGATTCATGCAGCAGCCGTCCCGTCAGGTCGAGGTCGCCGTCCTCGATCGACCGGCCCAGCTTCCGCGCCAATGCCTTGGATGCGTCCAGAGCGTCCTCGTTGGCACGGGCCTTGAAGGACTCCATCTGCGATTCGATGATGTCGGCCGAGTCACGGGAGATCCTCGTGTAGCACAGCACCGATCGGCACTGGAGCTCGTCGATGACCTCCCGCTCTATCGAGGCCGGTCGCACATCGACGCCGTCGGCGTCGATGTCGAGGTAGTTGAAGCCGCCGTAGGCGGCGGCATACTGGTCCTGTATCCCGCCCCTGAGGCCGATGACCTCGCGCTCCAGATGGTAGGACAGCTGCGCCAGCTCCTTCTTGGACATCTCGTGCCCCAGCCACTCGGCGATCACCGCGACCATGGCGACCATCATCGTCGACGAACCGCCCAGGCCCGAACCGGCCGGCACATCCGACTGGATCCTGATCCTGAAGCCGCGTTCGAGCTCGAAGTAGTTGGACACCGCCTTGATCAGGTCCATGTTGCCGTCCAGCTTCAGGGGGCCGTTCCTCAGCGACGTCCGGTACCCGGTGTCGATGCCGACGGTCTCGACGACCATCTCTTCGCCCTGCACCGGGGTCAGCAGGCAGTTGGCGTAGCGGTTGATCGAGGTGTTGAAGACGAAGCCTCCCCGCTCAGACGCGTACGGGTTGACGTCGGTGCCCCCGCCTGCCAATCCGATCCTCAGCGGCGCTCTCGACCTTATGTAGCGTGACATAACAGCATCCCATCCTGTGCCACGGACGCACGGGACCCCTCCCGTCGACCTGCACCGGCAATATCCCTGAGCACGGTATTAAACCTTCACCCGCAGAGGGTATACGGGGGCGTCTGTATAAAATATCTGCATACGCATCTATGGGCACGGGTAGTGTAGACATGCACGTCATTTCGTTGATAGTCAAGAATGAGTTCGGCGTCATGCAGCGGGTCATGGGCGAATTCACCAGAAACAGGATAAACGTCGAGACCATCGTCGTCGGCAAATGCGAGCTCCCCGGTAAATCCAGGATGGTCCTGTCGGTCATCGGGAAGGAATCCGCCGAGACGGCGATGGGCAGGCTCCAGAAGCTGCAGGACGTCTACGATGCGAAACTCGTCCCCGAGTCCGGGCAGTCCGCATACGCGCTCATCTCCACGTCCAACGGCAACGTCGGCGTCGTCGGAGGGTCCTCGCAGGTCGAGGAGATCATCGAGCGCAGCGGACCCGACCGTTACGTCAAGGCGCTCAACGCGCTGTGAGGCCCGCGGCCGCGCTCGTTCAGGTAAGGTAGTATCAATATGAAGAAGACTGAATTCGTCTGGTTGGACGGCAGATTCGTGAAATGGGATGAGGCCAGGGTGCATGTGCTGGCCCACGCGCTGAACTACGGAACCGGGGTGTTCGAGGGCATCCGGGTCTACGAGACCGACCGCGGTCCCGCGGTCTTCAGGCTCAGGGACCACGCCCGCAGGCTGATGGACGGCTGCAGGATGATGGGCATCGAGCCCGAGTTCGGCGGCCGGCATTACAATGCCGACGACATCGTCGAGACGGTCAAGGAGGCCGTCCGCCGCAACCCGGGCGCGGATTATGTCAAACCGTGCATCTTCCTCAGCGGGGAGGATGTCGGGCTCAACCCCGTGAACGTCCCGGTCAGCATGGCGGTCAGCTGCATCCACATGGGCGCGTACCTGGGCAACGCCGGCACCGAGGGCGCCAAGCTGATCACCTCCTCCTGGCACCGCCCCGACAACCACTGCTCCCCGGCCGGCGCCAAGGTCAACGGCACCTACGTGGCCTCCTGCCTGGCCAAACGCGAGGCGGTCCGACAGGGCGCCAACGAGGCGGTGATGCTCAACTCGACCGGCCATGTGGCCGAATGCACGGGGGAGAACATCTTCCTCTGCCGCAACGGCCGCATCTACACGCCGGCGGTGGCCGACAGCATCCTGGAGGGCATCACACGCAACTCCGTCATCGAGATCGCCCGCGACTTCGGACACGAGGTCATCGAGTCGCAGGTCTCACGCACCCAGCTGACCACCGCCGACGAGGTCTGGATGACCGGCACGGCGGCCGAGGTGGTCCCGGTGACGATGATCGACGGCCGCCCGGTCGGCGACGGCGCCATCGGCGAGGTCACCGAATGGATCCACACGATGTTCCACAGCGTGGCGCTCGGCACGATGCCTGAATACGACCACTGGCTGGATTACGTGGAGTGAGAGGGCCGTCCGTGGCCATCGCCGGTGCGACGGATGTGACGACATGATGCCCGGGCACATACCATTCACCATCGGCGTCTGCGCATACAACGAGGCCGGCAGCATCGCCGAGGCGCTCGCCTCGATCGGCCGGCAGGAGCTGGACGGCTTCAGGCACGCCGAGACGATCGTGGTCTCGAGCGCCTGCACCGACGGCACCGACGACATCGTCCGCGACCTGGCGGCGGAACAGCCCGGGCTGAGGCTGATCCGCCAGGAGGAGCGGTGCGGCAAGAACTCCGCCGTCAACCTGATCCTCGACAGCAAATCCACCGAGATCATCGTCATCCTCAATGCCGACAACCGCCTGGCGGACACGTGCTGCCTGCAGCGGCTGCTGGAGCCGTTCAGGGATCCGGCGGTCGGCATGGTCGGCGGCCACCCGCTGCCGGTCAACGACCCGGGCACGCTGGCAGGCTATGCCGCCGCGCTGTTCTGGGAGATGCACCATCAGATCGCGCTGAAGTCGCCCAAGGCCGGCGAGCTGATCGCCTACCGCGACCTCGGCTTCAGGCTGCCGCTGCACCTGCAGTCGGACGAGGACCTGATCCGGCTGCACATCGAGGATTCCGGGTACTCGGTGGTGTACGCGCCCGATGCGGTGGTGCACAACCGCGGCCCGGAGACCGTCGCCGACCTGGTCAAGCAGCGGACGCGCGTCAACATCGGCCAGTGCTACCTGCAGCGGCAGGCGGGCTACCGGTCGCCGACCTGGGACGTCCGCCTGCTCTACCAGGCGATGCTGGACGCGGTCAAGGTCCGCGGTCTCCGCCCGTTCAGGATCGCGGTCACCGCGTCGGTCGAGGCCTACGCCAGATTGAAGGCCAAGCTGCATGTGGCGGCGGACAGGGGGGATATGAACGTCTGGGATCCGGTCGCGACCACCAAACGGCTCTGAACCGCCCGCGGCCCGCGGACGCCGCCGGCCGGATACGCTGGTAGCCATCTCGATCGTGATCATCGCCCTGGTCCTGGCCGGCGAGCTGATCGCCACCCAGCCCGGCATCTACGTGTACGATGCCGATGCCGACTGGCAGGACGGTCTGGTCGGGTACGAGGTGCGGTCATCGGTCAACAGCGTCTACGACGCCGTGCTGCTGGACAACGGCGACAGGGTCCCGGTGTCCGAGCTGTTCATCTACGTCGATGAGCATTATCATGAATCATATGGGGAGATCGCGCATCTGCCGGGCATGGTGCATACGGATATCCGCTTCTACGCGGAGCAGGCCGCCAGGGCGCTGGCCGTGCGCGGCTTCACCGCGGTGCGCACCGGCGGCACCGCCGAGCTGGCTGAAGTTCTGGCCGACACGGGTTCTGCGACAGGCACCGGGGTGCTGAACCTCTCCTACGCCCTGCCGTCGGAGGTCTACACCGGCGATCCGGGCGATCCGGTGCTGGAATGGGTCCATGCGGGCGGGACGCTCTACTGGACCGGGTACGAGGTCGGCGGGTGGTACCGCGACGGCGGATCCCTGCACCGGGCGGAGAACGGCCAGGAGCTGTTCCTGGGCAGCGCCTGCGTCAACACCGGGGGCGTCAGCGCCGCCACCGGGATGATCCCCGCCGGCGGGCTGACCGAGGCGCTGCATCTCTACAACGCCGATGTGCTGTTCGGCCTGGATGTCTCCGGCCTCGATGACTGCCTGGCGCTCGGGTTCACCGAGGCGGGTTACGCCAGCATCGCGTTGGTGGGGGCCGGCGACGGTGCGGTCGCGGTCATCGCCGGCACCCCGGATTTCCGCCGCACCGACGACCTGGCGCAGGTCATCGCCGGCGGCCTGACGCCTTCGACGGTGCTGATCGACACGGAACACGTCGATTTCCGCGGCACGGCGACCGGGTCGTTCGACATCCGGGACGCATCCGCGCCGCTCCTGTACATCTACGTCGGCGGGTATTACCTGACCTACGGGGAGGCCTTCCGTGGCTGAGCCCCGCCCTTCCGGCGGAGGTCCGCTCCGCCGGGCGGTCGACGCCGTCCTCGGTGTCAGGCACCCGCTGCTGCTGATTGCCGTCATCGGACTGATCGTGAGGCTGGCGGTCATGCCGCTGATCGGCGCCTACGATTCGGATTACTGGGCGGTCATCGTCCGCAACCTGCAGGCCGGTGAGGGCCTGTACGGGCTGGAGGGCTATTACTACACCCCGGTCTGGGGTTACATCCTGGGGGCGCTGTCGCTGATCCAGACGTCGCTCCTGGGAATCGGGGAGTTGGGCACCCTGGTCTTGGAGGCCCTGCAGCTGCCGGCATTCTCCGACTCCATGTCATCGGACGGGACGGCGCAGCTGCTGGCTGCATTCTTCCCGATGACGGCGATGGCCACCGATCTCGCCTTCAATTTCTCCTTGAACATCATGCTGTTCGCCTTCGACATCGCCGCCGCCTATCTGGTGTACCGGCTGCTGGCCGAGATCACCGGGGACCGGCGCAAGGCGACTGCCGGCTTTGCGCTGGTCCTCCTCTGCCCGTTGATCATCCTGACCTCGTCCGTGGACGGCATGTTCGACACCGTCTGCGTTGTCATGATGCTGCTGGGCATCATGTTGCTGAGACGGGGCGACACATTCCTCGCCGGGGCGATGATCTCGTTGGCGGTGCTGACCAAGTTCTTCCCGCTGTTCATCTGCCCGCTGCTGATCGCCTATATCATCTCCAGGTACAGGGGCACAGGGGAGGTCGTGAAGCATGTGCTGCTGGCTTCCGCAGGGTTCGCACTGGTGGCGCTGGTGCTGCTGCTGCCGCAGATCCTGGAGGGTGATGTGACGGTGTGCTTCCGCTTCCTGACCGACAGGATCTCCTCTGTGGACAAGATCTCCCTGATGCAGATCGGAGGCGTCGTGCGCATCCTCGTCTACGCGGCATTGGTACCGCTGTCATTGGCGTTCTCGTATCTCATCGCCAGGCGCGGTTCCGCGGAGGCGGACAGCCTGTTGCTGAAGGGCTGCCTGATGATCTTCGTCGCCATGATGCTGTTTCCGTCGCCGGCGAGGTACCTGGTCTTCACGGTGCCGTTCCTGGTGTTCTTCCTGGCGGCCGGTGACCGCCGGCTCCGCACGGGCTGGATCCTGATCTCTGCCGGTGCGGTGCTCTTCGTCGTCGCAGGTTGCACGGCGCTGCTCACGAACATGGCGGTGCATGCGGGCATGCCGCCCCTGGAGGCGATGATGGCCGCGGCCGGATCCATGTATGCCGGCGGGCTCGGGGCGATCCCGTTCTTCACAGTGTACGTCTCCGCTGCGGCCGTCCAGTACCTCGGGCTGCTGGCGGTCCTGCGGGCGGAATGGGGCGACACGCTCCGCCATCGTCTCAGCACCATTGCCCGGAGGCGGACCGGATGACCTCCGGCAGCCGTTTCTCCGACAAGGTCGCGGTCAACATGGTCACCAACCTGGTCCGCACCGCGGTCACCGCGGTGATCGGCCTGGTGATGGTCCCCTACTACATCGGCGAGCTGGGCATCGCCGTCTACGGCATCATCCCGCTGGCCGCCTCGGTGACCGTCTACGTGATGGTGACATCCGACGCGGTCTCGGCCGCCGTGTCCCGGTACATGGTCATCGCCGTCCAGAGCGGTGACGCAGACGAGGCCGGCCGTGTCTACAGCACCTCCTATCTGAGCATGGCCGCGGTCGTCATCCTGCTGCTGCCGCTGGTGCTGCTGCTCGCATACGCCTCGCCGTACATCTTCAACATAGCCCCCGGGCAGGCGGCCGCGGTGCAGTCGATGTTCGCGATGGTGATGGCCTCGGCGCTGGTGCTGTCGATGGCCACCTGCTACGACAACATCTTCGTCGCGTACAACAAGCTGTACGTGGTCTACACAGCACGCATCATCCAGATCGTCCTGCAGGTGCTGCTGATCGTCACCCTGTTCGTCTGGCAGGGCCCTTCCCTGGTGCATGTGGGATCTGCATACCTGCTGTCCTCGCTCGGCCTGTTCGCCGCGATGGCGCTGCTGGCCCGGCGGACCGTGTCCGATCTCAAGGTCAGGATGCGTCTCTTCGACCGCGGTCTGATGCGGGAGATGATGGGCCTCGGGGGCTGGTCGAGCCTGGGTAACCTGGGAACGCTGCTGTTCATCCAGGCCTCGCTGATCATCGTCAACCTCTTCATGGGGGCGGAGGTCCAGGGGGAGTTCGCCATCGTCGTCAACATCGCCTCGATGATCGGCACGACCTGCTTCTCGGTCACCGCCGTCTTCATCCCGATGGTCTACTACCATTACGCGCAGGGGGACCGGGAGGGCATCGAGGGGGCCCTGCGGCTGTTCACCAAGTTCACCGGCCTGTTCATGGCCTTCCCGCTGGCCTTCCTCTGCGTGTACGCGGTCCCGGTCCTGACGGCCTGGGTGGGGTCCGGGTTCGCCCATCTGGCCTGTCTGGTGGTGCTGATGACCCCGGTGCAGGTGGGCACCTGCTCCACCCGGGTGCTCGAGGCGGTGCCGATCATGCACAGGCGGGTGCGGCCGGTGGCGCTGTTCACCCTGCTGATGGGGGCGATCAACGCGATCTCCGCCATGGCGGTGCTGACGTTCACCGACTGGGGGCTCATCGGCGTCGCATCGGCCTGGGCGGTCTCGATGGCCGTCCTGCGCATCGGCTTCCTGCCCGCGTACGCCGCCCGCCTGGCATCCGTCCCGCTGCTCAGCCTGCTGCGCTCGACCGGGCTGAGCTACCTGGCCTTCATCGCGGTCTGGGGCGCCGGCCTGCTCATCGGCTGCTTCTGGCAGCTGCCCGGAGGCTGGATCCCGATACTGACGCTGCTGGCCGCAGGATACGCCGTCTACATGATGCTGGTGTTCCGGTTCGGCCTGACCGGCGAGGAGCGCCATACCGTGGCCGGTTTCCTGCCGGCCCCGCTGCAGCGGCATATCCTGCGCTGAACCGCGTCCGGCTCAACGGTTATATAGTAACAGTTGATAGGCCGGTACCGCTCTTTAAGAGCCGATGAATGATGACGGCGCTCCGGAGCGCCGGAAAGAGGTAATTAAAATGTCTGTATTCGTAAAATTCGAGACCCCCAAGGAGCTCTCCGATAAAGCATACTCCCTCGCGGAGGCCGCCAGAGACGGCGGCAGGATCAAGAAGGGGACCAACGAGGTCACCAAAGCCGTCGAGCGCGGTGACGCGGCGATCGTGATCATGGCGGTCGACGTCGACCCCCAGGAGATCCTCGCCCACATGCCCGCCCTGTGCGACGAGCGCGAGGTCCCCTATGTGTATGTCCCCAGCAAGGCCGAGCTCGGCAACGCCATCGGGCTGGAGAAGCCCACCGCCTCCATCGCGATCCTCGATGTCGGCAAGGGCAAGGCCCTCTGCGACGATATCGCCCAGGCCGTCAAGGCCCTGAAGAACTGAAGGTGGATGGGATGGTTAGCTACGACAGCATCCCTTCCGAGGTCGTCGAGATCATCGGACGCACCGGCATGACCGGTGAGGCCACTCAGGTCAAGGTCCGCGTGCTCGACGGCCGCGACAAGGGGAGGATCATCACCAGGAACATCATGGGCCCCGTGAGGATGGGCGACATCCTCATGCTCAGGGAGACCTCCAGAGAGGCCCGCAAGCTCGGCATGGGGAGGTGATTCCGGTGGTAGAGGAGAGGAAATGCTCGTTCTGCGGCAAGGTCATCGAACCCGGGGCCGGCAAGATGTATGTCAAGAAAGACGGGACCGTCTTCAACTTCGACTCCAACAAATGCTACAAGAACATGGTCATCCTCAAGCGGGTGGCCAGGACCACGGCGTGGACCGAGAAGGCCGCCATCGAGAAGGAAGCCCGTAAGAAGGTCCTCGAGCGGAAGGAGTGAGCGGCATGGCGACCGAGCGCACCTACCTGATGGTCAAGCCGGACGGCGTCCAGCGCGGACTCTGCGGCGACATCGTCGCCCGCTTCGAACGCAAGGGCCTCAAGCTCATCGCGATGAAGCTCATGCGCATCCCGCGCGAGACCGCCGAGGAGCACTACGGCGAGCACAAGGGCAAGGGCTTCTACAGCTCGCTCATCGACTACATCACCTCCGGCCCGGTGCTGGCGATGGTGTTGGAGGGCGACAACGCCGTCGCCGTCTGCAGGGGGATGATGGGCAAGACCAACCCCCAGGAGTCCGCCCCGGGCACCATCCGCGGCGACTTCGGCATGGTCACCGGCGTCAACCTGATCCACGGCTCGGACTCGCCCGAGTCCGCCGCGAGGGAGATTGGCATCTTCTTCCGGCCCGGGGAGCTCCAGGATTACGACCGGACCATGGACGCATGGATCTACGAGTGATCCCGCGCATCTGAAAAGGGGGGCGTCACCGCCCCCCGTCTTACCGCCCGCGGCGGCGGGAACGAGGTTCAAAGGAGTATGTTCGGCATAGGGGATTGGATGTACGATGTCTTCGGTCCGTACGGAGCCTGGGGCATCATCGTCTTCGTCTTCCTGATCTTCTTCATCGACGCGGTCCTGTTCCCGACGCTGCCGGAGCTGTTCTTCATCATCGCCTTCATGTACGACCCCGCGGTCTCCTGGGGCCTGATCATCCTGGCCGCCGCCGCGGTGGCGGAGGTCGCCGGCGTGGGCCTGCTGTACCTCGTGGTCGAGCGCATCCGCGTGCCTGAGCGCATCAAGCGCGTCTGCGACCGCTACACGGGTTTCCTGCTGGTCGGCGACGAGCGCATCCTGCTGGTCAACCGCGTCGCGCCGATGATCCCCTTCGCCGGCGCCTTCATCAGCCTGGTCGACACCTGGCGGCTCGGCCGGTCGATGGCGTACATCGTGCTGGGATGCGTGCTCAAATACGGGGCGATCATGCTGATGAGCTCGTCCTTCTACGCCTTCTTCAGCGGTTCGGATGCCGAGATGTACACGCTGCTGGCGGTGATCGCCTTCATCGTGCTCAGCATGGCGGCGTCCGTGCTCAGGAAGAGGAAGCGGGAGGTGCCCGCATGAGGATCGTCGACGTCAATCCCTTCTTCCTCCCGATGGCCGGCGGCATCGAGCGCCGCATGCACCTGGTCGCACGGGAGCTGGTCGGACGCGGTCACGAGGTCACCGTGCTCACCGGCAGGCTGCCGGGCACCGAGGCCGAGGAGCTGACCCCGCACGGTTACCGGGTGGTGCGGCTGCCTTCGCGGCTGATGGAGTTCTACAACCCCCCCTACATCTCCTCATCCGGAGTGCTGGAGGCTCTGGAGGCCCTCGACGCCGATGTGGTCAACTTCAACTACAGATGGGCGCCTTCGTACACCTGGGACCTCGGCCGCTACACCGGGAGGAAGGTGTTCACCTACCATAACATGTGGGGCGAGGGCACCGGGATCCAGCGGCCGCTGTCGGAGCTGAACGACCGCCTGTTCCGCCGGCATCTCGACGGCTACGACCACATCATCGGGGTCAGCGACCGCGTGCGCGACGACCTCGTCCGCCGCGGCATCCCCGCCGGTAAGGTGACCGTGGCCAGACCCTGCCTGGACTGTCTGCCCGAGATGCGGGAGGAGGGCGACTTCATCCTCTCCCTCGGCCGTCTGGTGCAGACCAAGGGCCTCGACCGCCTGGTCGAGGCCATGGACGGTATCGACTGCAGGCTGGTGATCTGCGGCCGCGGCCCGGAGGAGGGCCGGCTGCGCCGGCAGATCCGCAGCCTCGGCCTGGAGCACCGCATAGAGATGCGCGGGTGGGTCAGCGAGGAGGAGAAGCACCGCCTGATGGGCGGTTGCCGCATGTTCGTCATGCCCTCCCGACGCGAGTCATACGGCCTGGCGGCGCTGGAGGCGATGTCGTACGGCCGCCCCGTGGTCTGCACGGATGCCGACGGCCTGCCGGACACGGTCGGGCCGGGCGGGGTGGTCGTGCCGTCCGGGGACCCGCAGGCCCTGGCCGGGGCGATCAACGGCCTCCTGGATGATCCGCAGGCACGGCGTCGGATCGGCTCCGCCGCCCGGGCGGTCGCCGGATCCCAGACCGCATCCGGCACGGCTCGCATCCTCGAGGACGTCTACAGGCGGGTGGCGGACGGCGACCACTTGGGAATGTACTAATAAGACCAAGGCATTCAAGCAATCCTGGGTGATTCTATGGCGATAAGGCAACCTGTGGTCAGTGTCCTGGGTCATGTAGACCACGGTAAGACCATGCTTCTGGACAGGATCCGCGGCACATCCGTGCAGGCACGCGAGGCAGGGGCGATCACCCAGCACATCGGCGCCACCGAGGTGCCGATCGACCACATCTACAAGGTCTGCGACAGGCTCATCGGCGGCAAGCGCTTCGATGTGCCCGGCCTGCTCTTCATCGACACCCCCGGGCACCACTCGTTCGTCACGCTGCGCGCCAGGGGCGGCTCGCTCGCCGACCTCGCCGTGCTCGTCATCGACATCCGGGAGGGTCTGATGCCGCAGACGATGGAGTCGATCCGCATCCTCCGCCAGTACCGCACCCCCTTCGTCATCGCCCTGAACAAGATCGACACCATCATGGGCTGGAGCAGCGAGGACGGCCGGCCGTTCATCCTCGCCGAGAAGACGCAGCAGCAGCATGCGCTGGACATGTTCAACGACCGTCTGTACAAGATCATCGGGCAGCTCGCGGCCGAAGGGCTGTCGGCCGACCGCTACGACCGCATCGACGACTTCACCAAGTCGATCGCGCTGGTGCCGCTGAGCGCCAAGGAGGGCGAGGGCGTCCCCGACCTGCTGCTGGTGCTGGTCGGGCTGGCGCAGCGGTTCCTCGAGGCGCGGCTGCAGGCCGATGACAGCGCCACCAAGGGCACCATCCTCGAGATCAAGGAGGAGAAGGGCTTCGGCAACACGATGGACGCGATCCTCTACTCCGGCACGCTGCGCCGCGGTGACACTGTGGCGCTGGGCACCAACGGCGCCCCCGTGGTCACCAGGGTGCGGGCGATCCTCAAACCGCGCCCGCTCGACGAGATCCGCGATCCCCGCGACCGCTTCGAGTCGGTGAGGGAGGTGGTCGCCGCCGCCGGGGTCAAGATCGCCTGCCAGAACATCGAGGGCGTCATCGCCGGCGCGCCGATGCGGGTGGTCACCGGTCCCGACGACCCCGCGATCGACGAGATGGCCGAGGAGGACGAGATCAAGGTGGAGGTGCAGGAGAAGGGCATCACGATCAAGGCCGACGCCATCGGTTCGCTGGAGGCGCTGGCGTTCGAGGCCAAGGCCGCCGGCATCCTCATCCGCAAGTACGGCATCGGCAACATCACCAGGCGCGACATCATCGAGGCCGCCTACGGCGACCGCGACAACAACGTGGTCCTGGGGTTCAACGTCGTCATGAGCCGGGATGCCGAGGATGAGCTGATCAAGCACGACCTGAAGGTGATGACCGACCCGATCATCTACTCGCTGATCGAGGCGTACAAGGAGTGGTCGGACGAATCCAAGAGGAGATCGGATGCCGACCTCCGCTCGGAGATCCCCTTCCCGGCGAAGTTCATGGTCCTGCCCAACTGCATATTCCGCACCAGCAAGCCGGCGATCGTCGGCGTGCGCATCCTCGCCGGACGGGTGCGGACCGGGTCGCGGCTGATCACCGCCGAAGGCAGGGACGCCGGCAGGATCCGCAGCATCCACTCCGGCGACGAGTCGCTGAAGGAGGCCAAGCAGGGGGAGGAGGTCGCCGTCGGCATCGAAGGCGTCACCGCCGGCCGTCAGATCGGCGAGGAGAGCGTCGTCTACGCCGACCTCACCGCCGCCTCGATCGCGAAACTCGCCGAGGCCGACCTCACCGAGGACGAGCGCATGGCGATGGCCGATATCATCGGCATCAAGCGCAGGGAGGATCCGTTCTGGGGGATCTGACCGTCCCGGCCGGACGCATCCTATCACAAACTTTTATAAACGATATTAATATAGGGCGCCGTACAGGTGTTCAAATGGTAGATTTCAAAACTATCGTAAACGATGTGAAGACCGGCAAATCCTATAACATTGCCGTGTCGGGATACCACGCGAGCTCTCTGGATGGGAAGAACATCGGAGACATCGTGGACGGTATATTTGTAGGGCTTCCCGGATACAAACTCATGATCACGGGCGGGAGTGACGGCAACGGCACCCCGATGCGGAGCGATTTCCCCGGCAAACGCAGGAGGAAGCTCCTCCTCTCCGAGGGCATCGGCTTCCACGAGCGCTACCCCGGTGAGCGCAGGCGGGTCGCGGTGCGCGGTTCGACGATCTCGGCCGAGATCGTCCAGATCAACATGAAGATCACCGAATACGGCCCCAAATCGATTGAAGAGGCTCTCGCCGCCGACGCCGAGGCGCAGGCGGAGACCCAATGAATGAACCCGGCCAGCCCGAGATCAACATCGGCCTGATCGGGCACGTCGACCACGGCAAGACGACTTTGACCCGGGCGCTGTCGGGCCAATGGACCGACCGCCACTCCGAAGAGCTCAAGCGGGGGATCTCCATCCGTCTGGGCTACGCGGATGTCACTTTCCGCAGATGCGGTTCCTGCGAGGGCGCCTCGGCTTACGGCGTCTCTGAGCAGTGCGTCAACTGCGGCGGTGAGACCGAGCCGTTCAGGACGGTGTCCTTCGTCGACGCTCCCGGCCACGAGACCCTGATGGCGACGATGCTGTCCGGCGCCGCCCTGATGGACGGCGCGCTGCTGCTGGTCGCGGCCAACGAGAAATGCCCCCAGCCCCAGACCAAGGAACACCTGATGGCGCTCTCGATCATCGGCATCGATAAGATCATCATCGTGCAGAACAAGATCGACATCGTCACCCGTGAGCAGGCCATCGAGAACCACCGGCAGATCAAGGAGTTCGTCAAAGGCACCATCGCCGAGGACGCGCCGAGCATCCCCATCTCTGCCAACCGCGGGGTCAACATCGACATGCTCGTCGAAGCGATCGAGACGCACATAGTCTCCAAGGTCGAACGCGACCTCGACGCCCCGGCGCTGATGCATGTGGCGCGCTCGTTCGACATCAACTCCCCCGGCACGGTGCCGACCGACCTCAGAGGAGGCGTCATCGGCGGCACCCTGGTCCAGGGCAAGCTGCGGATCGGCGACGAGATCGAGATCGTCCCCGGCCGCAGGGTCGAGGTCGCCGGCAAGGCCTCCTATGAGATGATATCCGCCCGCGTCACCTCGCTGGAGGTCGGCGGGCGGATGGTGGACGAGGTCGGCCCCGGCGGATTGATAGCCATCGGCACCGGGCTCGATCCCTCGATAACCAAATCCGACGGCCTGACCGGCCGGGTGGTGGGCACCCCCGGGAACATCCCGCGCGTGGCCCACGAGCTGGTGATGAGCACCGTGCTGCTCGACCGCGTGGTCGGCTCATCGGCCGATCTGGTGGTCGACGAGATCAAGAGCAACGAGCCGCTGATGCTCAGTGTCGGCACCGCCACCACGGTCGGTGTCGTCAAGAGCGCCCGCGGCGGCGAGGCCGAGGTCGTTCTGAAGATCCCGGTCTGCATCCTCAAAGGCCAGAGAGTGGCCATCTCGAGGCGGATCTCCAACAAGTGGAGACTCATCGGCTACGGCATCATCGAAGAGTGAACGTCATGCAGACGGTGGTCCTCGACACCAACGCGCTGCTGATGCCCTTCGAGCTGGGGATGAACCTCGACCTCGCCGTCCGCAACGCGGTCGGCGAGGTGCGCATGGTCATCCCCGAACCTCTGCTGGGGGAATTGCGGGCCTCCGGGAGCAAGCATGCGCGGGCCGCGCTCGCGCTGGCTGCGAGATATGAGTCGGTGGCGACCGAGGCCGTCGGTGACGACGCCGTCATCGAGGCGGCCCTGGCCGTCGGCGGCATCGTGCTGACCAATGACCGCGAGCTGCGGCGGCGGCTCAGGGAGCTGCGCGTGCCGCTGCTCTTCCTGCGCTCGGGCAACCACCTGGTGCTCGAGGAGATCTGATCCTCAGCCGACCACTTCGGCCGATTCGATGACCACCGGCTCGACCGGGCGGTCGTTGCGGCCGGTCTCGACCTTGCCGATGCGGTCGACGACGTCCATGCCTTCGACCACGGTGCCGAAGACCGGGTGGGCGTAGGGTGTGCTGGAATCCTCCTTGTCGAGGTAGGTGTTGTCCACCAGGTTGATGAAGAACTGCGATCCGCCCGTGCACGGGCGGCCGGTGTTGGCCATCGCCATCGTGCCCCTGACGTTCGAGTGCCCCTCGCCGAACTCGTCCTGGATGCAGTAACCCGGGCCGCCGGCACCGGTGCCCTCGGGGCAGCCGCCCTGGATCATGAAGCCGTCGATGACGCGGTGGAAGGCGATGCCGTCGTAGAAGCCGTCGGAGACGAGCTTCACGAAGTTGCCGGTGGTGATCGGCATGTCGGTGTGCATCTCGACGGTTATGTCGCCCATCGTCGTGTGGAGGATTACTCTGGTCATGACAGGGGGAATCCGGGCACGGCATTAAAAAACCTGCCCTCGGCCGTGCGCGACGGCACACGGGCGGGCACGATCCGACAGCGGGGTGTTACATCCTCCGCCTATGCGCGATAACGCATGGACGGGAGGGATGTATGGGGGAATGTGGCGGGCCTGAAGGGATTCGAACCCTTGACCGCTCGATTAAGAGTCGAGCGCTCTACCTAGCTGAGCTACAGGCCCATCAACAGTGCCTCTGAAAGCATCCTCATAAATAAAACTGTCTATCCTGCGGCCGGCGTCCGCGGCCGATGCATGCGGCCGATGCGCCGCTCCGCCGTACCTCCGCAGGCGGATACAAATTAATATAACGTCCCCTTGCATTCAATGGGTTATGATGAAGAAACTGAGGGTCAGGGACCTGATGACCACCCACGTGGCCACCGTCAAACCGACGGATCCCCTGAAGAAGGCGATCCTCAAGTTCGCCGTGGACAACGTCACCGGCACGCCCGTCGTCGACGGCCGCAACCACGTGCTCGGCATCGTCACCGAGAACGATGTCCTGAACCTCATCCTGAGGTACCAGGACGTCCTGGCCGGCGACGTCGATCCGAAGTACCTGCTGGCGATCCCCATGGACGGCGAGGCCGAGGACCCCGAGGTCAACCGCATCAACAAGGAGATCTCCGAGACCCCGGTCGAAGTGGTGATGAAGCGGAGCGTGCTGACGACCACCCCCGATGCCGAGATCATCGAGGCTCTGCGGGCGATGATGACCCTGGACGTCAACCGCCTGCCGGTCCTGGAGAAGGGCGTGCTGGTCGGGGCGATCTCCCGTTCCGATGTGATATTCTACATCTACAGAAGGAAGATCTGAGGCCGATGTTCGAGGTCCATGTGCTGGCCAGCGGCAGCGACGGCAACTGCACGGTCATCCGCTTCGACGATGAGGCGGTGATGATCGACGCGGGGGTCAGCTGCCGCAGGATCGAGGGCCTCATGGCTCAGGAGGGCGTCGAACCGGGCATGATCAAGGCCCTGCTCCTGACCCATGAGCACACCGACCACACCGTCGGTGCCGGGCCGGTCGCGAGGAAGTTCGGGCTGCCGGTCCACTGCAACGGGAAGACCTTCGACGCCTGCCGCCTCGGCCGGGTCGACCACCGCTGCACCTGCACCCTCGAACCGTTCCGCGTCGGCGGCATCGGCATCACGCCGCTGCCGATCTCGCATGACGCGGCCGACCCCAACGCCTACCTGGTCGAGAAGGACGGCCGCAAGGTGCTGCTGGCCACCGACACCGGCAAGCTCACGCCGCCGCTGGAGCAGGCGCTGGCCGAGGCCGACGTGGCGGTCATCGAATCCAACTACAACAGCAAGATGCTGGCCGACGGCCCCTATCCCCTGTTCCTGAAACGGCACATCGGCAGCGAACGCGGTCATCTCTCGAACGCGGAATGCGCCGTCGCCCTGCGCCGCACGATGAATCCCCGGCGCAAGGTGTTCCTGGCCCATCTCAGCCGCACCAACAACACGCCCGACATCGCCCGCGAGGAGGTGGCCAACATCTCCGGCATCCGGCGCCTGGAGCTCGACTGCCTCGAATTCCAGGGCGACACCCGGACGATCCGCTTCTGATCAGGCCGAGGGGTTCAGCAGGACCGCCTTCTCACGTCGCACCAGCGCCTCCGCCAACGGTCGCGGCAGCGTCACCACGTCCTCTTTGGACAGGCGGTAGACGCGGTCGGTCCCGGAGAATTCCGGCAGATCCTCCAGCACCCGCAGCAGGACGTCGTCCCCCATGTCGGGCACCGGTTCCGCAACGGGAGCCGGCCCGGCGGTGAGGGGGGCCTCGCCGTCCACCTCGTCATCGGAGAGGTCCAGCGTCTCCTCGAGTATTGCGTCGGCGGGCGGTCCGGGAGCGGTCGCGGCAGGCATCGGCGGTTCGGCCCGGATATCCGCAGCGGGCGGCTCTCCGACGGGCTCATCGGCGGCCGGCCCCGCGGCGGGGGCATTGGCGGCCGTGTCGGCCGGCGCATCGATCGGCGGCGTCTTGTACCGCCTGCTGCCGGACAGGCGGAAGACCATCCCGTAATGCTGCCGGGAGGTCTTAGACACGCTGTCGTGGTACTCGCGCTCCTCGTCGGTCAGCTGATCGAGGGGGTTGCGGGCGCCCATGGAATCCCTGAGTGCCAGCGAGCATATCTTGTTCATGCGCAGTTCGACGATGTCCTTCACCAGGGTCTCGCAGCGCCTCCGGTTCTGACTGGCCCCTTCGCACAGGAGCGAGTCGGGGTCATCGGCCAGCCGCCGGTTGTATTCGATCCGCAGTTCGCTCATCAGCCCCGCCATCGCCGGGTACAGGTCCCGCCTCACCGCTGACAGCGACGGGCTCTTGCGCTCGACCCGGTACACCGCGGCGAGCTCCTCGAGATCGAGGGGGTCCTGTGGAGAAAACGACATCGGCTCCCCATTTTACTGTCGGTATATGATTCTTTGGAACCCAAAGGTGATAACGGTCCCCGTGCATGCGTGCAGCATGCGGTTGATCGATGTCTCCAGGGTCACGGGCGACGGACTCGAGGTCGACGTGCTCGTCTCTCCCCGTTCGAACCGGACGGGTCCGGAGGGCTTCGACGAATGGCGCAAGCGGCTGATACTCAGGATCAGGGCGCCGCCGCTCGACGGCAGGGCCAACAAGGAGGTGGAGGAGACGATGAAGGCGCTGGCAGGCGTGCCGGTGCGGATCGCCGGCGGCCACCTCAGCCGGCAGAAGACCGTCCTGCTCATCGGCGACGGCGAGGCGATACTCGCCCGTCTGGAGGAGGTGCTGTGAACGACGCGGAGCTGCTCGAGGCGGTCGAACGGGTGCTGGAGGACCTGAAGGAGCTGGCCGCCGACCACGTCCTGCTGGTCGAGGGCGCCAACGACGAGCGGGCGCTGCGGGCGTTGGGCATCGGCGGCGAGTACATACACATGCAGTCGGAGGGCGGACCGCTCCGGGCCGCCGAGAAGGTGCACGGACACGGCGGCAAGGCGGTCGTCCTCTCCGACTGGGACCGTAAGGGCGGCACTCTGGCGAGGGACGCATCGGAGCAGCTGGCCGCGCTCGATGTGGAGCACGACCTCTCGGTGCGGAGGCGCCTCTCGGTGCTCTGCTCCCACCTGGTCAAGGACGTGGAGTCGCTGGATGCCTGCGTGGGCTCGCTGGCGGCACGTGTGCACCGGTGACCGGCCCGCCCCCTCGGCGTCCGGGGCGGCCAGGGCCGGTTCCGGGTATCTGCTTATTATATAAACCCGCTATGCGATGCCTCCGGCATGTCTGATCGTGTCAGAATACCTGTGTTCGTGGCGCTCATAGGGGTGCTGTACTTCCTGATAGGCCTGTTCCTGCTGGGAACCGGCGCGATGATGCTCATCGGAGGCGGAGAGGGGGGCCTGATCGTCGCGGCGCCCCTACTGATCGCCGGGCTGTTGACGTTCGTGGTGGGGTACGGGATGCTGAAGGGATGGAAGATCATGTGGTACATCGGGGCCCTCGTCGCTCTGCTGGTCCTGATCTTCTCCGCCATCGGCATCCTCGCCGGCATGACCGACCTGATACCGGTCGAAGGCCTGATGGACGTCGGCACTGCAGCGGTCCTCCCGTTCATCGCCGGGCTGATCCTCATGTTCTACCTGACCCGCCCCAAGGTCAGGGCGTACTTCGGATTCTGAGCCTCCGCCGGCGTCAGGCGGCGGCAGAAACCTCTTCCCCGTTTTCCCACACCGTTCCGCGCGGCCGCTCCTAAGATATGTATTTCAACGGTCAGGGCCATGACCCGACCGTCATGGACGGCCGTTTCATCGTGTTCGAAGGTATAGACGGGTCCGGCAAGACCGGCCTCTGCGGCAGGGTGCACGAGGCGCTCCTCGCCGAAGGCGTGCCGGCGGTCGTCACCCGGGAGCCGACGCATGAGGGCATCGGCGCCTTCATCCGCGCAGACAGCGTCGACGGCATCACACCGGCGGCCGAGGCGCTGCTGTTCACCGCCGACCGGGCGATGCACACGCTGCGCATCAACGGGCTGCTGGCCGAGGGCAGGACCGTCCTCTGCGACCGCTACTTCGCCTCGACGGCTGCCTACCAGTCGGCGGCGATGGGCGGCGACGCAGAGGATGTCGGATGGCTGCTGGAGATGAACCGGCCCGTGATCCGCATGCCCGATATCACGTTCCTCCTGGACATCGACGCCGGGAAGGGCATGCAGCGGGTGAACGGCAGGGGGGCGGCCGACCGTTACGAGGAGGAGGCGTACCAGCAGGCGGTGCGCCGCGCATACCTGGACCTCGCCGAGAGGTTCGGGTTCATCATCATCGACGCCGACCGCGGACGGGACGAGGTCCTGGCCGAGGTCATGCGCCATATAAGGGAGGTTGTCTGATGCATCCGGCAGAGGAGATATACTGTGAGAAGAGCAAGAGGCTGAGAGGGAAGACGGTGGTCCTGGGCATGACCGGCAGCATCGCGGTCACCGAGTGCTTCTCCCTCATCAGGGAGCTGATCCGCCACGGCGCGGCCGTCATCCCGGTGATGACCCCCAGCGCCGCCAGGCTGGCGGCTCCCGACGCCATCGAGTTCGCCAGCGGCATGGCGCCGATCATCGAGCTGACCGGGCAGACCGAGCACATCAAGCACATGGGCAACCAGACGTCCGCCGATCTCTTCGTCGTCTACCCCGCGACCGCCAACACCATCGCCAAGATCGCCAACGGCATCGACGACACCGCCGTCACCTCGTTCGCCACCGTCGCCATCGGCCGCGGGGTGCCGGTGATCGTCGCCCCGGCGATGCACGAGCACATGTTCAGGAACCCCGCGGTGGCGGATGCCGTCGGACGGCTGCGCTCCTGGGGCGTCCACGTGCTGGGCCCGCACACCGACGGGGTACGGGCGAAGGTGGCCTCCAGGGACGAGATCCTCGCCTGGTCGGCCAGATGCCTGTCCAAGGACGATCTCAACGGCAAGCGCATCCTGGTCATCGGCGGACGCAGCGAGGAACCGCTGGATTCGATGCGGGTGATCACCAACCGCTCCACCGGCCTGATGTCGCTGGTCATGGCCAACCGCGCCTTCGAGCGCGGTGCCTCCGTCGAGCTCTGGATGGGCGAATGCAACGTGAACCTGCCGGATTACATCGATGTGCGGCGCTTCACCACGGTCTCCGACCTGGTGGGGATGACCGGGGACATCGACCACGATTTCGTCATCGTCCCGGCGGCGCTGGCCGATTTCGCCCCCGACTTCACCGAGGGGAAGATCCCCAGCGACCGGGGCCACTGCATGACGCTGAACCCGCTGCCGAAGGTGCTGCCGCTCATCCGCGCCAGATGCGAGAACGTGATCGGCTTCAAAGCCGAGTCGGGGCTGGACCCGGCCAGCCTGGAGGAGCGGGCGCGCTCGCGGCTGGAGGCCTACGGGCTGACGGCCGTGGTCGCCAACGACATCGACTCGGTCGGCAAGGTGACCACCTCGGCGAGACTGGTGACCGCCGACGGCTCCAGGGACATCACCGGCTCCAAGGCCGATGTCGCCGACGCCGTGCTCAACCTCTGCGCCGCCCGCCGATGATCCGCGCATACTGCCCCGCCCACGTGACCTGCTTCTTCCAGCCGGTGCGCACGGACGATGTGCGCACCACCGGGTCCCGCGGTGCGGGCATCAGGCTCGGCCTGGGCGCCGAGGCGCGCGTGAGCGAGAACCGCTCCGTCGCGACCGATGTGACCATGGACGGGCATCCCGCCGCCGCACCCGTCACCCGCCTCCTGGCGGAGAGGATGGCGCCCGGCAGGGGCTTCGACATCGTCATCGGGAACATGCTGCCCCCGGGACAGGGGTTCGGGATGAGCGCGGCCGGGGCGGTCGCCGTCGCCCTCTGCCTCGCCGAGATCCTCGGCCCGGAGGCCGGCGACCCGTACGCGGCGGCGCACGCCGCCGAGGTGCTGGCCGGCGGCGGGCTCGGCGACGTGGCGGGCATCATGGCGGAGACGGACCAGCCGGTCAGGCTGCGTCCGGGCCTGCCGCCGGAGGGCGAGACGGTCGGCACCGGCGTCCGCTTCGGGGAACTGACCCTCGCCGTGCTCGGCGACGGCATCGACACCGGCCGCCTGCTCTCGGACCCCCTGCGGTGCGGCCGCATCGCCGCCATCGGCGCGCGCGCGGTCGACAGCTACATGGCATCACCCTCGGCGGCGAGGCTGTTCGGGCTCTCGGAAGATTTCTCCGCCGCCGCCGGGCTGGAGTCCCCGCGGGTGTCCGCGGCCAGGGCGGCGCTGGCGGCCGAGGGCATCGCCTCGGGTATGTGCATGCTCGGCGACAGCCTCTTCATCGACGCGGGCGCGGACCGGACGGCGCAGGTGCTGGACGATGCCGTGCTGTTCGTCACGGGGTCGTCATCCGCACCGGCCGCCGTCATTCGTAGAGGGTGAAGAGCACATCGTCGCCGCCGACATCGAACAGGCCGATCCTCGCGCCGCAGTCCAGCCATCCGTGGGCGTAGTTGACGGCGGCGAAGGCGTTGACCAGGTCTCCCTCCCCGCGGAAGTGGACGGCATCCCTGTAATAGGATTCCGCCATCTCCAGGAAGTCATCGGCCAACCGGCGGCCGTACGAGCGCTCGGGCGCGGCGATGCGCAGCTTCCCCAGGGCCCTGGCGGTCAGGTCCAGGTACTTGGCGACCCTCTCCTCGGTGATGGTGTCCCCCATGCGACGGGGATGCGGTCGCGGCGATAAAACCCTATTGCAGCCGCCGCCCCGCATCGCACGCGGGAGCGGATATGATTATAACGCCCTTCGCAATCATACCCTCCATGATAGTTATCGGCGGTTCATCCTCCAGAGACCTCGCCAAGGACACGGCGGCGCTGCTGGGATGCAGCTACGTGCAGGCCTTCTCCATGAGATTCCCCGACGGGGAGTGCTATGTGAGGGTCGACCGGGAATCGCTCGACGATGACGTGGTCATCATCCAGAACACCTACCCCGATTCGGGCATCATCGAGCTGCTCCTGCTCCGGGATGCCGTCAGGAACCTGGGCGCGCGGTCGGTCACCGCGGTGGTCCCGTACTTCGGCTACGCCCGCCAGGACCGGGTCTTCAAACCGGGGGAGGCGGAGAGCGCCAAGGTCATGTGCGGCATCATCGGCGGTGCCTTCGACCGGGTGCTGACCATGGACCTCCACAAGGAGGACACGCTCAGGCATCTGTACTGCGATGGCGCCGACCTCAAGGCCGCCGGGGCGATCGCCGGCTACTTCGAGGGCAGGGGCATAGACATGGTCATCTCCCCGGACATAGGGGCCGTCGGCCGCGCGGAGGAGGTCGCCGGCATGCTGGGAGTGCCGTCCGACCATCTGGAGAAGACGCGGCTGTCCGCTTTCGAGGTGCGCATCGCGCCGTCGACCGCCTCCTGCGAGGGCAAGGCCGTGCTCATCGTCGACGACATGATCTCCACGGGATCGACCATCGTCGCCGCCAAGCAGGCCCTGACCGAGGCGGGGGCGCGGAGCGTCTCCGTCGCCTGCACCCACGGCCTGTTCATCGGCGACGCGCTGGAGCGGCTGCGGGGCAGCTCGCTCGATGTCGTCGTCTGCTGCAACACCCTCGAGAACAGCGCCTCGCTGATCTCGGTGGCGCCGGTCATCGCCGACGCGCTCAGGAGCATCTGATACCATGCGCAAGGAGGAGGACTTCAACGAGTGGTACAACGAGACGGTCGAGAAGGCCCAGCTCTCGGACAAACGCTACCCGGTCAAGGGGATGAACGTCTGGACCCCCTACGGCTGGCGGATCATGCGGACGATCGACACCTACATCCGCGAGGAGCTGGACGCCACCGGGCACGACGAGGTCTGCTTCCCGCTGCTCATACCCGAAACCGAGTTCAAGAAGGAGAAGGACCACATCAAGGGCTTCGACTCCGAGGTCTTCTGGGTGACGCACGCGGGCGAGAACGAGCTGGACGTGCGCCTGGTGGTGCGCCCCACCTCCGAGACCGCGATGTACCCGATGTTCTCCCTCTGGGTCAGGTCCCACCAGGACCTGCCGCTCAAGGTCTACCAGATCGTCAACGCCTTCCGCTACGAGACCAAGCAGACGCGCTCCTTCATCAGGGTGCGCGAGATCCATTTCTTCGAGTCGCACACCTGCCATGTGTCCGAGGAGGACGCCCAGCTGCAGATCGAGGAGGACATCGGGATACTCGAGAGGGTCGCCCGGAGGCTCTGCCTGCCGTACATGCTCTCGGTGCGCACCGATTGGGACAAGTTCCCGGGCGCCCACTACACGGTCGGCATCGACACCGTGATGCCCAACGGCCGGACGCTGCAGATCGGCTCGATCCACCATTACCGCACCAATTTCTCCGAACCGTACGGGATCAGCTTCGAGGATGCCGACGGGCAGCATAAGCCGGTGCATCAGACCACCTACGGCATGAGCGAGCGGCTGCTGGGCGCGGTCATCGGCGTCCATGCTGACGACAAGGGGCTGGTGCTGCCGCCCGCCATCGCCCCGTTCCAGGCGGTGATCATCCCGATCTTCTCGAAGGACAACGCCGACCGGGTCATGACCGCCTGCGCCGCCCTGCGCGATGAGCTCGCCGCCGGGGGCATCCGCGTGAAGCTGGACGACCGCGATGCGAGACCGGGGAGCAAGTACTACGACTGGGAGATCAAGGGCGTGCCGCTGCGCCTCGAGCTCGGCGGCCGCGACCTGGACAAGGAGGCGGTCACCTTCGCCCGGCGGGACAACGGCGAGAAGGGCACCATCGGCCTCGCCGACGCCGTCGAGGGGACGCGGCTGCTCCTGGACCTGATAGCCGACTCGATGCTGGCGACCGCCGCCGCGGTCCAGGAGGGACGCGTCACCGGCATCTCCTCCGTCGACGAGGCGGCCAGGGACCGCATCCTGCGCTTCGGCTGGTGCGGCGACCCCGACTGCGGGCACGCCTTCGAGGAGCGCACGGAGCTGAAGATACTCGGGCACAGGTACGGCGACGACAGCGGCTGCGGCTGCGACTGCATCGTCTGCGGCCGACCGGCGTCGAAGATCATCCTCGCCGCCAACGCGATGTGATGGCCATGAGGATACGCGAAGGCGAGACGGTGTACCTGCTGGACGGGTCGGGCCGGCGCATCTGGATCCGCGCCGAGCCGCGGATGCTGAAGATCGCGTCGCTCGGCACGCTGGACGGTTCGAAGGTCGTCGGCGCCGAAGACGGTGCGGCGATCACCGCGGTCGGCCGCGAGTACACCGTGTTCCGGCCCGGGGTGCTCGAGCTGATGGGATCGCTCGACCGCGGGGCGCAGATCATCACGCCCAAGGACGCCGCCACCATCCTGCTGCACTGCGACATCGCCGCCGGCGGCACCGTCCTCGAGGTCGGTGCCGGATCCGGCGGGATGACCACGGCGCTGCTGAGCGCCGTCGCCCCGACCGGCCGGGTGCACACGGTCGAGTTCAAGGAGGAGAACATCCGGCGCACGCTGCGCAACCTGCGCCGCACCGGGCTCGACGCCTGCTGGGAGCACACCCTCGGCGACGCCAGGACGGCCGACCTCCCGCCGCTGGAGGCGGACGCGCTGGTGATGGACATGCCCGATCCCTGGCTGGCGCTGGGGAACCTGTCGCCGCATCTGCGGTCCGGCGGACGGCTCTGCGCCTACGTGCCCAATGCCAACCAGGCCGAGGCGACGGTCAACGCCCTGCGGGAGCAGGGGTTCGCCGAGGTGCACGCGCTCGAGAACCTCCAGCGCGGGCTCGAGGTCCATCCGGGCGGGGTCAGGCCCGCCTTCGACATGCTGGGTCACACCGGCTACCTGATCTTCGCCAGGAAGCGGGCCTCCGCGCCCGCGCCCGATGCGTTGGCATGATTTTATCTACACGCGTGCGATATGAACAGGCGATGGCAATAATCGATATCAGGATCGAGCTCAGGAAAGGGGTCGCCGACCCGGAGGGAGCGAACACGAAGAAGACGCTCGAGGCCCTCGGGTTCGAGGGCATCGAGGCGCTGAGGCCGGTGAGGATGTACGAGCTGACGCTCGACATGACGGCGGACGAGGCCATGCAGGCGGGTGAGGAGATGTGCAAGGTGCTGCTCGCCAACCCCGTCATCGAGAAGTACAGCGTAACCGTGAGATGATCCGATGCCAGCCCGGAACCTTATGATCAAGGCGGATGTGCCCTTCTCGCTGTTCGAGGCCGACATCCTGGACGCCGAGGATTGCGAGCTGAAGGAGCTGTCCGACGAATTGGGCCTCAACCTCTCCGCCGACGAGATGAGGTCGGTCCGGGAGTACTTCCGGTCCGAGGGCAGGAACCCCACCGACATCGAGCTGCAGTCGCTGGGGCAGGCCTGGAGCGAGCATTGCTGCTACAAGAGCTCCAAGGCGATCCTCAGGGAGTTCGTCTTCGGCATCGACCGCCCCGACGTGCTGTCGCGCGGCGATGCGGGCGTGGTGGAGTTCGATGAAGAGCACGGCTACGCGCTGCGCATCGAGAGCCACAACCACCCGTCCGCCGTCGAGCCCTACGGCGGCGCCGGCACCGGTGTCGGCGGCATCATCAGGGACGTCATCTGCATGGGGGCGCAGCCGATCGCCCTGGCGGCGCCGTTCTGCTTCGGCCCCCCCGACCTCGCCGACGACGGTCTGCCGGCGGGGACCCGGCACCCGCGCGACCTCCTCCGCGGGGCGGTGGCGGGCGCCGGCGACTACGGCAGCACCTGCGGTGTGCCGGTGGTCTCGGGCGGGCTGTTCTTCGACCCGCGCTACACCACCAACTGCCTGGTCAACGTGGGCTGCTTCGGCATCGTGCGCAAGGAGGACCTGATGGACAACCACGTCGGCGGTCCCGGCGAGGTGATGATCCTCGTCGGCGGCCGCACCGGCAAGGACGGCATCCAGGGCGTCAACTTCGCCTCCAAGGACCTCTCGGCCTCCGACGACGACGCGGCCGGCAAGGTGCAGCTCGGGGACCCCGTCCTCAAGGAGGCGCTGATCCACGCCTGCCTGGAGCTCATCTCGGCGAAGCTGGTCACCGGCATGAAGGACCTCGGCGGCGGCGGGTTGAGCTGCGTCGTCGGCGAGATGGCGCTCGACGCCGGCTGCGGCGTCGACGTCGACATGGAAGTCATCCCCCTGAAGGAGTCCGGCATGGCCCCCTGGGAGATCTGGATCTCCGAGTCCCAGGAGCGCATGATGTGCAGCTGCAAGCCCGAGGATGCGGAGGCGGTGCTCGAGACGTTCGCGTTCTGGGATATCGAGGCCACGCCGATCGGCAGGACCACCGACACCCCTCGCGCCCGGCTCTACTGGGACGGGACGCGCATCTTCGATATGGACCTCGTCTTCCTCACCGGCGGGCCGGTCTACGACCGCCCCTACACGATGCCCGAGGTGCACACCCGGGCGGCCGAGAAGGCGCCGGAGCTCCCCGGTCACGACGAGGTGATCCTCGCCCTGCTGTCCGATCTCAATGTGGCTTCCCGCGAATGGGCGGTGAGCCGTTTCGACACCACGGCGCGCGGCGCCACGGTCGTCTCCCAGCGTGTGGGGCGACCGGGCGCGGCCGGCCCCGGCGATGCGGCCGTGCTCATGCCGGTCGCAGGCAGCTGGAAGGGGCTGGCGGTCGCGACCGGATGCAATCCCTGGTTCACCGCGGCCGATCCCTACAACGGCGGCCGGTCCGGCATCGACGAGACCTGCCGCAACCTGGTGGCGGTGGGCGCCAGGCCCGACTCGCTCTCCGACTGCCTCAACTTCGGCAACCCCGAGAAGCCCGAGCGGCTCGGCGAGCTGCGCGAGGCGGTCCGGGGCATCGGCGAGCTCGCCAGGGACCTGGACCTGCCGATACCGTCCGGCAACGTCAGCCTCTACAACGAGTCGGAGAACGGCGGCTGCATCCTGCCCACGCCGATGATCGTCGGCTGCGGCCTGATCGACGACGTCCGCAAGGCGGTGACCGCCGACCTGAAGGAGGAGGGCTCGCTGCTCTACCTCGTCGGCACCACCCGGGACGAGATGGGCGCCTCGCTGCTCTACCGCCGCTTCGGCGGCGAGCAGGGGCAGGTGCCGACGGTGGACGCGGATGACCTGAGGGAGTTCGCGGACGGCCTGCTGAAGGCCATGGGCCGCGGGCTGGTGCGGAGCTGCCACGACTGCTCCGACGGGGGCCTGGCGGTGGCGGTGGCGGAGATGTGCATCTCCGGGGGCATCGGCGCCGAGCTGGACCTCTCGGCCCTCGGCGACCTCGGCACGGCCGTCAAGCTGTACTCCGAGAGCAACACCCGCTGGGTGGCCGAGGTCGCCCGCGCGGACGCCAAGGCGTTCGAGAAGGCGCTCGGAGCCGCGGCGCACCCGATCGGCAGGACCGGCGGGGACTCGCTGAGGATCCCCGAGGCGGAAGCCGATATCCCGGTCGAGAGGCTGCGCGAGGCCTGGGAGCGTCCGCTGGAGGACGCCATGGAGGCGGTCCGATGACCAGGCGCGTCTGCGTGCTCCGGATGGAGGGCACCAACTGCGAACAGGAGACCGTCGAGGCGTTCAGGGCCGTCGGTGCCGAAGCCGAGGCGGTGCACATCAGGCAGCTGGCCGATGACGCGCCCGCCGACCGCGCACGCGACCTGGACGACTATGACGTGCTGGCCATACCCGGCGGCGCATCCGGCGGGGACGCCGTCCGTCCCGGGGCGGTGTTCGCGGCGAGGATCGAGGCGGCGGTCGGCACCGGCGTCCACGATTTCGCCGCCTCCGGCCGGCCGGTGCTCGGCATCTGCAACGGGTTCCAGACCCTGGCGGAGCTGGGCCTGCTGCCCGGGTCGGACATGTCGATGGCCTTCGCCGTCAACATGTCGGCGAGGATCGAATGCCGCCCGGTCACGGTCCGTTTCGAACGCGAAGGGGACTGCCCGTTCACCGACGGCATCATCCGCGGGAAGATCCTGGAGCTGCCGGTCTCCCATCGCACGGGCAGGATCGTCGGTGACGACCCCCGGTTCGTCGAGAAGCTCGAGGACGGCGATCAGGTCGTCCTCAGGTACACGGGGCCGGACAACCGCGAGGCGGAGTACCCCTGGAATCCCAGCGGCAGCCCGGCCGGCATCGCGGCCGTCTGCAATCCCGAGGGCAACGTCCTCGGGATGATGGTCCACCCGGAACGGGTGATGACCCGCTACACCCATCCCGACTGGACGCGCAGAGGCGGTCCGGAGCAGGGGGACGGCAGGGCGTTCTTCGAATCGGTCGTCAGGAACCGGATCAGATGAGCGGGCGGGGGCGGCTCTGCCGCCCTGCCCGCGGCTTATTTTACCCGGGCCGGGCAGGCCCGACCGGCCGCACCGGTACGCCTAAATCCGCGCACGGCCGTCCATGACGCATGGCCGTCGGGAGGAATCCGCCGTACCGGGCGGAGGAGGAGGTGCTGATCATCGACCTGTACACCAGGACCCCTCATTCGGAGATCCGGGACGGCAATCCGGACATCATCGGACTGGCGGAGTACATCTCGGAGCACAGCGGCGTGCGGCGCTCGCCCTCCGGCGTCAGGTACAAGATGGAGAACCTCAAATCGGTTGATGAGACGTACCGCGGAAAAGGTCTCGTGAACATCTCCCCGCGCTTCAGGGATATGTGGTACAGGCATCTCGAGGAGGGTTTCTCGGGGCTCGATGAGGAGGTCCGGCGGGCGAAGCTGATCCTGGAGGGGGGTCCCGACATCCCTGTCGAGGAGGGGGAGTTCGACCTCGAGGGCAGGGCGACGAGGAGGTTCGTGGAGGTCAGGGCCAATCAGCACGTCTTCAGGGAGAGGGTCCTGTGCGCCTACGGAGGGGCCTGCTGCATCACCGGCGTCCGCATCCCCGAACTGCTGCGGGCCAGCCACATAAGGCCCTGGCGCGACTGCGACGGCAGGCAGCGCCTCGATGTCAGGAACGGCCTGTGCCTCAACGCGCTCCACGATGCGGCCTTCGACACCGGTCTGATGGGCATAGACGAGGACCTGCGCGTGATGTTCTCGCCCAGGATCGCGGACGCTTACAGCCGGGAGGCCGCATCCGCGCTCTTCGCGCCCTACGAGGGCCGGAGCATCGAGGGGACGTCCGAGGTCCCCGCGGGCGAGGATTACCTGGAGTACCACCGGAAGACGCTCTTCCTCAGGTCCTGATGCCGTGTCCGGGCTCAGAGGCTGACCCTGACGTCGACCGAGTCCCCGTTGTCGAGGCTCAGCGTCCTGCGCAGATGGTAGTGGCAGATGATCTCGATGATGTCGGCGTAATGCGACCGCTCCGGGGCGACGATGGCGCAGTCGACGTTCTTGATCCGCGCCTTGTAGGCGATGACGTTGCCGAAGGTGCGCCCCCCGTTCTCGAAGCCGTCGATGAGGATCCCCGATGTGCTCTTGATCACATCCAGCTTGCCGACGTCCTCCCGGTCGACGGTGATGTTCAGCGTGCCCTCGAAGGGGACGAACCCGAGCTTCCTCTCGAACTGCTCCGCATACCCCTGCTGCCCGATGTAGTACTTGCCCTCGCCCATGCCGTCGGTGATCTTGCCGCGGATGGTGATGTGGTCGGTCAGCTCGAAGATGCGGCGGTACTCGTTGTATTCCTTCCTCAGTTCCTCAACCCCCAGCGATGTGAGTTTGATCCGCTGGCGCCTGGCCCCCAGGTCGCGCACGATCAGCTCGTGGTCGAGCAGCTCCAGTATCCGCTTGGATGCCGATTGCTGACTGGTCCCGAGCGCATCGCCCAGCTCCCGGGACGAGATGGCGATGTAATCGTCGATGCCGCCGAGGAGGGCGATCTTCCTCAGAGCGAAGGTGTATTTCACGTCCACGGCACCGGAACCGGCTGTCGAGATTTAAATCTACCGCGGTATTGGTTGATAAGGGGAATCGTAGTTGGTGATAAAACAGACAGAGGGGGCCGGAGCCCCCTCGGTTCAGAGGCAGAGCTTGGTGTCGAGCCACCGCTTGGAGGACGGCATCGCCAGGAGCACGAGGATGCAGACGACCAGGACGAGCAGCAATCCGCCGGCGGCCTGGTCGAAGAATCCGGCCAGGATGCCTGCGCCGATGATGCCGAGGTTCAGGAACGCGACGATCAGCGACACCCCCTGGTTCCACTGCCCTCCCCTGACGAACGCCCCTGCCAGGGCGAAGAACAGCACCGCCGTGAGCATGTACAGCCCGGCGATTGTGAGGAACCCCTCACTGCTTTCATAGAACAACGCAAGGTACGCGACGCTCAGTATGCCTCCGAGGAGGGCGATACCGCACGCGGCTTTGATTCCGTTAGGTACGATCGGTTTCATCGAATCACAACTCCTTGACGCAGATGCCCGCGCCGGGCTCCGTCATCATCATATCCGCGGCCGCCATCACGACGCAGGCCAGTGCGGCGAACACGCCCCAGACCTCGAGCATCGCCAGGCCGTGGCCGAGGTAGACCCCGACCAGTGCGATCAGTGCGGCCAGGACCAGGCCTGCGAACAGTTTCCGCCCGTTGAGCCAGAATCCCGAGGCGTAGAGGCATACCGCGATGAACGCCGTCAGGAAGAAGGTGTAGGAGACGAGGTTGTGCGCGGTGCCGTCACCGGAGTCCTTGGCGATCAGCCCGACCATGACCAGGAGCGCGGCGGCGATGATCATGACGATCCC
Source organism: Candidatus Methanogranum sp. (assembly GCA_050309445.1). GTDB lineage: Archaea > Thermoplasmatota > Thermoplasmata > Methanomassiliicoccales > Methanomethylophilaceae > Methanogranum. Next base: position 18,775 of record JBNRMI010000029.1, on the reverse strand, counting down.
CCCGACGGCGGTGCTCCTGTTGGCGGCATAGGCGGCCGAGGAGAACCCGAACACGGCGAGCAGCACCGCGGTGAGCACGCAGCATCCGTAGTTGAACGCCAGCCGGGCATCCGTGGCGGAGGCCCCGAGGTCCGAGAGCGTGTTCTCCCCCAGCACCCATCCGCCGTCCAGCGAGACGGCGGCCATGAGCGAGATGATGAACACGGCGGCAGCGGCGATACCGGACCAGGCGAGCGCCACATTGAGCGGTTTTCCCATGTGCATGGGTTCCGAATCCCCGTAGTCTTAAATTAGGTTTGCGCTGGACAAGGGGCCGTGCATGCACGGAACGGCGGACGCGGCCGGTGCCGGCGAGGTGTCCGGCGCAAGGAATCTATAAATCCCCGCACATCTCAGGGCAGCATCGGGGATATCCATGAAACATCTGTTCTTCGTCGGGACCGCCGGGAGCGGCAAGAGCTCGCTGGTGGCGGCTTACAAGGAAATGCTGGACAGCATCGGCGTCGATGCCATCACCGTCAACCTGGATCCGGGCGCCGAGGCGCTGGCGTACGTGCCTGACATCGATATACGCGACTGGGTCTCGATGTCGGAGGTGATGGAGGAGTTCGGACTGGGTCCCAACGGGGCGCAAATCGCCGCCGCCGACCTGATGGCGATCAACATCGGGCGGATGACCGAGGTCCTGGACACGTTCAGGGCCGACTACGCCCTGGTCGACACCCCCGGGCAGCTGGAGCTGTTCGCCTTCCGCGAGTCGTCGGAGCGGATAATCACCGCCTTCGGACAGGAGGACTCGATGCTGATATACCTCCTCGACCCCACCCTCTGCCGGACCTCCAACGGCTTCATCTCGCTGATGATGCTGTCATCGATCGTCGAGTTCAGACTGGGCCTGCCGGTCGTCAACCTGCTGTCGAAATCAGATATCCTGGCGACGGAGGACAAGGAGCGCCTGCTGACCTGGTTCGGCGACATCGATGCCCTGGAAGGCAGCCTGCTGGACGAGGGCGGCACCCCCGGCTACGTGGTGGGGGCGGAGCTGTTCAAGGCACTGGAGAACCTGGGCGTGTTCGGCGAGATCCGCGCCGTGTCGGCGCACGACGGCGAGGGCCTCGGCGACATCTACGCGATGGCCCAGCTGCAGTTCTTCGGCGGCGAGGACACCGTCCGGGACTGAGTCGCGGACGGTGGTCAGCCGCTCATCCGAACATGTAGGCCGGCACGGATTTGACCTTGCCCCTGCCGGCTTCGAGCACCTTGATCTTGGCCGAGAGGAAGTCGTCCATCGCGACCGTGTCGCGGCCGTCGCGGATGGCGAGCATGCCCGCCTCGGTGCAGATGCTCTTGATCTCGGCCCCCGACGTGCCGTCGGTGGCCTCGGCCAGCTTCCGCAGGTCGACATCATCGCCGATGTTCATCCGTTCGGTGTGGATCCTGAAGATCTGGATCCGGCCGTCGATGTCGGGGAGTCCGATCTCGATGATGCGGTCGAACCTGCCCGGCCGCAGCAGAGCGTCGTCGAGGATGTCCGGACGGTTGGTGGCGCCGATGATCTTGACATCGCTCATCGGCGTGAAGCCGTCGAGCTCCGACAGCAGTTGCATCAGGGTCCGCTGGACCTCGCGGTCCCCGGACGTGGCGACGTCCATGCGCTTGGCCCCGACCGAGTCCAGCTCGTCGATGAAGATGATGCTGGGCGCCTTCTCCCGCGCCAGTTCGAAGAGCTCGCGGACCAGCCGCGCCCCCTCGCCGATGTACTTCTGCACCAGCTCCGAGCCGACCAGCCTGATGAAGGTGGCCTGGGTGGCGTTGGCCACGGCCTTGGCCATCATCGTCTTGCCGGTTCCGGGCGGGCCGACGAGCAGCACGCCCTTCGGCGGGTCGACCCCGACCTTGGCGTAGAGCTCGGGCCGCAGCAGCGGGTCCTCGACCGCCTCGCGCAGCTCGAGCATCTGGTCTGCCAGTCCGCCGACGTCCTCGTAGCTGATGTCCGGCTTGTCGATGATCTCGGCGCCGGTGACCACGGGATCCAGCGGAGCGGGCAGGACGCTCATGACCGCGAGCGACTGCTTGTTGAGGGAGACCCTCGCGCCCGGGACCAGCTCGCTGGGGGATATGTACTCGGAGACGGAGACGACGAAGTCCGGGCCGGTGGAGCTCTTGACGATCACGCGGTTGTCGGGGAGCACATCGCGCAGCGATCCGATGATCAGCGGCGGGCTCTTCAGACGCTCGTTCTCCGACCTGATGCGCGACAGCTCCTTCTGGAGCTTGAAGTTCTCTCCTTCGGAGTAGCGCTTCTCGTTCTCCACGCTCTGGAGGTCCTCCATCAACCTGACGTTCCTCTCCTCGAGTGTGATGATCTTGGTCCTCAGCTCATCGATACGGCTCTCTTCGTCCATGCCAATCCCCTCAACCGATTATGACATCCCCTTTTTATTACTTTTCCATGGGGACGGCCTCCGGAGGGCCCTGCGTTAAACTTAATTACACCGCTACGCATCACAATCGTGATGATTTGTGAAATGTGCGGCAAGGATCTGCCCACGACCAAGGCCACCATGGTCGAGGGCACGAAGCTGATGCTCTGCCCCAGCTGCGCCAGGTTCGGTGACGATGCCCGGTCGGGGTCGGGATCCGGCGCGCCGGTGCACAACAAGGCGGTCATCGAGCAGCGCCTGCAGCGGCGCGAGCGGAGGATGCAGACGCGCGACGTCTACGCCTCCGCCGGCACTGTCGAGCTCGTCGATGATTACGGGGGCGTGATCCGCGAGGCCCGCGAGGCCCGCGGCATGGACCTCGAGAAGTTCGCCTCCTCCATATCCGAGAAGAGGGGGACGATCTCGAAGATCGAGGCCAACAACCTAGTGCCCGACGACAAGCTGAGGGCCAAGATCGAGAAGGCCCTCGACGTGAAGCTCATGGAGACAGTCGCTTCCGGGGAGACCGTCGGCGGCGGCCGCGGCAACGGGGCGATGACCCTGGGCAGCTTCATCAGGCGCGAATGAGGCCGTTCACTTGCTCAGGACCGAGGCCAGGACATCCTGACGGTACGGCCCCGTGTCGATCCCGGCATCCCGCAGGACCAGCAGTGCGGCCACCTCCATGTCCACGTTGAACCTTTTGACGAGGCGGTTGCATTCGGATACGAACCTGCCCCGCTCCATGCCGGAGGCGGCGGCCAATCCCATCAGCCGGGGGAAGACCGGCTCGGACCCGCCGTCTCCCGGTGCAGCGGCCTCCGGTCCGGGCGCCGCATCAGAGACCGGCTCATCGGCCGGGGCGGCCCCGCCGCCGGCCTTCAACCGCTCCATCAAGTCCCGCGACGGCTTGTACGCCACCGGGACCTCGATGTCCCGCAGCCGGGGGGCGGCCCGCAGCAGGCCGTCGGACGTCTCGCTCACGAGGCCGTCGGACGAGATCAGCTTCACGAACCTGCTGGCCGTGGTCGGGTCCATCCACTTGAGGTCCAGGGAGATGTTCATGATCAGCTCCATGACGGTGATCACATCCTTGCCGCGGTTGCGGAAGAACGCCGCGGTGCAGACCTCGAGCTCATCATCCATGCGCCGGAGATGCGCATCAGCGGTAAAAACGTTATCCAACCATATACGCGCGGGCGTTGTTTGTTGTCCTTACTAACTTAAGGCTGTGCAAATCTTTATAACCGACCTGCGACTACCTCGGTCCCTGTATGGTGAATCAGATGAAATACACGCGATTCGAGAAAGCGAGGATCATCGGCGCGCGGGCGTTGCAGATCTCCTTCGGGGCCCCGGTGCTCACCGACTATCCCGAGGACATGCTGGACCCCATAGATATCGCCATGCTGGAGTACGAGAAGGGTCTCGTGCCCATCACCGTCATCAGGAATTAATTGAGGAATCGAGATGAGCGAAGAGGAGAGCATAGCCGGAAACACCGAACTGCTGGTTGCAGAGGACATCTACCTTACATCGGGGGTCCACATCGGCACACAGCAGAAATCGGCCGACATGAAGGACTTCATATACAAAGTCAGGCAGGACGGACTCTATGTCCTGGATGTCAAGAAGACGGACGACAGGATCCGTGCGACGGCGAGCTTCCTCGCCCGTTACAACCCCCGGAGGATCCTCGTGGTCTCCGCCAGGCAGTACGGTCAGAAGCCGGTCAGGGAGTTCTCCAAGGCCATCGGCGCGCCGGCCTTCGCCGGGCGCTTCGTCCCCGGCACGCTCACCAACCCCGTCCGCCCCGGGTACGTGGAGCCCGACGTCATCGTCGTCACGGATCCCGCGGCGGACAAGCAGGCGCTCAACGAGGCGATCAGCCTCGGCATCCCGATCGTCGCCATGTGCGATGCCAACAACGAGACGCGGAACGTCGATATCGTCATCCCCACCAATAACAAGGGGAGGCGGGCGCTCGCCTGCGTCTACTGGCTCCTCGCAAGGGAGGTCCTCGTCGCCAGGGGCGACCTGAAGGATCCCGCCGATTACACCCTGGAGATCGAGGACTTCGAAGCCAAGCTCTGAGAGCCCTCCCGGGAGCATAAACGCTTTACCTCCAAACCCCTTCCTTCATGATATGCGCTATCCTGCGATCGCCGGCCGTTTCTACCCCCTCGACCGGGACGAGCTCCTGGCTTCGATCACCGCCTGCTTCGAGCATCCGCTCGGGCCCGGGCTGCCCTCCGGCAGCAGCGGGGAGCGGAGCATCGCCGCGGTCGTGGCGCCCCATGCCGGTTACGCGGCATCCGGGATGAACGCGGCGCACGCGTACAAGGCGATCGCCGAGGACGGGCTCCCCGAGGCCTATGTGGTCATCGGCCCCGACCATCACGGCGTCCCCTACGACGCGGTCATGTGCGGCGAGCCGTTCCTCACGCCGCTCGGAGCCTGCGAGGTCCATCAGGGCATCGCCGGCAGGCTGCGCGAGCTGATCCCCGATGATGCGCGGGCGCACGCCGCGGAGCATTCGGTCGAGGTGCAGGTGCCGTTCCTGCAGTACATCGACCCCGATCCGCGGATCGTGCCGGTGATCATGGGCCGGCAGGATCCGGCCGCGGCCGCCTCGCTGGCGGAACGGCTGGCCGTCGCCTGCGAAGGGCACGACACGGTCATCATCGCCTCCAGCGACATGGCCCATTACGTGCCCAAGGACGTGGGCGAGGAGCTCAACCGCGCGGTCCTCGACCGCTACCTGGAGCTGGACCTCGACGGGATGTACCGCGAGATCGGCTCCCGCCGGGTGTCCGTCTGCGGCTACGGCCCGATGGCGGCCGCCGTGCTGGCCGCCCGCCCCGCATCGGCGCGGTTGCTGAGCTACTCGGACTCATGGGATTCGCTGGGGTACGATCGGGATTCGATCGTCGGCTACGCCTCGGTGGCGCTGACCCGCTGACCGGCAGATAAAAAAAGAGACCGGGGGCGGCGCCCCCGGTCAGATGCGTTTCAGATGCCGGATGTTCGGTTCGTACACCAGCCCCTTGTCCATCAGGGTGTTGGTGATCTCCTCGAGCTCCATGCTGGTGATGCCCTCGGTCTCGGCCCTCGCCTCCAGCTCCTCGCGCAGCGCGCCCTTGCCGTCGGTGTCGAGCTCCTCGAGCAGCCGCAGCACGATATCCTCCATGTCGGCGTTGTCGCGTGCGCCGCTGCCCGGTTCGAGCTCGATCTCATCGAGATCGTCCTCAGGCATGTCCTCGGGCAGGCCGAGGTCGATGCTGCGGTCGGGCAGTATGGTGCGGATGGCGTTCTGGATGGGTTTGAGGTAGGCGATCGAGTTCGGCACCCCGTACTGGTCGAGGGCGATGTTGATCCCCTCGGCCGCATCCTCGGGGATCCCCGCCGCCACCAGACCGGCCCGGTCGGAGGCGTTCGCCGCCACCGCCTTGCGCATCAGCTTGAGCCGGTCCCAGCTCGATCTGGCCGCTTCCAGCAACCAGAGGTCGCGGGCATCCTCGTCGATCTCGACGATCGTCTCGGGACGCACCGAGACGAAGGTGCGCCCGTCGTCGGTGGTGTAGGTCCTGACCTTGCCGACCAACGCCACGTATGACGGGGCGTCGATCGTCTTGATCATCTCCGCCGCCTCGGGCTGGTAGCGTCCGATGTTGATGTAGAAGCTGCCGGAGAGGGTGTCCTGGACCCGCCCTCTCCACAGGGGGTCGTCGTCGGTGCCGACGTTCTCCTTCTCGGTCAGGACGCCGGCCATCAGCACCCGGTTGACCATGCCCCCCAGTGGGGTGACGGCGTAGGTGGGGGACTTCTCCTCCTCGCCCCTGATCTCGTATATGGAGTTGTTCAGCTCGGCTGAGAACAGCCTCCACGCGACCTCGCGCACGTTCATAGTGCCGCCTCCATCTCGTCATAGAGCTGTTCAGCGGCCTTCTTCACGTCGAAGGGTTTGAACGAGATCCCCTTGACGATCATCGTCGGCCCGTACTCGTCGCTGAGGACGTTGCCGTTGGCCGCCACCCTGCGCATCAGCACCTTCCCGGCGATCGCCCGGCTGACCGCCGAGGCGTCGCTCCCGGCGGCCATGCGCTCGGCCTCCTCCAGGGTGATGCCGGAGAGCTCCTCGGTGTTCTCGCGGTTGACGATGACGTTCATCGCACCCGTCCCGTCGTCGATGATCAGCTTCATCCTGAGGTCGGGCACCGCCTCCACCCTGCCGTGCAGGCTGCAGTCGCCGTCCCTGACGGCGCGGTTGCAGGTCGGGCACCGGCCGATCAGGCCGCTGCCCTCGCGCAGGTCGATGGCCATGCCGTTGATGACGACGTCGATCGCGCCGCCGACGGCGATGATCTCGGCGACCGTCTTGCGGTCGGCGCTGTCGTCCACCTCGACCAGACCGCTGTCGACCTTGGTGACCGTGGTGCGGTCGCCCATGTTCAGCTGAGGGATGCCCTTCCAGGAGCGCACGTAGGCGTTCTCCACGCGGATGGTGTCGCCGTCGCTGAGCGAGAAATCGTTCCAGGCGGAGTACTGCACCTTCCCCGTCTCATCGGCGATGATGCCGGAGTAAACGGTCTTCGGCTCGTTGTTGGCGATCACGTTGCGCACCTCGAGCGAGGTGATGCGCCCGGTGACCGTGACACTGCCCATGCCCTCGGCCAGCTCGCCGATGCGCACCTCCTTGGGCTCGGACGCCGACATCTGCGTGCTGCGCACTTCGATGTCGGCATCGACCTCCTCGATCGCGCCGCGGGTGCCGATGTTGACCTGGGCCTGGTTGCGGAACAGCTTGGTGTAGGCGTTCCTGAAGGCGTAAGTGCCGCCTTTGATCAGCGTGATGTCGTCGCGATCCCAGATCGTGAAGCTGCAGGTGCCGGTGTCGTCGCCGATAATGCCCGAGAGGATCGGCGTCGCCTTGCCCCTGATGCTCACCTCGCGGCTCTCCACGTAGACGATCTTGACGACCAGGTCGATGTTCATCTCGCTGCCGGTGAGGTCGCCTATCTTCTTGCTGACCGTGTCCGCGGTGACGAAGCCCGACGAGGTGCCGGGATCGTATTTCTTGATGATCGCCGCCCGTGCCCGGCCCGCATCGACACCATAGTCCTCGATGTATGTCCTGATGGTGTCCCTCAGCTCGGTCTCTTCGACCTTGTCGCCGAGCACTTTCTTCAAATCCTCAAAAAGAGGAGTTATCTTGTCTTCTCTGCTCATGTTTCCCGACCTCTCCCTTTGCAATGTTGCGAGGCATGCCCCCTTACTCCATGTGAGTATAAAACGCTATTAGAGGGGGCGCCGAATCGGGCGTAAGTGATCCCCGCCCCGGCCGCGGCCACAGCGTGCGCGGGCCGATGCACGGCGACGGTCGTCGACACCCGGTGATGGATATGTTTAAAAGGGGTAAAGATATCCGAGGATATGGTCCCTAAGAGCAGGATTGATCGGATTCTCCAAGATTACGACACCGGGGCGCTCACCATCGCCACGCTGTGCTCGCATTCGTCCCTGCAGATCTTCCACGGCGCCCGCAAGACGGGCTTCAAGACCCTGGGGATGACGGTCAGGGACAACACCCGTTACTACGACGCGTTCCCCCTGGCCAAACCGGACGAGATCATCCGCTACCAGGACTTCGACGAGGTGGAGGAGCGGGCGGGCGAGCTGCTCGACCGCAACGCCGTCCTCATCCCGCACGGCTCGTTCGTCGAGTACATGTCGCCGTCGCGCTTCGAGGACTACGCCGTGCCCTCGTACGGCAACCGGGCCATCCTGCAGTGGGAGTCGAACCGCGACAGCCAGCGCCAGTGGATCACCTCGGCCGGCGTGCCGATGCCGCGGCTGATATCCGACGCCAGGGAGATCAACGAGCCGGTGCTGGTCAAGTACCACGGGGCCAAGGGCGGCCGCGGCTTCTTCATCGCCAAGGACTACCCTGATTTCAAGATGCAGATCGACAACTCCCAGCCGTACACGATCCAGGAGTACTGCCTCGGCACCAGGTACTACCTGCATTTCTTCTACGATCCGCTGAAGGAGGACGGCTACCGCTGCAGCCAGGGCGGGTCGCTGGAGCTGCTGTCGATCGACCGCCGCGACGAGACCAACATCGACGAGATGTACAAGCTGGGATCGATCGAGGACGCGAAGCGGCGCGGGCTCAACCCGTCGTTCGTCGTCACCGGCAACACCCCTGTGGTCCTGCGCGAGTCGCTGCTGCCGAAGGCGTTCGAGATGGGCGAGAACGTCGTCAACCGCGCCTACGAGCTCTTCGGCGGCATGTGGGGGCCGTTCTGCCTCGAGACCGTGGTCACCGACAAGCTGGAGTTCAAGGTCTTCGAGATCTCCACCCGCATCGTCGCCGGCACCAACCCCTTCATCTCGGGCTCCCCCTACGCCGACCTCATCTATCCGGGTGCGAGCACCGCGGTGCGCATGGGGATGGCGCTGAACGACGCGGTCGCGGACAATCGGCTCGACGAGCTGCTGAGCTGAGAGATTTTATATATACGCGGAGAAGGTTAGGCTGAGTAAGATGGTGTCGAAAAGGGTTCAGAGCGTGCCGGCATCGGGCACGATTGAGATCTCCAACATGGTCAGCCGAATGAAAGCGTCCGGCGACGACATCATCTCGTTCTCCATGGGCGAGCCCGACTTCGTCACACCCTCCAACATCATCGAGGCGGCGGTGGGATCGCTGCATGACGGCTTCACCCATTACACGCCGTCGCTGGGCATCATCGAGCTGCGGGAGGCGATCGTCGACAGGCTGAAGACGTCCAACAACATCGTCTGCACCCCCGGCAACGTCCTGGTGACGCCCTGCAAGCAGGCGATCTTCATGACCGCGCTCGGGTTCCTCGACCCGGGCGACGAGGTCATCCTGCCCGACCCCAGCTGGGTCTCCTACGAGGCCTGCATCAGGCTGGCCGGGGCGATCCCCGTCTACGTCTCCACCAGGTTCGAGGACAACTTCGTGATCAACCCCGAGCTCATCCGGGCCGCCATCACCCCCAAGACCCGGATGATCTTCATGAACACCCCGTCCAATCCGACCGGGTGCGTCTACCCCGCCGACACGATCAAGGCCGTCGCGGAGATCGCCATCGAGCACGACCTCATGGTGATGTCCGACGAGATCTACGAGAGCATCGTCTACGAGGGACGGCATCTGTCGATCGCCTCGCTGCCCGACATGTTCGACCGGACCATCACCGTATCCGGCCTCTCCAAGACATACGCGATGACCGGCTGGCGGCTCGGATGGGCGGTCGCCTCGGAGCCGAACATCGCCGCGCTCAACAAACTGCAGTCGCATTCCATATCCTGCTGCGTGTCATTCACGCAGACCGCCGCCATCGAGGCCCTCAACGGCCCGCAGGACGAGCGGTACCGCATGGTGCGGGAGTTCAAGGAGCGGCGCGACCTCGCCCTCGACCTCATCAGCGAAATCGACGGGCTCGAGTGCAACGTGCCCAACGGCGCCTTCTACCTCTTCCCCCGTTACAGCGCGGAGATCAAAGCGACCGAGCTGGCGGCCGACCTCCTGCGGCATGCGCATGTGGCGGTCACCCCCGGCACCGCCTTCGGGCCGTCGGGCGAGGGCTTCTTCCGCATCTCCTACGCCGCCAGCGAGGAGCACATCCGCGAAGGGCTGGGACGCATCAAGAAGTACATGGCCGAGAACCTCTGACGGCCGTATGGCGCTCCGCACCTTCCGCGCGCGTGCCCGCACGTCACATGATATATAGGGGGTAGCCAATCCAGAGACCGCCGTCTCACGGAGATGCGGGACGACCGAGGGATCCGATTGAGCAGGAAATTATTCACAGTGGGGCCTGTCAACGTCGAGGACGAGGTGCTCGAGGCGATGACCCGGCCCATGATCACCCACCGCTCACGGGAGTACAAACAGCTCCACAGCGGCATCATGGAGAAGATGAGGAAAGCCCTCGGCACCGACCAGGAGATCCTGCTGGTGTCCGGCTCGGCGAGCGTGATGCTCGAGGGGGCGCTGCGCAACGGCGTGGCCGGGCGCTCGCTGGGGCTGTCCAACGGCTCCTTCGGGCAGCGTCTGGTCGAGATCGGCCGGCTGAACGGCAAGGACGTCACCGACATACAGGTGCCCTGGGGGCGGGCGATCCGGCCGGAGCACATCGCCGGCAGGGTCGCCGACGGCGCCGAGATGGTGCATTGGGTCAGCAACGAGTCCTCGACGGGGGTGCTCAACGATTCGTCGGCGCTCGCCGCGGAGGTGCGCTCCCAGAATCCTGAGGCGCTGATCATGGTCGATGCCGTCACCTCGGCCTTCGCCACCGACCTCCGGCTCCGGGAGCTGGAGCCCGACGCGCTGGTGTTCGGCACGCAGAAGGCGCTCGCGCTGCCGCCCGGGCTGGGGATGATGGTGGTCTCGGACCGGCTGCTGGAGAAGGCGGCCGAGGTCCCGGACCGCGGGTTCTACACCGACCTGCTGAAGCTCAGCAGGCAGAACGCCTCCGATTACGCCCTGACCACGCCGCCCGTGTCGCTGATGTACGCGCTGGACTTCCAGCTCGACCGCATCCTCGCCGAGGGCATGCCGGCCAGGTACCGCCGGCACCGGGAGATGGCGGAGACCGTCGGGCGCTGGGCCGGAGAGAGGCTGAACGGGCTGTTCCCCGAGGAGGGCGCCCGCTCGGCGACGATCGGCGTCGTCAACCGCGGCGACCTGGACTTCGACGCCTTCCACACGGCGCTGAAGGCCAGGGGGTACGAGGTCTCCGGCGGTTACGGCGATATCAAGGGCAGCACGTTCAGGATCGGCCACATGGGCGACCTGCAGCCGGCGGACATCAGGATGCTCCTGTCGGAGATGGATGAGATACTGGAAGAGATTTGAGATGACATTGAAGATACTTGTTTCGGATGCATTGGACGAGGAAGGGCTGGAGATCCTGCAGCGGTCGGGGTTCCAGGTCGATGAGAGGCCCGGCCTCTCGGAGGACCGGCTGTGCGAGGTCATCGGGGATTACGACTGCCTCGTCATCCGCTCCGGGACCAAGGTCACCAGGAAGGTGCTGGATGCCGCCGGCCGGCTGAAGGTCATCGGCCGGGCGGGGGTCGGCGTCGACAACATCGACGTGCCCTACGCGACCGAGAAGGGCATCCTCGTGATGAACACGCCGTCGTCGAACATCCTCTCGGCCGCCGAGCACTCCTGCGCGATGCTGCTGTCGCTCTCGCGCAACATCCCCTTCGCGCACGAGTCGATGCACAGGGGCGAGTGGAACCGCTCCAAGTACACGGGTGTCGAGATGAACGGCAAGGTCCTCGGCATCATCGGCGTCGGCCGCGTCGGCGGCGAGGTGGCCAAACGCATGCGCGCCTTCAACATGACCGTCATCGGCTACGACCCCTATCTGCCCAAGGAGGTCGCCGAACAGGTCGGCGTCAGGCTGACCACTCTGGATGAGGTGATCTCGACCTCCGATTTCATGACCATACACACCCCGCTGCTGCCGGAGACCCGCAACATGATCGGGCTGGAGCAGTTCAGGATGATGAAGCCCAACGCGCGCATCGCCAATGTCGCCCGCGGCGGCATCGTCAACGAGGACGACCTCCACACCGCGCTGAAGGAGGGCATCATCGCCGGCGCGGCGTTCGATGTCTGGTGCAACGAGCCGCTGGGCGAGGCGGAGCGCAAGCTCCTCGAGCTCGACAACCTGGTGACCACGCCCCATCTAGGGGCCAGCACCGTCGAGGCGCAGGAGCGGGTGGCGGTCGATATCGCCGAGGCGGTCATCCTCTACCTGAGGGACAACGAGATCACCAACGCGATCAACGCGCCCCGCGGCAAGCTCGACCCGGAGACGGCGAGCTTCGTGCCGCTGGCCGAGCGCATGGGCTCCTTCCTGCATCAGATCAACGGCAACGCGCCGATCGAGTCGCTCGAGATCACCTACTGCGGCGAGCTCGCCGCCAAGAAGACGCGCATGCTCACCCTCAGCGCGGTGATCGGGCTGATGAGCAACGTCGTCGGCCGCGACAACGTCAACATGATCAACGCCATGGCGGTGGCCAAGGCCAAGGGCCTGAACATCAAGGAGTCGTCCACCGACCGCTCCGAGGACTATTCGAACATGATCGAGATGCGGGCGGTCTCCGGCGGCAGGCCGACGTCCGTCCGCGGCACCGTCTTCGGCGAGAACCCGCGGCTGGTCGGTTTCAACGAGTACTCGTTCGACATCCCGATGGACGGCGACCTGGTCCTGGTCGCCTACGAGGACGCCCCGGGCATCATCGGCAAGGTGGGCTCGCTGATGGGCGAGGCGGAGATCAACATCGCGCAGATGACCGTCGCCCGCGACGGGGCCAAGGCGCTGATGATCCTCACCGTCGATCAGCATGTGCCCGCCGGACTGCTCGCCGAGGTCGGCCGGGTCGCCGGCTCGGGCGTCAGCGCCAGGTTCGCGGACCTGGTCGACGGGGGTTCATGAAGATGACGCTGACGACGGTAACGATGGACGACCTGATCACGGCGATCATCAACAGCATCGAGAGCCAGCGGGAGATGGAGGAGTCGGAGGCCTACGATCTCGCCTACCGTGTCCTCAACTTCTTCGGTTACTCCGACCGCATCATCGACAACATCCTCGAACCGGAGGACCGCGATGCCTTCTACATGCTCGAGGACACAGGCATCCTCACCACCGAGCGCGAGGAGACCACCCTCTACGACGGACGCGAGTGGCGCATCCACTACTGGATCTTCCGCAAGGAGCGCATCGAGGAGCTGCTGGAGGCCGGTTCGTCCCGGCCCGAGGCCGAGAAGGCCGAGGATTCCGTCTACGACGACCTCCCCGACGACGTCTGGAACCGGTCGTCGGACTGAGGCCGCATGGGCCTGTTCCCCTATCCGCACCGGGAGGGGCAGGCGGAGATGGTGCGGCAGGTCCGCGAAGCCGTCGAAGCCGCCCGCCCCCTGGTGATGGAATCCGGCACCGGGACCGGCAAGACGGCCGTCTCGCTGGCCGGCGTCCTCGAGGCGCTGCAGGGCAGCGGGCGCCGGGCGGTCTACCTCACCCGCACCAAGTCGCAGCAGCTGCAGGTGATCCGCGAGGCCGCGGCGATCCGGTCCGGCAGGGGCATCCTCTGCGTGGGGATGCAGGGGCGCAGCTCCGCCACCTGCCCGCTGATGCGCGACGATCCCGAGCTCGCCGGCGGCACCTCCGAGGAGCTCTCGCGGCTATGCTCGGCCCATAAACGGCCCGGAGCCGACGGCCGCCCCGCCTGCCGCCACTACGCGGGCGTGGATGACGAGGCCGCAGCCCGGTACGCCGACCTGCTGCGGCGCAGCCACCCGTCGCCCGAGGAGTTCGCCGCCGCCTGCATCGCCGACGGCGTCTGCCCCTACGAGATGTCCAAGCGGCTGCTGCGCGAGGCCGATGTCATCGCCGCACCCTACCCCTTCGTCTTCTCCCCGGCGGTGAGCATCCACTTCCACGACTGGATCGGCCGGCCGCCGTCCGACACCGTGCTGATCGTCGATGAGGCCCACAACCTGCCCGGCTACCTCCGGGGGCTGATGTCCTGCGAGTGCACCGCGCGGTCGGCGAGGATGGCCGCCGCCGAGGCGGAGCGGCAGGGGGATCCGGAGGTCCTCCGCGGCATCCGCGTCACGGAGGTCGCCGAGGCCTACATCGGATGCCTGGAGCATGCCATGGGGCATCACCTCGACGATGAGGACGGCCTGCTGCCCTACGGTCTGCTCCAGGAGTGGATGATGGAGCGCTTCAGCCTGCCGTCGACCGCGTTGGACGGGCTGTATGCGGCCATGTTCCGCATGGGGGAGGAGGTCTGCGCGGCCAGGCAGGCCGAGTTCCGCCTGCCGCGGTCGCACATCAGGGCATTCGCCGGCTTCCTGCTGGAGTGGGGGAGGTGCGACGAGGAGTCGTACGTCCATCTGGTGGTCGGCGGCGACCGTCCGCGCCTGGAAGCCTACTGCCTCGACCCCTGCGAAGCCGCCGCCCCGCTGCGGGAGTGCCTCGCCTCGGTCAGCATGTCGGGCACGCTGCGGCCGCTGCGCCATTACACCGACGAACTGGGGCTGGATGGTGCGATCGAACGGGTGTTCCCGTCCCCCTTCCCGGCGGAGAACCTGCTGGTGCTGCATGCCGATGATGTCTCGACCTCCTTCGAGGAACTGCGTCAGGACCCCGATTGCCTGCGGAGGATCTCCGACCGCGCCGTCGGGCTCCTGCGCGCCGTCCCCTGCAACTCCGCCGTCTTCTTCCCCTCCTACAACCTGATGGAACGCCTCCTCGCCGACGGGTTCCCCGGCCTCCCGGACCGGCCGGTATTCCTCGAACGGCGCGGGATGCCGCAATCCGAGCTGATGGATCTGATCGCCCGCTTCTCCGCCTCCGAGGACGGCATCCTCCTCAGCGTCTCCGGCGGGCGCATCAGCGAGGGCATGGATTTCCCCGGCAGGGAGCTGGAGCTCGCTATCCTCGTCGGGGTGCCCTTCCCCCGTCCGACCGCCCGGCAGAAGGCGGTCACCCGGTATCTGGATCACCGCTTCGGAGACGGCTGGGAGTACGCTTCGAAGGTCCCGGCTCAGCGGCGGATGCGCCAGTCGATCGGCCGGCTCATCCGTTCCGAAGGGGATCGCGGCGCGGTGCTGATCCTCGACCGCAGGGCCGCGGCGCTGGAGGGGCTGGATTCACGGCCGTCCGCCGATCCCGTCGCGGAGATACGCGCGTTCTTCGATGTTCCCGACATTAAAATATATAAATGAGATAATGTTCGAGGTGTCATGATCAAGGTCGATGCCGATGTTATGGATTTGATCAGGATGAAAGGTCAGGACTACCGCATCTGCACCGCGTGCATGGGCCCGGCGCTGGTGCCGGTGCGGATGAAGAGCCCCAAGAGCTCCGACATCAGGATCCCGGTCGGGGACAACACGCTGTACGTCTCCAAGGTGCAGGCGCGTTATCTCAGCAGGATCACGATGGACATGCTCTACGACAGAGAGGACCTCGAATCCTGCGCCGTGTTCTGAACGGCGCTCAGACGGGACGGGCGCCGCAGGCGACCTTCTCCGCCAGGGCGTCCAGGTCCAGCCCGAGGTCGAAACCGGCGATGCGCCCGGGATCGGCAGCGGTCACCGGGTCCGGGGGCACCAGCCGGCATCCGGACACGTCCTCGATGGAGAGCTCATAGGTGCCGATCTCCCTGGCGATATCCTCTATCTCGATCTTATCGTAACCGATCAGCGGCCGCAGGACCGGGAAATCCAGTCCGGCGTTCTCCGACCAGATGTTCCGCAGTGTCTGCGAGGCCACCTGGCCGAGCGAGTCGCCCATGACGATGCCCCTGCAGTCGTGCGCGAGCGCGAACGCCTTGGCGGTCCGCTGCATCGTCCTCTTGCACATGACGCAGCGGTAGCTGCGGTCGCAGACCTCGCCGATGGCCGTCTGGGACAGATGGTGCGGTGCCAGGTACAACGGCATCCCCTGACCGGTCACCTCCCTGAGCCTGTCCGCCAGGCGCCGGACCTGGTCGACCGAGTCGTCGTCGGCATAGGGGCGGTTGTCCATGTGCAGCAGCACGATCTCCGCGCCGGCGCGGGCCATCACATAAGCGGCCACCGGCGAGTCGATGCCCCCGGAGAGCAGCACCGCCAATCTCATGTGTTGTATCTGCCCACTTCGACGCCGCCGGGGAAGTCACCGCAGAGGTACTCCTCCTCGCCGTCGTCGATCATGCTGTACAGTACGCGCACGAAGTCCTTGAGGTCCTTGACCTCGGACCGGAGGGCGCGCACCTCGGTCTTCAGCAGCTCGATGTCCTGCGGGCGGTTCATATGGTCACATCGCCGTAGTCGTCAGCGAGCTTGCGCGGAGAGGACTGCTTGCACTCGGGGCAGTAGAGGCCCTTGCCCTTGACCTCCAGCTCGGTCTTGCATTCACCGCACATCGAACGGACCACCCCGAGGTGGTCGTCCCGGGTGGTCAGCTGCACCGAGGGGTCGACGCTGATCACGCGGGCGCGCACGATGTCCCCGGTCCTGAGCTCCCTGCCGACGTCCTCGGTGTAGCCCGGGGAGATCTTCGAGACGTGGATGGTGCCGTTGGTGTCGCCGGTCACGCCCCTCCGCGTGCCCTCGCTGGCGACGACCTCCGCGATCGCCATCGTCTTGCGGATGCCGCCGACGATGGCGTAGACGATATCGCCCTCCTTCAGCACGTTGGGGGGATTGGGCGTGACCACCCTCGCGGTGTACTCCTCGTCATCCAGCTCCAAGGCGCCGGCCTGCGCCGCGTACACCTTGCCGTCGCTGGCGAAAGTCCCTTCTGCCGCGAGGTACTCCTCCTCCACGGCGACCTCGTCGCCGGGGAACACTTCAATTTTGATTGTCATGATGGTTTCACCTGATGTTTACCACGACCACGTCGATGGTACGTCTCTCTTTCCTATGGAATCGGAAAGTATGAGGGATATGGTACTTATACGTTTTATCATGGGCGATGCGGCGCCCCCGGCGGCGCACGTAGCCGTCGACGAACTCCAGCGTCCCGGCCATGTGCAGCGAGTAGACGCACTCGGCGAGGTCCATCGCCTTGTCCAGGAACCTCCGGTCGGCCGATCTGCTCTGGCAGCCGAACGGCGGGTTCATCAGCACGGTGTCGGCCCCGTCGTCGACATCGCCGACATCGGACACCTCGAACCTCACGTCGCAGCCCATCTCCGCCGCTGTCCGCCGGGCGATCGACACGGCCGCCGGCGACACGTCGTAGCCGGTCACCGCCCCGGCGCCCAGCAGGGCCGCCCCGATGGCGAACATCCCGGTCCCGCAACCGAGGTCGATGACCTTCATCCCGGCGATGTCCCCCCGTGCATATGCGTCGAAGAGGATGTCGGCGGCGATGACCGCGGGCGTGGGGTACTGCTCCAGGGAGGGGTCGGGGTCCTCGAACCCCGGCACCGCCTCCAGCCGCCGCTCCAGCTCCCGCTTCCTCATCGGCGCGGATCCCGGGTCAGAGGCTGATGCCCTGCCACAGCATGGCCTCCGCCACCCGCTTGAAGCCGGCGATGTTCGCTCCGGCGACCAGGTCGCCGGCCGCGCCGTATTCGGCGGCGGCCTCCGCCGAGGTGCGGTAGATGCGGGTCATCACATCCCTGAGCCGCCCGTCGACCTCATCGAAGCTCCAGGCAAGCCGCTGGCTGTTCTGCGACATCTCGAATGCCGAGGTGGCGACGCCGCCGGCGTTGGCGGCCTTGGCCGGGCCGAAGAGGACCCCGCTGTCCTGGAAGCGGGCGATCGCATCGGTCGAGCAGGGCATGTTCGCCCCCTCGGCCACGGCGGTGACGCCGTTCCCGATCAGCGCCTCGGCCGAGGCCAGGTCCAGCTCGTTCTGGGTCGCGCACGGCAGCGCGATGTCGCAGGGGACGGTCCAGATGCCCCTGCATCCCTCATGGTACTCGGCGCCGGCGACATGGTCGGTGTAGGTGCGGATGCGCTCGCGGCGCTCCTCCTTGATGAGTCTGATCGTGCGGTAGTCGATGCCGTCGCGGTCGACCACGTAGCCGTCCGAGTCGGAGACGGCGATCACCTTCCCGCCGAGCTCGGTGGCCTTCCGGCAGGCGTAGGTGGCGACGTTGCCCGAACCCGAGATGACCACCTCGCGGCCCTCGAACGAGAGGTCGTTGTCGCGCAGCATCTCGTCGGTGTAGTAGCAGAGGCCGTACCCGGTGGCCTCGGTCCGCGCCAGCGACCCGCCGCAGACGATCGCCTTGCCGGTGAGGACACCGGTGGCGTCGTTGCGGATGCGGCGGTACTGCCCGTACATGTAGCCGACCTCCCGCCGGCCCACCCCGATATCGCCGGCGGGGACGTCGGTGTCCGGCCCGATGTGCCGCTCGAGCTCGGTCATGAACGACTGGCAGAAGCGCAGGATCTCGTTGTCGGAGCGGCCCTTCGGATCGAAGTCCGACCCGCCCTTGCCGCCGCCGATCGGCAGGCCGGTCAGCGAGTTCTTGAAGATCTGCTCGAAGCCCAGGAACTTGACGATGCCCAGGTTGACCGACGGGTGGAAGCGCAGGCCGCCCTTGTAGGGGCCCAGTGCGGAGTTGTACTCGACGCGGAACCCGCGGTTGATGCGGACCGTCCCCTCGTCGTCGACTCACGGCACGCGGAAGATCAGCTGGCGCTCCGGCTCGCACAGGCGCATGAGGATTCCGTGCGCCTCGTATTCGGGATGACGACCGCGCAGCGTCTCGAGCGACTCGAAGACCTCACGGACGGCCTGGTGGAACTCGGGCTCGCCCTGATTGCGCTGCAGCACGGTGTCGTA
>JBNRMI010000028.1:0-4505 GCA_050309445.1 Candidatus Methanogranum sp. | reverse complement strand
CTGATGGAGCCGGTCGGCGGCATCAGCTGCCCGGTCGGCGGCATGGGCCCCGAGGTCATGAGCGAGCTGATGGGCAGCCATCCCATCGTCGTCGACGCCACCCATCCCTACGCCTCGCGGATCACCGGGCGCATCCGCGAGGCCTGCGCCCTCGCCGGCGCCGAGTACATACGGCTGCTGCGGCCGGGGACGCCGGCCGGGGACGCGGTCGTCGTCGGCAGCATCGACGAGGCGGTCGGTCACCTGGAGGGCACCGAGGGCGGCATCCTGGTCACCACCGGCAGCCGCGATATCCGCCGCTACGCCCGCATCGCCGGCCGGGTGCACGCCCGGGTCCTCCCGGACGCCGGCAGCATCGCCGCCTGCGTCGACGCCGGCATCCCGAGGCGCAACATCATCGCCATGCAGGGCCCGTTCAGCGAGGAGCTCAACCTCGCGATGCTGCGGCAGACCGGCGTCAGGCACCTGGTCACCAAGGACTCCGGCCGCGAGGGCGGCACCGACGCCAAGCTGGCGGCCGCCGCCCGCG
The DNA here is from genome assembly GCA_050309445.1 of Candidatus Methanogranum sp. Taxonomy (GTDB): domain Archaea; phylum Thermoplasmatota; class Thermoplasmata; order Methanomassiliicoccales; family Methanomethylophilaceae; genus Methanogranum. Next base: position 3,976 of record JBNRMI010000028.1, on the reverse strand, counting down.
CCGGCGTGAGCACGGTGCTGATCGGCCGCCCGTCCGAGGAGACCGGGCTCTCCTACGACGAGACGGTGGCGCTGCTGGCCGACCGGCTCGGGCTGACGCTGGGGCCGGCGGCGCAGATGCGGGCCGAGGCCGTCGCGGCCGGCCGGCGCGTCACGCTGGTCGGCATCGGCATGGGTCCGGCCGGGGGGATGACCGGCGACGCCCGCGAGGCGATCGCCGCCGCCGACCTGGTCGTCGGCGCCCCGCGCATGATCGCCGCCGCCGGCGAGGTCCGGGCGGCGGTGCTGGAGGAGTACGCCGCCGACAGGGTCATCGCCCATCTGCGGGCCAACCCCGTCTACCGCGAGGTCGCCGTCCTGGTCTCCGGCGACGTCGGCTTCCACAGCGCCGCGTCGAAGATGGCCGCGGCCGCGGCCGCAGAGGGCTTCGAGGTCCGCTCGGTCTGCGGCATCTCCTCGCTGGCGCACCTGTGCTCGCGGCTGCTGGTGCCGTGGGAGGACGTGCGCACCGTCAGCCTCCACGGCCGCGGGGCCAACGCCGTCGGCGAGGTCCGGCGCAACCGGAGGACGTTCTTCCTGCTCGAGGGCGCCGAGGGCGCCCGCAGGCTGTGCGCGCAGCTCGCGCGGCACTGCCCGGACGTCTCCGTCACGCTGGGCCAGGACCTGGGCGCCGCCGATGAGAGCATCGTCGCCGGCCGGCCCGCCGACGTCGCCGGCCGGGCCTCGTCGGCGCTGTGCGTCGCGCTGGTGGACAACCCGCACCCGCGCACCGGGCCGCGCCTCGGCATCGACGACGGCGGCTTCTCCCGCGGCGGGGCGCCGATGACCAAATCCGAGGTGCGGGCGCTGTCGCTCCTGAAGCTGGAGCTCGACGACGACTCGGTGGTGCACGACATCGGCGCCGGCACCGGGTCGGTGGCGGTCGAGGCCGCCCTGACCGCCGTCTCCGGCCATGTCCACGCGGTCGAGCGCGATCCCGAGGCGCTCGCGCTGATCGCGGAGAACGCGGAGCGCTTCGGCGTCACCAACCTCACCGTCACCGCCGGCGCGGCCCCCGAGGCGCTCGCCGGCCTGCCCGCCCCCACCCACGTCTTCATCGGCGGGTCCTCGGGGCGGATGCGGGAGATCCTCCTCCGCGAGATCGGGATGAACCCCGACGTGCGCATCGTCGTCAACGCCGTCACGCTCGAGACGCTGGCGGAGACGATGCGGTGCATCGCGGAGCTCGGGCTGAGGGACGACGAAGTGGTATGCGTCAACGTCTCGCGGGCGCGCAAGGTCGGCGGCTACCGGATGATGACCGCGGCCAACCCGGTGCACATCATCTCCTGCCGGGGGCCGGGCGCATGAACCCGCCGCGGATCATGCTCGCCGCGCCGGCGAGCGGCGGCGGCAAGACGCTGATCGCCTGCGGCACGATGCGGGCGCTGGCCCGCCGCGGCCTGGAGGTCTCGCCCTTCAAATGCGGGCCCGACGCCGTCGACCCCCTCTACCACGGGGTCGCGGCCGGACGCCCGTCCGGCAACCTCGACCCCTTCTTCACCGGCCGGGAGGAGATGCGCGGGATCGTCGCCGCCGGAGGCGGTGACATCGCCGTCATCGAGGCCGCGATGGGCTTCTACGACGGCTTCACACCCTCCTCGGCCGACGGCAGCGCCCACGACGTCTCGCAGCGGCTGGAATGCCCCGTGGTGCTGATCGTCGACTGCAAGGGCACCGCCCTCTCGGCGGTGCCGGTCATCCGGGGCTTCGCCGGATTCGCGGACAACCGCATCGCCGGCGTCATCCTCAACAACATGCCGGCGCACGTCTTCGCCAAGGTCAGGGACGGGGCGGAGGCGCGCACCGGCCTCGCGGTGCTCGGCCACGTCCCGCGCCTGCCCGACCTGGTGCTGGGCAGCCGCCACCTGGGGCTGCTGCTGCCGCACGAGGTCGGGGACCTCGACGCGAAGCTCGACGCCCTGGCCGACGCGCTGGAGGAGACGGTCGACATCGACGCCCTGATCCGCCTGGCGGGCACGGCGCCGCCGCTCGAGCCGTATGCGCACGGGCCGCTGCCGGCGGCCGACGTGCGCATCGCCGTCGCCGACGATGCCGCGTTCTGCTTCGCCAACCGGGACAACCTGGACCTGCTGCGCCGGGCCGGAGCCGACATCGTCCGCTTCTCGCCCCTCGCCGACGACGGACTCCCGGAGGACGTGCACGGCCTGATCCTCCCCGGCGGCTACCCCGAGCTGCACGCCGACGCGCTGGAGGCCAACGCCTCCATGCGGGACGACATCCGCACCCGCATCGCCGCCGGCCTGCCCCACCTGGCCGAGGCCGGCGGCTTCGCCTATCTGCACGAGGAGGTCGAGGACGCCTCCGGCGCCGTCCGCAGGGCGGTCGGCGCGTTCCCCGGCCGGGCGTCCGACACCGGCCGGCTGGTGCGCTTCGGCTACGTCGAGCTGGTGTCGGAGGCCGACAGCGGCCTCCTGCCGCGGGGGACGCGGATACGCGGCCACGGGTTCAGCCGCTGGGATGCCGCCGACCCCGGCGACGGGTGCACCGCGGTCAAGACCGACGGCAGCACCTACCGCGCCGTGCATCTCACCGACCGGTCCGCGGCCGGCTTCCCGCAGCTGAGCTACCGCTCCTCCCCCGGTTTCGCCGCGCGCTTCGCCGACACCTGCAGGCGCTATGCGGGACGGGCGCCCGACCGCGGGATTTAATAGCACCGCCGACCTAGCACGGCCGTCAGCGGCCCCCGGCGGACGCCGGAGGGCCGTCACGGTCAAAGGAGTCGATGAGGATATGGGGAGGATACAGGTTGCGGTGCTGGGCGCCACGGGGATGATCGGACAGAGGTTCGCACAGCTGCTCGAGGACCATCCGCGCTTCGAGATCGCGGGATTGTACGCGTCCGAGCGCTCGGAGGGCATGCGCCTGGAGGAGGCGCTGAAGGTCAGGGACCACGTCTACCGGGAGGAGACGCTGGAGACGCGCATCGCGAGGATGGACCTCGACGCGGTCGCGGACACCTGCCGGGTGGCCTTCTCCGGCCTGCCGTCCGAGCTGGCCGGGCCGACGGAGTCGGCCCTGGCCGCCAGGGGCGTGGCGGTGTTCTCCAACGCCGGCGCCCACCGCATGGACGCCGACGTCCCGATCGTCATCCCCGAGGTCAACCCCGGCCACCTGGCGGCGGTCGAGGACCAGCCGCACTACGCCGACGGGGGGTACATCGTCACCAACGCCAACTGCTCGACCACCGGCGCCGCCCTGCCGCTGAAGGCGATCTCCGACCTCTACGGGCTGAACCGGGTGCACATCGCCACCTACCAGGCGCTCTCCGGCGCCGGCTACCCCGGCGTCCCCTCGCTGGACGCCGTCGGCAACGTCATCCCGTACATCGGCGGCGAGGAGGAGAAGATGGAGTCCGAGCTGGGCAAGGTGCTCGGTTCGTACGACGGCGGGTTCGCGCATGCCGGGCCGCGGGTGATCGCCAGCTGCGCCCGCGTGCCGGTGGTCGACGGCCACACCGAGGCGATGACCGTGGAGTCGGGCGAGGACATGTCGGTCGACGACGTCGTCGAGGCGCTGAGGTCGTTCAGGGGCGAGCCGCAGCGGCTCGGCCTGCCGACCGCCCCCGACGCGCCGATCGTCCTGCGCACGGAGGAGAACCGGCCCCAGCCGGTGCTCGATGCGCTGGCGGGGACGCCCTGGCGCGCCCGGGGCATGGCCTGCAGCGTCGGACGCGTCCGGGGCGGGGGCGACATCATCAAGCTGTTCCTGCTCGCGCACAACACGTTGCGCGGCGGGGCGGGCGGATCGGTGCTCAACGCCGAGCTGGCCGAGGCGACCGGACGCCTGCGCTGAGCGCGGCGGACGGGACGGGATGCCGCACCGGACTCCCGTCTCCTCCCTTCTTCTTCTTCCCCTTTTCCATCCCCTCCTCCTTCCCTTCACTTTCCTTCCGTCTCCCCCCATCTACTGCCTTC
>JBNRMI010000027.1:0-11112 GCA_050309445.1 Candidatus Methanogranum sp. | reverse complement strand
GATGGATTATTAATCCAATGATATATTAACGGGATATTTAATCTTCTTGCAGGCGGACAGGCCGGCCGGAGCGGGGAACCTCCTCCTCAGACCGCGGTGCCGTTGATGCCCGGCGGATGCGCCGTCCGGTCGATCCACGGCACAATCTGGACCTTCCGGATCCCGTGCGGGATCGGCCGTTCCGCGACCGGGGTCGCGGGGCGGGGGATCTCATCGAACCGAAAGGATATTAAGTATCATTGGATGTTACATCCAGTTGATCAATATGTCAAGAACCAAGTTGATTGCAGTGGCAGTGGTCGCCATCCTGGCGGTCACCGCTGTGGGTGTGTACCTCCTGATCGACAGGGGGGCCGGCGATGAGTCGGATGCCGACGCCGGGCGCCTGATGGTGTACGGCAACGTCAACGACGACGACCTTCTCGACCAGAACGACCTGGAGGCCCTCCGGGCGATAATCGCAGGCGACAAGAAGGCGACGCGCTACGCCGACGTCAACCAGGACGGGGTCATCGATCAGAAGGACATCGCCATGCTGGAGCGGATGATCGACCGCGAGCCGATGGACATCTACTATGATTACCCGTATGACGGGAAGATACACACGGCCAAGATCGCCTATCCGGTGGAGACGGCGTGCATCGTCGGGACCAATGCGCTGATCGCGATGAAGGCGATCGGCGCCGTCGATAAGATCCTCTGCATCAACGGCGGCACCGTGGATGCCACCCTGTACTCGGACTACGCCGCATTCCCGCGGGTCAGCGACAGCGTGTTCAAGGCCAATCTGGAGGAGGTCTCGCTCCGCAACCCGCAGGCGATAATCACCCTGGACGCCCCCTCCTACCTGGACAACTATGCCGAATTCCAGGCTGCTGGCATCGACGTGATCCGGATCTCCGCCTCCGACGGCATCGACTCCATCGCAGGGTACATCACCCTCGGCTACCTGCTCGGCTGCGAGGAGCGCGCCAACAGCTACGCCGCATTCTGCGACGGCATCGTCGATCACATCGGCTCGAAGGTCGGAACGGGTGCCATGGCCGACCGGGACCGCGTGACCGCGCTGAGCGTGACGATGAGCAATTACGTCAGCGGCACGTCCTCCGACTACTTCATGGCGCTCAAGACGGCGGGCGCACGCAACGTCGCCGACTGGGATGAGAAGACCAAGCGGTTCAACCCCGGTGACGAATGGCTGTTGGAGGAGAAGTGCCAGGCGGATTTCATCATCCACTTCCGGAGCCTCGGATACGGCGCGATCGATGTTGACGAGGAGTGGGGCACCTATTCGACGTACTTCACCGAGATGGACGCCTTCAGGAACGGGAACTACGTCATCATCAACGCCAACATGCCCGTGCCCCTGAGGCTGGCCTATGCGGCCTCGGTGCTCTATCCCGATCTCATCGGCAGCGACTACGGCGAGCGGATGCACCAGGAATTCATCGACGGGTACGTGGACAACCTCTCGGCGATCGGCTACGACGTCGGCACCGACGGCGTGTTCCTGATCACCGCCGATATGATCGGCGCCTGAACGCCGCCGATCCAAACCATTTACCTTCTCCCCCCATCTCCCGGCCCGGCCGCGCTCACTCATCGATGACGGCGCGGATGCCGGCGGCGAAACGGTCCGCATCCATGTCGTCCAGCCGGAAGTAATCCGCGCCGAGGTTGGCTGCCAGCACCTCCGCGTCGTCGAAACGCGGGTAGCGCGCCCCCGCATCGACGACGATCCACTCCACCCCGGGGATGCACATGTCCCCGGCCAGCAGCCGGACCTCCTCGTTGGCGTCCCTGCCCGCCTCCAGGGGGACGTTGGCCCTCCCGTCGGTGACCAGCACTACGAAGCACCGTTCCCCCCGGTTGCACCGGGAGTACGAGGTCATGAACGAGGACGCCTGCACCAGCGCCTCCCCTAGCGGGGTCCTGCCGCCGGTGGGCAGGTCCTCCAGCCTCCTGCAGCCGTACTCGACCGAACGCGTGGGCGGCAGGATCATCTCCGCCGAGTCCCGCCGGAAAGCCATCAGGCCGATACGGTCGCGTTTGACGTAGCTGTCCTTCAGCATCGACATCACCGTGCCCTTGACAGCGGTCATCCGCCTCTTCACGCCCAGGGAGCCGCTGGCGTCGACCAGGAACAGCAGCGTGCAGCCGTTGCGCCGCCTGCGCACCTTCTCCCGGATGTCCTGCTCCTCGACCACCAGCGACAGCCCCTCCCTCCTGCGCGTGCGCTGATGCGGCGCGGCGGCGAGGAAGGTGGCGTCGAAGGCGATGTCCCTCGATCTGCCGGCGGGCACGCGGTAGCGCACGTACCGGCCCGTGCCGTCACGGCTCTCGACGGCGGTCCGTCCGCCCTTGCGGGACCGTCCCGCCGCCCGGCGGCGCGGCGCCGGGCCGATGTAGTCGATGACCCTGAACGGGTCCCCGGTCTCGAACACCGTCTCCCCGATGTCGGCATCCTCCTCCCGGGGCGGTCCGTCCGGCTGACCGGATGCATCCCCGTCTCCGGGGGACTCCCCGTCGGAACCGTCGTCGTCCTGCGGCGCGTCACCGTCTTCCGGAGGCGGCGCCTCCTCGGGCAGCGGCGGCGGAGGTCCGCCGGTCCGGTGCGGCAGGCACATGAGCACGGCCTCCTCCACATCCGCCCTCAGCACCTCGTCGCGGCCGTCCAGCGCCGCCAGGGCCCGGGCGCATCCGGCCACCGAGAGATCGCCGCGCGACCCCGGCACCCCCGTCTCCGCGCACAATCCCGCGATGATGTCCACCAGCCCGTCGGAGACGGTGACCGCCGGGAGGATCCGTTCCGCCCTGTCCAGGCGGCACTTCAGCGATTCCTCCTCCTCCCTGTATGATTCCAGGAACCCCTGCGGGTCGCGGACGCGGTCGGCATCCCGGCGCAGGACCTCGACATGCCCGTCACGGTCCCGGACGCCGGTGCTGACGCAGAGGCTGAAACGGTCCATCATATGCGGGCTCAGCCCGCCGCCTTCCGGATCCATGGTGGCGATCAGGACGGTGTCGCAGCCGTACTCGGCCGACACCGGTCCCCGTTCGACCCTGACCCGGCCGGTGAGGACCGCGTCGAAGACGGACGTCAGGACGCTGCCGTCCATCAGGTCGATGCCGTCGATATGGAGGATGTTGCCGTCCGCCCTGCCCAGCAGCCCCTTCTCCATCACCGTCCGGCCGCTCCTCACGGCCTCCTCCATATCGATGCTGCCCAGCAGCTGCTCCCCGGTGATCCCCGGAGGGCATTCGACCAGGTTCTTCGAGGTGATGCCGGCGACCGCCCTGGCGAGGGTGCTCTTGGCGGTGCCGGGCCCCCCGCAGACCAGGACGGTGCGCAGGCCGGGGTTGATCAGCAGGCATTCGAGAGCTCTTTTGGCGTCATCCGCGCCGACCACGGCCGACAGGGGGTGGCGGCAGGTCACAGGTCCCGCAGGCATCTCTCCAGTTCCCCTTGGTCCAGGCCGCCCTTCTCGAACGGGCGCCGTTTCATGCGGTGCGGCAGCACCAGCCCGGCGGTCGCGCGCAGGTCCTCCTTCCCGGTCCCGGTGCGCCCGTCGAGGGCGGCATGGGCGCGGGCGGCCTTCATCAGCGTGATGTCGGCCCGGTGGCCGTCGACCCCGAAATGCGTCGTCAGCGAGACCACGGCATCGATGAGGTCGTCGTCCGCGCCGATCCGCGGCAGGCGCTCCCGGGCCCCGACGATGCTCTCGCGCAGCGCCTCCGTCTCATCCGCGCAGGCGGCGGCGTATCCCTTGGGGTCGGAGTCGAAGGCGAGCCGCCGCCTGATCACCTCCGCCCGCCGGTCGGGGGACATCTCCCCGCTGATGTCGACCGAGAGGCCGAAGCGGTCCAGCAGCTGCGGCCGCAGGTCGCCCTCCTCGGGGTTCATCGTCCCCACGAGGACGAACCGGGCCGGATGGGAGAAGGAGACCCCCTCCCGTTCCACGTAGTTCACGCCCATGGCGGCCGAATCCAGCAGGAGGTCGACCAGATGGTCGTCCAGGAGGTTGATCTCATCCACGTAGAGGATGTTGCCGTTGGCGGCGGCCAGGACGCCGGGTTCGAACCGTCTCTCGCCCGATCTCAGCACGTGCTCCAGGTCCAGTGTGCCGGACACCCGGTCCTCGGTGGCGCTCAGCGGCAGCTCCACCACCCTGGTGGCGGCCGTCACGGGCTCCGGGGGCTCGCCTCTCTCCAGCTTCCCGCGGCAGTGGGGGCAGTATCCCTCCTCGTCGCCGAAGCCGCATCCGAACAGGCATCCCCGGTTCACCGTCCGCGACGGCAGCACCTGCGTCAGCGACCGCACCGCGGTCGATTTGGCGGTGCCCTTCTCGCCCTTGATCAGCACCCCTCCGATACCGGGGTCGACCACGTTCAGGAGCAGGGCTCTCTTCATCTCCTCCTGTCCGACAATGCGGGTGAAAGGGAATAGCATCGGTTCGTTCGCAGACATCTTCAACACCTGTCCGTACCTTAATTGGATTATTAATCCAATAGATATATGTTGTCAGTGGGTCGCAGGACCTCGGCTCCGGTGAACGGTTATATCCGTGCAGATGATGGCAGGTGCATGAAACGCCGTCTCCTCCTGCCGGCCATCGCGGCGGCGGCCTCGCTGTCGCTGTTCGCCGCGCTGGCGGTCGGTCTCCGCGCCGATCCCGACGCATTGCTGCTCTGGGGCGGACTCGCGGCCTCGACGGTGTCCGCCGTCTGCCTGCTCGCCGCGGTGCTCACCCTGCGCGTCACTCCGTCCGAGCGGTATGCCGAGCTGCATCCCTCCGAAGAGGACGATGACGGGATCAGCGGTCGGTGAGCTCCTCGATCCGCCCCTCGGTCCGCATGTACAGGTCCTTCAACCGTTCCCGCATCTCGTCGGATGCATCCCAGAGCCCCCGTTCGACCGCCTCCTGCAGGCGGTTGACGATGCTCATCATCGCGTGGATGTTGACGTCCTCCATCCACTCCCGCGTCCCGTCGTCCAGCAGGAACCGCCGCGCCATGTCGTCGTACATCCAGTCGTCGATGATGCCCGAGGTCGCATCCCAGGCCAGCGTGTGCTCGGTCAGCTTGGCGAGCTCGGCCGCCCCGCGGTAGCCGTGCTCCTTCAGCCCGTCCATGAATTTGGGGTTCATCACCTTGGTCCGGAACACGTACCTGCACTCCTCGGCGGTGCCCCTGATCCTGACCCGGTCGGGGTCGGAGCCGTCGCCCATCAGGGAGACGGCGTCGTCGCGCCCGTAGGCGCGCACGAAGGCGTTCATCCCGCCGAGGTAGCCGTAGACGTCATCGCAGTCCAGCAGGTCGATCTCGCGGTCGGGCATGTTCTTGACGGTCACCCCGACCCGGCTGAATCTGCGGACGAACTCGTCGCGCAGGCCGACGCCGTAGCCTCCCCGGGAGTACCCGTACGAGCACCAGTCCAGGTAGGTGTCGGCCAGGTCCTCCACCGTGCTCCAGGAGCTGTTCTCGATCATCTTGTTCACCCCGGTCCCGTAGGCGCCCGGCGGGGCGCCGAACACACGCACCGAGTTCCTCCGGGCCGCCTCCTCGCGGCCGACCCCCCGCCGCATGTCCTCGATGATGTCGCGTCTGAGGTTGGCGGCGATGCGGTTGTCCTCGTCGGCCTCATCGAGGCCGGCGACCAGCTTCACCGCGTCGTCGATCATGTCGATGAGGTTGGGGAAGGTGTCCCGGAAGAGGCCGGTTATATTGACGGTCACGTCGATCCGCGGCCGTCCCAGCTCGGCGAGCGGGACGACCTCCAGGTCGATGACCTGTCCCCCGTCCCGCGACCACACCGGCCTGACCCCCATCAGCCAGAGGATGTAGGCGACGTCATCGCCGCCGGTCTTCATCGTGTCGGTGGCCCAGATGATGAAGCCCACCTCGCGGGGGTGCTCGCCTTTCTCGGAGATGTAGCGCTCGATCATCCGGTCGGCCATCCGGACGCCCACTGTCCACGAGACCGGGCCGGGGACGGAGTCCGGATCGATGCCGAAGTAGTTGCGACCCATCGGCAGGATGTGCGCGTTGCCGCGGGTCGGCGCCCCCGACGGGCCGGGGAGCACGTACTCCCCGTTCAGCCCGGCGAGGAGGTTGCCGATCTCATCGGTCATCCGCAGGAGGTTGGGCACGAGGGTGCCGCAGGCGTAGCGCACCGCCGTCTCCAGGTCGGCGGAGACGGCGCCGTGGCGCCGCACCAGCTCCTCCAGGCAGCGGTCGGTGTCGTGGCCGAGCATGGCCATCGTCGCGATGTAGTCCTGGAGCGCGTCGTCCGCCCGCTCGATGAGGGCGCTGTTGACCTCGCCGTCGGCGGAGTATCCCGAGGGGCGGTCGATGATGTCCCTGAGGTCGATGCCCATGTCCCCGGCGAAGGCGTAGCGCAGCGAGGGGATGCTGCCGTTGTCCAGCCGCATGAGCGAGTAGACGGCCTCGTCCAGATGGCGCCCGGCCGGCGGGCGGCCCAGCACATGGAGGTCGGACCTGACCAGAGCGTCCTTGACCTCGGTCATGTAGTCGTGGAGGCGCTCGATGTACGGTTCGAAGCCCTCGGGACCGGGATCCTCCCCGGCGCCGATCTCCCCCAGCAGGTTGCCCTCCGCCGCCGCGGCATGGATCCGCGCGACCATCAGCCCCCTCCTCTCCGCGGAGGCGGTGCCCCGGTTGCGGAAGTAGTCCTGGAGGGGCGCATTGATCCTCTCGAGCTCATCATGGTTCCCCGCACGCGCCATCGTCGGGCCCATGTGGCCGATCAGCACCGACTCGATCCTGCGCTTGGCCTGGATGCCCTCGCCCGGGTCGTCGATGATGTACGGGTACAGGTTGGGCAGGCCGTCGAGGATGAAGTCGGGGTTGCATTTGGCCGAGAGGCCGACGTTCTTGCCCGGCAGCCATTCCAGGGTCCCGTGGGTGCCGATGTGCATGACCAGGTCGGCCCCGAACACGTCCCTGATCCACATGTAGTAGGCGATGTACTGGTGCTGGGCGAAGAGCTCGGGGTCGTGGCAGTCGGCCTCCGCCCGCTCGGCCCAGCCCCGCATCGGCTGGTAGCCGAGGAAGATGTTGCCGTTGACGATGCCCGGTATGACGATGTCGTCCCCCTCGACGCAGATGCCGCCCGGCGGTTCCCCCCAGTCGGCCTCGGTCATGCGGCGGCCGAACTCCGGCAGCTCTCCGTACCTGCCTCTGTAGTCCCGTGAGGGCATCAGGCCGGCGGCCCTCTCCCGCAAGGTCTCGGACGACACGTTGTCGAGGTCGTTGGTGATGCCCCCGAGCATCGTCTCCGCCAGCTCCCTGCCCGATCCAGGCACCGAGTCCACACGGTAACCGGCATCCCGCAGGCTGCCCAGCAGGCCCGCCACGCTCTCCACCGAGTCCAGGCCGGCGGCGGCGCCGATGCGGCCGGAGTCCGGCCGCGACTGGTAGAGGAGGACCGCCACCCGCCGTTCGGACACGGGCTTACGCCGGAGCCGGCCCCAGGCCGCGGCCAGCCGGGAGATGTGGCCGATGCGGTCGGGTATCGGCACCGCCCGCTTGACCGCCCTGCCCCGCGGTGTGTAGCCGATCGGCACCGAGATGATCTGACCGTCGATCTCCGGCCAGGCGACGTTGGAGGAGATGTCGTGCTTGCCCAGCCCGATGCGGTCGTCCTCGAAGTCGCGGTAGTCGCCGGTCACCGTCATCGCATGGATCACCGGCACGTTGAGGAGCGTGCGGTAGTAGTTCTCGTCATCCCTGGTGCCGATGCCGTGCTCGGTCCGCGAGTTGACCAGCTGCGAGAAGGGGCTGCAGACGATCAGCACGTCGATCAGCACCCTGTCCCCGTCGGTGAAGTACTCCCTGACGCAGCCTCTGCTGCCCTCCGACCCCTCGCTGCTGAACGAGCTGACGGTGAAGAAGACGGGCAGCGTGCGCATCCCCTCCGCCTCCAGGTCCCCGATCAGCGCATCGATGTGGTCGAGGTTGTCGTAGATCCAGAGGCTGCTGGGGAACATGATCCCGGCGACCGGGCCGTCCCCGAGGCCGCGGATGTACTCCTCCCTGCCGACGTCCCGCGGGAAGGCCGGGTGGTAGATGCCGTCCGCCCGCTGCCCGACCGGCTCCGGTGCCGGCAGGTCGGTGAAGCCGCCGGCCGCCGCCGCCCAGCGGAGCATCCCGTGGTCGTTCTCCGGACCCCGGCCGGCGGCGAAGGCCCGGAGGACGGCGTAGTCCGCGTCACCCCCTTTGAACAGGTCCCGTTTCATCAGCGAGACCTCCAGGTTGCCGGAGTGCAGGAAGACGTGTCCGCCGCAGGCCCGCAGCGACTCCTCGTACCGGTCGTAGCGTTTGAAACGGGAGGTGTCCGACATGCAGCGCACGAAGACGAAATCGGCCTCGCGGGTCCTCCGCTCCAGCTCCCGGAGCAGCAGCGGATCGTCGTCGGCATCCTCGCTGTTGACGCTGAACAGCTCGGCACGGATGCCGAGCTCCTCCTCCAGTCTCCGCAGGGGGCCGTCGAGCAGCGCCGCATCGGGGCTCTGGACGGATACTGATACGACTTTGAAGCACATAGCGGATATTGGATGAATAATCCAATATAATAATACACCCGCTGCGCCGCACACGCGGGACTCCGGGGCTGTCTCCGCCGGCGGCGAATACTATATATCTGGATGATACATCCAATATTCACGGGGCGCGATCATGAAACTCAAAGTGGACGGAGTGGAATTCGGGTATTCCAGCGTGCCGGTGCTCAATGATGTGTCACTGGACCTGGACGGGACCAAGTTCGTCTCCATACTCGGACCCAACGGCGTCGGCAAATCCACGCTCATGCACTGCATGAACAAGATCCTCAGGCCCGACTCCGGCACCGTCTTCATCGACGGCGAGGACATCAGGGACATGAAGCTCAAGGAGATGGCCAAGAACGTCGGCTACGTCCCCTATTCGGCCAACGACACCTTCCCCCTGACGGTGGTCGACACCGTCCTCATGGGGCGGCACCCCCACAGCAGGTGGAAGTCGCTGGACCGCGACCTCGATGTGGTGCACGACACGCTGAAGATGCTGGGCATCTCCCATCTGGCCATGCGCTCGTTCAACGAGCTCTCCGCCGGGCAGCATCAGAAGGTGATGCTGGCGCGGGGCCTGGTGCAGGAGCCCCAGATCCTCCTGCTGGACGAGCCCACCTCCAATCTGGACATCCGGCATCAGCTGGATGTGACCAAGATGCTGAAGGAGCTGTCGGCGGAGAAGGGCATCCTCATCATCATGATCAGCCACGACATCAACATCGCGGCCAAATTCGCCGACGAGGTCATCCTGATGTACCAGGGCAGCATCTACGACGTGGGCACGCCGTTCGAGGTCATCACCGAGGAGAACCTCATGGCCGTCTACGGCGTCAGGTCCAAGGTGGTCGAGGACGAGGGCAGGCCGCATGTGATCCTGCGCGAGGCGATGTCCCTCCCCGAGGAGCGGATCCCCCACGCGAAGATGGCGGCGGCGGTCCGCGCCAGGTCGCAGGCCGGCACCGCGGTGCGCGAAGCCGAGAAAGCCCGGTCCTGATTCAGTCCCGCGGCCGGTTGCCGGCGTCGACCATCACGACGGAGGCTCCGATCGGTTCGTCGGTGAGCTCGTAGCCCATGATGATGACGAGGTCGCCGACATCGCAGAGATGGGCGGCGGCGCCGTTGATGGCGACGATCCCCGAACCGGGCTCGCCGGGCATGGTGTAGGTCTCGAAGCGGGAGCCGTTGGTGATGTTGGCTATGAACACCTTCTCACCGGACCATATGCCGGCCCTGTCCAGCAGGTCGGTGTCGACGGTGATGCTCCCCTCGTAGTCGAGCCGGGTCTCCGTCACGGTCGCCCTGTGGATCTTGCCCCGCAGCATCCAACGCATGGGCACTGTTTAACGGTATCTCGTAAAAGACTGTTTCGGTCGCCGGCGGCGACGGTCGTCGAACCCCCGGCAGGGTGCGGAGACGGTTGAACGGGCGATGCGCATCCGGCAACCATCGTAGAAGGGGAATGGCGCCCTGGACGGAATTTGAATCCGTGTCGAGGCCTCGACAGGGCCTCATGATAGACCGCTACACTACCAGGGCAGTAAGCCTCCACAACCCGTCGAGGTATTTAATGGTTCTTTTCTGTGGCCAGGTACCCGGCGGCGTCGGGAAGTTATTAACACAGGCAGATGCATATGCGGACGATAGCGATGACGGAATCAACTGTGGGCGAGTACATGGTGCGCGATGTGCAGTCGGTATCGCCCGATATGACGGTATGGCAGGTCAGGGGGAAGATCATCGGCTCGAGTTTCCACGGTTTCCCGATCGTCGAGAACGGCTACCTGCTCGGATACGTCTCGGCCAAGGAGCTGCTGCGGCACATCGACACACCTGATGCGAAGATGCGCGAGGTGATGAGGAGCGGCACCCTCTGCGCCATCCCCTCCATGTCGACGGATGACGCGGCGCGCATCCTCTTCCGCTACGGTCTGAGGAACCTGCCGGTGGTCGACGAGGACCGCAAGCTCGTCGGCATCATCTCCAACATCGACATCGTCCGCTCGCAGATCGAGCGCTCGCGCCCGGGCAAGGTGATGTCGGTCAAGAGCTTCCTCGAGCAGCACAACGGCATCCGCATGCGCATCTCCAACCAGGACATCCCCATCGACCGGCTGATCCCCTCGCAGAAGGAGGTCTACATGGATGAGCTCATCGGCCGCCAGTACGAGATCAAGCGCGGCCTCAACGAGCCGCTGATCGTCGTCAAGCGGCTGAACGGCTACCTGGTGGTCGACGGCCATCACCGGCTGATGGCGGCCAGGCGGCTGGGGCTGGAGTCGTTCAAGGCCATCGTCCTCGAGCCCAACAACCTCAACGTCTCGCTCGGACTGGAGCGGACGGCGGAGAAATGGGGGCTGCGCACACTGGACGATGTGGAGATCATCGAGGGTTCGAAGCACCCGTTCATGGCGATCACCACCATGCTGCTGCCGCAGGAGCAGGCCGACGGCCTCAACCAGCGGCTGGTCGACAACAACACCCCGATCTCCGATAACTGAGCCGGCGGGCGCGGGGGAGGGGGGTTCCCCCCCCCCTCCCC
>JBNRMI010000026.1:0-52956 GCA_050309445.1 Candidatus Methanogranum sp. | reverse complement strand
CTACGAGGGAGACTGGATCTCCGGCTGCCCGGTCAGCCGGACCGACTGGGACGGGGAGGGGTGCGGATGATCGTCATCGTCGGCACCGGGCATGTCTTCAACATCGCCGACCCGGTGTCGTTCATCGTCAAGAACCTCTGGCCGCGGACGGTCATGCTCGAACTGGATGAGCAGAGGTACGCGGCCTTCACCGACGACCGTCAGTCGTCCGAGGCCGGCGAGCCGCCCGCGGCCCCGCGCTCCTACATGAGATCGGCCCGGTATCAGGAGCGGATGTCGCAGGAACAGGGTTCCGAGGCCGGCGCCGAGTTCCTGGCCGCCATCTACACCGCCAAGTCCCTGGATGCCGACATCGTCTGCATCGACCGCGAGGCCATGGCGGTCATGGCCGAGATGGAGGCCGAGATGGGCATCGGCGAACGGCTGCGCTACCGGATCTCGTCGTTCACCGACGGCTTCCGCGGCCGGCGGAGGGTCGACAGGGTCCAGCGGGATTTCGCCGCCGACGAGGCGGCGTACATGGAATCGATGCGCCGGAGGTATCCCGTCCTGGTGCGGAAGCTCATCGACGAGCGCGATGAGCACATGGCCGCCCGCATCCGCGAGGGCCTGCCCTCCGAGGGCAACACGGTCGTCATCGTCGGCGATGCGCACGTGCCCGGCCTCTGCCGGCTGCTGGCCGACCTGCGGCCGTGCCGGATCAGACTGGCCGACCTGCTCGACCCGCAGCGGCTGAACCGGGTGAAGGACGCGGTATGGAACGATGAACTGGGGAACGGTGAGTGGAATTGATCGTCAAGCTTCTGTCATATACCGGGGATGCCGACGCCATCTGCGCGGCGGCGGCGAAATCATGTTATTCCGAGAGGTCGGCAGCCGACCTGCTGGGCGAGGGGGATCCCGCCCGGACGCTCGGCCGGGTGGTCGGCATGGGCCATCACTCGGTCATCGAGCACGCGGTCTTCACCTTCTCGGTCGAGGGGGTGTCGCGCTCGCTCACCCACCAGCTGGTCAGGCACCGCCTGGCCTCGTTCTCCCAGCAGAGCCAGCGCTACGTGCCGATGGAGGCTCCGTCGTACGTCGTCCCGCACACGGTCGCGGCCGATCCGGAGGCCGCCGCCATCTACCGCGAGGCGATGGAGGCGGCCTGGGAGGCGTACGGCAGGCTCCTCGGGCTCCTGCCGGCGGAGGATGCCAGGTATGTGCTGCCGAACGGCTGCACCACCAACATCACGATCACGATGAACGCCCGCGAACTGCTCCACTTCTTCTCGCTGAGATGCTGCGAGCGCGCCCAGTGGGAGATCCGCGAGCTGGCGGAGGCGATGCTGGAGATCTGCCGCACGGTCTCGCCGGTGATCTTCGCCGACGCCGGACCCCCCTGCGTCAGGGGACCCTGCCCCGAAGGCGGCCTCAGCTGTGGCAATCCTCGGAATAACAGATAAACCTTAAATAGGAATTATCGATTAGACGGGTCACTCGGTGAAAGACATGGGAAGGATCAGACCCACTTATATCAAGAGAGTAGCGATCGAACTGGTCGACAAGTACCCTCAGGCGTTCAACCTGGACTTCGAAGACAACAAGGTCGCTGTCAGCGCCCTCACGGACGTGACCTCGGTCGCGATGAGGAACCGGATCGCAGGTTACGTCACGCGCTACATGTCCCGCCCCGAGCTCTGAAAATATCTTAATCATTCGATGATTCTCCGCAGGCCCGTGTGGGGTAGCTTGGATATCCTGTAAGATTGCGGATCTTTTGACTCGGGTTCGAATCCCGGCACGGGCACCACCTCCATCCCAACCGACGTCGGCGGCCGTCCGCCTCATCCCTCGGTCTCTTCTGTCCAGACCTTCTCGGCGATCTCGACCTCGCCCGGGGGCAGGATGCGCGAGATCTCCTCCTCGGGCACCTGGAACATCCGTGCGATCTCCCCTGCCATCCGCCGGCCCTTGACCCGGCCCGGCCGGATGGTCAGGCGGCGTTTGCACGAACGCACCGCATCGACCGGTCCGCACATGACCTTGCGGCTGCCCTGGAACTCGATCTCCCCGATGCCCAGCTCCATCGGCAGATGGTGCTCGTAGTTGCGCTTGCCGCGCACGACGAAGGCGCCCCGGGCGAGGAACTCGCCGGGGTTGGGGGTCTTGCTGACCTGGTCCGGCCAGACCCAGAAGGCCGAACCCTCGGTCAGGGCGGCGATCCAGGATTTGGAATGCGCCAGGGAGAAGTTGCAGGCTTCCCGCAGATCCCCGGGGACGGCATCCTTCCCGCCCTTCAGCACCGCCGAGGGGGCCCCGTGGACGTCGGCGTGGACGTAGATGTCGTCCTCCTTCAGGCGACGCTTCACCACGTTGTCGTTGGTGTGGGCGTCCCGGCCGGCGATGACCAGCTTCCCGGACGAGGTGATGAACCATTTGTAGCGCTCGAACCAGAACTGCCTGGTCGGCTGCACCCGGGTCTCGGCGATCTTGCGCGCGCGGTCGATCCCCCGCAGCCGTTTCTCCAGCTCGGCCTCGCTGGCGGCCAGGGCCTCCTCCGCCCGCCGCCCCCGCTCGCCGATGTCCTTGCTCCGGCCGTATATCGCCGAGGCGTTGGCATCCAGCGACATGGTGTAGTCCAGACCTACATCCAGACCGCCGACGGTCGCCGTGACCAGGTTGCGCGACGGGTCGACCGATCTGACGAAGGGGATCCGCATCGCCCCCTCTCTGAGCTTGTCCCAGGTCAGCTTCTCCGACTGCTGCTTCAGCACCTCCAGCAGCTCGGTGACCTTGCCGTACTCGGTGTAGAGGGCATCGGCATGGCGTTTGAGCTCCTCGCATTCATCCCGGTACTCGTCGACGGTGTCCTGCTGCCGTGCGATACGGCGTTTGAGCTTCCCGGTCTCGGGATCCTCCCGGGCCTCCTCCTCCCTGGAGCCGACCTCCCCGAGATAGGCGTCGATCGCCAGCGACAGGGTCTCGAAACGCCTCGTCTCGCGCCCCTCGTAGATGGACAGGTCCATCGGGGCGAGGTCGACCATCGCCCCGTCCTCGAGGAACACCGTCGGCTGCACGTCCTCGGCGGCATGGCGTTTGACCTCCTGCAGGGCGGCGTACAGCGCCGCTACGCCCTCGTCACCGAGCTCGGCCTGCGGGGTGCCCTTGTCGACACCGGCGCGCATGCAGATCTCCTCGGCGTACTGGCCGCCGAGGTTGGCCACGGTCGCCAGCGTCCTGACGGTGTCGGCGGCGGATGAGCGGAAGACCTCGAGGAACCCCTCGGCGGTCGCGGTCATCGGGTCGAACCTGCCGGCGGGCAGGACGTACTCCTCCCCCGGGCGCGTCGCCCGGTCGCGGTAGGTCTTGTGCACCAGGCAGTTGGCGATGCGGCCGTCGAGCACCAGGATGACGTTGCCGCCGCCGAACAATTCGAAGATGAGCTTGTACTCGGCATCGGCTTTGAACAATTCCATCACGACGATCCGGTCGAACCCGGCCTGGACCGTGGTGCCGATGCGGGCGTTGTCGATGTACTTGCGCATGTAGGTGGCGAAGGAGGTGGGCACCGGGGCGGTCTCGGGCTTCTCCGGAGCCAGGTACAGCCAGCGCCGGTCCTTGAGGAAGAGGTCGCGCTTCCCCTGGCCCGAGACGTTGATGCGGAACAGCGCGTTGCCCGCCCCCCACTGGAAGACCTTGTCCATATGGGCTCCCTCCAGGGCCGCCAGCTCCGCCACGATGGAGCGCACGTCGAACGAGCTCATCTCCTTCTTCATGAGGTGCGGTTAGGGGGCATCAGTGAATTAAAGTTTGTTCGGTGCATCCGTGCAATCGTCGCCCGCATTCAGAAACATTTATACATGCAAGGCAGATTAGCATGCTCTGACGCCGCTGTGGCTAAGGGGTAAAGCGACGCCTTGGTAAGGCGTAGGTCGTGGGTTCAATTCCCATCAGCGGCTCCACATCCTTCTCATGCATCCGTGACGGCGGGCGCACCCGCCGCCGCGGATGCATCAATCCATCCGGTAGAAGACGAAACCGGACCAGATCTTGGGGTGGAAGTAGGTGGTCTTCTTCGGCATCCGCATGCCGTCCAGGGACAGGTCCCATATCATCTGCAGCGAGGGGTTGTTGAGCACGATCGCCAGATCGTGCTCCCCGGCCTCCATCTTACCCCTCACCGAGGGGTACTCGGCATCGAACCCGACCTCGGCCATGCCCTCCTCCTGCCGGTACACGCCCTTGAGGATCAGCTCTTGCGCCACGTAGGTGTCCAGGTCCCAGAGGGGACCGTCCCCGTTGCCGTGATCGGCGAGGAAGCACCGTCCCGAGCGGAACATCAGCCCCATCAGGTGGTCGCCGAGGTGCTCCTCCAGCTCCTCCGCGGTCACCTCGGCGAGGTCCATGACCGCGCCGATACCGGCGATCGCCTCCTCCTCGCCGATGCCGGGCGCATCCACCAGCCGGTGGGTCGGCCAGATCACCAGGCCCTCGTCGTCGGACGCGACCAGGGTGGCCAGCACGTACTGCCTGCGTTCGTCGTCCGGGTTCTCGCGCGCGTAGTTGAGCGCGGTCTCGTAGCGGTGGTGGCCGTCGGCGATCAGCACGCTCTGGTCCCGCAGCTGCCGGGAGATCTCGGCGCAGACCTCCGGGGAGCCGATCCTCAGGTAGCGGTGCTCCACGCCCTGGTCGTCGACGTAGCGGTAGACCAGTCGCGCCTCGGACGCGATCCTCCGGTTCAGCTCGGGCGTCAGGCCCTCGAAGATGCCGAAGATCGACTCCAGATGGGTGCCGACGTCGCGCAGGAGGTTGAGGCGGTCCTCCTTCACCGCGGAGAAGGTCTCCTCGTGCGGGATGACGCCGCCCTCGGCGTAGTCCTCGGTCCGGAGGATGCCGACGATCCCGGTCCGCACGCGGGTCGCGCCCTGGTCGTCGAAGGTGTGCCGGTACAGGTAGAACGAATCCGCGTCCTGCTTCAGGCCGCCCTCGGCCGTCAGCCGGTCCAGCAGCTGCCGGGCGGCATGGTAGCGTCCGTCCGCGTCCTGCCGGAGGGTGAGGTTGGTCACGTTGCCCTCATGGCCCTGCAATCGCGCCAGGTACCCGGGTCCGATGACGTCGTACGGCGGGGAGATGCGGTCCTCGATGGTCTCGTCGGTCCTTAGCTCAGGCCTGAATCCGGGGAACGGGAGGAATTCAACCATATTATCGTCCGTTCCCGCATAAGTCTAATACATATTTCAATCTTGATTGCCCGTACGGCTGCGGACGGGGGCGGATAAGAGAGGGCTTGCCGGGATTCGAACCCGGGTGTTCGGCTCCGAAGGCCGAAAGGATATCCGCTACCCCACAAGCCCGTTGGACCGCTTGTAGCAGGTGGCCGTATTAATCTGTTGAGTCGGGGGCGTCCCCGGCCTCGACCGAAAAATCCAATAAATGCGGAGAGGATGCAGGCCCCATGCCCAATGTCGTCATGAACCACGGAGCCGGCGGAGAGATGATGCAGGAGTTCCTGAACAAGCACATCGTCAGGCACCTCCCCCGGATGGATGCAGAGGTCCCGCTGGATTCCCTGGATGACGCGGCGGTGGTCGACGGGATCGTCTTCACCATCGACGGCCACACCGTCGACCCGCTGATCTTCCCCGGCGGCGACATCGGCCGCCTGTCGGCGGCCGGCACGGTCAACGACATCTCGGTGATGGGCGCCTCCCCGCTGAGCCTGGCCTGCTCGGTGATCATGGAGGAGGGGCTGGACATCAGCATCGTCGACACCGTCATGGACAGCCTCGGCCGGACCTGCCGGGAGTGCGGCGTCCCGGTGGTGACCGGCGACACCAAGGTCATGGAGTCCGGGGCGCTCGACAAGATGGTGATGACCACCTCGGCGATCGGCCGGCGCTCACCCCATCTCGACGGCAATCTCCGGACCGCCGCCGAGTACCGTCCGGTGCATAACAGATGGTGCACCGACGACAGCGTCCGCCCCGGCGATGCGATCATCGCCTCCGGCTGCATCGGCGACCACGGGGTCGCCATCCTCTCCTTCCGCGAGGGTTACGGTTTCGAGAGCGAGGTCGAGAGCGACGTCGCGCCGTTGAACCGCATGATCGCCGAGGGCCTGAAGGCCGGCGGCATCGTCGCGATGAAGGACCCCACCCGCGGCGGGCTGGCCAACACACTCAACGAGTGGGCCGACAAATCGGGTGTGGGATTGGAGATCGAGCACGGGGCCATCCCGCTGCGGGATGCCGTGGTCAACGCCTGCGACCTGCTGGGCATCGACCCGCTGAGCATCGGCAACGAGGGCAAGGCCATCATCGCCTGCGTGCCCGAGATGGCGGACGAGGTGGTGAAGGCGTTGCGTTCAACGCACGAGGGCCGGGATGCGGCGGTCATCGGCTATGCCAACGACGGCCCCGCCCGCGTCATCCTGCGCACCGAGATCGGCGGCCGGCGGATCCTCGACACCCCGTCGGGGGATCCCGTGCCGCGGATCTGCTGAGCTTCAGTTCCCCTCGTAGACGATCAGCGATTCGACGTCGTAGCCTTCCAGCACCTTCCGGCCGCCGAGGCCGGCGAGCTCCATCACGAAGATGATCTTGACCACCTCGCCGCCCAGGCGCTCGGCCATGTCCACCATCGCCCTGACCGTGCCCCCGGTCGCGATCAGGTCGTCGACGATGACCACCCTGGCGCCCTTCGGGAAGCTGTCGACGTGCATCTCCAGCGTCGCCGTCCCGTATTCCAGGTCGTACTCCTCGGAGATCACCTCGCGGGGCAGCTTGCCCTGTTTGCGCACGATCACCAGCCCCTTGCCGGTGTTGTAGGCGACCGGAGCGCCGAAGACGAACCCCCTGGCCTCGGATCCCAGCACGACATCGAAATCGACGCCCTCCAGCATTCCGCAGAGGCCGTCCACCGCCCGGCGGAAGCCCTGCGGATCCTGGATCAGCGAGGTGATGTCCCGGAAGATGATCCCCTCCTTCGGGAAGTCCGGGATACTGGTTATGTACGCGTCCAATCCGCTCATGCCGCGGTGATGCTCTCGGGGATATATCTCTTTTCTCAGGGCCGTCCGTCTGCGAAGGGAGATATCCTCACACGTCCTCCGCCGACGCATGACGAGACTCCTGGAGGAGAGCCTGGGCGGATGCCCGGTCGTGGACATCAACGGCTACAGGTACCTGGTGCACCCGCTCACCGACGGGCTGCCCGCGATCGACCCGCGGCTGCTGGACGAGGTCGTCGGGCGGATGGCCGACATCGCCGACCTGGATTGCGACCGCATCGTCACCAGCGAGGCGATGGGCATCCCCGTCGCCGTGCTGCTGTCGCAGCGGACCGGCATCCCGCTGACGATCGTCCGCCGGCGGCGCTACGGCCTGCCGGGGGAGGTGTCGCTGGCGCAGCACACCGGTTACGCCGACACCGAGCTGCACATAAACGGCGTCGGACGCGGCGACCGGGTGCTGCTGGTCGACGACGTGCTGAGCACCGGCGGCACCCTGAGGGCGATCGCCGACGCCCTGACGGAGGTCATCGGCGCCGTGGTCGTCGATATCGTCGTCATCTTCGACAAATCGGGAGGACGCGCGACCGCATGCTGCGGTGAAGGCAGAAAGGTGAAGGCGCTGTTGGAAGTGAAGGTGGACGGGGAGAAGGTGACGCATTCGCCATCGCCCCCGTGATCGGGGTAAAGGTCCCGGCGATCCGGGTTGCCGCGGTCATCCGTCGAGTCTTGCGAACCTGATTGACAGATGCCCTTTTCAGTGGAAAGTGCCAAACGGCCTGTCTTTCACTTCAGAGCAACCATTCTTGCAATCGTGGTTCTCGCCGCAGTGTCCTGACATATTGTGTTTGCCTATTGTCACTTGCCTCCTGTATCCTGACTATGGAGGTGTCGCTATATAATGTTTTCTGATTTACACGGAATACCTCCTGTTATCCTGTGTTATTCGCAGTATCCCACAGGTATTCCGTAGAATAATTACGTAAAACGTAGATTGTGAAGCAGATACCGCCGTATCGCTCAACCGAGGGGGATCCGTCTGGGATTGTTCCGCGGCGGCGGGAAGCGGATGTCGTACTCATCCCCGGTCAGCAGCAGCAGGCCGTGCTTCAGCAGGCCCTGGTAGAAGGGCTTGACGAAATCGAAGGTGCAGACACTGCCCGGCAAGCATCCCAGTTTCACGGTCAGGGGCACGTACTCGATGATCTCGGGACGATGCCCCAGGGTGCCGTCGGCGGAGCAGGCCTTCTCGAGGAAGTCAGAGGTGGAGATCCCCGGATTCTCGGTGATGATCCGCTCGGCGACCCGCTTGCCGACCCTGTAGGTGATGCAGCGGACGTCCTTGCCGGCGAATCGGAGATGGCTGTTGAGCATCTCGAACAGCGCCCCGTACACGACGTCCCTCTCGATCCGGCCGATCCCCGCCCCCAGCTGCCGCATGACCTGCGGCATCATCTCCTTGACGACTGGGGTCCCGCGCAACAGGTACCGCTGAGGACGGACACCGCCCGTCTCCTGTTCGATGAGGCCGATCAATGCCAGCTTGGAGAGGTTGGAGCGCACGGTCACCGTCGGTGCATCCAAGGCCTCCGCCAGCTCCCCCGGCGTCGCCGGGGCCGACTCCAGGAGGCGCAGGATGTCGATCTGCATCTCGTTGCCCAGGAGCAACGACCGCCCGTCCGCGTTGTAGACCGCGAATCTCTGACTGTCTTCGTACACCTCCGAAGCCGGCCGGCGCATGGCCGGGTCCACGGGGATGTCCTCGGAGCAGGGTGCGATACGCAGGTGCAGGCTGCCGTCACCCCTGACCTCGGATGATGCCAGGACGTGCCTCCTGCCGATGCATGTTTCCAGCATCTCGATGGCGAAACCCGCCGCCAGTCCGCAGGTCAGGAACCCGATGCGCCTGCCGTCGCATCTTCCGGCCGCGACGATGTCGACCATCCCGTCGCGGTATTCCGCCGTGACCCCCTCGAGCGAGGACCTGGTCATCACCTCCCTGAAGCGTTCGAGGATCCTGTCGTATCCCTCCCCGGGCCGATCGACCCCGACATTCCTGGCCAGCATCATGCCGCCCTGGATCAGGAGGCCGCGCATGTCCACTCCGAGCCTGATCGCCTCGATGGCGGTGAGCACCAGTATCGAGGGGCTGGGGACGTTGTCGCCCCCGGGAATCTCCTGCAGCGCCTCGGTATCCCGGACGAGGAATCTGTCCGCCACGTCCGGGCAGCAGGGAGTCAGTATTAGGGACGCGGCGGGCATGTACACGACCTTCCTGCGGTCGCTCGCATCGCTGCGGGAGGTCACGAAATTCCGGCGCTCCAGCCTCATGATGTTGGATTGGACCGATGTCCGGCTGCAGCCGAGCCATCCGGCCAGCTCGGTGACCGTCATGCTCTTCCTCTCCAGCAGCCTCATGATGCCGATACTGGTCTCGTTGGTGAGGTACTGCATCCCCTGTCCGGTGATGTAGACGGCATACACGCTTCCGTATTCGGGGTCGGTCATGCGCCGGAGCCATCTTGTTCTTCATTATTAAATCCGATGCCGCTCCCGTCCCCCCATACGGCGGATGCGCCCCTATAAATCAGCCTACGGCCTCTCCGATGGCGATCGGAGCGGCGGACGTATGTCGGATATTTGCAAGAAGACGGTGCTGATAATCTCCCCGGACATCGGCGGCGATTCTTCGAAGGGGAGGATGCTGGAGGCGGTGAGGTCGGAGCTGGAGGCGACCGGCACCGCGGTCAGGGCCCACGTGAGCTCGGAGGGTGTCAAGGTGGGCCTGCGTGTCCTCGGCAGCGGAGCGGACGCGGTCATGGTCGACTGGAATCTGCCGGACGCCGCGGAGATCGTCCGCAGCATGCGTTCGGTCGATCCCGACATCGGCATCTTCCTGATGGTCGAACCGGATGCTATCGGCACCGTGCCCCACGGGATCCTCCCGGATATCAGCGAGTACCTCTGGCTGCTCGGCGACACCCCGTCCTTCATCGCCGGCCGGGTCGAGGCCTCGATGAGACGCTACCGCAAAGCGATCCTGCCGCCGATGTTCGGCAGCCTGATCGGCTTCTCCGGGGATTACGAGCACTCGTGGCATACGCCGGGGCATGCTGCGGGCACGGCCTTCCTCAAGTCGCCCGTCGGGAGGCTGTTCCACGCCTACTTCGGCGAGAGGCTGCTCCGCTCGGACCTCTCGGTCTCGGTGCGCGAGCTGGGGTCGCTGCTCGACCACAGCGGGCCGATCGGCGAGGCCGAACGCTATGCGGCCAAGGTGTTCGGTTCCGATCTCACCTATTTCGTCACCAACGGCACCTCCGCCTCCAACAGGATCGTCGGCACCGCCCTCGCCTCCCCCGGCGACACCGTGGTCATCGACCGCAACTGCCACAGGTCGGTCGAGCATGCGATCGCTATGGGACGCACCGTGCCCGTCTACCTGATGCCCTCGCGCAACCGGCACGGCATGATCGGACCGGTCCCGGCGGCCGACATGCATCCGGACAGCGTGCGGGAAGCCGTCGGCCGCAACCCGCTGGTCGCGGACCGGGGTGCGCGCCCCTCTCTCGCGGTGCTCACCAACTCCACCTACGACGGCATCATCTACGATGCCGCGGCGGCCGTCGACCTGCTCGGAGGGTCGGCGGACCGCGTCCACTTCGACGAGGCCTGGCACGGGCACGCCCGTTTCAACCCCTTCTACGCCGACCGCTACGCCATGCACCCCGACCCCCGTCCGGCCTCCGAGCGCCCCACCGTGGTCGCGACCCAGTCGGCGCACAAGGTCCTCGCGGCGCTGTCGCAGGCCTCCATGATCCACATCAGGCAGGGGCGGCGGCCCGTCGATCCGGCGCTGTTCAACGAGTCGTACATGATGCATGCCTCTACCTCGCCGCTGTACGCGATCCTGGCCTCGCTCGACGTCACCTCGAAGATGATGGACGCCGGGGGGCGCCTGCTGACCCGCGACTCGCTGGAGGAGGCGGTGCGCTTCCGGCAGACGATGGCGCGGGCGGGGGAGTCCGCCGACGGCTGGTGGTTCGGCATGTGGCAGCCCGACGAGGTCGAGGTGCCCGGAGGCGCCGGCCGGCGGCCGTTCGCGGAGGTGCCGGCGGGGATCCTCGCCGGCGAACCCGGCTGCTGGATGCTGCACCCCGATGACGGCTGGCACGGGTTCGACGGCCTGGACCGCGGCTGGGCGATGCTCGATCCCGTCAAGGTCACCGTGCTGACGCCGGGCATGGGCAGGGACGGCGAGCATGAGGGATTCGGCATCCCCGCGGCCATCGTCGCCGCCTTCCTCGAGCAGCGCGGCATCGTCTGCGAGAAGACCGGGGACTACAGCATGCTCTTCCTCTTCACCATGGGCGTGACCAACGGCAGGTGGGGGACGCTGGTCGCGGCCCTCTCCGACTTCAAGCGGCTGTTCGACACCGATGAACTGCTCGATGACATGCTGCCCGACCTGGTCGCGGCGCATCCGCAGCGCTACGCCGGCATGGGCGTGGCGCAGCTGGCGGCGGAGATGCACGGGCAGATGCGCGCCCGTCGCCAGACGCAGACCGCCAACGCGGCCTGCGCGACCGTGCCCGAGCCGGCGATGACCCCGGCCGAGGCCTACACGCGGCTGGTCCGCGGCGAGGTCGAGCAGGTCCCGGTCGCCGACGCCTGCGGCCGCATCGCCGCCACCGGCATCGTCCCCTACCCTCCGGGCATCCCGCTGCTGATGCCGGGAGAGCTGACCGGCTGCGACCGGGGATCGGTCCTCGGCTACCTGCGGGCGCTGGAGGAATTCGACCGCCGGTTCCCGGGGTTCGGCCACGAATCCCAGGGCGTCACCGCGACCGACAGCGGATACCGCATCCACTGCATCCGCGGATGAACCTCTCAGCATCGTCCGGGCGTATCGGCGCGGGATGATGTTCAGACGGCGGCCGGTGCTCGGGGCAATATGGTTATGTTTATATAGAAGAACAAACTATAACCCTTTCGTTATCCACGTTGCCGTGGAGTGAAATCGGAGGGAAAAACTATGGGAATGGGAAATGCCCCTGTAATCATACTCAAAGAAGGTACCAAGAGAAGCAAAGGTAAAGACGCGCAGTTCAACAACATCGCCGCCGCGACGACGATCGCCGACGCCGTGAGGAGCAGCCTCGGGCCCAGGGGCATGGACAAGATGCTCGTGGACAGCATGGGCGACGTGGTCATCACCAACGACGGTGTCACCATCCTCAAGGAGATGGATGTGCAGCACCCCGCCGCCAAGATGCTGGTGGAGGTCGCCAAGACCCAGGACGCGGAGGTCGGCGACGGCACGACCACCTCGGTGATCATCGCCGGCGAACTCCTGAAGAAGGCCACCGACCTCATCGACGCCAACGTGCACCCGACGATCATCACCGCGGGCTACAGGCTCGCCAACGAGAAGGCCCAGGAGATCCTCAGGAACGTCGCCACCGACGTCTCGATCGATGACGACGAGCTGCTGATGAAGATCGCGCAGGTCTCGATGATCAGCAAGCAGGTCAGCGCCTTCAAGGAGTTCTTCTCCCGCATGGTCGTCGACGCGGTCAAGACCATCGTCGACAAGGGCGAGGACGGCAAGTACACCGCCGACCTCAAGAACATCCAGACAGTCAAGAAAGCCGGCGCCAGCATGGAGAAATCCGAGATGGTCAAAGGCCTGATCATCGACAAGGAGCCGGTCTCCGACGCCATGCCCAAGAAGGTCAAGGACGCCAAGATCGCGCTCATCGACGCCGCCTTCGAGGTCAAGAAGACCGAGATGGAGGCCAAGATCCAGATCACCGACCCCAGCCAGCTCTCCGCCTTCATCCAGGAGGAGGAGAGGATGCTCAAGGACATGGTCGACAAGGTCAAGGCGGCAGGGGCCAACGTGGTCTTCTGCCAGAAGGGCATCGACGACCTCGCCCAGCACTACTTCGCCAAAGAGGGCATCTACGCCTGCAGGAGGGTCAAGAAGTCCGACATGGAGAGGCTCGGCCGCTCCACCGGCGCCAGCATCCTCAACAAGATCTCCGAGATCGTCCCGGAGGACCTCGGCTACGCCGAATCGGTCGAGCTCAGGCGGGTCGAGGAGGAGGACATGACCTTCATCACCGGCTGCAAGGAGCCCAAGACGGTGTCGATCCTCGTCAGGGGAGGCACCCAGCACGTCGCCGACGAGGTCGAGCGCTCGCTGGTCGACGCCTGGTCGGTCGTCAGGGTCTCGATCGAGGACGGCAAGATCGTCACCGGCGGCGGGTCCACGGCCATGGAGATCGCCATGGGCCTCAGGGACTACGCCCAGTCGGTCGGCGGCAGGGAGCAGATCGCCATCGAGGGATTCGCCTCGGCCATGGAGATCATCCCCACCACCCTCGCGGACAACGCCGGCCTCGACCCGATCGACATGGTCATCGAGATGAGGAAGGAGCACAAGTCCGGCAAGGTCAACGCCGGTCTGAACCCGTTCACCGGCAAGGTCGAGGACATGATGTCCGGTGACGTCATCGAGCCCTACCGCATCGGCAAACAGGCGATCAACTCCGCCACCGATGCCGCGGTGATGATCCTCAGGATCGACGATGTCATCGCCTCCAAGTCGGGACCGACCCCGATGATGGGCGAGGGCGACATGCCGGATTTCGACGCCTGAAACATTCAAACGGGGCTCCGGCCCCTTATTTTTAATCACAGGAGATTGAACAATAGAGGTCATACCATGACTGGTAAGTCTGTCAGAGGGTCCCCGGCAGCGGAGGACAGGGAAGCCCCCGAGGGGGGCGGTGCGACCGGCGGAGACATCGCCGAGGAGACAGCCGCGGCATTGGCCAAGGCGGAGGAGTACCTCGGCATGGCTCAGCGGCTGCAGGCGGACTTCGACAACTACCGCAAACGGGTGCAGAAGGAGAACGAGGAGTTCCGCAGGTGCGCAGCCGACGACATCATCCGCGACCTGCTGCCCGCGATCGACGACATCGACCGGGCGCTGGAGTCGGTGGACGGCGAAGACGAGCTGTCCGCGGGGTTCAGGGCGGTGCGCAGGAACGTGATGCGGATCCTCGAGGACCGCGGTCTGCGGGAGATCCCCGTCGACGGCGGTTTCGATCCCGGGGTCCACGAGGCGCTGTGCGTGGTCGCAGGCGAGGAGGACGGCCGGGTGGGCCAGGTGTTCCAGAAGGGGTACACCGTCGACGGGCGCGTCATCAGGTCCGCGAAGGTGGCCGTGACCAGGAAGGAAGAGAACAAGGAGTAATCAAGGAGAGGTGAGCAGAACAATGTCAAGGATAATCGGAATAGACCTGGGAACAAGCAACTCGGCCGCCGCCGTCATGGAGGGCGGCCGGCCGGTCATGATCCCCTCGGCCGAGGGGACGAGCGTGGGAGGGAAGTCGTTCCCCTCGTACGTGGCGTTCACCGAGGACGGCCAGCTCCTGGTCGGTGAGCCCGCCCGGAGGCAGGCGGTCACCAATCCGGAGGGCACGATCAAGAACGTCAAGCGGAAGATGGGGTCCAGCGAGAAGGTGACGGCCCTGGGTAAGGAGTACACCCCTCAGCAGATCTCCGCCTTCGTCCTGCAGAAGATCAAGAAGGACGCCGAGGACTACCTCGGCGAGACGCTGAGCAAGGCGGTCATCACCGTGCCCGCCTTCTTCAACGACAACCAGCGTCAGGCCACCAAGGACGCCGGCGCGATCGCCGGCCTGGAGGTCGTGCGCATCATCAACGAGCCGACGGCGGCGGCGCTGGCGTACGGCATCGACAAGTCGGGCACGGCGCAGAAGATCATGGTCTTCGACTTCGGCGGCGGCACGCTGGACGTGACGATCATGGACTTCAGCGACGGCGTCTTCGAGGTCATCTCGACCTCGGGCGACACCAACCTCGGCGGCTCCGACATGGACGAGGCGCTCACCGGCCACGTGATCAAGCAGTTCCAGAACGAGACCGGCATCGACCTCGCCCAGGACAAGATGGCGTTCTGGCGGGTCAGGGAGGCCTGCGAGAAGGCGAAGATCGAGCTCTCGACCACGATGCAGACCGAGATCAACCTGCCCTTCATCTCGTCCGACGCCGCCGGTCCCAAGCACCTGATCCAGACGGTCACCAGGGCCAAGCTCGAGGAGCTGGCAGAGCCGATCATCAGCAAGTGCAAGGGGCCGATCGACCTGGCGGTCAAGGATGCCGGCTTCAAGTACGACGAGATCGATAAGATCATCATGGTCGGCGGCCCGACGCGGATGCCGAGCGTGCAGAGCTTCGTCGAGAGCATCGTCGGACCCAAGATCCAGCGCGGCATCGACCCGATGGAGTGCGTCTCCATGGGCGCCGCGGTGCAGGGGGCCGTCCTGTCCGGAGAGGTCAAGGACGTGCTGTTGCTCGATGTCACGCCGCTCACGCTCGGCATCGAGACCCTCGGCGGGGTGGCGACCGCGCTGATCGAGCGCAACACCACCATCCCCACCAAGAAGAGCCAGGTGTTCTCGACCGCGGCCGACAACCAGCCGTCGGTCGAGATCAATGTGGTCCAGGGCGAGCGGAAGATGGCGGCCGACAACACGTCGCTCGGCAAGTTCATCCTCGACGGCATCCTCCCCGCCAGGCGGGGCGTGCCGCAGATCGAGGTGACCTTCGACATCGATGCCAACGGCATCATCAACGTATCGGCCAAGGACAAGGGCACCGGCAAGGAGCAGCACATCACCATCGCCTCCTCCAACAAGCTCAGCCAGGACGAGATCGACGATCTGGTCCGCCAGGCGGAGCAGTTCCAGGAGGCCGACCGCAAGAAGGTGGAGAACATCGAGGCCCGCAACCAGGCCGACACCCTGGTGGCGACCACGCGCAAGTCCATGGAGGAGCTCGGAGAGCAGGCCACCCAGGAGGAGCGCGCAACGGTCGAGGCGGCCGTATCCGACCTCGAGTCGGTCAAGGACAGCGACGACACCGACCTGATCAAGGCGAAGATCGAGGCGCTCATGAAGGCCATGGGGCCGATGAGCGAGCGCCTCTACCAGCAGCAGGAGGCCGGACAGGGGCCGGCCGATGCGTCCGCCCCCGACGGTGAAGGTGCGGACGACGACGGCTTCGTCGACGCCGATTACAAGATAGTCGACGACGAGTGAGTTGGAAGGAGATGGCAGGGGAAGCCGATTACTACGAGACGCTGGAGGTCAAGCGGGACGCCACCCCGGGTGAGATCAAGTCCGCCTACCGCAGGCTGGCCAAGAAGTACCATCCGGACGTCTCGAGCGAGAGCAAGGAGGTCGCCGAGGCCAAGTTCAAGGAGATCTCCGAAGCCTACGAGGTGCTCTCCGACGCCGACAAGCGCCGGCTGTACGACCAGTACGGCCGCGCCGGCGTCGAGGGGCAGTTCGGGGAGGGCGGCTTCTCCTGGGAGGACTTCACCCGCGCCGACGACATCAGCGACATCTTCGGCGACCTCTTCGGGGGGATGTTCGGCGGCTCCCGCCGCTCCCCCCGCACCTCCGCCCGCACGGGGGACTCGCTGCGCTACGACATGGACATCGAGCTCATCGACGTGCTCAACGGCAAGCAGGTGGAGATATCCGTCCCGCACACCGTCACCTGCGCCGACTGCAACGGCACCGGCGGCAAGGACGGCAAGGTCAGCACCTGCGCAGAATGCGGCGGACGCGGCCGGGTCCAGGTGGTGCAGCGCACCCCGTTCGGCAGCATGGTGTCGGAGACCGACTGCCATGCCTGCGGCGGACGCGGACGCACCTTCGAGGAGCGCTGCGCCAAGTGCCGCGGCGCCGGCAGGCACAGCAAGACCGCCAGGATCGAGGTCGACATCCCCAAAGGGGTCCCCGACGGCGCGCGCATCAAGGTCCCGGGCGCCGGCGATGCCGGCATCAACGGCGGCGGGCCGGGCGACCTGTTCGTCATCGTCAGCATCCGGGAGCACGGTGATTTCCGCCGCGACGGCAACAACCTCTGGACCGAGCTGCAGACCACCTACCCCCGCCTGGTGCTGGGAGGCACCGCCAAGGTGCGCACGCTCGAAGGCGAGACCCTCGAGGTCGACATCCCCCCGGGCACCCAGGTGGGCGGGGTGCTGAGGGTGCCGGGCAAAGGCCTCCCCAGACTCAACTCCTCGGTCCGCGGCTACCTGTACATCAGGGTGCTGCTCGAGATCCCCAAGAAGGTCAGCTCCTTCGAACGGGGGCTGCTCGAGAAGCTCGACGACACCGCCGGCAGGCGGGCGCCGGGCCGACGATCCAAAGCCAGGAAGAAGGACGAGGACGGCTGTACGATGACGTCGTCACCGGGTCCTTCATCCGCCGCAGGGAGGTGAGCCGCTGGAGAAGACGCTGATGTGGGGCGCGTTCGGCATCATGATCGTGGTGCTGCTGGCCCTGGACCTGGGAGTCTTCAACCGCGGCGCGAAGCACATCACCACCCGCCGGGCGCTGCAGTTCACGGCGCTGTGGATCGCGGTGGCGATGGCCTTCGCCGTCTTCGTCGGCATCGAGATGGGCACCGGCAAGGCGATGGAGTTCCTGGCGGCATACGCCGTCGAGAAGGCGATGAGCGTGGACAACCTCTTCGTCTTCATCATCATCTTCTCATACTTCGCCATCCCCGACGAGTACCAGCACAAGGCGTTGTTCTACGGCGTCGTCGGGGCGGTCGCCTTCCGCGCGCTCTTCATCTTCATCGGCGCCGAGCTGCTGGTCCGCTTCGACGTGGTGATGTACATCTTCGGCATCATCCTCATCATCGTGGCGGTCAAGACGATGATCGGCGGGGCCGATGACGGCCGGGAACCCGCCACCGTCAGGCTGAGCCGCCGCATCAAGACCTCTCCGGAGCTGGACGGCGACCGTTTCTTCACCGTCCGGGACGGGGTGAGGATGGCGACGCCGCTGCTGCTGTGCGTCATCGTCATCGAGGTCTCGGACATCATCTTCGCCTTCGATTCGATCCCCGCCTGTCTGGCGATCACCACCGACACGTTCATCGTCTACACCTCGAACATCTTCGCGATCCTGGGGCTGAGGTCGCTCTACTTCGCGCTCAAGGGCACCATGGATGTGCTGAAGTATCTGAAGTACGGCCTCGGCGCCATCCTGCTGTTCATCGGGACCAAGATGCTCATCGCCGACTTCGTCGACATCCCGGTGGCGATGTCGCTGGGGTTCATCCTCGCAGTGCTGGCGGCGACCGCCGCCGCCTCGCTCGCCGCCGACCGGCTGGAACGGCGTCAGAGCACCTTGTGAAAGAGCCGGCCGGAGCACCGGCAGGGGCGGCCGCAGCTGGGGCACATGTGCCCGCCGGGGGAGTCGACGAACTGGTTCCAATAGCCCTCGATCGCGTACGCGCGTTCCATCCCCAGGCGGCCGACGAGGATCCCGTCGATGTTGCAGCGGCCGTCACGGTCCTCCCAGCCCATGGCGACCGCGATCCCGGCCCCGGCCTCGAGGAAGACCTCCAGGCAGCGGTCGGTCAGCAGCGAACCCACTCCCATGCCCTTGCTGTCCTCCGCGACGGACACCGAATCGAAGAGCCCGATCACGTCCTTCGAGGCGAGGAGCTCGCGCTCGGGACCGTCCGGCAGGCGCAGCCGGTCATCCAGCTCGTCCGGTCCGAAGATACGGCAGATGGCGAAGCCGACCACCTCGGAACGGCGACGGGCCACCAGGCAGAAGCTGCCCTCGGTTCCGAGGGCCTCCCGGAAGTCCGCGGCCGAGAGGTAATCCTCCCCCAGTTCCCGCAGGGCGATGCGCAGCGCCCCGGGGATGTCGTCCTCCGTGAGCGGGCCGACCGCGGGCATGTCATGGTTCATCCCGTGCTCCAGTGCGTACGAGGTATGTTAACATATCGTCACCGTTATATCCCGGCAATCCGGTGCCTGAACCATGGATGCTGCAGTCGTTGCGGTCGTCATCCTGATCCTGGCGGCAGGGGTGATCGGTCTCATATTCCTGAAGAAAGAGCGCAGGATGCTCTGACCCCCCGGCCGGGAGGGTGTGTTTAAAATACGGTCGATGCAGATGATGACGTATGCACGGGACACCTGACGGATCGTACATACCTCAGGAGGGCATCTCCGTGATCTACCTGGCGGGAGGATGCTTCTGGGGGCTGGAGAAGATATACTCCGGCACGCTCGGGGTCACGCACACCGAGTGCGGCTACGCCGCAGGCGCTGCCGACGACCCTGTGACCGGTGTGCCCGGGGAACCGGCCTACCGGGAGGCGGTGCGGGTGGAGTACGATTCCCGAATCATCGGTCTGGAGCATCTGCTGCGCGTCTTCTTCCGCACTGTCGTCCATCCTGTCCAGGAGCGCCCGCCCGCCCCGATCTGGCGCAGCAGCGGCATCTACTGGATCGATGAGGACTCGGCCGCGGAGGTGCTCCTGCTCGCCGAGATCGAGCGGCTGCGGCGGGGACTGCTCATGACCGAGACCGGTCCGCTGCTCAGCTTCATACCCTACGGTCCCGAACCTCCCGTCCGTCCGGGCGCGGGGTTCGGCAGCTGCCGCATCCTGGTCGACATGGTGCGCGATATCCGCTTCCACTGATGCGCATGCGTGCCGTTTCACGTCCGCCGATCGGACATATCGCCGATCCGCGCCCCCGGCGGCAGCCATACCGGTATTTAGATATAATCTCCAGGGGGATGCCGGGCCATGGTCCGGCATGATGCGCTCAGAGCCGAGATCCGCCGGTCGTCCGAGACCGCGCTGATCGACGGCAGCACGGTGTCGGAGTGCACCTACCGCCCGCTGCTGCTGCGCAACGACCGTCGTCTCCGGACCAAGGTGGCCCCGGCCATCCTCGCCGAGCTCGACCGCTGCACCCGTTTCGATTTCTCCGTCGCCTTCGTCACCCGCGGCGGGCTCGCCCTGCTGAGCCTCAAGCTGGACGAGCTGCGGGAGAAGGGGGTGAAGGGCCGGCTGATCACCACCGATTACCTCGATTTCAACGACCCCGAGGCGCTCAGCTGGCTGCTCCACCGGACCGATGTGGAGGTCCGCATGCACAGCGGCGAGGGTTTCCACACCAAGGGCTACATCTTCGGCAACCGCGACTTCGGCACGCTGATCATCGGCAGCTCCAACCTCACCCAGGG
Source organism: Candidatus Methanogranum sp. (assembly GCA_050309445.1). Taxonomy (GTDB): domain Archaea; phylum Thermoplasmatota; class Thermoplasmata; order Methanomassiliicoccales; family Methanomethylophilaceae; genus Methanogranum. The sequence goes on along the minus strand of JBNRMI010000026.1, from coordinate 32,859 downwards.
CGCGCTGACCGTCAACCGCGAATGGAACCTGAAGATCTCCTCGCTCGAGGACGGCGAGCTCTACCGCGACACGACCGCCGATTTCGAGCGGATGTGGGAGCAGGCGGTCCCGCTGACCGACGCCTGGATCGAAGCCTACCGCCCGCGGCATCTGCGCGCATCGGTCCGCCGGGACCGCGAACTGTTCGACCGTGCCCGTCACGGCATCGTCGTCCCCAACGGGATGCAGGAGGAGGCCCTCGCCCGGCTGGACACCATGCGGCGCGAGGGCAGGGACCGGGCGCTGCTGATCTCGGCCACCGGCACCGGCAAGACCTATCTCTCCGCCTTCGACGTCAAGCGCTCCGGCGCCTCCAGGGTGCTGTTCCTGGTGCACCGGGAGCAGATCCTCGATGCCGCGCTGGAGAGCTACCGGCGCATCCTCGGCTCGGGGCCGTCCTACGGCAAGCTCTCGGGCAGCGCCAAGGATTTCGGCGCCGATATCCTGTTCTCCACCATCCACTCGATGTCGAGGGAGGAGAACCTCGCCCGTTTCGCACCCGGTCATTTCGACTACGTGGTCTGCGACGAGGCCCATCACGCCGCGGCGCGGATGTACGCGACCATCATCGAACGCTTCGCGCCCGGATTCATGCTGGGCATGACCGCCACCCCCGAGCGCATGGACCGGGCGGACATATTCAAGGTCTTCGACTACAACATCGCCTATGAGCTGCGCCTGCAGAAGGCCATGGAGATGGACATGCTCTGCCCCTTCCACTACTACGGCATCTCCGACATCGTCGTGGACGGTCGGACGCTCGATGACGGCGATGCCGGCGACTTCCGGCTGCTGGCGTCCGATGAGCGCGTCAGGCACATCGTCGACCGGGCGGAGTACTTCTCCTTCTCCGGCGACCGGGTCCGGGGACTGATCTTCTGCAGCAGCGTCGCCGAGGCGGAGCTGCTGTCGGAGAAGCTGAACAGCCTCCCGGGCCGCGACTACCGGACTCTGGCGCTGTCCGCCGACGACGGCATGGAGGTGCGGGAGGACGCGGTGAGGCGGCTCGAGCTGGAAGACGGCGACGACCGCCTCGATTACATAATCACGCGCGACGTCTTCAACGAGGGCGTCGACATCCCCGCGGTCAACCAGGTGCTGATGCTCCGGCCCACCCAGTCGGCGACGGTCTTCATCCAGCAGCTGGGCCGGGGACTGAGGAAGCGGCGGGGCAAGGAGCACCTGGTGGTGATCGACTTCATCGGCAACTACCTCGGGAACTTCATGATCCCGCTCGCCCTCTCCGGCGACAGGACGCTCAACAAGGACAACGTGCGCCGGTACGTGATCAGCGGCAACGATATCATCCCGGGCGCCTCCTCGATCAACTTCGACCGCATCTCCCGGGAGCGCATCTACAGCAGCATCGAGAGCTCGAAGCTCGACTCGATGGCCGGCATGCGCAAGGAGTACGGGGAGATGCGGATGCGGCTGGGGCGGCCGCCGCGGCTGACAGACCTCTACCGGGGAGGATCGCTGGACCCGCGGGTGCTGGTGCAGCGGCACCGCAGCCTCCGCGCCTTCGAACGCAGGATCGGCGTCGCCGACGGGGGTTTCGGCGAAGAGGGCGACCGGGTGCTGGAGTTCATCTCGCGGAACCTGCTGGACGGCATCCGCAGCCAGGAGCTGGAGGTGCTCGACCTGCTCATCGGGCACGGACGGGCGTCGACGGCGGACATCCCCGGCGATCCGGCGACGGTCGCCTCGGCGGTCGCGGTGCTGCAGGGCGGCTTCCACCGCGACGGGGAGATGCTGGTCGATGTCGTCGACGGCGAGTTGTCCTGCAGCGGGCTGCTGAGCAGATGCCTCGACGACGGCGACCTCCGCGGATACATCGCCGATGCCGTCGCCTGCGGGCTCGAGATCAACCGGCAGGAGTACGCCGAGACCGACAGCCTGGGGTTCGTCCCCTACCGGAAGTACTCCCGCCGGGACGCCTGCCGCATCCTCAACTGGGAGGCCGACGAGTCATCCACCGTCTACGGTTACAGGATCAAGCACGGCTCCTGCCCGATCTTCGTCACCTACGACAAGGCCGACCATATCAGCGACTCGACCAAGTACGATGAGGACTTCATCGACCGCAGCACCTTCGGCTGGATGACAAAATCCAACCGCGATCTCGACAGCAGGGACGTGCGGCAGATCCTCGGTCACCGCGAGACCGGTCTGAAACTGCCGCTGTTCATGAAGAAGAGCGACGGCGAGGGGACCGACTTCTACTACCTCGGTCAGGCGGCGCCGTTGCAGGACCGGGCGGTGCAGACCGAGATATCGGGCCTCCCGGTGGTCAGCATGCCGTTGCGGCTCGGCCTGCCGGTCAGGCAGGATATCTACGATTACCTGGTCTCTTGAAGGAACACGGAGAAGGATATGGCGCCGAGGGAGAGATTCGAACTCCCGAGGTCAGGGACCAGTGGTTTTCGAGACCACCGCCATACCGGGCTTGGCTACCTCGGCTCGGCGGAAACATTCCGCTTCAGGTATTAAAGGGTTGTTCATCCCTCCGTTCCGCCCGCCCCGCCGCGGCCGTCATCGGGGGCGGGCACCCCGCCAAGCTAATATCCCTTGATACGGATTCGGGTACGAAGGGATATGGCAGACATCATCACGCAGATCAGGGGCGCGAAACGGGCGGCGGTGGCGCTGGCCGCCGCCGACACGGCGACGAAGGACCTCGCACTCGAGCGCATGGCCGCCGCACTGGATGCGGGACGCGCGGAGATAATCGCAGCGAACGCGGCGGACCTGGCCGCCGCCGAGGGCATGATGGCCCGGGGCGAGATCAGCGCGGCGATGGTCAGGCGGCTGAAGGTCGACGACGAGAAGATCACCGGCATGATCGACGGGGTGAGGGACGTCATGCGCCTGGCCGACCCCGTCGGCGAGACGATGTCGGCGCTGGAGCTGGACGAGGACCTCATGCTCTACCAGGTACGCTGCCCGATCGGCCTGATCGGCACCATCTTCGAATCGCGCCCCGATGTGGTGCCGCAGTTGCTGGCGCTCTCGGTCAAGAGCGGCAATGCCGCCGCCTTCAAGGGCGGTTCGGAGGCGCAGGAGTCGATCAGGGTGCTGTTCGGCATCCTCGTCGAGGCCGTCGCCTCCGCGGGGATCCCGGCGGAGGCGTTCGTGCTCATGGAGTCGCGCGAGGACATCGCCGCGATCCTATCGCTGGACGGTTACATCGACCTGCTGATCCCCCGCGGCTCCAACGAGTTCGTCACCTACATCCAGGACAACACGAAGATCCCGGTGCTCGGCCACGCCTCCGGCATCTGCCATGTGTACGTCGACGAGCACGCCGACATCGACCTCGCGCTAGAGGTCGTCCTCGACTCCAAGATCCAGTACACCGCGGTCTGCAACGCCGCCGAGACCCTGCTGGTCGATGCGGCGGTCGCCGGGGAGTTCCTGCCGCGCATGGCCGGGCTGTTCGCCGCCAACGGGGTGGAGATGCGCGTCGACGGACGGGCCGCCGCCATCCTGGAGGGGTTCGACACCGTGCCGGCGACCGAGGAGGACTGGGATGCCGAGTACGGCGACCTCGTCATCGCCGTCAGGATCACCGACTCCCCCGGGGAGGCCATCGATTTCATCAACACCCACGGCTCGCATCACACCGACGCGATCATCACCGAGGACCGCGCCCGGCAGGCGCAGTTCGCCAAATGGGTCGACTCCGCCGACGTCTTCATCAACGCCTCCACCAGGTTCGCCGACGGCTACCGCTTCGGCAAGGGCGCCGAGGTGGGGATCAGCACCAACAAGATCCATACCCGCGGACCGGTGGGCATGGAGGGGCTGATGATCTACAAGTACATCCTCGTCGGCCGCGGCCAGACGGTCAAGGACTATGTCGGCGCCGATGCCCGCAGGTTCAGGCACGCACCGTCGGACCGGGATTTCGGGCTGTGAGCGGATGACCTCGCGGAAAGACCTGCTGGAGGATGCGGACCGCATCGTGATCAAGGTGGGCACCTCGTCCATCACCATGGGCGGCGACACCGCCTCGCCCGTCTTCATGGACTCGGTGGCCGACCAGGTCAAGGCGCTGCGCGACCTGGGCAAGGAGGTGCTCCTGGTGACCTCGGGCGCGATCGGCATCGGCCTGAAGGCGATGGGGGCCCGGCCCAAGCCGCGCGAGATCCCGGTCCGCCAGGCGGCGGCCTCGGTCGGCCAGGGGCTGCTGATGCAGCGCTGGACCGAGAGCTTCCAGCGGCACGGCATCGTCATCGCGCAGATCCTCATCACCCTCGACGACTACTCCAACCGCGAACGGGTCGTCAACCTCAACAACACGATCGACACGCTGCTCGAGCACGGGGTCGTGCCGGTGTTCAACGAGAACGACGCCATATGCATCAAGGAGATCGGACCGGTGTTCGGTGACAACGACACGCTGTCGGCGGTCATCGCCAGCCGCATCGACGCCGACCTGCTGATCATCGTCTCCGACGTCGACGGCCTCTACGACCGCGATCCGCGTCTGCATCCGGACGCTGCGCTGATCCCGATGGTCACCGAGATCACCGAGGGGATCCGCCGGGCCGCCGGCAGGGCGGTCTCCGGCCTCGGGACCGGCGGCATGGAGACCAAGCTCCGCGCCGCCGGGATCTGCCGCGATGCCGGCTGCAGCATGATCATCCTCTCCAACGATGCCGGGGATGCGCTGGTCCGGGCGGCGCTCGGCGAGGACGTGGGCACGCTGTTCGTGTCCGATTCGCGTCTGAACAAGAAACGGCGCTGGCTGAAGGCGGCGCATGCCGCCGGGTCGATCGCCGTCGACGAGGGCGCCCTGCGGGCGCTGGAGTCCAACCGCTCGCTGCTGCCGGTCGGCGTGACCGGCGTCAGCGGGCGCTTCCATGCCGGCGACGTCGTCACCGTCACCTGCGGCGGCGTCCCCGTGGCCAAGGGCATCACCAACCACAGCTCCGAGGAGATCGGGCGCATCCGCGGGCTGCACAGCGACCGCGTGCCCGAGGTCCTCGGCAGGAGATCGCCCGACGACGTGATCGTCCGCGAGAACCTGGTGCTGCTGTGAAGCCGCATCAGCATGGATAAAAGGACGCGATGGTGGGCCCGGCCGGATTTGAACCGGCGACCTCCACCATGTCAAGGTGGCGTCATAACCCCTAGACCACGGGCCCAGCGGACCTTGTATCCACTTATGATAGTTAAACCTTATGAATCGCCAGTCTCCGCGCCGGAGCTCAGCCGGACGGCACGCGCCGCGGCCCGGATACCGCCCGCAGCAGCAGGATGCAGACCAGGGATGCGAGGCAGGTCAGGGCGCAGACGAGGAAGGCGGCGGTGAGGTCGCCGTCGGCCGACAGCAGCCTTGAGATATACGGGAAGATCAGTGCCGATGCCCCGAAGCCGACCATGACGAAACCGTAGTTGCTGCCCATGTTCCTCGTGCCGAAGTGATCGGAGGTGACGGTGGCGTAGACCCCTGCGGCCCCGCCGAAGGCGAAGGAGATCGCCGCGATGCAGACGATGAACAGCAGCCCCTGGGCGAAGATGGCCAGGATGATGCCGAGGGCGGTCAGGCCGATGATGAGGAACAATGAGGCCATCCGGCCCAGGTGATCCGACATCCAGGTGATCGCCAGCCTGCCCGAGGCGCTGCAGACGCCGGTGACCATCACGCCCATCACGGCGAGCGACTCGGTCAGGCCGCGTTCCAGGCCGAGGCTGATGAAGAGCGGGTTCAGGATGAAGTAGGCGGGCAGCACCAGGAACAGCGACAGGGTGATCAGGTAGAACGTCCCGGTGCGCAGCATCTCCCCCGTGGTGTACTGCCTCCGGTCGGTGCCCGGTCCGGCCGGCGCATCCGTCTCCGGAGGGTTGACCACCAGCAGCGAGCACAGGGTGCAGACGATCAGGAAGGCGAGGCCGAACAGCCGGAAGGTCCAGGGCACGCCGGCCTCGGCCAGCAGGTGGCTGGCCAGAGGTGCGAAGATGACCAGGGAGAAGCCGAAGGCGCCGACCATCATGCCGGTGGCGAAGCCGCGCCGGTCACGGAACCACTTCTGGATGGTGGACACCGTGCAGGTGTAGACCGTCCCGACGCCGAAGCCGCCGACCGCGCCGTAGGTCAGGTAGATGAGCTGGGGATGGGCGGATGTGACCGATGCCGATGCCAGGATGCCGAACGACATCATCAGGCTGCCGGCGACGCAGGTCCCCCGGGGGCCGATGACATCCGTCGCCCGGCCGCCGACGAGGATGCCGGCGACGAACGCGACCAGCATGAACGAGGCGGTCAGCGCCGAGGCGCCGGCATCCCAGCCCAGATGATCGGCCACCGGCTGCTTGAAGACGCTCCACATGTAGATTATGCCGGCGCACAGCTGTATCATCACGCCGGCGATCAGCACCCGGCGGCGTCCGCCGGATGCATCGATGCCCGTATCGACCGAGGACCTCATCCGGCCAGGTTACACACAGCCCGTATTTCAAGCATGGGGCTTCCGGATTCGGCATCTGTCTAAGCCGGTGTGTTGGCACATGCCTAAATATGAACAGCGCATCGGATGGGCAACCGGAGATGCGCGGAGTATGGCTGAGTCGAGGAGGTCTGCGGATGTCGCCGTTCTGACGGGCGATCCGAAGAGGGCGATCAGGATGATGTTCATCCCGATGACCGTCGCCCTCCTGGTCCAGACGGCCAACAACGTCGTCGACACCATCTGGGTGTCCGGTCTCGGGACCGATGCCCTCGCCGCCCTCGGCGTCACCTTCCCGATCTTCTTCATCCTCATCGCCGTCGGCAGCGGGCTCGGGGTCGGTTCGTCCCAGGCGATCGCCCGACGCATCGGCGCGGGCGATTCCGCCGGTGCGGACCGGGCCGCGGTGAACGGGCTGATGATGATCCTCGTCAGCGGAGCCGTGATGACGGTCTCGATGGGGCTCTTCGCCCCGGTGCTGATGCCGATGATCGGCGGCAGGAACATAACATCCGAGTGTCTGGCATACGCGATGCCGATCATCCTCGGCTCGACCGTCATGTTCCTCTCCAGCTATTTCTCGAGCCTGCTGCGCTCCGAGGGCTCGGCCAAGCGCTCGATGAACATCCAGATCCTGGGCGCCGGGGTCAACATCATCCTCGACCCCATCTTCATCTTCACCTTCGGCTGGGGCATCGCCGGTGCCGCGATCGCCACCGTCACGGCCATGACCCTGCCGGTGATCATCAGCATCTACTGGTTCAAGATCAGGAAGGACACCTACCTCAAGCTCTCGCTGAAGGGGTTCAGGTTCGATATCCCGATCATCAAGGACATCCTCACCGTCGGCATACCCGCGTTCATGGAGATGGTGATCATATCGGTCATCGCGATGGTCATGAACGTCATCATCTTCGGTGTCGGCGGCGACAGCGGCATCGCGATCTACACCAGCGGATGGCGCATCATCGAGATCCTGATGATCCCGCTGATGGGCATCTCCTGGGCGATCGTCCCGGTCTGCGCGGCCAACTACGGCGCGGGCAACTACGAGGGCCTGAGGACGGCGTTCCGCTACTCGGTGTGGATGATGGTGGCGGTGATGACGCTGATGACGGTTCTGTCGTACATCTTCGCCGAGCAGCTCTGCATCCTCTTCACCTACTCGGAGGGCACGCAGGCGCTGCGGGAGGGGATGGCCGACATGCTGCGGGTGATGGTGCTGTTCCTGCCGTTCGTGGCGGTCGGCTTCATCGGCTCGGGGTTCTTCCAGTCGCTGGGGCTGGGGATGAAGTCGCTGGTCTCGACGGTGATCCGCAACGTGATGCAGGTGCCGATCTGCCTCTACCTGGCGACCTTCGGGGCGCTGACCTATCTCTGGTGGGGCATCACCGTCTCGGAGATCGTCGGCTCGCTGATCATGGGCGCCTGGAGCATCGCCATACTGCGCGCACTGCTGAGGACCCGCAAGGTCCCCCGCGGCCGCTTCATATGAAACGGGCGGGGCCAGGTATTTATCGTACCAAGGGAATCGGCGTGGCGGCATGATCGCATTGGGCATAGAGGGCACCGCCCACACCCTCGGTGTGGGCATCGTCGATTCCGAAGGGAGGGTGCTGGCCAACGTGCTGGACATGCACCGGCCGCCCGTGGGCGGCCTGCATCCGCGCGAGGCGGCCAACCATCATGCGGAGGTCGTCTCCGCGACGGTCTCCCGGGCCCTGGACGAGGCCGGCCTGACCCTGGCCGACATCGACCTGGTGGCCTTCTCGATGGGCCCCGGGCTCGGCCCCTGCCTGAGGGTGGCCGCCACCGCCGCCCGGGCGCTCTCCTGCATGCTGGACATCCCCCTGGTCGGGGTCAATCACTGCATCGCCCATATCGAGATCGGCAACATCACCACCGGCTGCACCGACCCCGTCCTGCTCTACGCGTCCGGGGGCAACACCCAGGTCATCGCCTATTCGGACGAGAGGTACCGCATCTTCGGCGAGACCCAGGACATCGGCATCGGCAACATGCTCGACAAACTCGGCCGGGAGCTCGGGCTCGGTTACTACGCGGGTCCGGCGATCGAACGGCTGGCGGCCGGGGGCGATAAGCTGCTGGACCTGCCTTATTCGGTCAAGGGCATGGACGTCTCCTTCTCGGGCATGATGACCGCCGCCCTGGCGCTGCACCGGAAGGGGGAGCGGCTGGAGGACATCGCCTTCTCGGTGCAGGAGACCGCCTTCGCCATGCTCACCGAGGTGACCGAGCGCGCGATGGCGCACATCGGCAAGGACGAGGTGCTGCTCGGCGGCGGCGTCGCCCAGAACCGGCGGCTGCGGGAGATGGTGGGCACCATGGCCCGGGAACGCGGGGCGAGGATGTTCTGCCCCGACAGCAGGCTCTGCGTCGACAACGGCGCGATGATCGCCTGGCTCGGGCAGCTGATGCATGATGCGGGCATCCGCATGGGGATCGATGACACCGGGGTGCGTCAGCGTTTCCGCACCGACGAGGTCAGGGTCGTCTGGCGCTGAGCTGCGCACCGATGATGCGGTCCAGCTCGCCGAGGAAGCGCTCGGTCTCCCCGGCGGCGAACGCTCCGCCGCTGGCGATGCGGTGACCGCCGCCGCTGCCGCCGACCGCGGCGCATGATTCCGACAATGCCGCGGCCAGGTCGACGCCGCGGTCCAACTGCTCCCGGGTGCTCCGGGACGAGACCTTGGCCTGCTCCTCCGAGCGGTTGATGCCGATCGTCGGTTTGCCGGGATCGCCGAGGTACTGCATGACGACACCGCAGATCATCCCGGTGAACCCGGATGACGAGCTGTCGAACCACTGGATGTTCTCCATCTGCTCCAGGCCCCGTTCGGCGACCGCCCGCACCCCTCCGAGCATCAGCAGATCGGATTCGCGTGCGATCCGCTCCGCCTCCTCCAGGCAATCCGGGTCCCCGAGGCCGGCGCCCAGGCCCAGGCCGGTCAGGCCCATGCGCCCGCAGCTGTCGATCAGCGAGGACAGCCGCTCGGCGTCCATCCCCCGGCCGGTCAGCGCGTACCTGGTGCGCATCAGGCTGTCCATCGTCCTCAGCGGCACGCCCTGGTCGATCAGACGCAGGACGATCAGCGAGGACAGCCGCCGGCGGGCCTCATCCGGCAGGTCGGACCAGTCCGCCTCAGGATCGACGGCCGCCTCCTCCAGCAGGGCCTGCACGCCGCCGGGTTCGCCGCTGACCCCGCGGATGTAGGGGTCGGACGAGGCGAGCAGGACGTCGCCGACGGTCCCGGGCGGGATCAGCGCGCCTTCCCCGGCCCGCAGGTGGCCGCGGTCGACGCCCTCCTCCAGCAGGTAGGCGTTCAGACCGGTGAGGCCGTCGAGGTGCTGCCGGTCGCCGACGATGCCGGCGAAGGCCGTCTGCACCAGGTCCCAGTTGCGTCGGTCGAGGGTGACCGCGAACAGCAGCGCCAGGGTGGCGCCGCATCCGGCGGTCATGCCGTCCATGCCGTGCAGGTGGGGGTTGATGTAGCAGATGCGCTCGGCGGCGTCCTGCACGGTGTGGTGGTCGAGGACGACCACGTCGCAGTCCATCGCGTCGAGTTCGCGGATGTAGGATGCGCCGAGGTCGGTGACGATGACGCAATCGGCGCCGGAGGCGCGGATGAGGTCCATGCCCGCGTCATCCAGGGTCGTGAGCAGGGTGGCCTTGAAACCCTTGCCCGCGCGCAGCAGGGCCTTGGCCGTCACCGCCGCGGCGGAGATGCCGTCGGCATCGTAGTGCGAGAACAGGTGGATGAAGTCATGGCCGCGGACGGTCTCCGCGGCCATGGATAGCTGTTTAAGGAGTTTGGGAGGTAGGACGCTGTCGTCCATGTATCCTCACTTGAGCATGAGTTCCGCATTGGTGAGCGAGTACTTCCATGTCGCGGGGAGGATGCCTTCCTTCTTGTAATAGCGTTCGAGCCTTCTGATCCTGGCCTCGATCAGCAGGAGGCCGCGCTTGTTGGCGACGTCCCGTTTGTGCTCCTTGACGTGCGTGGCGAGTTCGATCGCGCGCCTCATGAGGTTGGAGAGGTCCTCGGGCAGCGACGATGCCACATCGTGCTCCTCCATGATCGCGGTCACGCTCTTGCCCGTCGCCAGCTTGACATTGGGGACGCCGTACTGGTCCCTGAGCACCAGGCCGATCCTGGCCGATACCATACCTTCTTTGGCGAACCGGATCACGAGCTCCTCGATCTCGGCGGCGCCGATGGGCACCCACTCGGGGTTCTCGTAGATCATCGGGCGCTCCGATGCGGATCTGCCCTTCCTTCTTGCGTGCATTCTTGCCATATTTTGATTCTCCGATCACTGTATAGGCGGCGAGGCTTGATTGAGACCAAATGTTACCAACTATAAAAGGTTCACCACCGCGCGATCAACGCGAGCGGTACACCGATTCCGCCCAAGGCACGGTGTCCTCGTACTCCCTGCGCGGGAACGCGAGCGCCTCCGGCAGCTCCTCGAAGAGGGCGGCCTCCATCTCGCATCCTCCGGCCCGCGCCCCGGTCAGCGCCCCGGCGCATACATGGCAGTGGCCGAGGTCCCGCACCGCCAGCACCTCGATGCCGCAGCCCGCCTCCTCCCACGTCTCCCGCACCGCCGCCTCCGCCGCCGTCTCCCCCGGTTCGATGCTGCCGCCCGGCATCTCCCACCCGTCGCGCCGGCGGTTGAAGACCATGAGGAAACCCCCCTCCCCGAAGGCGACGGCGTAGACCGTGCCGGCCATTCAGCCACCTCTGACGACGATCATGCGGTGGGAGTCCTCGTACGGCTCCAGGTCCACGGAGTCGGCAATTGTCAGCCCCCTCTCCCTCAGACGGGCCTCGGCGGCCCGGAACACCTTCGCCGGGACGGCGGCGACATCCTCCGACCTGGCTTTGACCGCGATCATCCCGTGTCGGGCGCCGGACATGCCCATGTTGTCGGCGAGGATGTCGGCCTGGTGCTTCTGAGCGATGTCGGCGTAGACGACATCCGCCCGTTCGACCGCGAAACGGTAGCCGTCCGGGGCGGTCGCATCGGCGATCAGCGGGATCATGTTCGGCCGGCGCTCGCAGGTGCGCACCAGGTCGCGGAACATCCGCGGGGCGAACTCGATGCAGTGCACACGCCCGTCACCGACCATGTCGGAGATGTGCGAGGCGGTCGTCCCGCTGGAGGCGCCGAGGTAGAGCACGTCGCATCCGGGCGCGATCGGCACCGACCGCCCGCCGTTGGCGATATAGGCGGCCAGCTTGCTCCTCCGCGGCGACCATTCGCGGTACTCCACACCGTCCCGGACCGCCAGGCGCTCGCCGTACACCCGCGTGCCGGGGTCGGCAGATACGGTGTACAGGCGACCCCCCTCGGTGAAAACCTCCGCCCCGAGACCGTCGATCCGCTTCACATCCGCCGCGAGGGGTTACGGATATAACAACAATCGCCCGGCGGCCGATGCCCCGGGGTCCGCATAAACCCTTAAAGGAACGGAACACCATGCGGGACCTGCATGAACCTGCTGGAAACGCTGTCCGGGATCGCCGATGCCGTGGAGGAGGCCGTCGCCGGGATACCCTCGCTCGAGAAAGGCTGCTGCCTCGGACTCGGTGCCGACGGCACGGAGACCTCCCAGATAGACAAGGTGGCGGAGAACGCGGTGCTGGACGCCATCGCCCGCCGCGGGTTGCCGTTCAACGTGCTCAGCGAGGAGATCGGTTTCGTCGACAACGGTGCCGACGAGGTCCTGATCCTGGATCCGATCGACGGCACCACCAACGCTCTGGCCGGAGTTCCGTTCTACGCCATATCGCTGGCCGTCGGCCGCGGCAGCCTCACCGGGGTGCATACCGCCTACCTGCGCAACCCGGTCACTGGTGACGTGTACACCGCCGAGAAGGGCAGGGGCGCCTACAAGAACGGCTGCCGTCTCCGCGTCAGGGGGGACGCCGATCTCGACAGGCTGCTGCTCTCCGTCTACCTGGGCAACGGGGCCCATACCGATAACTTCTCCCTGGTCAAACGCACTCATTCCTCGCGCTCGTACGGCTGCGCCTCGCTGGAGATGGCGCTGGTGGCCGAGGGCAGCACCGACGGCTACGTGATGAACTCGGAGCGGTACACGCGCGCCATACGGGTGGTCGACATCGCCGCCAGCTGCCTGATCCTCAGAGAGGCTGGCGGCGAGGCCCTCGACCTCGAGGGCAATCCGCTGGAGATGCCGCTCGACCTCGGGTTCCGCGCCAACCTGATCGCCTTCGGCGACCGCAGGGTCTACGACTTCATCACCGGCAAGGGCAAGCCGCCCGCCCTCGTCAGGTACGGCATCAGCACCAACACCGAGCTGCCCAGCGCCCTGGAGTACACCCGCCACGTACTGGACGCGCTCGACGGCGATGAGGCGGTCATCGACGAGCCGATCGCCCGCGAGCTCGGACTGGAAGGGGTCCCGCTGGAGGCGATGGACGTCGACGTGATGCTGACCGTCGGCGGCGACGGCACGGTGCTGAGGGCACTGAACAGCAACTCGGCACCGCTGATCGGTATCAACGCCGGCGGCGTGGGGTTCCTGGCGGACATCGACACCAAGGACATCCGCGAGGGCGTCAACCGGCTGCGCCGGGGCGACTACACGATCGAGGAGCGGGCGCGGATCGCGGTGCGCTACCGCGGCCAGCAGCTCGCCGACGCGGTCAACGAGGTGGTGGTCCATACCGACACCATCGCCAAGATCCGTCATTTCAAGGTCTACGTCGACGACCATCTGATGACCGAGGTGCGCGCCGACGGCATCATCGTGGCCACCCCCACCGGGTCCACATGCTACGCCATGAGCCTGGGCGCGCCGATCATCGATCCCGACGTCGACGGCATGGTGGTGGTGCCGATGGCCGCTTACAAGTTCGCCTCGCGCCCCTTCGTCGTGCCCATGGGGGCCAAGGTCACGATCGAATCGGTCAACGAGCGCGGCTGCCTCATCGTCACCGACGGTCAGGAGGAGTTCAGGATGGAGGGCAACACCTCGGTCGACATCAGCCTCTCGGACCGCAGTTCGAGATTCATCCGCTTCGACCGGGATTTCTACAAACGCGTGCGCGATAAGCTGGTGAACGCGATATGAGGCGGATCTACGGGGTGAGCGTCGATTTCATCGACGGTTTCAACGAATCCGCCCGTTCGGTCCATCCCGACGAGTTCATCTGCTACCATCGGGCCGAGGAGGGGGTGGTCACCGAGATGATCCTGGTCCCCGGCACCATCTACGGCGACAGCCACAGTTTCATCAGCGAGTGGATGATGCCGGTGGACTTCGGCCGTTCCGGCAGCGCCCATTCGCACCCCGGCCACTCCAACGAGCCGTCCGAGGCCGATCTGATATTCTTCGGCAACACCGGCGGGGTGCACTTCATCTCCTGCCTGCCGTACGACCGCACCAGCTGGAAGGCGTACGACTCCAACGGCAGGACGGTCGACCTGGAAGTCGTCTTCTGAACCTCACATGCATTCGCGCACGAGGTCGCGGGCCGTCTCCATCAGACCGAAGGCGTAGACATCGTCGGCCGACTCCGCCGTGATGTCGGCATGGGCGCGGTCCTCGGACAGCGTGATGCGGAACCAGCCGTGATCCAGGTCCGCCCGCCAGCCGCCGGTCTTGATGATACGGGATGCCCCGATGCCGCCGAGGACCTCGGCCAACCGGCGGCCGAAGGTCTCCACATTGGCCGTCATGTGCACGGTGTCGTGCAGCATGGTGTAACCGGGCAGGGAGGCCAGGGTCTCCCTGATGCTGCAGCCGCCGGCGATCCCGGCGAGGACCGTCGCGGCATGGATGGCGTCCGGGCAGAGGCTGACCTCGGGGAAGATGAATCCGCCGTCCGAGGTCACCCCCAGACCGCCGCCCTCCGCGAGTGCGCGGGCCGTCCCCTCATGGCCGCCGTCGGTCCTGACGACCTCGCCGGGCACCCGGGCCTCATCGTCGGCGGGCGCGCCGGCGCCCGTGAGGAAGGCATCCCCGACCAGCGAGGACATTCCCGCCGGGATGATCAGCCGTTCCGGGCGCAGGTGCATAGCCAGCAGGGCGGCGACCTCCTCCGTCGACGCATGCGATCCCGCTTCGTCGATCAGCGCCAGGCGGGTGCCGTCGCCGTTGATCGCCAGGCCGATGCTGCCGGGGTCGTGCGCGATGATGTCGATTATGTGCAGGACCTCCTGCTCGGACACGCCCGGCGAACGCGGCCGGCGCAGGGGCTCGGTGTGGCTGTCGAGGCAGACGAGGTCGCAGCCCGTCCCCGCGAGGGCGCGGGGCGCGCAGGAGGAGGCGCTCCCGCAACCGCAGTCGAGCAGCACGGGCGCACCGCTGCCGCAGCAGCTGCCGGAGATGGCTTCCAGATAGGCTCCGGAGACGTCGTTCATCGGCCGCACGCGTCCGATGCGGTCGTACGGCTGCAGCTCCGCCGATCCGTCGGCCAGGCGTGCGTACGCCTCCTGCAGGGATTCGGCGCCGACCGGGCTGCCGTCGCCGTTGTAGGTCCTCCACCGCGGCGGATGGCCGGTGCTGTCGGGATTGCCGACCATGATGAACAGGTCGAGTCCGCCGGCCGCGGCCAGCATCGGCGCCGGCACCGTGCCCGCGTCCAGAACGCGGGTCCCGACCGACAGCAGCCCGGAAGCCAGTGCGTTCGACATCATCCTGCTGCCCGGATCGCAGTCCCGGCCGATCGCGATCGTCACACCGGGCCCGCCCAGGGCCTGTCCGAACCCAATCGCCTCGGCAGGCCCCTCCATTTCGCGGAGGTCGGTGCCGAGACGGACCGTCTCGCTCATGGTGCGGGATATCGCATGGATATATTGATATCGTTTCCCGTGCCGCAACGGACTGTGACCAGGTCGGGGCCTGGAGACGGGTCAGACCGCCCCGTTTACAGATAACATTTAAATATGAAGCATCTGGATATTTCGAACTGCGTGCCACTGGCATGGGGTGAGAGTCTTATGGCTATGGAGAAAATCGATCTTTCTAAGGCAATGCGAATCGCGGACAACAAAGGCCTGAAACCGGGCAAGGTCAAAGGCACCAGCGGGATTCAGTTCACCAAAGGCACCAACGACAGACTCGATGTCATCGGATGGGAGGAGTTCGAGGCTATTCTCAGGGCACGCGGACTGGCGGTATACGAGTCCGGCGGTTGGATGAAGATAATGAAGGCGTGACCCCGTCCGCGGACCGCGGCCCCGGTTCTCCGACGCTCTTGCCGGACAATCAGTTTTATCTATGATGAAGCAATAGGCCTGTCTGCAGCAAGGGTAGTCAAGCCTGGCCAACGACGTTAGGTTCAGGGCCTAATCCTTAGTGGTTCATGGGTTCAAATCCCACCCCTTGCACCATATCCCCTTCTGGCAATGATATCGTCCGCCGTCGTGCGGCATCCCGATCCTCACCGGCTTCAACGGGTCTCCATCACATGCCTGGCGTATGAGCAACCGGGGATGACGATCAGACCTCTGGCCTCCGCCATCTCCAGGACGGCTTCGACCAGCAACCGGCCGTAACCGCGCCCCTCGTGCTCTCTGAGCACCAGGGTATGGTCCAGGTTCACCATGTTCTCAGAGACCCAGACGAAGGTGGCCTTGCCCACCCTCACGCCGTCGACGGTGAGCGTGAAGCAGCCCCCGGATTCCGTGTCGTCATAAACGAGTTCCTGAACCATGTTCCGCATCCACTCCTTACCGGGCCCCCGATGGCCGGATGCATGCCGATACGCAACGGGGTGGCGGTAACGCCCCCGGGCCGCCGGTGAGTCCCGACCTCGGGAGCAACTCATAACATATATACTCTCAGATGAGGAACGAGACGGCCACGACCAGGGCGATCACGCAGATCAGCACGGCGGCGACCCTGGTCCACAGCCAGTCCCGTTCGGAGGCGAGGGCGGCCGCGGTCACGATGATGCCCACCATCGGCGCGAGGATGAGCAGCATCACGCCGATCCGCAGCAGGTCGCAGTCCGCCTCCCCTCCGGAGAGCAGCAGGCCGACCGCCATCACCGCGATCCCGGCGACCATGAACGTCCGCAGCGTCAGCGCGGTGGCCTTGGAGGCGTTCAGAGGATCCCCCCCGCCTTGAGCAAGGTGCTGGTCGCCACCGCGACCAGGATGTATGCGAGATAGCGTCTGAGCACCGCCGGCCTGACCGACTTGGACGCATGCGTGCCGATCAGCGAGCCGATGAACGCCCCGACGGCGACGGCCGCCGCGTAATCGAGCAGGATGACGTCGTTGATGAAGAAGACGAGCACACCGGCCATGGCGGTGATGCCGATCATGTAGTTGCTGGTGGCGCTGGCGACCTTGATGGGGACCTGCATGCGGTTGTTGATCATCGGCACCTGCAGGCTCCCGCCGCCGACCCCCGTGGTCGCCGACAGCACGCCGATGCCGGCGCTGAGGATGAGGCCGTCCCTGACGTTGCCGACCTTGTACCGCCGTCTGATGCCGCGGTCGTCGGTGTAGGCGAACACCAGCGGTCCGCAGTCATCCTCCGCCGGCCGCAGGATCGCCTCCCTGTGCCTGAGGATGCCCGCCGCGCTGTACAGCAGCACGCAGGCGAAGACGGTGAGCAGGACCCAGTCCTGCATGATGCCGGCCAGGGTCGCCCCGATCATCGCCCCGATCGAGGTGGGTATGCACAGCATCACCCCCAGCCTGATGTTGGACTGCCCGTCCTTGACGTAGGCGGAGGCCGCTCCGACCGAGGATGCGATGATCCCCACCAGGCTGACCGCCACGGCGTCGACGGTCGGCAATCCGAAGATGATGGTCAGCACCGGGATGAAGACGATGCCGCCGCCAATGCCGAACAACGCCCCGATGATGCCGGAGAATACCCCGATCAGGATGAGGGCGGTCATCAGCACAGGCTCCATGGTGGAGATGATGGTTGCCCCGTTCATAAACCTTCAGATGGAAACCATTAATACGTCGCATATCTAACCGCGGGACGTGACGACCATCCTCGTGCGGTACTCGGAGATCGGCCTCAAGGGCTCGATGGTCAGGGCCAGGCTGGAGAGCCGTCTGCTGGAGAACATCCTGACGATGCTGGCCGCCGACGGCATCGAGGCCGTGGTCAGCCGCGGCGAGGCCCGCTATTTCGTCGAGGCGGACGACATCGACGCGGCGGTCGCGTCGCTGCGGCGGGTGTTCGGCATCGCTTCGCTGTCGGTGGCCGAGACCTGCGGCGCCTCGATGGAGGAGATCTGCGCCGCCATGGCCGCGTACTCGAAGGGGAGGATCTCCCCCGGGCAGTCGTTCTCGGTCCGGGCACGGCGCGAGGGCACCCACGGCTACACCAGCATGGACGTCGGCCGCGAGGCCGGTTCGGCCATCTTCGAGGCCAACGAGGGGCTGCGCGTCGACCTGACCGACCCCGACAAGGTGTTCTATGCCGAGATCAGGGGCAACCGCGCCTACATCTTCGATGCCTACATCCGCTGCCATGCCGGCCTGCCGCTGGGATCGCAGGGCAGGGTGCTGGCCGACGTCGACGACGACCGCGGCATCCTCTCCGCCTGGCTGATGATGAAGCGCGGGTGCAAGGTGCTGGTCAGGAGCGGCATCGATTGCGGCATCCTGCGCCGCTACGACCCCGGGCTCAGGGTGATCGGCCGCTGGACCGATCCTGTCCGCAGGATGCACGGCCATGTGCTGGGGACCCCGCTGGCGGGACTGGAGGGCATCGACCTCTCGGACTGCATCCAGCCGGTCTTCTTCCCCACGATCGGCATGACCGATGACGAGGTCGCCGAGAGGATGGCGGTCCTGCGGGGAGCCTGACGGCCGCAGTCTGCGGCCAGTATGGGAAAAAGGAAGGCCCGTCGCGATGACGGGCCGAAGGGGTTTGATCAAAGAATCATTTCTTGCGGTACTGCTTGGAGCGGATCGAGGGACGGGATTTCTCCGCGCCCTTGCCCTTCTTCCTGAGTCCGCGGCCGTCGACGCCGGCACCGGTCAGACCGCGGTAGACGCGGTTGGTGTGGACGTTGCCGCAGATCCAGTTGATCCTCGGATCGGCCCTGATCACCGGGTGCCAGGGGTCTACGAGGATGACCTCGTACCATTCCTGCTGACCGTCGGCACCGACCCAGTACGAGTTCAGCACCTCGAGGTTCGGGTAGCGCTTGGCGGTCCGCTCCTCGGCGATCCGCTGGAGGCTCTTACCGACGGTGATCTTGTTGATACCGCGGCGCTTAGCCCGTCGTCCCGCGGTGATCGCCCGCTTGTGGAACGATCCCTTCCGGACCCTGGCCCGGACGACGACGTAGCCCTGCTTGGCCTTGTAGCCGAGCGCCCTGGCCCGGTCGATGCGGGTGGGCCTCTCGATGCGGAGGAAGTTCTCCTCGCGCCTCCACTGGATCCTGCGTTCGTGATTGAGTTCGCGGACATACCCCTGGTCGGGGTGCTTCCAGGCCTCCGCGATGTATGAGTACATGTTCTTCCCGTTGACGGGACGTTTATCCTGAGTCTCTTCGCTCATCTTGAATCACCTTCACGGATTCACCTTCACAGGCACATTTCCGTCAGAACAACCGTTCTGCCCTTGTCGCAACATCCAGCCCCTATATAAACAGTGTCCTCGGGGCTCAGGGGAAATCATCGAGCGCCGTCCCCTTGCGGCCGGGCGCGGGCGGAGCCCGCCCCTCATCCGCGGGCTTGCGCGGCGCGCTCCGCCGCGGCGGGTCGAAATCATCGAACAGGGTCTTCTGCTGGCTGCCGAGCAGCAGGTCCTTCTCCTCCCAGCCGAACACCTCCGTGACCCGGGCGGCGGTCTGCGCCAGCCGCCCGGCGTAGTAGCGGAGGTCGGGGGTGGCGGCGAATTCGATGCCGCTGACATAGGGCTCGACCTCCTGCGGGGTCACCGAGGCGTCGGTGACGATCCAGGAGACCTTCATCCCGGGGATGAAGTTGTACCCCATGCCGATCAGCTTCCGTGCCGCCTGCACGTTGGCCATGCGGTCGGGGTTGACGTAGGCGCCCAGCCCCTTCACGGTGCGGGAGATCACCAGCTCGGACGGGTCGGCCTCGCCGGCCATCACCCGGCGGATGGTATCCCTGACCAGGCCGACCGCCCCCTCGTCATCCTCCTCGAGGATGCGCTCGAACACGCCCATCAGCACCTCGCTCTGCAGATCGAAGGAGTCGGACCGGCGGATCTCGTAACCGCGGACCAGCAGGTCGTCCTCCGGCTCGGGCCAGACGACCTTGCCGACGTAGCGCTTCTTCTTGCCGTGGGTGAACAGCGGCTCGAAGACCTTCTCGAACTCCAGGATGCCGCCGTCGCGCGAGTAGCGTTGCGCGACGCCCCTGCCGTAGGCGACCGTCCCCTCGAGGTCGTCGTGCGGCGACTGCAGGAAGATCGAGTCGGTGTCGGAGTAGATCACTGAGCCGCCCTCGGCCTCGACCTCGCGGATGATCGTCTTGACGTTGTCGCGCGCGAAGGAGGTGATGGCGGCGCCGATGTTCTTGTCGGTGAAACGGTAGAAGGAGGAGGCGAAGACGCCGTAGAAGGTGTTCATGAGGATCTTCACCGCCGCCTGCAGGCCGTCGAGGTAATGCTGCTCGTGGGCGTCGGTGGCGGCTCTGAGCTCCTTCTGGATCCCCTCCCGCTGCTCGAGCAGGCTCCTGAGGATGCCCGGCAGCAGTCCCACCCTCTTGTCCGGGCCGAGGAAGCGGGCCCCGGAGGGGCTGACGATCTCCCCGTCGGGGGAGAGGGTGGTGAAGCAGATGTTCTTGGCGATGATCAGCGAGGGGTACATCGATTTGAAGTCGGCGACGCAGACCCAGTGGTACAGCCCGGGTCGGATCGTGTGCACGTAGCCGCCCTCGATGCTGTCGCCGCCGCCCGTCCTCCTGCCCATCGGCGGCACGCCGATGCCCCGACGGTCGGCGACGCGGATCAGCAGCGAGTCCGCCAGCTGCGACGATCCGGCGGTGAGCACGTCCTCCAGCGGCAGCCGCGCCACCGCGGCCAGGTCCATGCCCTTGCGCAGGGTGTCGACCGCCAGCAGGATCCTCAGCGCCAGCTCGGCATCCTTGGTGCAGTACCTGATCACCCGTTCCCGGTCGTTCACCCACTCCTCGTCCATGTCCTTGGGGTCGAGGTCGAGCTTCTCCTCGCCGAGGAGCTGCTTGGAGACGGCGTTCAGCGTCTCCTGCTTGGGGCGGATCTCCTTCTTGGCCGCCCACCAGGCGTCGGCGACCATCCTGCCCCTGACCCGCCAGAAGCGGTCGCTCACCGAGCGCGGCTGGCTGCGGTCGCGGCCCCAGGGGAGGGGGTCGGCCAGGCCGTTGGCCTCCGCCCGCTCGATCAGCTTCCTGATGTCGTAGTTGTCGATGTTGTAGCCGGTGATGACGTCGGGGTCCTCGCGGATGATCAGCTCGGAGAAACCGCGGATCATCGCGGTCTCGACCCCGGTCAGCGGCTCGCATTCGCGGACCTCGCCGTCCTCCTCGATCACCGCGCAGATGGTGTAGAGGGTGTCATGGGCGATGCTGTTCTCCAGGTCGAACGACAGCACCTTCAGGCCGGGGTCGAACGGCGGGATGTCCTCGAAGCCGTCCATCCGCACCACCAGGTCGGTGGTATAAACAGGATCCGCGACCTCCTCCCCCGTGACCCTGATGCAGGCGGCCAGGTCCATGTCGTAGATGAAGCGGTGGTGGAACGGCACGTCGGCGTAGAGCACATCGTACTTGAGGTTCCTCCAGCTCTTGCGGTGCTCGGAGACGTTCCAGGGGTACCTGACGGTGACCTTCAGCGCATCATGCTCGACGCCCCGGTAGAGCAGCCGGCAGGGCTCGGCGGAGACGACGTCCCCGTCCCCGGCGAGGATGCGCCCGGCCGACTCGTCGGGATCCAGCAGATGGTAGTAGGCGTTGTAGCCGCTGCACAGCACGACGACCGACCGCTTGTCGCGCGTCTTGCCGAACAGCTCAACCCGCACCTCCTCCCCGTCCCGCCCCCCGGTGTAGGAGGCGCTCAGCAACCGCACGTCCCATTGCCCCATAGCAGACCTCATCTGTCGGCCACGATCCGGATCACGTCCCCGTCCTGCAATTCATAATCGGCGCCGACGGTGCGCTTGGTCCTCGCGTTGACCGCTCTGATGAACTTGTCGCCCAGCTCGGTGTGCACCCGGTAGGCGAGGTCCCTCGCCGTCGAGCCCCGCGGCATGAGGAAGCAGTCGGGCAGCACCCTCCCCTGGTTGTCGGTGTAGCGGTTCTCGTCCTCCACCGGGTAGACGGCGATGTTGTCCAACAGGTCGAAGACGCATTCCTCCAGGCATCGCTGGATGCCGGTGCCGCCGTGCCTCTCCATGTTGGCGGCCATGTACTCCAGCGCTTTGCGCTGCGGTTCGCTCACGCCCTCGGCGGCGACCGTGAACGACCCGTCGCCGGGCGTGTAGCCGACGATGCCGCCCGCCGCGGCCCGCCGCAGCGCCAGCTCGGTCTCGGCCAGGGTCGGCACCGCCGGGTCGCCCATGGCGCCGAGCGCCTCGAGGACGCCGGCGGACGCCAGGTCCGCCTTGTTCATGGCGATGACCATCGGCTTCGAGAGGATGCGGATCTCCCGGCAGAGCGCATCCAGCAGGCCGTCGTCCCACAGGGTCGGGTCCGACGGCAGCGGCGCCCGCCGCAGCGCGTCCTTGACCTGGGCCTCGGTCACCTTCAGCCCGGTCAGCCGCTCCTGCAGGATCGCCTCCTGCTTGGTATCCTGCATCCGCGCCTGCCTGGCGATGCGCGCGAGCCCGTTCTTGATGATCTCCCGCATCCACAGCTCGATCTCGCGGCGCAGGAAGACCACGTCCTCGGCCGGGTCGTGGCTGCCGGGCGCGACGCTGTTGCCCTCGCTGTCGGTGGTGCCGCCGGCATCGACGACGTTGATCAGCGCGTCCGCCTGGCGCAGGTCATCGAGGAAGCGGTTGCCCAGCCCTCTGCCGTCCCATGCCCCCGGCACCAGGCCGGCGACGTCCAGCAGCTCGACCGGCACCAACCGCGTGCCGTCGGCGCAAAGCGAGTTGTGCGGGGTGCACTGCACCCCCAGCTCCCTGCAGGGGCAGGGGGTCCTCACATGGGCTATGCCCTTGTTCGGCTCGATGGTGGTGAACGGGTAATCGGCGATGCTCACCGGCGCCAGCGTGGCGGCGCCGAAGAACGTCGATTTGCCCACGTTCGGTTTCCCTACTATCCCTATCTGCATGCGATCGCCGCTCAGGCCGGCTTCTTCACGAATTTGGCCGAGGTCTCCATGAAACCTGCGTTCGGGACGGCGTCACCCCTGTCCTCGCCCACCGGGCAGACCTTGATGCAGATGCCGCAGGGGGCGATGCCCTTGGCCTTGAGGCTGCCGGTGTGCTTGACGCACAATCCCTTGTCGGTCAGGCCCTCGGGGTAGTTGACATCGGCCACCGCCTCCGCCGGGCAGGCCTTGGTGCACTTCCTGCAGTCGATGCACAGCTGCTCGGTCATCGGCTTGCCGGAGGGGAGCTCGGCCGAGGTGAGGATCGAGGTGAACCTGATCCTGGGGCCGTAGCGTTTGGTCAGTATCGTGTTGTTGTAGCCGAAGGTGCCGACGCCGCCGAGGTAGGCGGCGTGCTTGTGCGAGAACAGCGCCTCGGGCATCTCCTTGAGCGCGCTCATGCCGTGGTAGCCGTCGCGCGGCGTGTAGACGGCCTCGTGCCCTTCGATCCTCAGCTCCTGAGCGATCCGCTCGGCGATCAGGTCCAGGGCGAAGTTGACGGTATCGTAATGCTGGAGGTAGTACATCGACGGCGCGGTCTCGATGATGGTCCGGCTGATCGGCAGTCCGATGACGATCACCGAGCGCGCGGTCGGCATGATGTCCCTGGGGCGGTACCCTTCTTTGACGCGTGCGCTGACGATCGGGTCGGTCTCCCAGTCGCCGGCGTCGGCGACCGCGATGTCGATGACCCCCTGTCCGCGTGCGATATCCTTGATCCTGTTATACAATTGGTCGTCTGCCATGACGCCCAAATCGGCATCAAAGGTTATTAAACAATCCTCGGACCGCCCGCCGGCGTCAGCGGGCGCGATCCAGCGCATGGACGGCGTCGGCGACCGCGGCGATCTCCGCCGGCCGCAGGTCCTCGATCCGGGCGTCGGCGTGCGGCACGGCGTCCCCTCGGCCGATCAGGCCGGCTGCGCGCAGCGAGGTGCCGATCTTCTTGCGCCGGTGGTTGAAGGCGGTCTCGGTGACCCTGAAGAACGTCGCCTCGTCGGCGACCGCGTAGGGTGCGGGGCGGGGGGTGATGCCGACGACGGCCGAATCCACCTTGGGCACGGGGTCGAAACGCGAGCGGGGGACCTTCTCCAGCAGTTCGCAGTCGGCCCGGTGGAAGAGGTTGACCGTCAGCCGCGAGTAGTCGGGGCTGCCGACGTCGGCGGTCATGCGGTCGGCGAACTCCCTCTGCACCATGACCACCGCCCTGCGGAAGTCATGCTCCAGCAGCTTGAAGATGATCGGCGTGGAGATGCTGTAGGGGAGGTTGCTGACGAAGACGTCGAAGGGCGGGAAGCGCTCCTTAAGGGCATCGCCCTCGATCAGCGCGACGCGGTCGCCGAAGGTCCGGCGCACATGCTCGGCGAGGACGGCGTCGACCTCGATGCAGGTGACGTCGTCCGATGCCTCGACCAGCTTCTGCGTCAGGATGCCGAATCCCGGCCCGACCTCGAGCACGCGGTCGCCGGGGGCGATGCCGGCGTAGCCGACCTGGCGGGCGGCCACGCGGTCGTCGGTGAGGAAATTCTGCCCCCTGCTCTTCCGGGGGGTGATGCCCGTCTCCCGGATCAGGCCCCTCGTGGTGCCGTCGGTCATCGTGCCACGAAGAGGTAGCGTTTGACCGTGGGGTCGCGGATCTCCATCAGCACACGGGCGACGATCAGCTTGTCGGGGTTCTTCACCTTGGCGCGTCGGCCGAGGTCCTCCATATCCTTGAAGGGGCCTTTGCGGCGTTCGTCGAGGATCGCCTCGAGGGTCTTCTTGCCGAGTCCCGGCAGCTCCTCCAGAAGGTGCTTGCGCAGGTTGATCGCCTCCGCCTCGTTGTAGAATCTGACGTAGCGCTCCTGGTTCTCGGTGACGATGCGGTCGACGGCGAACTCCAGCTCGGCGTCGGCGGTCCGGGACAGCTCCTCGGCGCTGATGCGCCGTTTGACATGGTCGATCTCGGTCCGCATCCCGCTGTCCTTGCCGATGTAGACCCTGTCGCCCACGAACACGCTCTTCTTCGGGACCAGTTCGAAGAGCTTGAACTCCTCATCGCCTACGGCATAACACACGGGCTCTTTCCTACTGTAGTTGCCGCCGGGTATGCCTTGCGGCATGTAATCTAGAATGTAAGCGTATTCTTCCACAGTGATCCCGGAGGAGCATGCAGTTACAGGTATTTAGCGACTATCTCGATGATGCTCTCGGTCTTCGCCGCATCGAGGCTGATCCGCTCCTTGGAGAGGATCGCCCGCATGTCCTCGGGATACTGGGGCAGGATGTCGGCGATCTTGGCCGCTACCGGGGCGGTGATCTCGGGTATCTCCAGGACCTCTGCGATGATCGCCTCCGCCGCCTCCACCGTGATCGGCGAAACGGCACGGGCATGCTCCATCGCGGCCTTCTGCACGCTGAGCAGCCCCCGGACCTCGTTCTCGGCGGTCAGCAGGTCCCTGACCTCGGCCAGGCTAACGTATTTCTCGGTCACTTCCGCTTCCCCGCGTCAGAGCCTGTTCCTGACAAGGTGCTCGGGTCTCGCGACGACGGTCTTCATCTTGTTGCCGTCCTTGACGTTGACCTCGTAGGCGGCACCGCGGGCGCCGATGACGACGCCGGTGAGGCCGTGGAACCTCGAGAAGGGCATGCCCTTGTGCACGCTGGGGTCGATGATGATATTGACCTTCTCGCCGCTCTCGAAGGTCTGGAACGCCCTCGTGATGGGCGACAGCCCGCGTGCTCTGGGTTTCTTCTGGAGGAGATGACGGGTCTTCGTCCTTGTTCCTTTGGATGCTTTCATTGTAAATCCCTCGTTTATTGTTCTCTGTAGTCGATGTCCAGCACGTCGAGGGCCTCCACCCTGCAGGGGATGCCCAATGCCTCGGAGAAGCTGGGCACGGTCCTCCCGTCATCGCCGGATACGAATTCCTTGATGTATGTGCCGGATTCCGCATTCAGCGTGAGCAGGAAGGTGTCCTCGCCCGTGATCTCCGTCTCGACCCAGCGGATCGTCCTCCTCCTGACGAGGTCGGCACGACGGTGCGCGACCCGCTGCGGAGTCCTCTGCTCGATCTGGACGTTCTCGAACGCCAATGCAACCTCATTCACTCTTTCTTTATTAACCTTACCCTGTGCCCGCACCGTCGCGCGGTACACCTTGTCGGGGTCGGCGGCCTTGTACCGCTGCACCGTGTCGCGCGGTACGAACCGCAGTCCGTTGTACCGGGCCAGATCGGAGAGGTTGGCCCGCCGTTCCAGCTCATCGAGGTCGATGTCGCGGATGCGGGGGCGGGCGATCTCGAGGACGAACGGGCGTCCGTCGCCCAGCATGAGGGCGTCGATGTCCTCGCGGCCCATGCCGTGGAAGGCGTGCCCCTCGCCGTCGCACATCTCCCGGGCGATGTCGCCGATGATCTCCTGGACCGAGGTCTGGTAGGTCTTGCCGGTGCCGTCGCACCTGTCGCAGCCCCGGCCGCGGCAGTTGCGGCACGGCCAGTAGGTCTGGGGGATCTCCCGGCTGAGCTTGTTGTAGCGGCCGGCGATGAACACCGGCGCGACGTTCAGGCTGACGTCGGCGAAGCGGGTGTCGATGCAGGCGACCACCTGCGGGTTCTTGAATTCGACCGCGCGGTTGATCATCGGCAGGGCCCGCTTGCCGATCTCGCGGTTGAGCTCGGTCTTGATGCTCTCGCCGGTGACGATGCCGTGCTCATCCCAGATCCCCTTCTCCCTGGCCAGGATCCCGGGGTCGACCTTGCAGCCGACCAGGAAGTCATCCGATTCCACGCTGTTGACCCTGTCGGCGATCTCGGTCGCGAAACGGTCGGTCATGGAGAAGATGTTCTCGCACAGCCGGCAGAAGTCGGGCTCGCCGACCGGGTCGCCGGCCTCCTCCAGGGCGTCGCGCAGCATGCGGCCGCGCAGGTCGTTGCCCATGCCGCTGCCGAGCTTGCCGAACATCCGTCCCAGGCAGCGGTCGCAGAGGCCGAGCCCGGCCAGCCGCCGGGCGGTATCCAAATGCTCTTCGATCCAATCATCCATCTTCAAGAACCTCACAGGTCGAAACCCATCTCGGCGATCCTGAGCCGCGGGCGCTGGCCCTCCAGGTAGTGGTAGACGCTGGCGTGCTCGCTGCCGTTGATCAGCAGGTCGATGGCGTGCCGCGCCACCGGCAGGCTGACCGAGTTGCCGATCAGGCAGACGGTGTTCCCGTAGATCGAGACATTGCAGCCGGTCAGCTCCTCGATGATCTCCCGGGTGCGTCCGCCCCGGCCGATCACCCGGCCGCGGACCCGCGACAGCTGGTTGACCCGGTCGCCCACCGCGTCCTTGAGGTCGATGACCTCCAGGTACTCGTCGTCCTCGAACAGCCTCGTCGCCTTGTGGGGGTTGAAGCCCCTGCCGACGGCCTTGATCACATCCATGAGCTGCAGCGCCTTCAGCGGGTCGCAGCCCTCGGTCCCGTCGTCGAAGGTCACCTCGCCCTCGGTGTCCACCCTGATCGGGATCCCCGACAGGCGCTCGAGCAGCTTCTTGATCTCACCGTCCTTGCCGATGATGGTGCCGACACGGTCGGCCGGTATCCTGATCGATCTGATCATGTATCCTCATCTCCCTCCTCATCGTCATCGTCCTCCGGGGTGCCGAGCGTCTCCTCGAGGATGACCGCGTCATCGATGATGTCCGCGCCCCGGTTGCGGAAGAACCGGTTGACGTTGGCGACGTCCCTGACCAGCAGGTCCCCGGCGTTGAAGAAGTCGCGGGCCATCGCCTGACCGCAGTCGATCAGCACCGGCTCGCCGCCCTGCACCAGGATGTTGTACTCGCTCAGGTCGCCGTGGACCAGATGCGCCTCCTGCCAGCCGTCGATGATGAACGAGACGACCTCGTCGTACATGGCGGTCGGGTCGTCCAACAGGCAGTCCTTGAGCTGCGGTGCCGGCCCGTCGTCCCCGTCGATGTACTCCATCAGCAGGCAGTTGTCGCTGAAGGTGATCGGCTCGGGCACGGGGATCCCCGCGTCGCAGTAGCGCTGCAGGTTCCTGAACTCCTTGTTGACCCAGGCGTAGATCGTCTTCCAGCGGTTGCCGGCGGTGCCCTTGAACCGCGGGTCGCCCTCGATGTACCTCGCCATCCGTTTGAAGGTGGAGGTCGAGGTGCGGTAGATCTTCAGCGCCAGCGGCTCCCCGTCCTCGTCCTCGGCATAGAAGACGTTGCCCTCCTTGCCGGTCGACACCGGGTAGTGCACCCGGTCGAGGTACCCGTCGGTCATCAGGTCGTAGAGGGTCATCAGGGTCTTGCGGTCGAAGACCTCGCCCTCGGTCTGGCGCTCGTCGCCCGTCCTGTCGGTCTTCAGCGCGTCGACGCGCCGCTCGAGGAACGCGTACTTCTCGTCATAGGAGGGCATCGGGGCTCACTTTCAGAACACGTCGAGGTTCTTCGGCACCCGGCCCCTCCTGCTGAGGTTGACGGCCTGTGTCCTGGTGTACCTGAACCTTATGTCGCATTTGTCGGGTTGGAAATCCCATAGGGATATGATGAGCAGGTCGCCTTCCCTGATCCACATCCTCTTCTTGATCTTGCCGGGGATGCGCCCGATACGGGAGATCCCGTCCTCGCACACCACCCTGATCTTCGATGCTCCGAGCAGCTGGTCGGCGATCCCGAACATCTCCCCCTCTTTGATATTGGGGAGACGTACACGTGATACATCCTCCTCGGAGTTCTCGAAAGGCGTCGTTGCAGCGGTCATCTGTCTTATGTCTCCTGTCACTAGCATGATTGAGCGACTATTATAAAGATTTGCCACGGGGTGCGGCCCCGGTCCCGGGGGCATCGCTCTCCGCGCAAAGTATTTTAACCGAATAAGGGTACGGATGCTCCAGGCTCCGGTAGTGTAGCGGCCAATCATTCGGCCCTTTCGAGGCCGACACTCGGGTTCGAATCCCGACCGGAGCACCATCCCCTTCGCACGGACCGCCTTCTCCGGCGCGTCCGCGTCCCGCGGATCAGTAGTTGCCGCCCAGCAGCCGCTTGCGGTACCCGTCGCTCTTCAGCGCCACGGTGTCGACGTTGTCCTCGTCGATCACATGCACTTCGGGCAGCTTGCGCGGGTGCGCCGCCAGCATCGAGTCCATCAGGGTGCGGTCGGGGCATTCGGCCTTCGCCAGCGTCTCGCGGTCCCAGTTGCCGACCAGGTCGTAGACGGCCTCGATGCCGAGGTTGTAGAACTCCTGCACCAGCACCGCGGCCACGGTGCAGTCGCGCGAGAGGACGGCGATGTTCGAACCGTGCACGGCGAACTCGCTGCCGTTGAAGGCCAGCGACAGCCCGTTGCCCTCGCGCACGAGGTCCATCGCCTGGTAGTCCATCATGTTGCCGCCGATGTAGGCGGTGCCGTCCATGTCGATCAGCGTCCGCTTCCTCAGGTCCAGCAGCCCCTCGACCTTCTCCCGTGCACCGATCGGCGAGACGGCGCCCATCATCCGGCTCGCCTCCAGCCGGCCCATCCGCTCCTCGAAGATGTCGTCCATCGTCTCGATCAGCCGCGCCTCGTCATCGTCGAGCGTCACCGGGGTGTTGAGCCGGTACACGTTCTGCGGCGTCCGCAGCCCGGTGATCCTGGCGGCGAACTCCCGGATCGCCTTGCCGTCCTGGCGGCCGATCTCGTGCTCCGACATCTCGGCCGTGCTGCACTCGCAGACGCCGATCGGTATGTCCAGCGCCTCGCAGAGCGCCATGGCGTTGTGCTCGTACGAGGAGGTGGTCAGGAAGGTCGGTAGCGTGCTGAGCAGGTAGCGCATCGCCTTCTTCGCCCCCTGCAGCGGCCGCAGCGATTCGCGGCAGCACTGCAGCATGGCGTAATCGGTGGCGCCGAACGCCTTGAGGAACGGCACCGCGCTGCGGGCGAGGTTGCCCGAGCGGCCGGTCCGGCCCAGCACGTAGGTGGAGACGTCCTCGTACCTGGACAGCAGATCGTAGAACCTGTCGCCGTCGCGGATGAACCTGGCGCAAAGATCGCGGGTGCTGTCGTTGGTCTGCAGGAAGCCCAGGCTCGTGCAGACCAGCTGCTTGTCGTTGGTGAACCCGAGCTCCTCCATGGGGTCGTATCCGGACATCCGCCTCACCTCGCGACCGCCTCATCGACTTCCGCGCTGAGGTCGTACGGGCCCTCCGGCCCGGCACCGTCGCAGACGAGCCGCTTGTTCTCCAGGCGCACCCTCCCCTCGGCGAACAGCCGGATGGTGGCGACCACCAGCGGCAGCTCGCGGGCGGCGCCGTCCTCCCTGATCCGCTTGAAGAGGGGTTCCCCGACGCCCTCGGCGGCGATGATCTCCTCGAGGGTCGAGGTCTCCAGCTTGCGGTCGAGCTGCTCCCAGAGCGCATCGTAGACGCCGCCGCGCAGCGGGAAACCGCAGCAGGTCACCGCCGCGCCCCGGTCCCATTCCTCGGTGCAGACGTGCATCATCGCGCCCTGGCGGTCGGCCCGTTCGGCGATCAGCCGCCAGATGACCTCCTGCCAGGTGCCCTTGGGCCCGTCGGGCAGGGCGGGGTGCAGGTTCAGCAGGTCGTAGGCGCTGCAGGTACCGTCGTCCATCCAGAGCATGTAGCCGGCCAGGATCCCCAGGTCGAAGCCGTGTCCGGCGAGGCGCTCGCGCATCCTCCTGCCGTAGGCGTCCCGCCAGGCCCTCTCGTCGGATTCCCGCAGCTCCGGCTCGAAATTCAGCCAGGACTCGGTGATCAGCGGGATGCCGTAGGCCTCCACGGTCTCGAAGAACACCCGGCGCTGCTCGCGTCTCGGGTTGGGCTCCTCGGTGTTGTCCCAATTGCAGAAGACGAAGGCGATATCGATATCGAGACCGCCTTCCCGCCGCTCGTCCATCACCGTCTTCAGCAGGTTCAGCGAACCCGGACCCCTGCCTGTGGAGAACCAACCCAGTCTCAGCTCGGCCATCGCCCGGGGGTAGGCAGTGGGACTATATTATGGATTATACGTCGAAGACCACGGTCACCGACGGCGTCGACGCGTCGACCTCCATCATATGGTAGGTGACGGCCTTGACCTCGGCCCTGAGACGGTGCTTGCCGCGGTCGATCGTCTCGCCGCAGGCGCGGCAGACGACCCGGTCGCCGTCGAAGGCGACCGAGATCTCCTTTAAAACGGTGTCCTCGCCGTCCTCGATGAAGAGCAGCTCGGAGAGGAAGGCGTACAGCCGCTCCTCCGCGGTGGCGCCCCCGACCTCGAACTCCAGCTCGCGCACGCAATCGACGGTCGAGAGGTCGACGGTCTGGTCGAACAGGGCGTAGCCGGCGTTGGCGAAGCACTCCTCCAGCGTCCGTCCGTAGGCGGTGACCATCAGGTCGGCGGTGTGGTCGAACGACTCGTATCTCATATGTCGGCGGATGGGGGCGGGAGGTAGATAACACATGGGTCCCGATGCGGTGCGGGAGGATGCGGATACCGGGCGGCCGGGCGGTGCTTCCTGCCGATTCCGCAGCGGCACTGCGGATTCCGCAGGTCAATGCGCAATCTCTTAATAGCCCGCCAACTTTCTCCGGCACATGCGCATAATGATTGTCGGATGCGGTTCGATCGGGTCCAAGCTGGCCCAGGCCGCCGACCGGATACCGGAAGTGAAGAGGATATACCTGATGGACCTCCATAGGGAGATCGCCGAGCGCACCGCCGCCGGGCTGGAGAAGGCCGAGGTCATCGAGTCGGTGGAGGAGGAGCTGTACCACAGCGACCTGGTCATCGAGTCGGCGACGCAGGAGGCCGCCCGGGAGATCCTCCCGCTGGTGGTGGCCCGCGGGGTGGACATCATGACCATGTCGGTGGGCTCGCTGGTCGACGAGGAGTTCCGGGAACTGGTCTTCAGCAAGGCCAAGGAATGCTGCGCCAGCATCTTCATCCCCACCGGGGCGCTGTGCGGCGCCGACGGCCTGCGTTCGGCCTCGGCCGACGAGATCGACTCGGTCGAGCTGATCACCACCAAGGGCCCGAAGTCGCTGGCCGACGTCAAGTACCTGATCGACAGGGGCATCGACGTGGGCAGCATCACCGAGCGCACCGTCGTCTTCACCGGCTCGGCCGGCGAGGCGGTGAGGATCTTCCCCAAGAACGTCAACGTCGCCGCCACGGTCAGCCTGCTGGGGCTGGGCTTCGAGGACACCAGGGTGACGGTGGTGCTCGACCCGGAGACGCTGAGCAACTCGCACGTGCTCAAGGTCAAGGGCAGGTTCGGCGAGATGGAGTGCCACACGCTCAACGTCCCCGAGCCCGACAACCCCAAGACCTCGCATCTGGCGACCCTCTCGGCGATCTCGGCGCTGCAGCGGCTGGTCAAAGGCGAGTGGATCGGGATCTGAGGCCTAAACCTATATCCCCTGCGCCATCCATCCGGAGGCCATGACATCCAGGGCCGAGAGGCTGATCGCCGCCTGCGGGGAGGCGGATGCGGTCGTGATCATCAACGATTCGGGACCGTTCCTCGACTCCGCCTTCTGGTACCTCACCGAGCAGACGGCAGGGTCGTTCGAGGGATCGGCGGCCATCGTCACCGCCGACGGCGGCCTGCACGTGGTGACCGGGCCGCTGGAGGCGGAGACCGCCCGCAGCGGCCGGGGCGAGGTGCACGAGTACACGACGCGCGAGGAGCGCGATGCGGCCTACCGGGAGCTGCTGGGCGGCGCCGACCGGATCGGGATCAACTACCACGGCGCCACCTACGCGATGGCGCGGTTCATCGGCGGCTTCGCGGAGGGGGCCGAGCTGATCGACGCCGGTCCCGCGATATCCGCGACGGTCTCGGTCAAGGACGAGAGGGAGATCGCCCTGACCCGGGAGGCCTGCCGCATCTCGTCGCGGGCGGCGGAGGAGATCCCGGAGATGCTCCGCGAGGGCATCACCGAGAAGGAGGCCGCCTGTCTCATCGACGGCCGCCAGCGGGAGCTCGGCGGCGAGGGCAGCGCCTTCGACACCATCGCCGCCTTCGGCGAGAACGCCTCGCGGCCGCACCACAGCCCCACCGACCGCCGGCTGCGCCCGGGCGACGTGGCGCTGTTCGACTTCGGCACCAGATACG
>JBNRMI010000025.1:0-22720 GCA_050309445.1 Candidatus Methanogranum sp. | reverse complement strand
GCCGTGGAAGGCGCCCACCACCGCCAGGTCGAACGAGTCGGTCAGCGCCGATTCGTAATCGCGCTTGTATTTGACCCACAGGAATCCGCGCGAGCCCGCCCGGTAGACCGAGTCGTCGGCCAGGGATTTGGCCATGATGCCCTCGCAGCGGTCCTCCAGCGCCTCGTTGAAGAACCCGGTGCCCTCGGCGACCGAGGAGACGACCCTCATCTTCGTGAACTGCACCTGCTCCCCGGTTTCGAACATCCCCTCCAGCAGCTCCCGCCGCTCCCCGTAGGGGCGGCCGGTGAGGTCCTCGCCGTCGGCGTAGACGATGTCGAACAGGTGGATCCGCACCGGGAAGTCCCTGACCGCCTGCTCCATGCCGTGCCGCTTGCGCCGGTGGGTGACGGTCTGGAACGGCAGCATCGCCCCGGTCTCGCGGTCGACGGCCACGCATTCGCCCTCGACGATGGCCCTCTCCGCCCGGCACCGCTCCCGCAGGGCCTCCGCGATGTCGGGGAAGTTGGCGGTGAGGTCCTCCAGCCGGCGCGAGTAGAGCCTGACGCCGGACGCATCGATGTGGGCCTGCACCCGGATGCCGTCGTACTTGTACTCCATGGCGCAGCTGCCGCCCATCCGCTCGAGGATCTGCGCTATCGACGGCAGCCGTTCCGCCAGCATCACCCTCAGCGGGCTGCCGACCTCGACCCCGATGGCCTCGATCCCGGCCAGCCCCTCGGACGCCAGCACCTCGGCGACCAGGCCGAGGTCGCTGGTGATGTTGTAGCCGCGTTCGATCGCCGGCCGGTCCCCCTTGTCGGCGAAGGCCTCGGCCAGCGCATCGAGCACGGTCATGGCCCCGGCGCCCAGCCGCATCCGGCCGGCGACGATGCGGCCGAGGTAGCGGGCCTCCACCGGCGACGAGTCGTGCAGCAGCTGCGTCAGCAGCTTGGTCTTCAGCGTCTGGCTGTCGCGGCCGTCGGCCGCCTCGATGCCCTCGAGGTTGCGGATGACGCGGGCCAGCGTCAGCGGTTCGGAGAACAGCGTGGTCTGCTTCTTGCCGGCGATCAGCCGCTCGGCGGTCAGACCCGGGTCGCCGAGCTCGGTCCACACCTGCTCGACCTCGGCGAGCGGCATCCCCGCCGCGGCCGCGATCGAGCGCAGCACCAGGCGGTCGGACATGCCCAGTTCGCCGCCGTGGAACTCCGGGCGCAGCCTGCCCTGGATGAGGTAGACCACTGAACGGATCTCGCCGGCGTCCAGCTCCCGGAAGAGGTCGGCGAGGACCGTCGCCATCTCCAGCCGGCTGGCCGTGCCCTCGAGCCTGTCGAAGCGTTCCGCGAGATCCGCATAGAGCATGATGCCGGGCATGGGTCTGGCGGTATTACTAGGTTACCGGGCTCAGAACTCGCCGATGCGCCGCTGCGTCTCCGCCTCGCGCCGTTCCGCCTCGCGCCGCACCAGCGCCGCATCCAGCGATTCCAGCCGGGAGCGCATCATCGCCTCCTTCTTCTTGCTGGACTCGTCGAAGACCTCGTCCAGCGTGCCGCGGGTGACCAGCACGAAGACCTCGCCGGCGCTCTGCCTCCCGGTCCGCCCCCGCCGCTGGATGGTGCGGATCTCCGACGGCACCGGCTCGTAGAAGATCACGGCGTCGGTGCTGGCGATGTCCAGCCCCTCCTCGCCGACCGAGGTGGATACCAGCACGTTGTGGACGCCCTCGCGGAACTCCTCGAGCAGCCGCACCTGCTCCTTCTGGCGCAGCCCGCGGTTCGACTGGCCGACCAGCTTCGCCACCCTCGCGCCGGGGATGGCGGATATGCGCTCGACCAGCAGGTCGCAGGTGTCGCGGTACTGGGCGAAGACGATCGTCCGTCCGCCGCCTCCGCCGATGATGCGGCTGACCAGGCTCATGATCCGCGAGATCTTCGGATGCTCGGCGTTGGTCTCCGACACCATCCTCCACAGCCGTCTGTAATCATCGCGCCCGGTCAGCTCGCGCACCCCCTTGGAGCCGTTCCCCCCCTCCTCGTTGATGCGCCCGAGGTACGACCGCAGCACGGTGATGCCCTGGGTCTCGGCCAGGTTGACCGCGTGGAGCAGCTTGACGCAGAGCGCCTGTACGGTGAGCCCGCGGTAGATGACCGCGGTCTGCTCGCCCCTGGCCAGCCGCCGCTGCAGCGAGCCTCCGACCGCCAGCATGTGCTTGGTCGACACCGGCCAGCCGGGGTTGGTCAGCCGCAGCGAGGCGAGCTCGCCGAAGTAACGGTCCAGTATCTCCTTCAACGCGGTCACGATGTCCGTCATCTCCGCCGGCAGGTTGAGCTCGATGCGCTGCACGTGCATGTCGTGCACGTACGGCGAGACGTCGGGGTCGTCATCGTCGCGGCTGAGGATGCGCGAGAAGGAGAGGTTGTCGCAGATCTCGCCGATGCGCCCGAGGTCGCTGCCGGGCGAGGCGGTGAAACCGATGCAGCGGGTGCCCCGGTGCCGGTGCTCCGCGATCGGCACGTAGGCGTAGCCGCCGACGCCGCGGTGCGCCTCGTCGTAGACGATCAGGCTGAAGCCGCCGAGGCCGTAGCGCCCGGCCTCCAGGTCGTTGGCGATGCACTGCGGGGTCGAGACGATCAGTTCGCACCTGGACACCAGCCGCTCCCGCGTCGCCGGCGGCGTCTGCCCGGTGATGAGGCAGACCTCCGTCCCCGGCAGCGTCTCCGCGAGGAAATCATGATGCTGCTTGACCAGCGGCCGGGTCGGCGCCAGGACCAGCACCTTGCCGCGGCCGAGCGCCTCGGCGGCGACCAGCAGGGCGACCACGGTCTTGCCCAGCCCGGTCGGCAGGATGACCAGCGCGTTGCTGTCCCGGCACTCCGCCGCGAGGGCGGTCTGGTAGCGCCGCTCCTCGATGCGGCCGGGTGCGATGCGGGGGTGCGAGATGCAGGCCATCGTATCCGTTTCGGTTCAGAAGATGATAAAAGGTTGCCCGGGAGATCGGCGAATCTCCCGAAAACAGGTTTAGTGGCAGCCTCCGCCGCATGAGGAGCAACCGCTGAAGTCGGGGTTGCTGATGCTGAGTCCG
The DNA here is from genome assembly GCA_050309445.1 of Candidatus Methanogranum sp. GTDB lineage: Archaea > Thermoplasmatota > Thermoplasmata > Methanomassiliicoccales > Methanomethylophilaceae > Methanogranum. The sequence goes on along the minus strand of JBNRMI010000025.1, from coordinate 19,659 downwards.
CTGCCGAAGTTGGGGTCGTCGACGAACTCGATCACGCAGTCCTTCAGCGCCTCGGCGGTCTCGTCGTCGTAGTAGATCTCGAAGATGTCCGAGGTCGTGTCGGTCGTCTCCCCTTCGCCGGCCCCCTCCTGGAAGGACATGCCGAACTGAGGTCCGGAGCAGGCGTAGCCTGAGAGGTAGATCCGGATGCCGGAACCCACCTTCCCGTTCTTCTCCATGAGTTCATCGATGAACTTCTCTGCTTCAGGCGTGATATTCACCATGTTGATCGACTCCATTGATAAATCCGCAAGTATTTAATGGGATGAGTAACCGGGGGGAAATCATTCCTCCCCGGCCGGGTAGTGCTTGTCGAACTCCCGCAGCGCGATCGACTGGGATTTGGACATCGCCATGTAGCAGCCGATCATCACCGCTTCGAACACCTCCTCGCCGGTGGCCCCGCTGTCGGCGGCGTGCCTGATCATCACGTCGGTGCAGTAGGGCGAGGCCAGCGCCGAGGCCGCGGCCGCCGAGACCAGGTACCGGGTCTTGTCGTCGAAGACCGAGTCCGGGTTCTCCAGCACCGATTTGCTGTATCTCACCGCCGGCAGGAACACATCGGGGTGCTCGGACATGATGCGGTTGATCTCGGGCACGAAACCGTATCTCTTCCTGATCTTCTCCAAGGTGATGCGCGCCATCTCATGCTTGTCGGGTTTATCGTCCATATCCGACGGAATCCCCCTTCCGAGAAGATAACCTTTCGCATTATGCTAACTGTACCCTGCCCTTTTAATCAGAATCCCGCGGCGTCCTCACGGATGACACGGCCCGGTGCCGTGGGGAGCTGAACATACCATATGTTATCTAAAGAGAAGTTGAACGAGCTGTTCGCCGAGATCGGCAGCGGGTTCGGATACGAGAACGTGCAGGCCGAGTTCATGGCCTTCAAAGACATCAAGGTGCGCTGGCAGCGCAGTTACAAGTGGGCCAACTTCAAGGTCGCCGACTACCTGTCGGCGGCACCGGAGCCGGTCATGAGGGCGCTGTGCGGATCGCTTTTCGCCCGCATCGCCGGCCGGGAGGAGGCCTATCCTCACGAGCTGCGCGACTGGGTGACCGATCCGGCCTTCGCCCGCGGCAACCAGCCGACCTTCCTCAGGCGGAGCCGCAACCTGACCCGCTCGCCGGCCGGCCGGCACAGGGACCTGTCCGCGGCACGCGGCCGCCTGCTGGAGGGCGGGCTGATCGATGACGATCCCGATGTGCACATCAGCTGGTCCCGGGAGACATCGTCCCGTCGGGCCGGCGAGTGCTCGGTGCTGATGAAGGTGATCTCGGTGCCGGCATCGCTGGACGACCCCGACGTGCCCGGCTGCGTCCTGGATTTCTGCCTCTACCGCCAGTTCTGCCGCCTGCAGCGGGGCTTCGACCCCGATGAAGAGGAGGGGCCCGGGCTCCGGGACCTGGAATCACGTCATCCGCAGGCCGACGAGGCCCGGGAGTGGCTGGCCCGCGAGGGCTTCAGCCCCTGAACGTCCGGCCGGCGGACGGGCGCCCGGGAGGATTGTGTCTCCCGGGCGCTAACAAACCGCTTCACGGTCCGATGATGACATCGGCCTCCGGGTTCTGACTTGCGCCGGGAGTATGTGTCGGACCCCACGTTGGCTTCCGGTCATCGCCGCGGTGACACACCGCTGCATACCGCAAGAGCCCCTAAAGATAGGGATGGGGCCGCTGTGCGCCGCATCGTGCCCGTGGCGTTCACGGTATCCCGCCCGACCGCCGACCCGGCATCCTGCATGTAGATTGTGGTATTATTTAAACGATGATGGCGGAAGGGAAACATATACGGCAATCGACGTAATAAAACATCGTAAATTGCCATATAGCGGGAAATAGTATGTTTATTGTCGAAATTCTACGAATTCTGGCATAAAACGACGTTTAATTACGAGTTTAAACTATATAATTACGATATACGTTAACAGATGTTTTTTCGTGAAGTAAGTTTTTTAAAGGCATCAGCCATGAACCCCCTTCATGAAGAACTTCTTAGCACCCAAGTCGGTCGCCATCATCGGCGCGTCGGCCGACCTGACGAAGCTGGGCGGTATGCTAGTTAAGAACATGATCGACGGAGGGTTCAAAGGCGAACTCTACCCCGTGAACCCCCGGGGCGGGGAGATCCAGGGCTACAAGGCCTATCCCTCCGTGCTCGACATCGGCAAACCGGTGGACCTCGCGGTCATGGCCGTGCGGAACGACCAGGTGATCCCCGAGATCGTCAAGCTCGGGCAGGCGGGCATCAAGGTGGTGTCCATCCTGACCGCCGGTTTCAAGGAGGTAGGCGACGAGGGGGCCAAGCTCGAGGAAGAGCTGGTGGCCGCCGCCAAGGAGGCGGGTGTGAGGATCCTCGGACCCAACTGCTTCGGCATGATGAGCACCGCGCAGGGTGTCAACACCACCTTCTCGCACATCGTGCCCCCGCCCGGCAACATCTCGATCCTCTCGCAGTCGGGAGCGGTCGGCTCGTCGATCCTCGACTGGGCCCGCTCCAACGGCATGGGGCTCTCCAAGTTCGTGACCTTCGGCAACAAGTGCGACCTCGACGAGGCCGACCTCGTGGGCCTGCTGGCCGAGGAGGACGGCACCAAGGTGATCGGCCTCTACCTCGAGGCGATCAACCGCGGCGAGGAGTTCATCAGGGAGGTCGAGGGCATGAAGGTCAGGAAGCCGCTGGTGGTCTTCAAGTCCGGCCACACCGAGGCCGGTTCGCTGGCGGCGTCGTCGCACACCGGGTCCCTGGCGGGATCGGATGCGGTCAACGACGTCATCTTCGACAAGCTCAACGTCCACCGGGCACGCGACCTCGACGAGTTCTACGACGCGGTCCAGGTCTTCAGCACCTGCAGCCCGATGAAGAAGGACGGCATCGTCATCATCACCAATGCCGGCGGCCTCGGCGTCATGTCCGCCGACGCGACGTTCAACGCCCCGTTCATCGAGGCGGTCAAGCTGACCGACGAGACGGTCGAGGGGCTCAAGGTCGCGGTGCCGACGCTCGCGGGGACGACCAACCCCATCGACGTCAGGGGCGACGCCAAGCCCGAGTACTTCAAGGGCGCGATCGAGACCGTGCTCAAGGACCCGACGGTCGGCGGCCTGGTGATCATGGGATCGCCGCTGGACACCGCCGATCTGGTCAATGTCGCCAACATCCTCGTGGAGATGCGCGACGACATCCCCGTGCCGACCACCGTCTGCTTCGCCGGCGGTGACAAGTGCGAGGAGGCCAACCGCATCCTCAGGGCGGGGCGGATCCCCTGCTACCCCTCGCCGGACCGGGCGGTGCGCGCACTCTCGATCCTGCGCAAGTACACCGTCCAGGGCGAGCAGGCGAAGACCCCGATGACCAAGCCCGCCTCCCCCGGAGGCAGGGCGGTCGCCAAGGAGATCATCGACCTCGCCCGCGCCGAGGGCCGCAACGCCCTCACCGAGGCCGAGGGCAAGCGCATCTTCGAGGCCTACGGCATGCCGACGCCCGGCGAGGCGACGGTCACGTCCGCTGACGAGGCGGTCGCGGCCTGCGACGCCATCGGCTACCCCGTGGTGATGAAGATCATCTCGGCCGACATCGCCCACAAGACCGATGTCGGCGGCGTGGTCGTCGGCATCAAGTCGGCCGAAGCCGCCCGCGAGGCGTACAAGGCGATCATGGACAACTGCAGCCGGGCGATGCCCGACGCGAAGCTCGACGGCATCTCGATCCAGCAGATGGTCTCCGGACAGGAGGTCATCCTCTCGATGATCCGCGACGAGCAGTTCGGCCCGATCGTCTCCTTCGGACTCGGCGGCATCTACGTCGAGATCCTCAAGGAGATCTCCCAGGCGCACGTGCCGATGACCGAGGAGCAGCTCGACAGGATGATCACCTCGACCAAGGCGTACACGCTGATGTCCGGCGTCAGGGGCACGCCCCCGTCGGATATCGACGCCATGCGCGAGGCGATCAAGAGGCTGGTCGTCATCGCCGAGGAGAACCCGGAGTTCTTCGAGCTGGAGATCAACCCGGTCATCGTCGGCAAGGCGGGCGAGGGCTGCTGGGCGGTCGACGCCCTGGTGACCCTGCTCCCCTGAGCCGCTGAAACAGGGCCCGGGTCACCCCGGGCCCGCCTTCACCGAATCGTTTAATTGGGTGCTCGCCGTTCGGCGTGCGATGACATCCGAACTTATCTTCGCGGGCCTCGGCCTTTCTGGTGTCGACGACATGACGGTCAAGGCGCTGAACGCGCTGAGGGAATGCGACAAGATCTACGCCGAATTCTACACCTCGTCGCTGATGGACGCCGACGTCAAGGCACTGGAGGCGGCGATCGGCAAGGAGGTCGAGGTGATCTACCGCTGGCAGGTGGAGGAGTCCGAGGACATCCTCGCCGACGCCAAGCGGATGCGGGTCGGTTTCGTGACCGCCGGCGACACGATGATGGCGACGACCCACGTCGACCTCAGGATCCAGGCGCAGGACGAGGGCATCCCCGTCCGCCTGTTCCACGGCATATCCATCTACGGGGCCTGCCCCGCTGCGCTCGGCCTGCAGCCCTACAAGTTCGGCCGCACGGTGACCCTCCCCTTCCTGGAGGAGGACTACCAGCCGCGCTCCCCCTACGACCACATCCTGGAGAACAAGCGCCTCGGCCTCCACACCCTGGTGCTGCTGGACATCCGCGCCGACGAGCTGATGTACATGACCGCCCGCCAGGGGCTGGAGTGGCTGCTCGAGGGCGAGCGCAAGTGGGGCGGCGGCCTGATCGACGACCGCACCCTGGTCTGCTCCGCCTCGAAGGTCGGCTCGCCCGGCGAGCGCATCGTCGCCGGCTACCCGCAGGACCTGCTCGAGGCCGACCTGGGCACGCCGCTGCACACGCTGGTCATCCCCGGGCCGCTGCATTTCGTCGAGGCGTACGCACTCGCCAGGTTCGCAGGTGCGCCCGATGAGATCCTCGAAGGGCTCTGAGCCTCCCCGGCGCACGGCGAGATGCGTGCGCGTGCCGCGCCGGGACGGCGAGCGGGTGCGCATCGAGCTGAAGGAGGCCGGTCTGCTGGACGACGGGGTGCGCATCGCCGCCGACGGCGACCACCTGCTGATCCCGATCCTCGGCGACGGCTGTCCCGGATACGAGACGGTCGCCGCCGAGCTGGCCGAACGGCCGGCCGCGGAGCATGATTACCGGGCGCTGCTCGACCTGCCTCCGGAACTCGCGGAGCTGCTGCCCTCGGCCTACGACGTGATCGGCGACGTGCTGATCATCCGCATCCCCGAGGGGCTGGAGGGCCGCAGGCACGCGGTCGGCGAGGCGCTGCTGACCGCCCATCCGCAGGTGCGCGTGGTCATGGCCGACACCGGCGTCAAGGGCGACCTGCGCATCCGCGAGCTGGAGCACATCGCCGGCCACGGTCCCTCGGAGACCGTCCACCGGGAGTCGGGCGTCCGCATCCCCGTCGATCCCGCCGCGGTCTACTTCAACCCCCGTCTGGCGACCGAGCGGGCGCGGGTGGCGGCCGCGGTGCGCGACGGCGAGACGGTCATCGACATGTTCGCCGGCGCCGCCCCCTTCGGGCTGGTCATCTGCAGGAACGCCCGTCCGGCCGCCGTGCATTCGATCGACCTCAACCCCGCGGCCGAGCGCTTCGTCCGCGAGGGCATGCGGCTGAACCGCATCAGCAACCTCTTCCCGCACACCGGCGATGCCCGCAGCGTCATCCGCGGGCTTCCGCCGGCCGACCGCGTGATCATGAACCTGCCGCAGTCGGCCGAGCTCTTCCTGGAGGACGCGCTGGAGGCGGTCCGTCCGGGCGGCACGGTCCATCTGCATCTGATCTCCGAGCGGTCGGAGGCCGCCGGCCGCGTGGACGGGCTGGTCGCCGGCATGGCCGGCCGCGGGCTACCCGTCACCGTCGACGGCATCCGCGAGCTGAAGACCTACTCCCCCTCGATGAGCGTCTACGTGGTCGACCTGGTGCGCGCCCCGCCCGTCAGCGGCGCACCGGCTCCAGAGTGATGCCGGTCTGACCCTGGTAGTTGCCGCTCCGGCCGGCGTAATCGCGCTCGGAGGCGGTGGTGAGCGTCTCGAAGACCATCTGGCAGAAGCGCTCGCCGATCGGCAGTTCTACCGGTTCGTCGGTCGCATTGTAGGCTCCGAGCGTCAGGGTGCCCTCGAAGCCGGCGTCGATCTTGCCGAAGCTGCCCATGCAGCCGCGCCGGATCCAGGTGGTCCGCATCCACAGCTGGGCGCAGCAGTCCGACGGCATCCGCACCTTCTCGACGGTGGAGACGTAGAACATCGTCCGCGGCGGGATGACCGCCGTCCCCTCGCGCACGACCGCGTCATCGCCCCTGACCGCCACCTCGGCGATGCGCAGGTCGTAGCCGTTGGGGGTCAGCCCCCGCTCGTGGAAATCGTCGATCCCTAGGTAGCCGGACTCCATGCCGGCGAGTATGTCCCTGTCCGAGAGTATCGCCATGGTATGGCGGATGCACCGCCCCGGATATTAGATTTGAGGTCGTGCGATCCCCGTAATGCCTCCCGCCGTCCGCATATATCTATAATCATGCGCGCCATATCTCCTCTGCATGCACGGCGGGGCGGTATGATGGGAGGCAGGGATGTCAGGGCGAGGCGGGCGCTGTCGGGGCTGGATGCGACCGTCCACGGCGGTCAGGCATGGAAGCTGGAGGGGGTGGAGGATTACAGCCACAACCTCAATCCGTTCGGCCCGCCCGAGGACATCGGGGAGATCATGGCCGCTGCCGCCGACGAGGTGTGGCATTATCCCGACGATGCCTGCGGCGAGCTGAAGTCGACGATGTCGCGAGTCTTCGGCATCGGCGAGGACCGTATCATGGTCGGCGCCGGATCGTCCGAGCTGATCAGGAACTTCCCCCACACCTTCCTCGAACAGGGCGACAGGGTGCTGCTGCACCGGCCCTCCTTCGCCGAGTACGAGCAGCAGTGCCGCATCGCCGGCGCCGGGATCGTCTGGAGCGACCTCCGGGAGGTGGACGGCTTCCGCATCGACCCGGAAGAGGTGACGGCGCAGCTGGAGCGGGGGGTGCGGGCGGTGTACATCTGCAACCCGAACAACCCGACCGGGCGCATCGAGCCCCGCAGCAAACTGGTCCGGATCATCGGGGAATGCGCCGACCGCGGCGTGCCCGTCTTCCTCGACGAGACCCTGCTGGAACTGGTCCCCGGCTACGGCGACATCACCTGCTCCGGCCTGGTCGGCCGCTACGAGAACCTGGTGGTGGCGGGGTCGTTGACCAAATCGTTCGCCATCCCCGGCATCAGGATCGGCTTCGGCTTCGCCTCCGAGGCCCTGGTCGCCGAGATGGACAAGGTGAGGATGACCTGGAACATCGGCCGTATGGAGCAGGTCGTCGCCAGGACGCTGATCGGCGAGCGCATGGACCACGTGCACCGGGCGGCGGCGATGATGGCCGCCGAGTCGCGGGTGATGAACCGGCGGCTCAACGGGATCGGCTTCCCCGCCGGGGAGGTCTCGGACTCCTTCTTCTACTTCAACAACCTGGATCCGCTGGGCGTCAGCGGCGCGGTCTTCCGCGACATGATGCTGCGGCACGGCATCATGGTCCGCGACTGCGCCTCGTTCGGCGCCGGCATGGAGGGTTTCGTGCGCTACAGCGTCAAGGACGGCGGGCGCAACGAGCGTTTCGCCGTCGCGGCCGAAGCCTGCCTGGCAGAACTGAGGGGATGAGATGCAGCTCTGGGCGTTAGCGGCGGCGGTCGTCGTCCTGGCGCTGCTGATCGACCGTTTCATCGGCGATCCGCCCAACAGCATCCACCCGCTGCGGTGGATCGGCAGCCTGCTCGACCGCATCGACCGGGCGGTCTCCGACCGCGGTCCGAAGGCGGTCAGGTGGGGCGTGCTGGCCTACGTCGGCACCGTCGCCGCCTCCGTCCTGGCGGCGGTGATGCTGACCGCCTCCGTCCGCCTGCTGGCCGGCATGACCGGCATCGTCCTGCCGCTGCCGGGCGGATACTCCGTGGGCCTGGACACGGTCGCCTGGACGGTCGTCAGCGCCGTACTCCTCAAACTGAGCTTCTCGGTCTTCCTCTTCAGGAGGCTGTGCCGTCCGATCCAGGACGGCCTGCGGGCCGGCCGTCTCGACGAGGCCGCCGCCGAGCTGCGGATGATCGTCAGCCGCGACACCGCGGGGATGGATGCCGCGCACATCGCCTCCTCCTGCTGCGAGACGATCACCGAGAACCTGGTCGACAGCGCCGTTTCGCCCGCCCTGTACGGCGGGATCCTCGGCCTGCCCGGAGCGGTCATGTTCCGGCTGACCAACATGATGGATGCGATGTGGGGCTACCTGGACGACAGGTACGCGAGCCTGGGCCGGGCCGCCGCCAGGGCGGACGACCTGCTCTGCTGGCTGCCCGCGCGGCTCTCGCCGTACATCGTGGCCGCCGCCGCCCGGCTCGCCGGCACGGGCGGACGCGGCGCCGTCGCGGCGGCGAAGGCTGAGCACGGCAAGACGCCGAGCCCCAACAGCGGCTACCCGATGGCGGCCTGCGCCGCCGCGCTCGGCATCGCCATGGAGAAGCGGGACGTGTACGTGATCGGCGACGGCAGGCCGCCGGATGCCGACGACATCACGCGCTGCTGCCGTCTGACCGAGATCTCGTCGGTGCTCTCGATGCTGCTGCTGATGTTGCCATTATATGTCTTGATGGGCATACATGTGCAGATGTCTCTCGAGGGCGCGGTGGTATACCTGCTGAGGTGGTTGCTGTGAAGTACGTCGCGGGCACGGAGATCGCCGCGAACGGCGACATGGCGACGGCCGTGATCCGGTTGACGGAGAGGATGGAGGTGCTCAGCAACGCCATCCTCAACGGGGGCATAACCGAGACCGACACGCTCTTCATCATGCAGGTGCCGCACAGGGTGCCGCTGACAGATCCCTGGGCGCAGATCCGCGCCGAACGCGACCGGCTCGGCCTGCCGCAGGATGCGGTGGGGCTGATGACGGCCGCCGAGGTCGGCTACGTCTTCACCACGCAGTCGACCGATCACGAGGGGTCGGAGACCTTCGCCGCGGTCACCGCCGGTCTGAGCAACCATGTGGTCGCCGGCGAGACGATCGCGGACTGGGATGAGCGTTCGCGCATCTCGATGGAGCGGTACCGTGCGCTGATCGGCGGGACGATCAACATCATCGGCATCTCGCCGGTGCCGCTGACGCTCGAGGGCAAGGTCAATCTGATGATGCCGATCGTCGAGGCCAAATCGGCGGCGCTCGCCGACACCGGCTTCCGGGAGACCGGCACCACCTCCGACGCGGTCGCGGTGGTCAGCCCCGCCGGCGATGCGCGGGAGGCGTTCTCCGGCACCGGCACGCCGCTGGGGATCTCCATGGCCCGCTCGGTGCGGGCGGGGGTCGCCGCCAGCCTGGACAAACGCGGCGACCGGCCGGTGCCCGGCACCTTCGTCGACGCGCTCGCCCGTGCCGGCATACCGCGGGACTCGCTGTGGGAGGCGGCATCGGAGCTGTACGACCCGAATCCCGCCTGGGATGCCGCGGATGTGCGGCGGCGGTTCGAGGAGAGGATCGACGTGCTCTGCGAAGACATCAACATCTCATCGATGATCCAGGCCGCACTGGTGCTGGACGAGATGGGCGGCAAGGGCTGCATCTGCGCCCTGCCGCGGGAGATGTTCGCGACCGATCCGATCCATCTGATCGCGGATGAGATGATCGGCATCCAGATCGCCGAGTACATCGCCGGCACCCGCGGGCTGTTCGAGTTCAGCCGGTTCGACCGGCACAAACCGGGGATCATCGGCAGGGCCGGCCCGTTCACCGACGACATGCTCTGCGGCCTGGTCGGCGGGACGATGTCCGCGGTCTATACGGATTTGTTCTATGAAGAGATAAGTGGAGTGGATATGGATGTTTGACAAGGATACGGAATGGATCACGGTCGGGGCGGAGGAGGAAGAGTCGCCCGAGACCGATACGGGATCCGATAAAGCGGAATCGGCCGAAGCCGATGCGGAGGTCCCGGCAGAATTCGAAGCGGAACCCGCAGTCGTCGCCCCGCAGTCGTCCGACGACGGGGAGCTGTTCGATGTGGAGGATATACTCGACATCGATCCGGAGACGGTGCGCTCGTCGTTCAAGGCGATGGTCTCGTTCTTCACGGTGATCAGGCTTGACGTGGGCGAAGGGGATATCGAGGCCTTCGAGAAGAACACCTGGACGATCCCCATCATCGGGGCGCTCGTCGGTTTCGTGGGGATGATCACGGGCATGGCGATGTGGTACCTCGGATTCGACCTGCTGACATCGGCGGTGGCGATCATGGCCGCGGTGCTGCTCTTCACCAGGTTCCTCCACTTCGACGGATTGGCTGATTTCGGCGACGCGTTCGTGGCCACCGGTGATCGTGAGAAGCGCAGGAAGGCGCTGAAGGACACCGCCACCGGCGCCGGCGGCGCTGGCATGGCGATCATCGTCACACTGGCCGCGGTGGCGCTGCTGTCATCGTTCTCGCTGTACATGCTGCTGCTGATCTGGCCTCTGGAGATCATGGTCAAGAACGCGATGGTGGCCGCCGCCGCCTGGGGGGAGCCCGGCGACGGGATGGCCGCCCGGCAGGTGAGGGGCACCGGCCGCAAGACGCTGGTCAAGTCATCGGTGCTCACCTTCGTGCTGGCGTTCGGCGTCATGCTGGTCTCGCTGGCCGCGGTGCAGGTGCTCACCGGCTTCGAGTTCCTCGACAGGGAGATGATCATCTTCTCCGCGGCGACGGTCATCACCGGCACGGCGGCGTCGATCATCACCGGTATCGGCATGGCGGCCTGGGCCAACCGCGAGCTGGGCTTCGTCAACGGGGACATCCTGGGCGCATCGAACGAGATCTCGCGCGTGATAATCCTGGTGCTGGTAACCATCGTGCTGTTCCAGGCAGGTCTCGTTTGATGCAGGCGCTGATCAACGCCGGCGGCAAGGGCACGCGGATGGGGCTCTGCGGCATCGAGAAACCCATGCAGGTCATCGGCGGCAAGCCGTCGATCCTGCGGGTCATCGAGGCCCTGGAGGGCTCGGAGCATCTGAACGGCATCCTGGTATCGGTCAGTGACAACACGCCCGATACCGAGAGCTTCCTCACCGGGATCGGGGTGCCGACGATCCGCACCTCGGGCGAGAGCTTCGTCGACGACCTCCACGAGGCGTTCGGCGTGATGACCGGGGATTTCATCCTCACCTGCCCCTCCGACACCCCCCTGCTGTCACCGGAGGTCATCGACCGCTTCATCGCGTCATTCGACCCGGAGAGGATGGAATCGCATGTGGCCCTGGTCTGCTGCGACATCGTGCGGGGGCTGGGCATCACCCCGTCCTTCGTGATGGACCGCTACGGGTCGGAATGGGCGGTGTCGGGCCTGACCATCATGAACCGGCTGAAGACGCTGAACGGGGATTATCTGCTGGAGACCTTCTACCATACCGATGACATGGAGCTCGCGGTCAACGTCAACACCCGCGACGACCTGGTATTGGCACGGGGCCTGATGCCTCCTGCGGGCCCCCGGAAACCGGTATATACTCCCAAGATGATGGAAGGGGCGGAGGGCGGAGATGGCGGTTCTGGTCGCTTATGACGGGATGGAGCACACGATGAAGGCGTTGGACTACGCCATCGACTACGCCCTGGCGTTCGGCAAGAAGCTCTACATCCTCACCGATATACCCTCCAAGGACACTTTGGACCGCGAGGGCGAGCTGGCCCGGATCGACGAGTCCCTGAAGGAGGCCGAGGCCCGCGCCAGGGAGCGCGGTGCCGAGGTCCAGGGCGTGGTCTCCTCGGGGGTCCCGCAGAAGGGGATACTCGATGCCGCCGAGCGTTTCGGCGCCGACGTCATCGTCGTCGGGCGCTCCGACAAGACCTTCATCGACCGGGCGATCCTCGGGAGCACCTCGGAAGCGGTGGTCCGCAACGCCAAGTGCACCGTGATCGTCGTTCAGTGACGCAGGCCCAGGGCCTTCACCAGAGCGACGGCGACGGTGTTGGGCGGCGGCGGGCAGCCGACGATGTAGATATCGACCGGCATGGTGCCGCCGACCCCCTCGCCGACGACGTCCCCTCCCCTGAACGGCCCTCCGGATACCGCGCAGGTGCCGCAGGCGACGACCATCTTCCCGTCGGGCACGGCGCTGTAGGTCTTGCGGGCGGCGTACAGCATTGCCTTCGTCATCGGGCCGGTGACCAGCAGCGCATCGCAATGGCGCGGCGAGGCCTTGATGCCGATGCCGAAGCGCGACATGTCGTTGAAGACGTTGGACATCGCCGCGGCCTCATGCTCGCAGGCGTTGCAAGAGCCGGTGTCCAGCTCGCGGACGAACAGCGATCCCTTCAATGCGGCGACCCGCTCGTCATCCAGCCTGCCCTCGGGGTCGCGCTCCTCGCCGGCGGTGAAGACCAGCTCCTCGCGCGACAGGGCGTAATGGGGGGCGGGCCGCTCCCCGATGTAACCGCAGACGTCGAAGCAGTCGCGGCAGAACAGGCATCTGCCGAGGTCCACCTTCCAGACCCCGTCGGCGGAGATCGCCTCCCCCGGGCAGACCGCGGCGCAGTCGCCGCAGAGGTCGCAGCGTTCGTCGGGCATCGGCATGGTCTGGCGCTTCGACTCCATCTCGGCGAAGGTCTCGCAGGGGCGCGCGCCCGACATCAGGTTCCTGAGGCTCTCCTTGTACATCCGTTCCTCACAGGTCGTACCCGCTGTACGACAGGTTGAAGCTCTTGTTGATCAAAGGGAAATCGGGGACGATGTTCCCGGGCAGGGAGGTCTCGAGCGCGATCCAGTTGATGAACGACGGGTCGCGGATGCGGTACCTCCAGATGTTGCCGCCGACGATGTTGACCGCATGCATCAACTCGCCGCGCGGGGCCTCGACGAGGCCGATGCCGAATCCGTCCGCCGGCTCCACGGCGCGACGCAGCACCCTGCCCTCCATCAGGTCGAGGCACTGGCTGATCAGGTTCACCGATTCGGCGGTCTCCTGCGCCTTGACGGTCATCCGCGCGTTGACGTCGCCCTTGTCATGGGTGATCAGACGCATGCCCGTCTCGGCGTAGGCGTCGTACGGGCGCTCCCGCCTGACGTCGGTCGCCACCCCGCTCGCCCGCGCCGAAGGTCCGAGCGCGCGGTACTGCAGCGCGTTCTCGCGGGTGAGGATGCCGGTGGTCTCGTTGCGGTCGAGCAGCAGCGAGGAGCCCTTCAGCAGATCGTGCAGTTCCTCGAGCTCGAAGCCCAGGTGCAGCACGCGCTTCTTCAGCCCCTCCAGGTCGCGGTCGGGGATGTTGCACCGGACCCCGCCGGGGACGACGGTGCCCATCAGGAACCGGTGGCCGCAGATGTCGGCGTTCAGCCGGTGCACCTCCTCCTTCAGCGCCGCGCCGCGGGCGGCCGGCACCGCCAGCCCCGCGTCCTGCGCGATGCCGCTCAGGTCGCCGAAGTGGCAGTACATGCGCTCCAGCTCGGCGAAGACCGTGCGCAGCAGCCGCGCCCGGCGCGGCACCTCGGCCTCCCCCTCCATCGCATGTGCGTAGGCGAGGGCGTTAGCCACCGCGGCGTCGCCGCAGATCCGTTCCATCAGCCGCGTCTGGTCGACCGCCGCCGGCCGTTCCGCCATGCGTTCGATGCCGCGGTAGGTATAGCCCATCGTGGTCCGCATCTTGAGGATCGGCTCGCCGGCGACCGAGAAGCGGAAATGACCCGGTTCGATGATGCCGGCGTGCACCGGCCCGACCGGGATCTCGAACACGCCGTCGCCGGTCATCCGGTTGCCGGTCAGCGGGACGTTGTACCGCTCGGCGGGCAGGTCGCCCTTCTGCAGCGGATGGGCGTCGCTGTAGCCCCACTGCAGCCGCTGCGGACCGTAGTGCTGCTTGAGGCCGACCGGGTCGAGCCCGTTCATCTCGCGCATGTCCCGCTCGTAGGGACGCAGCTGCGGTATGAACGGCGATATCGCCTGGTAGCTGTCGGATTCCATCACGGTGGTGATGTGCACCAGCCGCTCCTCCCTCCTCAGGACGGTCTGGATCGTGCGCGGCATGTCCCCCTTCTCGGTGGCGTACATGCAGACGATGCCGTAACCCTCTTCCGTCAGGGCGCGGATCCGCCCGCCGAGGTCGACGATGCCCTCCTCCAGGTTGCGGATCATGCGATCGCCCCGTAGAGGTTCTCGGCGATCATGCGGAAGCCGTCGGCGACGCTGTCGGGGACGAACAGGCCCAGGGCGGTCATCAGCACCGCCAGCATCAGCAGCGGCGCGGCGCGCAACACCCCCTTCGGTTCGCGCACATCCTCTTCGGCCTCGCCGGATATCATCGGGAAGATGCGGCGGGTGAAGCCGGCGAAGACGATGACCAGCAGGACGATCAGCACCGAGACCAGCCAGATCATGCCGGCATCGACCGCCGCCAGCAGGAGGGAGACCTCGCCGACGAAGACGGCGAACGGCGGCATGCCGACGATCGCCAGCGAGCCCGCTGTCAGCATCACCGCCGTGTACGGCATCGCCCTCCTCAGCCCGCGCACCGCGCCCATGTCCTTGGTGCCGTAACCCTGGATGATGTTGCCCGCGCAGAAGAAGAGCAGGGGTTTGGTCAGCGAGTGCGCCGTGATCAGGAAGAGCGCCGCGACCACCGACCACCCGGTGCCGATGCCCAGGGCGACGGCGATCAGGCCGATGTGCTCGACGCTCGAGTAGGCGAGCATGCGCTTGATGTCGCGGCTGTTGAGGATGAGCATCGCCGCCACGAACACCGAGGCCAGCCCGAAGACCGTCAGCAGCCCGGCGGAGAAGCCGGGCATGGCGATCTCGGAGATCATGTGGAAGCGGATGATGCAGTAGAGGGCGCAGTTGAGCAGCGCCGCCGAGAGCAGGGCGCTGACCGGGGTCGGAGCCTGACTGTGGGCGTCCGGCAGCCAGGTGTGCATCGGGGCGAAGCCGGCTTTGGTGCCGAACCCGATGATCACCAGGGCCATCGCGGTCCGGAGCAGCGTCGGGTCGAGATCGGCCGCCACCGCCATCAGCACCGGCCAGTCGAGCGCCGAGGCGACGCTGCCCAGCACATCGGTCGCCGAGGCGTAGACCAGCGAGATGCCCAGCAGCGCCAGCGCGATGCCCACCGAGCAGAGGATGAGGTACTTCCATGAGGCCTCGGTCGACTCCTCATCGCGGCTGAATCCGACCAGGAAGGTGGAGATCAGCGTGGTCGCCTCGATGATGATCCAGGCCAGCCCCAGCGATGAGACCATGAAGACCGAGAGCATCGCGGCGACGAAGAGGTTGAGCGAGATGTGGTACACCTTCTCGTCCCGCACCGTCAGCTTCCCCGCCGCCCGCTCCTCCCGCATGTAGCCGTGCGAGTAGAGGACGACCATGAACGCCACCGCGGCCGTCAGCATCAGGAACATCGCCGAGAGGCCGTCGATGCACCAGATGCCGCGCTCCAGCACCGTCCCGGTGCTGAACACCGGCCAGAAGGTCGCCGCCGCCAGCAGCAGGCAGGCGCCGGAGGCCGCGACGGTGATCGCGGACAGCAGCCTCTCGCTGCGCGACAGACCGCACAGCAGCGCCGCGACCAGCGGGATCAGCACGACCGCCTCGATGCCGCCGATCAATCGCGCAACCTCCTCATGTGGCGGGTGTCGATCGAATCGAAGGTGCGGTTGATGCGGTAGGCGAAGATGCCGATGATGACCACGGCGATGATGATATCGAAGAACACCCCGAACTCGACGATCAGCGGCATGCCGTAGGAGATGGTCATCGTCCCCAGGAACAGGCCGTTCTCGGTCAGCAGCAGGCCGATCGACTCGCTCAGCGCGTTGCTGCGCGAGGCCATGGTGAACAACCCGATGAAGACGATCGACATCGAGATCGCCAGGCAGTTGCGGCCGATCGTCGACAGCGATCCGGTCATCGGATCGGCGATGAGGTATCCGGCGAAGATCAGCACGGTGCAGATCAGCAGGCTGCCGGGCACCCCGATCGCCGAACGGGCCTCCCGCTCGACGTCGATCCGCTCCACGGTGTAGTCGAGGAAACGGGGGATGAGCAGCACCTTGAGCACCAGCGTCAGGGCGGAGATGATGTAGATGTGCGAGTTGCCGGTGTAGAACGCGACGACGAACGCCAGCACCGCCAGCAGCAGCGAGTGGACCGCGAACAGCTGGATCAGTTTCTTCATGTAAGTGGACATCACCGCCATCACGGTGATCACCAGCATGCAGATCGCGCAGATGTCGATGAGGTTCTCGTAGAGCATCAGGTCCATTCGGTCATTCCTCTCATAGTATGTACAGTGATATTATCGCCAGCAGGGCCAGGACGAAGGAGGCGGTCAGCAGGTTGGGCATCTTGAACAGCCGGAACTTGGTCGATGACGACTCCAGCAGGGCGAGGGCGAAGGCCATCAGCGTCAGTTTGAGCATGATGGCGGCGAAGCCGATCAGCAGCGGCAGCGGCGCGGCGACGGTGGCGATCCCCCAGGGGAAGAAGAGCGTGCCGAGCATGGTCATGAAGATGACCAGCCGCATCATCGAGGAGAACTCCATCAGCGCCAGGCTGCGCCCCGAGTACTCGATCAGCATGCCCTCGTGCACCATCGTCAGCTCCAGGTGCGTATCGGGGTTGTCGAACGGGATGCGGGCGTTCTCCGCGGTGACGGTGATGACGAACGAGGCCGCCGCCAGCAGCAGCGCCGGGCCGACGGCGAGCACGCCCATCGACATCAGCAGGCCGGGCACGGCGCTGATGTCGGTGCCGGCGCCGCTGAGGACGCAGACGGTCATCAGCGCCAGCAGCAGAGACGGTTCGATGAGGACCGACATCATCAGCTCGCGGCTGCTGCCCATGCCGCCGAAGGACGACCCGCCCTCCAGGCCGCCAATCACCATGCAGAAGCGGTAGAGGGTGAAGATGTAGACCAGGGCGATCAGGTCGCCGTGGGGGGCGAAGATGCCGGTGAAGCAGAACGGGACCATGAAGGCGATCAGCGTGATGGCGGCGAAGCAGACGTACGGTATCGCACGGAACAGCCGGGAGGTGCTCTCGGAGACCGTCTCGTCCTTGCGGAACAGCTTGGCCAGCTCACGGTAGGGCTGGAGCACGTCGGCGCCGCTGCGATGCTGCATCAGCGCCTTGAACTTCCGCACCATGCCGGTGATCAGCGGGGCGATGGCGATCAGCACCAGCGCCTGCACGAACGCCGCCGTTGCGGCGATCAAAGGAACCTCACCCCCAGCAGCACCGCGAGCAGAGTGGCCATGATGTAGGCCAGGTATGATTGGATGTTGCCGGTCTGGAGACGGCTGACCAGTTGCGAGACCCGGCTGACGGCGTTGCCGATCGGGCGCAGGATGTAATGGATCGACGGGTCGATGAAGCTGACACGGAAACGGTCGACCTCCCCGGGCCTGTCGGCCGTCTCGGTGCTGTCCCTGTAGAACGGGTGGAACATGTGCACCAGCGGCTGGGTCAGCCCCTCGGATGAGTACTGCATCTCCGGTTTCAGATCGGTGCCGCAATCCCAGGTGGGTGTGCTCCGCCGGCCGCGCCTGAACACGCGGAAGAGCACGAAGACGGTCATCATCACGGCGGCCAACGCCACGGCGATCATGATCGGGTCGATGGCCTCGGCCACGACCCCGGCGGCGTCGCCGTCGAGATGCAGCGTCGAACAGAGGGCGTCGGTCAGCACGTCTATGACCGGCACGGCGAGGATGCCGAGGGCGACGCACATGCCGGCGAGCACCGACAACGAGGCCATGGTGCCCCGGTCGGGCGTCCGGGCCGGCAGCGCATGCTCCGAGCGCGGACGCCCGAGGAAGATGAAGCCGTAGAGCCGGGCGTAGGATGCGGCGGCCATCATGCCGCACACCCCCAGCACGGCGATGATCAGCGGCAGGACGATGTTGACGATCGTGTCGCCGGTGCCGGCCATGATCACCGTCTTGATCATCAGCCATTCGCTGACGAAGCCGTTCAGCGGCGGCACCCCGGCCATCGCCAGCGTGCCGATGATCGCGGTCACCGACAGTGCCGGCAGCGTCAGGGCGAGGCCGCCCATGCGGCTCAGCGAGTGCTCGCCGGTGATCTCCTCCACCTTGCCGATGTTGAGCAGCATCAGCGATTTGAAGAACGAGTGGTTGATCGTGTGCAGCATCGCCGCCACCAGCATCAGCGTCAGCAGGCTGCGGTCGAAGCCGATCGCGGCGAACATCATCGCCATGCCCAGGCAGAGCAGCACCATCGACATGTTCTCCATGCTGGAATAGGCCAGGATCCTCCGCGATTCGGCCTGGATCAGCGACTCCATGGCGCCCCAGATGGCGCTCAGCGAGGCCATCAGCAGCACGATCAGGATCATCAGCAGGTTGTCGGGCACGCCGATCCAGAGGAAGGAGGCTTTGACCAGCAGCAGAATCGCGACATTGGAGCACACCGTCGAGAGCAGCGTCACCGAGTGGATCGGCGCCGAGTAGTAGAGGTCGGGCATCCAGGCGTGGAACGGCATCAGCCCGAGCTTGGTGCCGAAACCGAGGAAGATCAGGAGGATCATCGCCGCCGCGGTGACCGGGCCGACGACGGCGCCGACCGCCATCCCGGAGAGGATCTGGGTACCGGAGACGTGCCACATGGCGATGAGCACGCCGATGATGATCAGCCCGCCCAGGTGGGTGATGACGAAGTACTTCCAGCGGTGCTCCTCCTCCGCACCCCGGGTCATGAGGAAGGTCACCAGCGTGATCGCCTCCCAGGCCGTCACCAGCAGGATGACGCTGTCGGCGCTCATCGCCAGCACGCAGGCGGCGTAGAGCAGGCAGGCGTAGCCCAGCATGCTCCTGCCGTGGATCAGGCCGGACCTGCGCATCAGCACCACCACGGTCAGGTGGATGACCGAGGAGAAGCCGATGACCAGCGCCGAGAGCGCATCGATGCGGATGCGGTACTCGCCGAGCAGCGAGGAGAAGCCGGAGACATGCTCCGGAGCCTCTCCGCCGATCAGCAGGAAGGCGGCGACGCCCGTCAGGCAGGACATCGCGCAGAGCAGTGAGATCGCGCTCTCCAGGGTCTTCGACCCGGAGGGTATCAACGAGAGGATGAAACCGGCCAGTGCCGGCAGCAACAGCAGCAGGGGGTAGGCGTCGGACAGCATGAACGCCATCAGGCCGACGGGCAGGGCGGTCATCGGGCGGGACCTCCGCGGTAACCTGCGTCAGCAGGACGGCCCGGACAAGGTGTCCCGCGGGTCATCCGCACGTTCCTTCGATCATGCCGATGATGGCATCGGTGAATTCTTCGGAAGAGGCGCTGCCGCCGACGTCGGCGGTGACCGTGCCGCGCCGGTACACCGCCCGCACGGCATCGCGGATGCGGTCGCCCGCCTCCGGCATGCCGATGTGGTCCAGGGCCATCGCGCCCGAGAGGATGGCCGAGGTCGGGTTGTCCGGGCATTCGGCGCCGTCAGGGCGGTACACCGGCTCGAACAGCCCGATGCCGTCACCGATGCTCCCCCTGGGCGTGAGGCGTCCGCCGCCCACCATGCCCGCCGCCACCCCCGCCAGCAC
>JBNRMI010000024.1:0-7098 GCA_050309445.1 Candidatus Methanogranum sp. | reverse complement strand
GGCCATCGCCGCGGACGCATATCCCCGGGGGGACCGGCCCGATCCTGCCGCCGGCATCCCGGCCGTGCTCCCGGGAGGGCCGGGATGCCGGCGGCAGGATCGGGACGGTCTCCCCGGGGATATGCGTCCGCGGCGATGGCCAGCGGCACCCGGCGACACGGTCCGGGCGGGGAAGCGGGCGGCGGCCCCCCTTCACCTGCCGGCGCCCTTCCTCTTCGAGGGTTTGCGCTGCGCTCTGAGGTTCCTGCGGACCGCTTCGGCGATCTCTTCGCCCTCGGCCCTGCCGTCGGTGACCTCGTCCTCGGAGAACCGGAGCACGGTCCAGCCCTCGGAGTTCAGGATATCGTCGATGCCGCGGTCGGCATCGGCGGGTGACACGTAGACGGCCACCCTGCTCTTCACGAATGCCACCGGGATCCCGTGGTCCCCGTAGTTCCTGCGGCAGCGGAGGCCCTTGTTCCAGGCTGCGCGCCTCACCAGGATCTCCGGGGTGTCCCGGTACTCATCTTCGGCTTCGGGCGGAACGGAGGCGGGCTCTCCGGCTGCGGGTCCGCCCCCGGACCCCTCGACTGGAGGCGTGTCCGGTACGGGCTCCTCCGCCGGTCCGTCCGCGACCGCGTCGTCCGCGATGCTGCTCATCTTCGCATTCCTGGCATCGGCCGCCTCCCTCGAGCTCATCACCTTCAGCTCGGGCAGGTCCGCAGGTGCGGCGGCCGCCGGGACGGGGTCCGCCGGCGGCACGGGCACAGGCGCGGATCTTGTTGCGGCGGCGGACCCGATCGCGGCCCCGGTCGCCGGTTCGACCGCGGGTGCGGTTTCGGTCGCCGATTCCGAGGGCCGGTCTGCGACCGGCCGGATCAGAGATGTCGTGATGACCCAGAATGCCGCTGCGATGATGAACGGATAGCCGCGGACGTCGACGGCGGCCGTCGTCGCGACCAGCAGCGCCGAAGCCAGGGCCAGGATCATCCGGATCCTGTCCCCCTCGACCCACCATTGCCCCGCGGCGGCGAACGCCGCCGCGACGACCAGCAGCGCGAACAGCAGGATCGGTTGCGACCCGCCGGTCGCGAGCGCCGCGATGACCAGCGCGGCCGACGCGGCGACCGTCAGGATCCCCCGGACCTTCGCGATGAATGTTCCCTTCCGGCCTTTCATGCACAGACCGGCACCGGCCGCGATCCCCAGCAATCCGGCCGCTGCCGTGCCGGCCATGTGCACCTGCGTGCCCCTGACCGAGGACAACGTCACAGGCTCATCCCCGCCGGTTATGATGAAGGCGGCGGCGAGTGCGGCGACGTAGACTGCTAGTGCCGATAAGCCGATGAGACCCAGAGTCCTGCTGTCATCGAGTCTTGCTCCCATGCTGCGGTCATCACCCTATCCGGATTTGTAGTTTATCCCGCACGGCATGCGCACGGACCCGTCCGGACGCCGTGATAAACTAAATATATAACCAGCCGTTAACGTTGCTCATCAACTAATAATGCGGGGCGGTGTTGGCCCTACATTATCTCACTGTCAAAGGGACACGACGTCCCTTTCCACCAAATCCTTCGGACCCGAAGGTGAAATACTACGAAGAGTTGAGTACAATGTTAATGAAATTTAGATTCCTCGGCGGCACCGATATAGTCGGACGCATGGGCATGACCATGGAAGGAGACGACAAGAACATTCTGGTCGAGTACGGGATGAGCCCCACCAAACCTCCCGAGTACCCGATCTCCCCTCCCCGTGTCGACCACCTCTTCCTGACCCACTGCCACCTCGACCACAGCGGGATGGTGCCGGCGGTGTGCGGCAGGGACGGATGCGAGCTCTTCACCACGCCGCTGACGGCGGAGATCTCCGAGATGATGATGTACGACAGCCTCAAGATCGCCAAGGCCGAGGGCTACAACGAACCCTACACCGACAAGGACATCGAGAAGACGATGCGGTGCGTGGCGCCGCTGACCTTCGGTGACGAGCTGGAACTGGGCAACATCGAGGCGGGCGTCCATTCGGCGGGGCATATCCCGGGGGCCGCGATGTTCGAGTTCTCCTGCGACCGCAACATGATCTACACCGGCGACATCCACACCGCCGACCAGGGGCTGGTCCGGGGCGCCAAGCCCGTCGACTGCACCCATCTGTTCATCGAGGGCACCTACGGCGGCCGCAACCACCCGGACCGGCGGGAGACCGTCGACAGCTTCCTCGCGAAGATCGAGGAGGTCCTCGACCGCGGCGGCACGGTGATCATCCCCTGCTTCGCCGTGGGCAGGACCCAGGAGATCATGATACTGCTCAAGGACCTGGGCTACGAGATGTGGGTCGACGGCATGGGCCGCTCCGTGACGCGTCTGTTCCTGGATTATCCCGAGTACCTCAGCGACCCGCGGGCGCTCAGATCGGCCCGGAGGGCCTTCACCGAGGTGCGCAACTCCGGTATGAGGCGCAGGGCCGGCAAGGGCCAGATCATCGTCACCACCGGCGGCATGCTCGACGGCGGACCGGTGCTCAGCTACATCAACACGCACAAGAACGATCCGAAGAGCGCGATCCTGCTGGTCGGCTACCAGGCCGAGGACACCAACGGGAGGATGCTGCAGGAGAGCCGGCAGATGGTCATCGACGGCGAGACGGTCAAGGTCGAGTGCGAGGTGCAGAAGTACGACTTCTCCGCGCACGCGGGCCACGACGAGCTCATCAGCTTCATCGAGGGCTGCGACCCCGACAACGTCATCATCATGCACTCGGAGTCGCGGGAGCTGCTGCTCCCCGACCTGAAGGACTACAACGTGATCCTCCCGGAGACCGATAAGGTGTTCGAGCTGGACATATGAAGGACGACATCGAGCGCTTCCTGGCCGAGGACATCGGCAGCGGCGACGTGACCACCGGGCTCCTGGTGCCGGACGTGTCCGGCACCGCCTCGGTCGTCTGCGAGGAGGAGGCGGTGCTGGCGGGCCTCGAGGAGGCCTGCGCCGTGTTCCGCGCCCTCGGCGCCGAATGCCGGATGCTCGGCCGGGACGGGGACGCCGTCCTCGCCGGCACCGTGGTCATGTCGGTGCACGGGCCGCTGCGGTCGCTGATCACCGGGGAGCGCCTGGCGCTCAACCTGCTGATGCGGATGTCGGGCATCGCCACCCGGACCGCCGCCATGGTCCGCCTGATGCGGGCCGACGACCCCGACGTGATGATCGCCGGCACCCGCAAGACCACACCCGGCTTCCGCCGGTACGAGAAGAAGGCCGTCGCCCTGGGCGGCGGCTGGCCGCACCGCATGGGCCTGTACGACATGATCCTGGTCAAGGACAACCACCTGGCCGCCTGCGGCGGCCTGGAGAAAGCGCTGGAGATCCTGCGGGAGGCGTCGCCGGAGCTGCCGGTCGACATCGAGGTCACCAGCGCCGAACAGGGGATGAGGGTCGCCGGCAGCGGCGCCGACATCATCCTGGCCGACCACATGCCGCCCGAGGAGGTCAGGAGGCTGCGGGACCACGTCCGGCAGGTCTCCCCCGGCACCAGGATCGAGGTCTCGGGCAACCTGACCGGGGACAACATCCGGGATTATGCCGGCTGCGCCGACATCATCTCGATGGGCTCGCTGACGCACTCGTCGGCGGCGGTGCACTTCTCGATGGACCTCGACCCCGTAAACGATTAAACCCTGTTCGGCGATTCATCCTCCATGGCCATCGACATGAAGGACCACAAGTGCCAATTCTGCGGAGGCGAGTGCACCAACATCGTATACGCCGCCTTCACCTGCGACAATCCCGACTGCATAGAGCGGGCCAGGGTGGAACGGGGAGGGCCGGGCGGCCACCAGAAGCGCAAGGCCGAGGGCAAGCCGCTGCTGCCTGACGACCTGATCGAGCAGGACCGCCGGCACGCACCCTGAGGCCGGACCTCAGATTCGGAAGCCCGAGGTCGGATCGTCGCCCTGCGGGATGCTCTCGTACTTCTGGATCAGCATGCCGCCCTTGATCTTCTTCAGCCGGTAGGTCCGCTCGCGGCCCGAGAGCTCGATGGGCGTGTTGGTCCGCAGCAGGCGGATGCCGTCGACCTCTTTGAGGAAGTCGACGACCCCGGTCTCGTAACCGGGGCAGATCAGCACCTTGACGTCGTGTTTGGACATCAGCTCGGCGGTGGGCATGTCGCAGGCGCGGTTCAGGCACACGGTGCAGTTGAGCAGCTCGGTCCCGGGGTCGATGCGGTAGGCGGTGCGGTAGGCCTCCAGGATCGTGTCGGCCGAGGCGATGCCGGACGGATGCCGGTTCTCGATCACGGCCGCGGTGGGCCTGTCGAAATTGGCCACCCGGTCCAGCGCCTTGTCCAGATCCATGATGTTCTCGTAGGTCAGCTCGCTGCCGTGCAGCAGGTCGGCGCTGGCCACCGTGACGCCGGGTGCGAAGGGCTCGCGGTAGAACGCCGAGCGCCTGCCGGACTCCGGATCGTACTCGAAGTCGAGCACCTTCTCGGTCGGTATGGGGTACGACCTGGGCAGCTTGTCGAGGAACTTGCGGCTCATGTACTGGGCGATCATCGCATCGTAGTTGGCGGTGCTGACGTACGCCTCGGCCATGAGCGAGCGCAGGAAGGCGTCGTCCAGACCCCCCTCCTCCTCCAGCTTCTGCAGCACCACCGGGTACTGCTCCGGGTCGGTCAGCACGGCGACGGAGGTGTAGTTCTTGGCGGCGGCGCGGATCATCGTCGGTCCGCCGATGTCGATGTTGTCCATGATCTCGTCGAGGGTGGCCTTGTCGTTGAGCACGGTCTGCTTGAAGGGGTAGAGGTTGACCACCACCATGTCCACCGGCTCGATGCTCCGGTCCCCCAGGGCCTTCATATGGTCGTTGACGTCACGTTTGGCCAGGATGCCGGCGTGGATATTGGGATGCAGTGTCTTCACCCTCCCGTCCAGCATCTCGGGGAAGCCGGTGAAGTCGGAGACCTCGCGGACGGTGAGCCCGTTCTCGCTGAGCAGCTTGTGCGTGCCCCCCGTGGAGATCAGCTCCACTCCGAACCGGGCGAGTCCTCTGGCGAGGTCGACGATGCCCGTCTTGTCCGAGACGCTGATTATTGCCCTTCTGATATACAACATGACACTACCTCCTCTGATGCCGAGGCGCTGCTCCGGTCGCAGCCAGTCAACGCGCGGCCGTTGTTCCGACGGCGGGCAGTAAACGCCTGCCGCTGAACCGGTGTACCCACATTAACCTCACTACAAACGTGTAGAGGTATAAATAAAATATCCCCTGTCCGGTTCCTGCATCCGACCGTGCTTCCCGGGAAGCGGGAGAAGGGCCCCTCACTACTTTTTTATCCCCGGAGGTGAATCGCGCAGCATCGCCTCCGGACGCCGCTAGGGCATCCTCGGGGGCGCAAGGTGAGCCGATGACCATAGGGGACGCATATCTGGATGAGGTCTACGCCGACCTCGCGAGACGCAATGACGACCAGCCTGAATTCCTGCAGGCTGCGGGGAAGGTGCTGGAGACCATCACGCCGCTGATCGGGCAGCACCCGGAGTACCGGGAGGCGGGGCTGGTGGAGCGCATCGTCGAACCCGAGCGGACCGTCTCCTTCCGCGTCACCTGGATGGATGACGACGGCGGGGTGCATGTCAACCGCGGCCACCGGGTGCAGTACAACTCGGCCCTCGGGCCGTACAAGGGCGGCATCCGCTTCCACCCTTCGGTCAACATCTCCATCCTCAAGTTCCTGGGGTTCGAGCAGATCTTCAAGAACAGCCTGACCGGCATGCCGATCGGCGGCGGCAAGGGCGGGTCGGACTTCGACCCGCACGGTCGCTCGGACGGCGAGATCATGCGCTTCTGCCAGTCGTTCATGACGGAGCTGCACCGCCACATCGGCGAGTACACCGATGTCCCCGCCGGCGACATCGGTGTGGGCTCGCGCGAGAGCGGCTACCTGTTCGGTCAGTACAAGCGCCTCACCAACAGGTACGAGGCCGGCGTCCTCACGGGCAAGGGCCTCGACTGGGGCGGCTCTCTGGTCCGCACGGAGG
Organism: Candidatus Methanogranum sp.; assembly: GCA_050309445.1. Lineage (GTDB taxonomy): Archaea > Thermoplasmatota > Thermoplasmata > Methanomassiliicoccales > Methanomethylophilaceae > Methanogranum. The sequence continues at coordinate 1,076 of JBNRMI010000024.1, read as the reverse complement.
CGACCGGCTACGGCGCGGCCATCTTCGCGAACGAGATGCTGCGGGCGCGCGAGGCGTCCTTCGACGGTCGTCGCGTGGGCGTGTCCGGCTCCGGGAACGTCGCGATCTACGCGATCGAGAAGACGCAGCAGCTGGGCGGCATCCCGATCACGGCCTCGGACTCCAGCGGCTACGTGGTCGACGAGCAGGGCATCGACCTCGATCTGCTGCGCCAGATCAAGGAGGTCGAGCGCGGCCGCATCCACGAGTACGCGGAGCGCCGCGGCGGCGGTGCCCGCTTCGTGAAGGACGGCAGCGTGTGGGACGTGCCGGTCGACATCGCGCTGCCCAGCGCCACGCAGAACGAGCTGGACGAGAAGGACGCGAAGCCCCTCGCCTCCAACGGGGTCAAGGTCGTCGCCGAGGGGGCGAACATGCCGTGCACCCCGGAGGCCGTCGAGGTCTTCCGCCTGGCCGGCGTGGGCTTCGGCCCCGGCAAGGCCGCGAACGCGGGCGGTGTCGCGACGAGCGCGCTGGAGATCCAGCAGAACGCCAGACGCGACACGTGGACCTTCGAGTACACGGAGGAGCGCCTCACGGAGATCATGCGGAACATCCACTCCACGTGCCTGACGACGGCCGACGAGGTGGGCCGCCCGGGCGACTACGTCGTGGGCGCGAACGTCGCGGGCTTCCGCAAGGTCGCGAACGCGATGATCGCCCTGGGCGTCGTCTGATCGGACTCCCGACCCTCAGCGCCTGAGCACATGTTCGGCCCTGTTCCCCGGCAACCATCGGGGAGCAGGGCCGTTCGCATGGCGCGACGTCAGGCACCTGGCGGGGACAGCGCCTCCACCAACCACGTGTTCCGTTGCCGCAGGAGCTTCGTCATGTAGCGCGTGAGGAACAGCGCATTCACCGCCCGCCCCACAGGACCCACCGGCGACTCGAACTCCACCACGTCCGTCATGCGGGTGCCGCCGGCTGCATGCTCGAAGCGGTGCTCGTGCCACCAGCGCCGGAACGGGCCGGACGTCTGCTCGTCCACGAACCGATGCGGAGCGTCATGGGCACTGATGACGGACGTCATCCTGATG
>JBNRMI010000023.1:0-93718 GCA_050309445.1 Candidatus Methanogranum sp. | reverse complement strand
TCCTCCCCCCGCCCGGTTCGAAGACCATGCAGACGGCGGGTCCCGCCCCGGTCACACCGGCTCCCAGCGCCCCCTGGTCGAGCGCCTCGCGGGCGATCGAATCGTCGATACCGGAGACCCTGGCGATCAGCCGGCCGTTCATGGTCATCGCCGAGAACGGGTTGAACTCGGCCATGCTCAGGGCGATCTCGCTCTCCAGCGCGACCTGCCGGAGCGCTTCCGTGTCCAGTGCGTTCTTGCGTATCTTCCTCTCGGGGACGTGGATGACCACATCGTACTCCCCGATATCCCGGCGGAAGATGATGCGGTCATCGCGGTTGTCGGTGATCACCAGACCGCCGAGCTCGCAGCCGCAGGCATCGTCGAACGAGCCGGTGACCGTGACGCCCGCCTCGCGGGCGCAGGCGACCCCGTGCCGGATGAGCTCGAGCGGCTCCACTTTGAATCTGTGATGGTTGAAGACCGAATGCAGGATAGCGTTGGCGGCGGAACTGGAGCTCTTGAGTCCGCGCGAGACGGGGATCTCGGAGTCGACCTCCAGATCCCATCCTTCCGGTTCCTTACGTCCCATGACCTCATAGGCCCTGCCGACGCAGAGTCCGGCCAGGGCGGTGTCCTCCCCCGGGTCGTTGACGATGGTCACCCGCCTCCTCTCCCCGCCGGGGGAGAAACGGGCCCGGGTCCTCAGTTCCACGCCGACCGTCGCGCCCATGCCGGTGGGCATGGCGTTGACGACGGTCACCGCTCCGTACGATATCCCCTCTCCTCTCATATCAGCGCATCCTTCATGACATCGAACACATCGCGGGATCCGGTCCACAGGCCGAACGCCGCCGCACCCTGTCCGGCGAGCATGTCCGTCCCGGTGATCACCGCCGCTCCCGCCGCGCGTGCGGCGGTGATGAGCGGGGTCTCGGAACCGTAGACGACATCGAAGACGGTCTGATGCCGGTTCACGTGCGTGAGGTCCAGCGGATAGGCTCCGTCGCCGTACATGCCCACCGGGGTGCAGTTGACCACCAGGTCGTACAGCCTCAGCGCCACCGATGACACCGGCCGGTGCTCGCAGCCCAGGTCGGCGGCCAGTCCGGCCGCCGTCTCCTCGTTCCTGCCGGTGACGGTCACCTTGCAGCCCATATCCGTCAGCGCGTAGGCGCAGGCCCTGGCGGCGCCCCCGCTGCCCATGATCACCGCCCGTCGGCCGTCGGGGTCGAAGCAGTTGAGGCCGAGGGCGATGCGGACGCCCTCGACATCGGTGTTGTGGCCGGTCAGCACGCCGTCGTCGTTGACCACGGTGTTGACCGCACCGACCGCCTCCGCCGTAGTATCCAGCCGGTCCATCTGGCCGATCACCGCCTCCTTGTGGGGGATGGTGATGTTCAATCCCCTGATACCGTAACCGCGGACGACCTCGGCGCAGTGCCGGAGGTCATCCGTCTCGAAGCGCAGGTAGACCCCCGCCAGCCCCTCGCTCTCCAATGCCGCCCGCTGCATGACGGGGGACATCGACCGCGAGAGCGGGTCGCCGACGATGCCCAGGACCAGGCAGTCGTCTCCGAGCGCCGCCATCTCGGCGAGGCCGATCTGCCCCGGCGCGGTCGGCTCGCCGACGCTGGCGAAGGTGAATTCGTTGCCCAGCAGGGCGCCGCGCACCCGTGTGATCCGCCCGAACTCCCCCATGCCCAGGAGGACATGCCGTCCTTCCAGGGCATCCGCGGCCAGACGCAGCTCCCTGAGGTCACTGAACCCGTTGACCCTGAAAGCGCCCTTGAGGATGTCACCTGGCATCGCCTTCAGGCGGGAGACGATGCGGTCGCAGGACGGCGTCGCCTCGTAATCATGATAGGAGGAGACCACGGTCAGGTCCGTATCGGGCCGCGGCTCCTCGCCGATGTCGATCATGCCGTCGAACCCCTCGGGCAGGACCGACAGGTCCACTCCGTCCCGGAAGGTGACCAGCATCTCCCGGTCTCCGATCGGCGGCACGCCGCCCAGCAGATCGAGCCTGATCTCCACCAGGTCCGCTCCGGTGAGGTCCTCCGCCCCGGTGAAACCGCTCAGCGAGGCGCAGATCCTGGTCATCATATCTCTCGGATCGTCTCGTCGATCTTCATGCCGAAGTGCCGGCCGCCCGACTCGAGCCGCGCGTAGACCTCGTCACCGGGCCCGATGTCCGCGACCGATATGGATCCCGCGGGACCCACCAGCCTCACCGTCTCGGCGTTCTGCACGATGGTCGAATGCACCGACTCCCCGTCGGTCGCCTCGATGATGAGCATCGGCCGCCGCTCGATCTTGCACCGTCCGACGCTGGAGGCGCGGGTGCTGCCGTGACTGTCGACCAGCACGATCTCCTCGCCCGATTTGAGCTCCGAGAGGTACCTCGTCCTCCCGTCCGGCCCGTGCACATAGGCGTGCACGGCGCCGGCGTTGACCCGGAAGGGCCTGGCGTTGACGTAGCCGTTGTCCTCGCTCTCCGATTGGATTAGGAAGAGGCAGGAGGCCGCCGAGCCGATGAGCATCCCCTCGCCGGGGCGCATCATCGACACGGTGTCGACGCAGACGCGGTCGCCCATGCCGATCGGCCGCACCGCGGTCACCTCCAGCGTCACCAGCTCCACATCGGCCGATGACAGCTTCAGATCGGCGAAGGCCCGCACGGCGGCGCCGTCGGCGACGTCGATGACGATGCCGTCCACGCCCTTCTCCAGGGTGGTGATGTAGGTCATCGCCTCCTCGACGTCCGAGGCGCAGGCGAAGATGCGGGTGCCGGTGTCGCGGAACCTCGCGATCATGTTCTCCAGCGGGATGATGGTCCAGTCGGAGGTGCCGAGGATGACCGTGCCGCATCTGCCGGCCAGATCCAGCACGGCATCCTGGTCGGACGGGTCCTTCAGCTCGGCGTAGACGCAGTCGCCGTCCGGGCCGAACGTGTCGTTGAAGACGAGCTCGATGCTGCCGAGTCCGGCGAAGTCGGCGTCCTCGCGCCGCACGATGGCCGTCCCGATCCCGCTCTCCAGAGCGCTGGTGACCAGATCCTTCCGCGCATCCCTGTCATCGGGGATGTCGGCTCTGACCCACAGCTCCTTGTTCATTGGCATCCCAGGGTCTCGCAGGCTTCTTTGACCGTGGCATCGTTGAGGACGATGTCCGAGATGGCCCGGGTCATCGCCTCGACGTTCTGATGCTGGAAGATGTTGCGTCCGATCGAGACGCCCTTGCCTCCGGCCTGGAGCGAGTCGTAGACCATGTTGAGTATGTCCATGTCGGACTTCATCTTGGGGCCGCCGGCGATCACCAGCGGGGCGAGCGCCCCGTCGACCACCTTCTCGAAGCTCTTCACGTCCCCGGTGTAACTGCATTTGACGATGTCCGCGCCCAGCTCGGTCGCCACCCGGGCCGCATGGGCGACCGCCGCCGGATCGTACGAATCCACGATCTTGGGTCCGCGCGGGTAGGCCATCGCGATCAGCGGCATGCCCCAGTCGGCGCAGTCCTCGGCGATCATGCCCAGGTCGGAGAGCATCGTCGCCTCCGTCTCGGCGCCCACGTTCAGGTGGACCGACACCGCATCGGCGCCGACCTTCAGCGCCTCATCGACGCCGGCGACCAGGGTCTTGCTGTCGGAGGTCACGCCCAGGTCGGTGGATGCCGACAGATGCAGGATCAGACCGATGTCGCGACCGCTGGTGCGGTGGCTGAAACGGATCAGGCCCTTATGCATGAGCACGGCGGTCGCACCGCCGTTGGCCACATCATCGACGGTCTTCTTCATGTCGATGAGCCCTTCCGTGGGACCGATCGAGACGCCGTGGTCCATGGGCACGATGACGCAGTTCCCTGTGCGCCGGTCGACGATCCTCTCCAGTCTGATACTCTTGCCGTACATACCTCTCAACTCCCGGACTGCCCGCAGGCTCCGATACGCGTATCCTCTAGCTAAATCTTAGCGAAACATATATATTTATTGCCCGAATCATGAAATCCGTGGGCTGGTAGATCAGCTGGTAGATCGCTTGCTTTGCAAGCAAGAAGTCGCGCGTTCAAATCGCGTCCAGTCCACCATCCTGACCTTCTCTGCACGGTTCCTTGCGCCGTTCCGCGTCGGTGCCCGGGTCAGTCCCTGCCGACCGTGGCCCTTATGCGCCTGACGCCGGCGGCCGAGCTGCTCTCCTTGGTGATCCTGAACCTGCCGATCTCGCCGGTGCGCTCGACGTGCGGCCCGCCGCACAGTTCGAGCGACACGTCGCCGATGCCGTAGACCTTGACCACGTGGTCGTACTTGTCGTCGAAGACCCCGATCGCCCCCGCCTCCTTGGCGGCCTCCATCTCCATCTCTTCGCAGACGACCGGGAGATCGGCCTCGATGGCGGCGTTGACGAAGTCCTCGACCGCGGCGATCTCCTCGGGGGTCAGCTTGCGGTCGAAGTTGAAATCGAATCTGAGCCGCTCGGCGGTGATGTTGCTGCCGCGCTGCCTGATCCCCGGGTCGACGACGCTGGTCAGCGCGGCGTTGAGCAGATGGGTGGCGGTGTGCAGCCGGGTGGTCTCCTCGGTGTGGTCGGCCAGGCCGCCCTTGAACGAGCCCGCGCCGGCGCGCGAGCGCTCCTGATGCTCCCTGAACCTGCGGTCGAAGTCGTCGAGGTCGACCGACAGCCCCCGCTCCGCCGCGAGCTCGCAGGTCAGCTCCACCGGGAAGCCGAAGGTGTCGTACAGCCTGAAGACGGACTCGCCGTCCATGATGGCCCCGCCGGCGCATCCTTCGACGACCTCGTCGAACCTCCGCAGGCCCTTGGAGAGGGTCTTGTGGAAGCCCTCCTCCTCGGCGGAGATGCCGGCGACGATCGCCTCCCGGTTCGCCTCCAGCTCCGGGTACGCCGAGGAGTAGTCGCGGATGACGACCTCGGCGATCCGGTGCATGAACAGCCCGTCGTAGCCGAGCTTGGACATGTAGCGGCTGGCCCGCCGGATCAGCCGGCGGAGGATGTAGCCCTGGCCCATCCTGGAGGGCACCACGCCGTCGCCCAGCAGGAAGACGGCCGCCCGCAGGTGGTCGGCGATGATCCTGAACGAGCGCGCATCGTCATCGCAGCGTCTGCCGGAGATCTCCTCCAGCTCGGCGATGATGGGGCGGAAGAGCTCGGTCCCGTAGACGGTCTCCTCGCCCTCCAGGATGCGCAGCACCCGTTCCAGCCCCATGCCGGTGTCGACGTTCCTGTGCTCCAGCGGGACGAACCTCCCGTCCTTGTCCTTGAAGTACTCCATGAAGACGTTGTTCCAGATCTCGGTGTACCTGCCGCAGCCGCAGGCCGGACCGCAATCCGGACCGCAGGCGGGCCTGCCGTCATCATAGAAGATCTCGGTGTCCGGGCCGCAGGGGCCGGTCTGACCGGCCGGGCCCCACCAGTTGTCCTCCATGCCGTAGAAGAAGATGCGGTCGTCGGGGATGCCGAGCTCCCGCCAGTAGGATGCGGTCTCCTCGTCGCGCGGGATGCCGTCGATGCCCTCGAAGGCGGTGACCGCCAGGTTCTCCAGAGGTATCCGCAACACATCGCGCAGGAAGTCGAAGCTGAAGCGGATCGACTCCTCTTTGAAGTAATCGCCGAGCGACCAGTTGCCCAGCATCTCGAAGAAGGTCAGATGCCCTTCGTCGCCGACCTCGTCGATATCTCCGGTCCTGATGCATTTCTGGAAGTTGACCAGCCGCCTGCCCTCCGGGTGCCGCTCCCCCAGGAGGTAGGGCACCAGCGGGTGCATGCCGGCGGTCGTGAACAGTACGGTCGGGTCGTTCTCGGGTATGAGCGAGGCCGGCCTGATGTGCGCATGCCCCCGCTCCTTGAAGAAGTCGACATACGCCTCTCTTAATCCTTGTGCATCCATCTTGAGCTCTCCGATGTACGATGGGATAATATCTTTGTTTATATAGACTGTGAAGCGGTCGCGGAATCCAACGCCTCACTCACGCCGCGGTCGGAGATGACGATCCTCTTGCCGGCGGCCTCGAGCAGGCTCCGCGGCAGCGGTCCGATCTCCCTGACGATCACTGTGCCGCAGTCCTCCAGCTCGGCGATGATGGCGGCGATATGGGCCTGATGCTCCTCGCCCGCGACCGCGGCGTCGGTGTTCACGTCCACCGTCCGGATTAGCCGCGGAACGTCCGCATCCGTAGCGTAGACGTCGAAGCGCAGGGTGTTGCCGAAGCCCGCATCGACCCGCTCCCCGTCGGAGGTGGCCACCGCGATAGGGCCGGTGCCGGCCAGGGCGACGTCCGCCGCGGGCACGGGTCCGCCGCACCGGTCGCCGCAGGCGCCTATATGCGCGAACTCGGCCGAGCGGTCGTCCCCCAGCAGGCCGATGGCATCGGCGCGGCATTGCTTGCAGTGGCGCATCATCCGCGCGTCGACCGAGCACCGGTCGATGAGGTCCTTGCGCTCCCGGGAGGTGGGTGCGCGCAGCTCCCCGAACCGCGTGCCCTCGACAGGGATCAGCGGCAGGATGTTGATGATGTAGACGCCCAGCGCCTTGACCGATCTGACCAGGTCGGGTATGTGCGCATCATTGACGCCGGGGATCATGACGATATTGACCTTGACCATCATCCCCAGCTCGACGCAGCGCCCGATCCCCTCCTTCTGCCGGCCGATGAGGATCCCCGCCCCCTCCCGGCCGGTGTACCGCCTGCCGTCGAAGTTGACGTACTCGTAGACCTCGGCGCCGATGTCCGGGTCGTCCGCGTTCATCGTCACGGTGACGAAACGCACCCCCAGGTCGAACAGGCGCTGCTCGTTGCCGGGCAGCATCAGCCCGTTGGTCGAGAGGCACAGCGTGAGATCGGGGAAACGCTCCCGGATCAGCTCCATCGTCTCGAAAGTCGCCTTGTTGGCCAGCGGATCCCCCGGGCCGGCGATGCCGATCACGCTCAGGGCGGGGATGCGCTCCCTGACATAGGCGACCTTGTCGGCCGCGGCCTGCGGCGACAGCACCTCGCTGGTCACGCCCGGGCGGGATTCGTTGCAGCAATCGTACCGCCGGTCACAGTAGTTGCATTGTATGTTGCAGGCGGGGGCGACGGGCAGATGCATCCTGGCGAACTCGCGGTGAGCCGCCTCGTTGTAGCAGGGATGCGTCCTCAGCGCCTCCTGAAGAACCTCCTCCGGCGTCAGAGTCATGCGCTTCCGTTACGTTTTCCACCTATATTATAATATAATGTATAGGTCATGTACTATACGGTGCAGGATGAACGCGCCGGTTGCGGGATGACTATCCTCCGTCCGCAGGAAGGAGGTGCATCCCATGCAACCTGACCCGGTCGCCGGTATGATCGGCGAACTGAACGCGAACATCCCCGTGAACCGCCGGACCCTGTCCGACTACCTGGAGAACGGGGATTACACGTACAGGACGCGGAGCGGCGTCACCGGGACGTTCGATCCCGCGGAGCTCAGGCTCCTGCGGGAGGTCTGCACCGACGCCGAATCGGCGAGGCTGCGCCTGCCGATCCTGGTGTCGACCGACCACACCGCGGGCCACGGAGCCTGGCGGGTGGACGGCAGGACGGAGTCGGCGGTGGTGTCCAGACTGCTGGACAAGGTCCCGCGTCATGAGGATAGGATCCTGATGCACCACCACGAGTTCGTGCGGGTGAGGAAGCTGTTGCCGGAACTGGTGACAGTGGTCTTCTCCCCCTGAATCCCGGCCAGTCAGAAAACTATAAGTACTAATCCTGACTACAGGGATTTGCGCGATGTGTAGCATCGTGTGGTTCCCGCAGTGAACTGCGGAGAATCGGTGCGATGCAGACATCGTCTGTGACGCTTGCACCCGATTTCGGGCAAGGGGTTATATACCACCTGCTCATCGGGAGTGTCTGCCGGGTTCCTTCGGGAATCAGGCGATGAGAATCATGCACCCGGGCAGAGGTCCTGTTTCGGGGAAGAGGTGTAGGGCTCCGATATTGGAGGATGAGGTCGGACAAAGCCCGATGATCACCGATCATACGCAACCTGGACGTGTGCTAGATCATACGCCAGCGGCGATGCTACGCCGCATGGGGGATGGTTCGGCTAGAGCGCTGAAGAAGGTCGTGTCAAGCTGCGATATGCGTCGGGTAGGCGCAAGAAACCTATGATCCGACGATGACCTAATGGGACTTCCTATTCTTCGGAATAATCAGTAATGATTGGGAACGCGGGGGATTGAAGCATCTTAGTACCCGCAGGAAAAGAAATCAACAGAGATACCGCTAGTAAAGGCGATCGAACACGGTATAGGGCAAACCGAATCCCCTGATGAAAGTCAGGGGAGGTGTGGTGTTAAAGACTCGTTTATTCCTAAGTCCTCAGATTCAAAATTGCCTGGAAAGGCATGCCATAGAGGGTGATAGCCCCTTAGAAGAAAGAGGATATGGAAATTTTCGATGTTCTTGAGTAGCGTGCATTGGATATTGCGCGTGAATTCGGGAGGCATTCGCTTCCAACCCTAAATACGTCTCTAGTCCGATAGTGTAGTAGTAGCGTGAGCGAAAACTGAAAAGCACCCTTAACGGGAGGTGAAAAGACCTGAAACCATGCGGTCAAAGATTTATATAGCATCAAAGGGAAGAAGCCATAATTGGTGGACCAGTGTTATATTTTTCGTTTAGAAAAACGATCCAGGGAGTTCTGATCATTGGCGAGGTTAACCATTCAATTGGGAAGCCGAAGGGAAACCGATTGCCCGCAGTTTTTACGAGGGGCAACGTGTGCTCGCGTGGAGTCAATGGTGCGGATACCCGAAGCCGGTCGATCTATGCCTGAGCAGGATGAAGCCTCTCGAAGGGGAGGTGGAGGTCCGAACCAGTACTGATGTGCAAATCGTTTGGATGACTTGGGTATAGGGGTGAAAGGCCAATCTAGACCGGGAATAGCTGGTTCCCCCTGAAACTAGTCGCAGCTAGACCTCGATCGAGGTGGAACATGAGGTAGAGCACTGATTGGGCGTTTAGGGGAAGAAATTCCTCGGCGTTCTGTCAAACTCCGAACTTGTGTTCATCGTAGACATCGGGTGCAAGGCCATCCGGGGTAAGCTTGATGGCCGCGAGGGAAACAACCCAGACTATAGTTAAGGTCCCTAAATTTCGGTCAAGTGTAATATGAAATGGCGTCGGCAGTCCAAGACAACTGGGAGGTGGGCTTAGAAGCAGCCATCCTTTAAAGATAGCGTAACAGCTCACCAGTCGAGATTGTGGGCCCAGAAAATGGACGGGGCTAAACCGAATACCGACACTATAGAGTGCAGCAATGCAATTTGGTAAGGGGGCGCGGTGCATGGGTAGAAGCAGGGCTGTGAAGTCCTGTGGACCGTGTTCCGACGAGGATCCTGGAGTGAGTAGCAGCAAAGCACGGTGAGAATCCGTGTCGCCGCAGGGGCAAGGGTTCCTTGGCAATGTTCGTCAGCCAAGGGTTAGTCGATCCTAAGGTAACTCTTAATCGAAGTTATCGAATGGGAAACAGGTTAATATTCCTGTACTAGATGATCCTCTGTCCATATTTTTGGATCAGGGTAGTTGCAGTACGACCGTCGTCGTATCTAATTGTATATCTCCGTGAAGAACCGTAATGGTGAGAAGCGGGGGAAATCATGATGGGGTGGGAGTAGTCCCACTTGCAATGACCCCGGGTCCCAGTGAAAGGGATATGGTAACAGATCATTTATTCGTACCAAGAACCGACACAGGTGTCCCTAGGTGAAGAGCCTAAGGCGTGTTAGCATAATCAAGGCGAGGGAACTCGGCAAATTAGCCCTGTAACTTCGGGATAAGGGGTGCCAGTAGTGAGAGCTACTGGTCGCAGTGACAAGAGAACACCGACTGTTTAATAAAAACATAGGTCCCTGCTAGTTCGAAAGGATGTGTATAGGGGCCGAAGCCTGCCCAGTGTTGGCATCTCAAACTCTGTTTCAACGGAGCGAAGGACCGATAAACGGCGGGGGTAACTATGACCCTCTTAAGGTAGCGTAATACCTTGTCGCTTAATTGGCGACTTGCATGAAGGCCCAACGAGTGTTCTACTGTCCCCGCCTTGAAGCTAGTGAAAACAATCTATCTGGTGCACAATCCAGATCCCTCCATCTGAAAGCGAAGACCCCATGGAGTTTCACTACAACCTGTTGTTGTTGTAGGGAATGTTATGTGTAGGGTAGGCGGGAGACGTTACCCAGGAAGGTGCGCCAGCATCTCTCCGAGTCACCGATGAAACACCGCCCTTAACATTCCTTATGACTTACCTCTCCGGAGGGACAGCTATAGGCAGGTAGTTCGGGTGGGGCGCCACGCCCTCAAAAAGATAACAAGGGCGCCCAAAGGTTAGCTCAGGTAGGTCAGAAATCTACTTAAGAATGTAAAGGTAAAAGCTAGCTTGACTCGGAACCAGACAATAGGGTTCGGAGATAGGAAACTATGGCTTAGCGAACCAATCAGCCTCCCGAGTGGGGGCGATTGATGTCAGAAAAATTACCCTGGGGATAATTGAGTTGTCTCGAGCAAGAGTTCATATCGACCTCGAGGCTTGCTACTTCGCTGTCGGCTCTCCCTATCCTGGTGGTGCAGCAGCTGCCAAGGGTGGGGTTGTTCGCCCATTAAAAGGGATCGTGAGCTGGGTTTAAAACGTCGCGAGACAGTTTTGTTGCTTTTTGATGGAGGTGTGGATACCTGACGAGAAGGATCCCCCAGTACGAGAGGAACAGGGATTCGTCGCCTCTAGTTTATCAGTTGTCTGACAAGGCACGCTGAGTAGCCACGCGATAATGGATAAGAGCTGAACGCATCTAAGCTCGAAGCCATCTTGAAAAAGAGGTATCATAGGGCGCTTATAAATGATAAGTTTGATAGAAGCCGGATGTAAGTACCGAGGGTTTCCGAGGTATTCAGTCCTGGCTCACTAAAGCCTTTACGTCGCTGGATATGGTCTAGCAGTCAAACAGGTTGCGTATGAAACTCATCCTCCGATCGATTCTCTATTGATTTTCCGATCGTGCGAGCGCAGGCTCCCGCGGTAATCTGTTATATACGGCCAGATAATCAACCATCCATGACTGTCACCAGGATCGTCTCCTCCGTGCCGTTCGAATCGAATCTGTTCCTCGTCTGCGGCAGCCGCTGCGTCCTGATCGACACTGGTTCCGGCTGTGATTCCGACCGGGTCATCGGCACGATCCGCGAGCTGTTGGACGGCCGGGAGCTGGATGCGGTGGTCCTCACCCATTGCCACGCCGACCATACCGGCGGTCTGAGCGATATCATCGAGGCCTTCGGCTGCAGGGCGTATGCGGGCGGCGATGCGGAGTTCATCCGCACCGGCGATCCCGTGATGCTCGGCGAGGCGGTGATCGGCAGGAAGCTGCCGCCGACGGAGGTGGAACGGTTGCATGAAGGCGACATCCTCGACCTCGGCGAGCACCGTCTGCGGGTGATCGACACGCCGGGGCACACCGTCGGGGGCATCGTGCTCTACGACGAGGTGACCCGGGGGCTGTTCTCCGGGGACACGCTCTTCGTGATGGGCGTCGGCCGCACCGACTTCCCCACGGGATCGCAGCGGCAGCTGGTCGAATCCCTGCTGAGTCTCAGCAAGCTAGATATAAAGTCACTGTATCCAGGACATGGAGACATCTCGGGACAAGGTGACCGGATGGTCAGGTACGGATTGGATATGATGGGGGTGCGCAGATGAGGATAGTCAAGTGTGACCTCTCGAACGGCATGAACGCCCACTGCATCGAAGCGGTGATGAATGCCGCCGAGGACGTGAGCGAAGGCAGGTTGATCGTGTATCCCACGGATACGGTGTACGGCATCGGGACGGATATCTACAACCAGGTTGCGGTCAAGAACCTCTTCGTCGCCAAGAACAGGCCGTTCGACATGGCCCTCTCGGTGGCCGCCTGCGACATGGCGATGATCGAGAAGCTGGCCTATGTCGACGACAACGCGGAGAAGCTGATCAGGGCGTTCCTCCCCGGGCCGCTGACGCTGATCATGCCCAAGCAGCCGGATGTGCCGGACCTGCTGACAGCGATGTCCCAGAAGGTCGGGATCCGCATACCGGACCATCCGATCGCGCTGGAGATCGTCCGCCGCGCCGGACCGGTCGTCGCGACCTCCGCCAACCTGCATTCCAAGCCGGACGCGGTGACGGTGGCCGACGCCATCGAGGATTTCGGCGACAGCATCAGCACCTACATCGACGCGGGTGAATCCCCTTCGGGCAAACCGTCGACGATCGTCTGGCTCAACAACGGCGAGGTCGAGGTCGTCCGCCAGGGCATGATCCCCGTCGACAGGATCGAGGAAGCCCTGAGATGCTGAACCCCGAGCAGTTGGAGAGTCTGCGCAGAGCCGGACGGGCCGCCGCCTCCGCCAGGGACCTGGGCCTGAGCATGGTCGAAGCCGGCGTCAGGCTCTGCGAGGTGGCCGATGCGGTCGAAGAGCACATCCGCGGCCAGGGCTGCGGACTCGCCTTCCCCTGCAACATCAGCCTCAACGAGGTCGCCGCCCATTTCACGCCGGCGACCGACGACCCCGCGGTCTTCTCCGTCGGGGACGTGGTCAAGGTCGACTGCGGCGCCCATCACAACGGCTACGTCGGCGACACCGCCGGCACGGTCGAGGTCGGCACCCGGGCCTACACGGGGCTGATCGAAGCGTCCAGGGATGCCCGCGACAGCGTCATCGAGATCATCGGCGACGGCACGCCGCTCAACGAGATCGGCCGCCTGGTGGAGACCGTGCTGAAGCAGTCCGGCTTCCGTCCGGTGGAGAACCTCTGCGGACATCAGATCGAACCGTACAACCTGCATGCCGGGCTGTCGGTGCCCAACTACGCCAACGGGGACCGGGCGGCGGTGCGGGCAGGGATGGTCGTCGCCGTCGAGCCCTTCGCCACCGACGGGCAGGGGGCGGTGGCCAACGGTCCTCCGGGTAACATCGTGCGCCTGCTGCGGGACCGCAGGATCGACGACCCGCGCACGGCGGAGTTCCTCGATTACGTCAGATCCGAGTTCAGGACCTTCCCCTTCTGTGCCAGGAGTTGCGATTTCCCCGACGCCGAGCGTCACGTGAAGACGCTGGTGCGCCGCGGGGTGCTCTCCAGCTATGCGCAGCTGGTCGAGGTCCGCGGCGGCATGGTCTCGCAGCACGAGCACACCTTCTACATCGACGGACCCAGGGCCGAGGTCACCACAAGGCTCTAAAGGTTTATCTACAGACCAGGGATACGTCCTCCAAGATGCCGACGTTGCCAAGCCTGGTCAAAGGCGATGGACTCAAGATCCATTCTCGCAGGAGTTCACCGGTTCGAATCCGGTCGTCGGCACCACACTTCTTAATCCGCGCGCGTACGGCCGCGCGCCTCATAGCTAATCTTTATAAGCAGTGAGCACATCAGCCGCTTTACGTAAACTCAGGACCCGTCAGTATGACGAAAACTGAGAGCACATCCCGATGGGGATCAGGTGCTTGATCACATCCCGGCGACGGGAGCATTTACGGAGGATTGAGATACATGGTTAAACAACCGAAGACAAGCGCGTCCGCGGCCGAGGATGAGGATTTCAACTTCATCGTACGTGTCGCGAACACCAACATCGACGGCCAGAAGCGGATCGCTATCGGCCTTAAGAGCATCAAGGGCGTAGGCAGCAGGGCCTCGAACACCATCGTCAGGAAAGCAGGGCTCGACGGCGTCCAGAAGATCGGCTCCCTTCCCGAGGACAAGGTCAAGGAGCTCGAGCAGCTGGTCATGACCTACGTGGAGTACGTGCCCGAGTGGATGATCAACCGGCAGATGGATTACGAATCCGGTGCCGACATGCATCTGATCGGCAACGACCTCGACATCGTCCAGGAGGAGGATGTCAACAGGATGAAGATGATCCGCTGCTACCGCGGCATCCGCCACGAGACCGGCCGCAAGGTGAGGGGCCAGAGGACGCGTTCCAACGGCAGGAAAGGACTCACCATGGGAGTGAAGAGGAAGTAATCCCGAGGTGTTATGTATGGGAGATCCTAAATTTTCACGCAAGACATACGACACGCCCTCCCACCCCTGGCAGGGCGAGAGGATCAAGGCCGAGGCCGAGGTCCTCCGCGAGTTCGGACTGAAGAACAAGACCGAGCTCTGGAAGGCGGAGACCATGCTCAGGAACCTGAGGAAGCAGTCCCGGGACCTGCAGGCGAAGCTCAGGGCAGGGGATGCCCAGGCCTCGATCGAGACCGAGGCGCTGCTGGAGAAATGCGCCCGCATCGGGATCCTGCCGGTCACCGGCGGTTCGCTCAACGACATCCTGGTCCTCACGGATTCGGACATCCTCTCCCGCCGTCTGCAGACGGTCGTGTACGAGAAGGGGCTGTCGACCACCATCAAGCAGGCGCGCCAGATGATCAATCACGGGCACATCTTCATCAACGGCCACCGGGTCACCGTGCCCGGCTACATCGTCAGACGGGAGGAGGAGGGCTCGGTCGAGTTCAACAATGCCTCGCCGTTCACCGACGATATGCATCCGATGCGGATGTCGGCGGAGGCCAGGGCGGCCTTCATGGCCAAGAAGGAGGAGAGCCAGCGCAGGGCCGAGGCCGCACGCGCCGCCGAGGCCAAGGCGGATGCCGAGGAAGCCGGCATCACAGCAGAGGACGGTGAGATCTGATGGCAGCCGCACAGAAATGGGGAATCGCGAACATATACGCCAGTTATAACAACATCATGATCACCCTGACCGACGTCACCGGGGCGGAGACCCTCGCGAAGGTCACCGGCGGCATGGTCGTCAAGCAGGCGAAGGATGAGGCCTCGCCGTATGCGGCGCAGCGCGCGGCGGAGAAGATCGCCGAGGTCGCGGCCGAGAAGGACATCATGGGCGTCCACGTCAAGGTGCGGGCCCCGGGAGGCAACAGATCGACCTCCCCCGGTCCCGGAGCCCAGGCGGCCATCCGCGCATTGGCGCGGGCCGGTCTCAAGATCGGACGCATCGAGGATGTCACACCGATTCCGCATGACGGAACCAAGAAGAAGGGCGGACGCAGGGGACGCAGGGTCTGAGGGGACATTTCAATGGATATCGAAGTACTCGAGATGGCGGAACGCAGGGGGAGCTTCATCCTGAAGGACTCCGCCCCCGCCATGGCGAACGCGCTCCGGAGGACGATGCTGTCCGACATACCCAAGATGGCGATCGACAAGGTCGATTTCCATCTCGGGCCGATCATGCTCGACGGCCTCGAGTACGAGAGCGTCACGCCCCTGTTCGATGAGATCATCGCCCACCGGCTCGGGATGGTCCCGGTGCCCACGGATTACGAGCTGTTCTCCCCGCAGTCAGAATGCGTCTGCGACGGCGAGGGCTGTCCCAGCTGCACCATCATGTACAGCCTGAACAAATACGGGCCCTGCACGGTGCTGTCGGGGGACATGGTCCCGCTCGGCAACCCCGACCTCAAGGTCAAGGACGAGGATATACCGATCGTCGAGCTGACCGAGGGCCAGGCCGTGCTGATCTACGCCACGGCGGTCATGGGCTATTCCCGCGACCATGTCAAGTGGCAGGCCGCATTCGGCGTCGGCTACAAGTACCTCCCGATCGTCGAGATCGACCCTGATGCGGCCGACGACCCGGACCTCCTCGAGGTCCTCGCCGTCTGCCCCCGGGGCGTCTTCGAGGAGAGGGACGGCAGGCTGGTGACGGTCAACGTCAACGCCTGCTCGCTCTGCCGGGCCTGCGAGAGGGTCTCGAACGGCGCCGTCAGCGTCGGAGGCGATGACAGGAACTTCCTGTTCACCTTCGAGACCGACGGCTCGATCACGCCCAGGCAGGCGCTGGTCCAGGCGACGCGGATCCTCAGCACCAGGGCCGGGGAGCTGGCAGCGCAGACCGAGACGCTCTGAAACCTGTTACCGGGCCCGCGAGGGCCCGGTCTATCTTCTCATAACCGCCGGCTCAGTAGAAGTCGGAGAGCTTGCACTTCCGCACCTTGTCGTTGTTGAACAGCGAGTCCATGTACATCTCCAGCAGGTCGATGCGGTCGCGGGTGTACTCATCGAGGTCGTACTTCTCGCCGATCTCCTTGGAGACCTCCAGGTACTTCCTCACGCCGGCCTCGTGCACGGTCAGGGTCAGGTTGTTGCCGCAGTTGGTGCAGATGCCCCTCAGCGGGATCCGGCGGTACTTCTCGCCGCACTTGGTGCATCTGACCGTCTGCGCCGCGAAACTGCGCAGGTTGCCGATCATGTCGGGCATGAAGTGCTTGTTGATCACCCCGGCGGCCACGTCCCGTTCGTCGACCGCCCGCAACTTGCGGCTCAGATCGAGCTGGGCCTCCATCTTCTCCATCATCGTCCCCAGTGTGGTGTAGGCCGTGTACTTCGGGCCCTCCGAGATGTCGGCGGTGTCGTGGGTGAAGCCGATCCCCTCGTACTGCCCGGGGGTGCCGATGCGGCCGGCGACCAGGTCCATCATGCCTTTGACCTCAGCGGGATCCTGCATCTCCATCGCCGCCCGGTAGAACCCGAGCGGGTAACGGCGCAGGCAGTCGACGTTGTGGGCCTCCTTGTCGATCTCGTTGGGGTCGAGCCTGGTGGTCAGGACCAGCGGGGCGTCCATCAGGCCGCCGCGCCGGTTGGGCAGGAAGGAGCGTGAGAAGTTCAGCAGCCCGTCCATGGCGAGGATGATGCAGTCCTCGTCCCCGTCGCAGTTGCGCCGCTTGGCGGCGTGGAAGAACGGGTGGCCGTAGCATCCCCGCACATCGGAGTAGCCGATGATGCGGCAGAGGATGCAGCCGGAGGTGTGCGGGGCGAGGGCGTAGGCCAGGTGGCCGATCAGACCGTCGCGGTGATCCACGTCGTAGAAGCGGTCCATGCCGTAGAGCAGATCGAGCTCGTCGTCGACGAAACGGGCGACCTTGACCATGTAGTCGCCGCAGTCGCGCGAGGGCACGATATCCTGCACCCTGAGCTCGATGATCTGCTCGGGGTCGGTCAGCGGTTCGCCGTTCCAGTCATGCGTGTAGCCCAGCTCGCGGGCGCGTTCGACGGTCAGGTCGATCTCCCGCGGCTTGAAATGGGTGAGGGGGATGTCGGTCATGTCGAAGCGGATGGTGCCCTCGCGGAACACGCTGACATCGTTCTTCGACCGGAGCACGCCCTTCTCCAGAGCTTCCGGGACCTTGTCCTTCGAGGTGAGCTTATCCATGCATTTGACATCCACCGCCCGCTCGCCCAGGTTCTCCAGGGCGTCGTCGAACTCCTTCTCGATGTTCAGCCGCGTCAGCGGCCGGTTGCCGGAGGAGGCTCTGCGCCCGGTGTCGAGGAGGACGGTGTGCCGCCGGCAGTCCCTGCACCAGGTGCGGAAGGTGGGCTCATCGCATTCCGGACAGCGTCTCTGATTGATCTCGACATCGACGCCGAGCTCCCCGCCCCTCTTGAGTTTGGAGCTGCCGATGCGTGCGGTCTTCACCGCCGATTCGATGTCCTTGCGCGGCTGGGTCCCGGTCCCGACCGGGAAGATCGTGTGCAGCTTGGGGACGAGGTCGCGTTCCTTGGCCTTCTCTGGCCGGCCCATGCGGGCGCCGATGCGCGTCATCGCCCGGGCGCGGACCTCGTAGCCGGCGGCGGCGCTGACCGCTTCCAGGGCATCGCCGCCTTCCAGCCTCTCCGCGATGCGCAGGCCGTCGCCGTCCGCCGCGAGGCCGAGGCAGTCGGCCATCGGCTGCGAGTAACGGCTGCCGATGACCGCCCGCCCGTCGCGGAACCGGTGCGGCACGCAGAGGTCCTCCAGCGTGCGCTTGGTCTCGGGCGGGGCGGCGAACGACAGCTCGCCGCCGTCGAAACGGCCGGTGGCGGCGACGGCCTCCTGCAGGGCGGTCAGCTCCTCCATCCCCAGGTCGGACCACATCAGGTTGAACCTCGGATGCAGCGGGACGCCCAGCTGCGCCGACATCTCCCTGGCGCGGGCGTAATCGGGTTCCTCCCAGTCATCGGGGAGTTCGCCTTTGGCGAGCAGCTCCTCCCGGTGCCACTCGGTCACGTAGCCGCAGGGCACCAGCAGATGGTTGTTCTCGCAGAACTCCCCGAACGGGACGAGGATCTCGCCGTTGTCGACGATCTCGACGATGCGGTCCCTGACCTCGGCCACGGCCGCGGGATCCTCGCAATAGACGAGGTCGCCGTTGTCGAGCAGCACATGGGGGCCCTCGAGCATGTCGCAGGGCGTCACCACGCAGCCCTTGCCGGGGCGCTCGGTCTTCAACTGGGTGCCCAGGGCCATGAACTCATCCATGACGTACATGGTCGCCGGGCTGTAGGCGAGGGCGGCCAGACCTGTCGTCCGCGCCCGCCCGTATCTGAGTCTGAAACCCCCTTTGACGCACGGGTGCCCGAAGATGGGGCGCCCGGCCAGGAGGTCGTTGAGGTAATCGAAGGAGGGCTCCACGCCGCATGCGTCGCCGGCATCGTCCGGTTCGGAGCCGGAGTGGGCCTCGAGGTACTCGGCGATGAAATCCCAGCCCTCGATCCCGAGGCGGTCGACGTGCCCCTTCAGCTTGGAGGCCTTGAGGCACATGCCCTCGGAGATGACGAGGCAGGCGCCGCCCCTGACCTTGTTGGTCTCGATGCGGGGGAGGTCGCGGAAACCGCCGACCTCCACCTGCTCCGTGCCCTCGCCGTCGATGCAGATCGGGCAGTTGCTGACGATCAGCCCGATCTCCTCCGGGGAGGGGGTGTACTGCAGATGCTGGATCTGCTTGTAGAGGGGGATCTCCTCGTTGAACCGCTCGATCTCCTGCGGGGTGGGGATGTACTTGCCGATCCCGAGCGCCTGCCGCACCATGTCGGCGATGAGCACGCTCATGGCCTGCGCCGTGCCCCCGGCGGCGCGGATCGGTCCGGCGAAGACCAGGTCGATGTAGTTGGTGCCGTCGGCGTTGGTCTTGATCCTGGTGTCGGCGATCCCCTCCAGGGGGGCGACTAGGATGCCCTCGGTCAGCACGGCGAGCCCGACCCTGACCGCCCGGTCGACCGCCTGCTCGAGCGTCTCCGCCGGGCGTCCGGCGATCTCCCGGGCGATCATCAGGGCGACGACCTCGCGGTTGCCGTGCTCCGCGGTCAGCCGGCGGATGTCCTCGGCGACATTGTCCACCTGGTAATCGACCAGCAGCTTCTCGACCCGCGAGGCGAGGTCCTCGGCCCGGGGCACCTCGACGAAGGTCTCGGGGTCGAGGCCTTTGGATCTGGCGACCTCGGCGATGCGGTAGCACTCGTCGTTCTCCTCGGCGAGCTTGTCGAAGTAGGCGGCCATGCCCTCGCTGGCGGCGATGCGCGACGTCACGACGCCACCTCAGAACTCCGCCGCCGCGGTGCGTTCGCGGTGGATGTCGCGCAGCATCCCCGTCAGCAGCGTGCGCAGCTCCTCCATGCCCTCCCCGGTCTGCGCCGAGAAGCACATGCAGCCGCTGCCGGTCTTCATGATATCGGATTTGCTCTCGGCCACCAGCACCGGCACCTCGGTGAAGCCGGCCTGCACCGAGGCCAGCAGCGCCTGCTGCTTCTCCAGCGGGTAGCCGCACGATTCCGACGGGTCGATGATGAACAGCATGATGTCGGTGAGGTAGCGCAGCGCCAGCACCGCCTGCCTCTCGATGGCGTTGCGCTCCTCGAAGCTGCGGTCGAGCAGCCCCGGCGTGTCGATGACCTGGTACTTCCTCCAGTCGTCCTCGATGTGGCCGACGATGATGCCCCTGGTCGTGAACGGGTAGGGCGCGATCTGCGGCGCGGCCGTGCTCAGCTCGGTCACCAGCATGCTCTTGCCGACGTTCGGGAACCCGGCGATCACCAGCGTCGGCACCTCGGGGTCGATCGAGGGCAGCTCCCGGAAGCGGTTCTTCGCCTCCTGGAGGAACAGCAGCTCCTCCGCAATCTGCTCCACATGCGATACCAGCCGCCCGTAGAAGCCGTTGCGGATGAAGTCGATGTTCCTGGGGTCCTTGGTGCGCCGGGTCTCCCGCAGCGCCTCGTTCTTCAGCCGCTCGACCCGGTGCGACACCCAGTTGAGCGCCCCCAGCGATTTCTTGTAGCGGTCGATGCCGACGATGAGGTCCATCAGCTCGGGCAGGAAGTCCTCGGTCTTCTCCATCCGCGGGAACCGCTCGATGTAGCCGTCGAGCGCGGTGACGACGATGTCGCCGGCCGCGGTGATCCGCGCCAGCGACGTCTTCTTCTTGGCGTCCAGGGCGTTGGTCCCCGATTTGGAGATCCTCGATGCCCTGCGGAATGTCTTATCTATGAGCTCCTCGGCGGTCATCACCGTGGGTATGTCGTAATTCATCCCGGCCATGTCCCTTGTACATGTTCTCCTTCTATTAAAGGCTTAGATTTACCGGTCGGCGGAGGCCGTCCGGGACGGCCCGGCGGGTCACCGGGCCTCCCGGAAGGTGGCCTTGATCAGCACCAGGTCATTGTGCATATCCCGGTCGGCTCCGAGGCCGGCGGGGATGAGGGCGCAGGGGCAGTCGGACACCTCCAGGCCGACGACCACCTTCCAGTTCCCGGTGCCGCCGCCGATGACCCGGTCCAGCCCCGCCAGGTTGACCTTCATGCTGACGCACAGCCGGACTTGGGGGTACCGGTCCGATCCCTTGAGGAAAGCGGGCGCGGCCATGCCGGTGTAGGCCCTGATCCGCAGGTAGGTGTTGTCGTAGACGACTTCCTTGGGATCGAGGCCGTAGGGGTTCTCGATCTTGAAGAGCAGCTCCTCGATCTCCCCGACCAGGCACTTGAGCCCCTGCTCGGCGAAACCCGAGTCGACCAGCAGCGCCGCCTCGAAGCCGACGCATCCGGCCGAGGCCAGGTCGCCGACGTCGACCGAGACGTAGACCGTCGCCTCGACCAGGCACTCCGCCAGCATCTCGATGGCCGAGGTCACCATGTTCTGGGCGGCGGCCTGGAAGAAGGCCGAGAGGTCCTCGGTCGAGGTCAGCCGGCCCATGTCGCGCATGGTCGCGCCCGCCGAGTCCTTGATGACCGCCAGCAGCTGGGTCCTGACCATCGCCCCGGTCAGCAGCCCGCCGCAGTTCTTCGCATCCCGGGTGCCCTTCTCGAACACCCATTCGGTCGAGGCGTCCGCCACCCGCTGCCAGGTGCGGTCGTCGTTGGCGGTGTCCCGCTTCGCCGGCGTCTTGTCGACGGTGCTCCCGTCCGCGTCGGCCAGCGTCACGTACTCGCCGCTGCCGTTGTTTAGGAACAGCCCGGGCAGTTCGACGACCAGCCGGCCGCCGGGCCCGAGCCGCCCGGCCGGCACCGGGCAGACCTTCTGCGCATCGCTGCCCGCGCGGAGGGTGTACCCATCCAGCTCGACGGACCCGGACGAGGCGTTGTAGAGCTCGACCCATTCGTTGCCGCGGTCCTCGCCGGGCGGGTTCGATTCGAACTCGTTGATCACCAGCCCGGTCTTGAACGGGGCGTTGTACTTGAGGTTGAGGCCGACGTCGATCGAGACCTTGGCCGCCCCGACCGGGATGTTCGAGAGCAGTGCGCCGAGACCGGGGACGTCCTGCAGCGAGAACCCGATCTCGTGGTAGCTGACGACCTCGGGCATCACGACGTCGAAGGCGGTGCCGCGGGCCTTGCCGGCCATGCGGAGCAGGTGCTTCGACGACTGCATCAGCGGATCGATGTCGGCCTCCACATCCCAGCCGTCGCCCCTGAGCGAGGCCGAGCCGGTGACCAGCATGGTCCTGCCCGATCCCTCGCCCCGCTGCTTGACCGTGACCGACCCGCCGACCTCGACCCCGGAGACCGAGGTCGAGAGCGCGACGGTCGCCAGGGTCTTCGTGTTCTTGGACAGCGAGGCCAGGTTGAGCGTGACCGTCAGGGTGAACCCCATGTAGGAGAAGCCCAGCGTCTGCTTCGACAGGTTGGCGTCGACGATCCAGGAGAGCGCGTCGACCGCCGCCCCCGCCATCTCGTCGAACCAGGCCTGCAGCCGGTCCTCGATCATGGCGCGGAGCGCCTCCAGCGGGCCCATCACCGCGTCGTAGAGCTTCTGGACCACCTCGGCGGCGAAGGTCATGCAGCGGGACAGCTCCGAGGCCAGCGTCTCCAGCGCCCCCATGATCATCGCCAGCACCTTCCTCAGGGGCTCGATGATCGGCTCGAGGATGCCCATCAGCGCCTCCCAGGCGTCGGAGAGGACGGTGTTGCTCGCCCGGTAGTCCGGGACGCCCTGCAGCGCCCAGGCGCTCATCACCGGGACGGTCATCCTCAGATCGACCTCGCAGACCTCGGTGATCCGCGAGTCGTGCACGCCCATCGCCCCCTCCATCGGCCCGCTGCCGGACAGTGTCAGCACCAGGGTGTCCCTGAGCGACACCGAGAAGACGGTGCAGTAGGAGGCGCCGGAGCTCTGCAGCGGACCGACGTAGTGCATGCAGCCGTCCCGGTTCTCGCCGGGGCCGCCGACGGTTATCCGCGGCGATGAGGACATCTCGGCGGAGAGCCGCTCGCGGAAGACCTCGCCGTGCTCGCTGAAGGTGACGAACTCCCGCTCGGAGGCCAGGTCGGTCGTGCCGTAGCAGGCGTTGACCGCGGTGTTCGAGCGGATCTCGTCGCAGAGCGACACCATGCGCCCGGGGATGTCGGAGAGGCCGTCGAGCATGCCGAGGCCGCCGGTCACCAACGTGCTGCAGATCCGGTCGAGCAGCCGGCTCGCGGGCCGGTCGACCGTGCGCAGCGCCGAGAGCGAATCCACCAGCTCGTCGACCTCGGCGGCGTAGGCGCCGCGGCCGCCCCGATGCATCCGCTGCCGGCCACGGCCTCAGCCAGCTCCTCGACCGCGCGTCCGTCCAGCAGCGTGCCGTGCTCCGCCTCGATGGCGGCGGCGATCCCCGCGACCAGCGAGGTCACGGCCGATTCCTCGAAACCGTCCGTCCCGTAGATCGCGTGCGCATCGGCGGCGATGACCGCGTGGATGCCGGCATGGAACGGATCGGTCAGCCGCAGGTCGCCCAGGCCCTCGGCGGCGATGCGCTCGAAGGCGGCCGAACCGTCGCCGACCGCGGACGCGACGGCCTCGCGGATGCTGTCCAGCAGCGTCTCGTCATCGGCGGCGTCGATCCTCACGCGGATCGTCCCCAGGCGCTTGTCGGCGGCGACGGCCGCGGCCGAGGCGTTGATGATCTCCGTGAACCGGTCCCGCAGCACGTTGCCGTCCTCCCGGTAGGTGCGCTTGAAATCGCGGATCCCGCTCCAGGCCATCAGGTCGGCGTCGGGGTAGCCGACGGCGACCGTCAGGTCGTCCTCCGGGCAGCCGGTCACCGCGGACAGCAGCTCCCCGGGCACGACGACGTCGAAGGAGGTGCCGCTGCGCAGGTGGCGGCAGCGGTCGATGTCGAGCCCGCTGCCGGCGATGAAGCATTCGAGGTAGGGTGCGGCCGAGAACGTGTCCCTGCCGGTGAGGAAGCCGCGGAGCGAGTCCCAGGCGTTGCTCAGCCGGTCGTCCGCCCAGTCGAGGCCGTTGAGCACCCGGTTGCCGTAGAGGTAGTCGATCCATTGCAGCGCCAGGTCGTCGGCGATCGAGGCGACCGCCTGGGCGTAGACCGCGGACAGGTCGAGGTCGAGGCGGCCGTCGGGCGCCGCGATCAGGTCGGCGAGGTCGACCCGCTCCTGTCCGTCGCCGAGGCCCTCGCCGCCGATGCGGAAGCAGTTGATGCGCAGGACCTTCAGCGCGTTGGCGTAGGCCCTCGAGACATCGTCGGCGGTCAGGACGGCGTCGGTCCCCATCGGACCGCTCGCGTTCAGCGCCCCGTAGCCGTTCAGCACCCGCTGCTGCGCGAGGCAGGTCAGCTGGTAACCGACCATCTGGGTGATCGGCGACCCGCTGCCGCTGACGGCATTGCTGAAGAGGGAGCCCTGGCCGGCCACCAGCGGCAGGGCGCAGGTGGCGTCGGTCTCGAAGTCGGTGACCGACGAGGCGCTCCCCGTCCCGAAGGCGTAGCGCGCCGAGAAGCTGCCGGTGCCCACGAGATAGGAGGGCAGGTAGCCCTCGGTCAGATCCTCCGACAGCCGCAGCGGCCGGGCGGTCAGCTCGGTGTCGAACGACTCGAGGTGCACGGTGACGCCGCGGTCGGACAGCGGGAACTGGAATCCCATCCAGGCCTCCGCCCGCTCCGCATACCTCTCGGCCCGCTCGCCGAGGCTGCCCTCGGACTCCGAGCTGCTGAGCCCGAAGATGATCTCCCCCAGTCCGCGCTCGACGAACTCGCCGGTCCGCGCCATCACGGCGTCGACGCCCTCCATCTCCTCCTCCATCCGTTCGGCGCGGTCGGCCGCCTCCTCGATGTTGGCGGAGACGATGCCGTACGCCGAGCCCAGCAGCAGCAGGATGACGGCGACCATCGCGAACGGCAGGTTGCCCCGCCTCGACCCCCTGCACCCGCGGATACCGTTGATTCTTACCATGCATCCCTATCCGTCCTGCCGCGATGTTATAAGCGGGGCAGTACAGTTAGCCTATGCGGGGGCGCCCGTCCGCGGCTGCCGTACCTAGATAAGTATTATATCGCGCCAGCCGCTTCACGATGACATTACCATGTCAGCTACAACAAGGAGTTATGCGGTGGGACTCGGGCTTCCCAAAGAGACGGAGTCGATCTGCCCCGAATGTGGCAAGATCCTGATCGCCACGATCTTCGAGGAGGACGGCAAGGTCCTGATCGAGAAGGAGTGCCCCGAGCACGGCCGCTTCCGGGACGTCTACTGGTCGGACGTCGACCTGTTCCTCAAGGCGGAGAGGTACGCCCACGACGGCATCGGTCTGCTGAATCCCGCGGACGCTAAACTCAAGAAGGGCGAGAACGCCAACTTCCTCGTCGGCGGCAAGCGCGTCGACATGCTCAGCAGCACCGGTCTGGCCAACATCGACCTCACCAACCGCTGCAACATGAACTGCCCGATCTGCTTCGCGGTCGCGAACCAGGCCGGCTACGTCTACGAGCCCGACTTCGACACCGTGGTGCGGATGCTCGAGACCCTCCGCGGCGAGGGCCCGATCCGCTGCACCGCGGTGCAGTTCTCGGGCGGCGAGCCGACCATCTACCCGCACTTCCTCGAGGCTATCGCCAAGGCCAAGGAGCTCAAGTTCGCCCAGGTGCAGGTGGCGACCAACGGGATCAAGTTCGCCAAGGACTACGAGTTCCTCAAACAGGCCTCGCTGGCGGGCATGAACACCATCTACCTGTCCTTCGACGGGGTCACCGACGAGGTCTACCTGCAGGCCCGCGACCGCAGGATGCTCCAGATCAAACTGGACGTCATCGCCAACTGCATGCGCCTGCGCGAGGACATCGGCAAGAGCCCGTCGATCGTGCTGGTGCCCACCGTGGTCAGGGGCATGAACGACCATCAGATCGGCGAGATCGTGGATTTCGCGCTCAAGCACTCCGACGTGGTCCGCGGCATCAACTTCCAGCCGGTGGCGTTCACCGGCAGGATCGAGCGCGAGGAGCTCGAGGCCGGCAGGTTCACCCTGCCCGACCTCGCCCGCGAGATGGGCGAGCAGACCGGCTACACCGAGATGAGCGACTGGTACCCCGTGCCGGCGGTCGCCCCGATCTCCAACTTCGCCTCGATCATCCTCGACGAGAACAAGGTCACCTTCACGGCGCATCCCCACTGCGGCATCGCCACCTACCTGTTCGTCGGCGACGACGGCAAGGTGACGCCCTTCCCCCGCTTCGTCGACATCGACCGGTTCTCCGACGGCCTGGTGGAGCTGGCCGCGCAGGCGGAGGCCTCGCGCTTCAAGAAGCTCAAAGCGGTGAAGCTCATCAAGCTGCTGAACAGCTGCATCATCGACGAGAACCTGCCGGACGGGCTCAACAAGCGCAAGTTCATCACGATCATCAAGGACATCATGAGCAACAAGTCCAAGAAGACGCTGGCCAAGTTCTCCTGGAAGATGATGCTGGTCAGCGGCATGCACTTCCAGGATGCGCACAATTACGACGTGGAGCGGGTGAAGCGCTGCTGCATCCACTACGTCACCCCCGACTGCGAGGTCATCCCGTTCTGCGCCTACAACGGCGGCCCGGAGTACCGCAAGGTCGTGGAGTCGCGGCACTCGGTCCCGCTGGACGAGTGGAAGGCGGCGAATAAGAAGGGGGCGCTGGAGCTCGAGCAGGCCCTGATAGTGCCCGAGGATCAGAAGGCATGAGGTGAACAGGTTTGATAGTGAATTACGATAGGTGCCTCCACTGCGGGGGCTGCGTGGGCTCGTGCCCGATGAATGCGATATTCCTCAACGATTACGTGCTTGAGTTCAACGACGACTGCAACCGCTGCGGCAGATGCGTGAAGCTCTGCCCGGTGCAGGCGCTCGCCCTGGAGGCGAGGGCATGAAGACGTACGAATGCGACGTCGTCGTCGTCGGCGCCGGTCCGGGCGGCAGCATGGCCGCCAAGTTCTGCGCCGAGGGCGGGCTCGACACCATCCTGATCGAGAAGAAGGCCGAGGTCGGCGCGCCCCTGCGCTGCGCCGAGGGCGTCTCCAAGAAGTGGCTGGAGGAGGTCGGCATCGAACCCGATCCGCTCTGGATCCGCGCCGACATGATCGGCGCGGTCATCAAATCGCCCGACGGCACCCAGTTCAAGCTCGACGAGAGCAAGGCCGGCACCGAGGTCGGCTACGTGCTCGAGAGGCACCTCTTCGACAAGGCATTGGCCCGCGACGCCGTCGCGGCCGGCTCGAAGCTGATGATGCGCACCTCCTGCACGGGCATCATCCGCGAGGACGGCAGGATCGCCGGCATCAGGATCAAGAGCATGGGCGAGGAGGCGGAGATCCGCGCCAAGGCGGTGGTCGCCGCCGACGGCTACGAGTCCCAGGTCGGCAGATGGGCGGGCATCGACACCAAGCTCAAGCTCAACGACCTCAACTCCTGCATCCAGTACCGCATGGTCAACTGCGATGCCGACATGGAGTACTGCGAGTTCATCATCGGACGCTCGATCGCGCCCGGCGGCTACCTCTGGATCTTCCCCAAGGGGGGCGGGGTGGCCAACGTCGGCATCGGCGTCATGGGCCCGCTCTGCAAGGGCGGCGAGCCCAGGGAGTACCTGGACCGCTTCCTCGCAACCGATCCGCGCTTCAAGGACAGCCAGCCGGTCGAGGTGGCGGCCGGGTTCGTCTCCACCTGCCCGGGGCTGGACTGCGCCGTGGATGACAACCTCATCCTCGTCGGCGATGCGGCCCGGGTCATCGACCCGCTGACCGGCGGCGGCATCTGCCACGCCTGCAGGACCGGCATGTACGCCGGCAAGGTGCTGGTCGCGGCCGCGGCCGGGGGCGACTTCTCCAAGGCGGCGCTGATGCCGTACGAGAAGATGTGGCGCGACCGCATGGAGGACAAGCTCTACCGCAACTGGATGGCCAAGGAGCGGCTGGCCGAGCTCGATGACGAGACGATAAACGAGCTGGTGCGGCTGATCTCCACCTCGGACATCGAGGAGGTCAACGTCCACAACCTGCTCAGGACGGTCAAGGAGCGGTTCCCCAAGGTGGTCGAGGGCTTCGAGCACCTGATCTGAATCATAAACGCGGCCCCCGGGCCGCCCCTTACCTTCTCCCCATCCTGTGACCGGCGAGCGTCAGCGCCCGACGGCCAGGCCCCCGACGCGGGTGCGCACGGTGAACGGCGTCCCGCCGCGCGAGCGGATCGCCCCGGCCACCTTCTCCGGCTCGTCGGTCAGCGCCACCATGCAGCCGCCGCCGCCGGCCCCGGTCAGCTTCGCCCCGTAGGCGTGCGGCAGGGAGGCGTCCACCAGCTTGTTGAGCTCCCTGCAGGAGACGCCGAGGATCGAGAGCAGCTTGTGGTCGTAGGTCATGATCCGCCCCAGCTCCGTCCGGTCGTCCCGCCGGAGGGCGTCCATGCCCTCGACGGTCATGTCGCCGATCTCCTCGATGATGTCGGCGGCGAAGCGGTTGCGCCCGCGGAACTTGCGCACCTTCTCGACCTGCGCCCCGGTGGAGGCGCGGATGCCGGTGTGGCCGATGACGAAGGTCATCTCGGGGACGTCGATGTCGCGGATGTCCCAGCGGTTGCCGTCCCGTTCGATCGACCACAGCGGCCGGCCGTGGCCGGGCAGGTTGAGCGAGACCCCCATGCCGTGGGTGCTGGCCGAGGTGTCCATCGGGCTGCCCCGTCCCTGGGCGGCGAACTCGGCATCGAAGGCCTCGTTGGCCACGGCCTCGGGGTCGGCGTCGAGCCCGTGCAGCCGGCGCATCGCCCCGGAGAAGGCGACCGAGAGGGCCGCCGAGGAGCCCAGGCCGGCGCCCGGGGGGATGCGGCTCTCGGAGTGCAGATGCAACGAGCGCATCCCGTGCAGCGAGGCGATATGCCGGATGTGCGGGTTGGAATCGATGTCGGCGGCCTCCCCGTTGATCCGGAAACCGGGCCCCGGGGCGACGCTGACGCTGAACCTGCGGTCGATCGCCAGGGCGATCGCCGGTTCGCCGTAGACCACGGCGTGCTCCCCCAGGATCACGAACTTGCCGGGGGCGGAGGCGGTGACGGGGGTCATCAGTCGGACAGCCCGTACTCGGAGAGGATCTCCCTGATGGCGTCGTTGGGGGTGCGCTGGCTGAGCATCGGCTGCGGCAGGTCCCACCACTTCTCCTCGAACTCCTCCAGCGCCAGCCTGTAGAGCTCATCGGTATCGAACCCCGACGGCCTGACGCCGGCGAGCGCCTTCTCGTGCTCCTTGAACAGGTTGACGCCGTGCTTCCGGTTGGTCAGCGCCACCCCCAGCAGCATGTCGAAGGAGAAGGAGACGTCCAGCCCCACCTCGGCGGGGACCGCGTCCATCACCATGTCCAGCACGCTGTTGGCGGTCATCTTGAACAGCATCTGCGCCCCGGCCTCGGCATCGAGGTCCTCCATGCCGTCGATGATCTCGCGCAGCTCCCCGTAGATCAGGTCCCCCAGGGCGTCGACGCGCACGGGGTTCTTGTCGTAGAGCTGCCTGCATACCATATCGGAGCCGTCCTGCTCTTCATGCCCGAACAGATGGGCGTTGGGATCGTTGCCTTCCATATCAATCACTTCCTGAATCTCCCGATGACATCGCTCAGGATGTCCATGCCCGCATTTATCTTATCCTCTCCGGCGGCGTACGAGAAGCGCAGATGCCCCTCGCCGTGGGTGCCGAACGCCGATCCCGGGGTGCAGATCAGGCCGTTGCGGGCGGCCTCCAGCGCGATCTCCTCCGACTTGACGTCCATGTCGTAGCGGGGGAAGGCGTAGAACGCGCCGCGCGGCGGCTCCATGCTCAGCCCGTCGATGCCGTCGATGCGCCTGGTGATCAGGTCGCGCCGCGCCCGGTAGATGCCGCGCGAACGCTCCAGGTACCCCTCGATGCCCGGCATCGCCGCCAGCACCCCGTACTGCGACGGCATGTGCGGGTTGGCGCAGATGTGGTACTGCATCTTGGTGAGGGCCTCGATGCGCTCCTCGGACGCGCAGATGTAACCGAGCCGCCAGCCGGTGACCGCCATCATCTTGGAGAAACCGCCCACCACGGTGGCGAGGTCGGGGCGGTCGAGGAAGGAGACGTGCTCCCCCTCGTAGATGAAGGGCTCGTAGACCTCGTCGGAGACGATGTGCAGGCCGTGGTCCTCGGCCAGGTCGAGCAGCGCCCGCTTGGCCGCCGCGTCCAGGATGCCGCCGGTGGGGTTGGACGGCGAGTTGACGACGATCATCCTCGTCCGGTCGTTGATCAGCGAGGCGATGTCGTCGGCATCGGGCTGGAAATTCCCCTCGGTGAGCCGGTACTCCCGCGACCGGCCCCCGGCCAGGGCGGCGTGCGGGCCGTAGACGACGAAACCCGGGGAGGGCACCAGCACCTCGTCACCGGGGTCGAGGAAGGACTGGGCGATGGCGAACAGGGCGGTCGAGCCGCTCGGCGTGATCATCACGTTCCCCGCCGCCACCTCGCCGTAGGCCGACGACCGTTCGGCGACCGCCTCGCGCAGCTCGGGGATGCCGGCGGTCGGACCGTACTTGTTCTTCCGGGACAGGGTCGCCCGGTGCATCCCCTCCACCGCGGCGGCGGGGGGCTCGAGGTCCGGTTCGCCCAGGCCGAGGTTGACCGAGTCCGGTCCGGCGAGGTCGAACATCTTCCTGATGCCGGAGGCCGGGATCCCGTCCAGGCGCTTGGATACTTTCATGCACGGTAATCGGCGACGGGGTTATTATCCGTTGGGTCCGGCGATGCGCCATATTATTTATCCATATGCGATACGAGGCATCCATGGTGCGCATAGACAGGAGGGCATGGCTGGTCTTCGACCTGCTAGGACTGGTGTTCCTGGTGTCGGGGACGGCGATGTACCTCGGATATCCGGTGGGGATGGAGCCGTGGATCGGTATCGCGGTCTTCCTGATGGGGCTGTTCTTCGCGGTGCTCGGCATGGCGTTCGGGTACCTGGAGGGGGTCGGCATCAGGAGGGAGCTGGCCGTCAGGATCCGGGCCGAACGCACGGAGCAGGCGCTGGACGAGGCCGACGACAGCACCGGCTACATCCTCGACCTGACCGAGATCGAGCGCGAATCCGAGGCCGATTACCGGCGGATCGAGGAGGAGCTCATCGGCATCGTCGGCCGGGAGCGGTGAGCCGGATGGGGGGCAGGGCGCTGAGCGCCGATCTGCTGCATTACATCTTCGGCGCGGCCAGCATGCACCGGTGGAACGACCACCTGCGGACGATCGACCTTACCGAGCTGGACAAGCAGGCGCACAAGGCGGCCGTCTCCTGGCTCCTGGGCAAGGTCGAGGAGGACGGCGGACGGCGCCTGGACTGGGACCGCATCATCACCGGCAACCTCTACTCCTTCATCGCGCGCCTGGCGCTGACCGACCTCAAGCCGCAGCTGTACCACCGCATCAGCGGCGAGAAGCCCGAGCAGGTCAACGAGTACGTCCTGGAAGACCTCCTCCGCAACGTGCCCGACGCGCCCGGCAGCTTCGTCGACGGGCTGGAGTGTTACCTGGTCTCCGACCGGACCACGACCGAGGATCAGATCTCCCGGGCGGCGCATTACCTGGCCACCAGGTGGGAGTTCCGGGCGATCTACCCCGCCAACCGCGAGATGTACGGCATCGAGCGGACGCGCGAGGAGATCGACCAGCAGATCAACCAGCACGCCGACCTCGCCGGGGTCGGCATGCTGACCGAGGACGGCGGCATCTCGGGCATGCTCGACCTCATCGGCCAGCTGCGCTTCCAGAAGCGCTGGGCGCGGACGCCGCGCATCCCGCAGACCACCGTGCTCGGCCACTCGCTGATGGTGGCGGTGATGATCCAGCTCAGCGACATGGACATCGGGGCGGGCGGCCGCCAGCGCTACCTGGATTACCACACGGCGCTGTTCCACGACCTGCCGGAGGTGCTGACCAAGGACGTGATCACCCCGGTCAAGGCCAACGTCGACGGGCTGCCGGCCCTGCTGGAGAGCTATGAGCGCGAGCTGTTCGAGTCGCGCATCATGCCGCTGATCCCGGAGGGCTGGAGGGACGAGCTCAGGCTGATGGTCTACGACCCCTTCTCGGACCTCCCGGGCGCCCCGGAGGCCGGGCGCAGAGGCGGCGACATCAAGGCCTGCGACCGCCTGGCGGCGTTCATGGAGGCGCACATCTCCGGCCGCTACGGCATCACCTCCAAGACGCTGAGGGACGGCGAGCGCGAGATCGGTGCGATCCTGGAGCGCGGCGATGACGGCATCGGCGCCCGCGGCCTGCTGGCCGACTTCCGCGCCATGGACATCTGATCTCAGCGTCTGGCCGCGATGATCTCCTGGCCGCCCATGTAGGGCCGGAGCACCTCGGGGACGGTCACCGAACCGTCCCGGTTCTGATAGTTCTCGAGCACCGCCACCATCGTCCGCGGCAGGGCCAGGCCGGAGCCGTTGAGGGTGTGGACGAACTCGCTCTTCAGGTGCGGTTCCGGACGGTACTTGATCCGTGCCCGGCGCGCCTGGAAATCGGTGAAGTTGGAGCAGGAGGAGGCCTCGAGCCAGGCGTCCTTGCCGGGCGCGTGGAGCTCGAGGTCGTAGCATTTGGCGCAGGAGAAGCTCATGTCGCCGGTGCAGAGCAGCAGCACCCTGTAGGGGAGGCCGAGGCCCCGTATCAGCAGCTCGGCGTCCTCACGCAGCTCCTCGAGCGCGTCCCAGGAGGTCTCCGGGAGCACGAAGCGCACCATCTCCACCTTGTTGAACTCGTGGACGCGGATGATGCCGCGGGTGTCGGCGTGCCGTCCCGCCTCGCGGCGGAACGACGGCAGGTAGGCGGCGTACTTCACCGGCAGCCGGCCGGCCTCGAGGATCTCGTCGCGGAAGAGGTTGGTGACCGGCACCTCGGCGGTCGGGTTGAGGAAGAGGTCGTCCCGCTCGATGTGGTACATGTCATCCTTGAGGTTGGGGTACTGCCCGGTGCCGATGAGCGCGTCGCGGTTGACGATGATCGGGGGCATCACCTCGGTGTAGCCGCGGGCGCGGTGCGAGTCGAGGAAGTACGAGATCAGAGCGCGCTCCAGGCGGGCGCCGTCGCCTCTGAGGCAGTAGAATCCGCTGCCGGCGACCTTGACCCCGCGGTCGAAGTCGATGATGTCCAGGCCCTCGGCGAGCTCGGGGTGCTCCTTCGGGGTGAAATCGAAGCTGCGGCGCGCGCCGTGCTCGCAGACGACGACGTTGCCGGTGCTGTCGGGGCCGACCGGCACCGACTCGTGGGGGATGTTGGGGATGTTGAGCACGCAGTCGTCGCGTTCGGCCTCGAGGGCGGCGATCCGCTCGTCGTTCCGTCTGAGCTCGTCGCTGATGCCGCGCATGGAGGCGATGGCCGCGTCCTTCTCCCCGCCGGCCGGCAGCTTCGCGATCCGCTGGGATTCGGAGTTCCTCTGCCGGCGCAGCCCGTTGCCGCGCTGGGTCAGCTCCCGCCACTCGGCGTCGGCGGCGAGGAAGCGGTCGAGCACGTCGGCCGGCTTGTTCCTGTCGGCGAGCATCGCCCGGACGGCCTCCGGATCGGACCTGATGATGTTGACGTCGAGCATGCGACCGCCTCAGAACCGCTTCTGGGACAGCGAGTTCCAGGTCCGCCGGTCGGTGATGACCATCACGCCGCCGCGGATGTCGACGACGACGGCGTCGTTCGCCTCGGCGATGCGCTGCGCCAGCTCCCCGACGTCCCCGTCGGCGTTGTCCAGCACCTTGATCTTCATGATGCGGTGCTTCTTCAGCTGCGCCGCTATCTCGTCCCCGATCCCCTGATCGAGGCCGTCCTTGCCGATGCGCACGTTGGCCTTAAGGTCGGCCGCGCGCCTCATGATCTCCTTCCTCGCCTCTTTCTCAGTCATCTCTCTTCTTCTCCTTCAGATACGGCACCCGCCGCAGCGTCCCGCACGAACGGCAGGTGGTGACCACCTTGCGCCCGGTCAGCCGGACGTCGCAGTTCAGCCCGGGGATCAGCGGCCGCAGGCAGCCCCTGCAGTAGCGGAACCCGGACGGCAGCGGCGTCCTGGTCTTCATGCCGATGCGCCGGGCCAGGTCGACATAGCGCACCGCCCGGTCGTCCCGGCCGTCGCGCACCGCCTGCTCCGCCAGCTCCAGCAGCACGGCTATCCGTTCGTCGCCGATGCGGGCGGCCGCGCTCCTGGAAAGGCGTTTCCTCGACATACCGTCCCGACTACAAACCGCCCGGATATAAATCTTTATCAACATCCTCCCGTATAAGATGCCGTGTCAGCCGTCCCCCCGGCCCTCCGTGCCGGCACGGATGCCCTCGCGGCACGGGGACGGCCAGCGCGCGCCGGCCGTGACGGCGGGCCGTTCATGACAGTCTTTAAATATGGATTTGAGATTGTCGCATCCATCAGGATATATCAAGGTGTTATAAATGGCAAAGAAGCCCGCATCGATGTACAGAAGGATCACAGGACAGGCGAACACCCGCCGCGAATACATGAGGGGCGTCCCCGGGAGCAGGATCGCCCAGTTCGACATGGGCAACCTCAGGGCCGATTTCCCCGTGGTGCTCACGCTGAAGGTGCAGAACCGCGTCCAGATCAGGCACACCGCCCTTGAAGCCGGACGCATCGCCGCCAACAGGCTGATGTCCTCCGAGGTCGGCGTGCAGAACTACAACCTGAAGATCAGGACCTACCCCCACATCGTCCTCAGGGAGAACAAGCTCGCCACGGGCGCGGGAGCCGACCGTGTCTCGAGCGGCATGCGCCGTGCCTTCGGCAAGAACGTCGGCACCGCGGCCAGGCTCGAGCGCGACCAGGCCGTGATCACCATCCGCACCTCTGCGGACAAGGGGAGCATCAAGTTCGCCAAGCAGGCCCTGTGGAGGGCTTCGATGAAGTTCCCCACTCCGTGCTACATCGATGTCGAACAGGGTATCGAGCACGTCAACTGATGCTCTGATGCATGTACGACCTGGACCCTGACCGGATCGCGGCATGGGTGCGCGACGGCGGCTACCGCACCGTCGCCCTACAGCTACCCGAGGGTCTGAAGACATCCGCATTGGGCTTGGCGGATGCCATATCCGACGCCACGGGGGCCGAGGTCCTGATCCTCGGCCACCCGTGCTACGGCGCCTGCGACCTTTTCATCGACTACCGCAGGCACGCGGATGCGCTGGTCCACCTGGGCCACGCGCCGATACCCGACATGGGCAGCGACCCCGACGTGCTCCACGTCGAGGTCGGGGTGCGCGCCGGCCTGCCCGACGGCCTGCCCGCCCTCCTGGAGGGGCTGCCGCAGCGGATCGGATTGCTGGCCACGGTGCAGCACATCGCGCTGCTGCCGGCGCTGAAGGAGGCCGTCGAGGCCACCGGGCGCACCGCCCTCATCGGCAAAGGGGACGGCAGGCTGCACCATCCCGGGCAGGTGCTCGGCTGCAACTGCAGCGCGGCGACCGCGGTCGAGGACGATGCGGACATGTTCATCCTCCTCGCCGAGGGCGATTTCCATCCGTTGGCGGCCAGCATCGGCTCCGGCCGTCCGGTGCGGATCCTCAACCCGCTGACCGGCGAGCTGCGCGACGTCGACGAGGCGCGCGACCGCCTCCTGCGCCGGCGGTTCGCGGCGATCGAGAGCGCCCGGCCGGCACGCGACTTCCTGGTCATCGTCTGCGGCAAGGCCGGGCAGGACCGCACGCCGGAGGCCCGCGCGATCTGCGGGCGCCTGCGGCGGGACGGCCGCACCGCCCGCATGCTGCTGCTGGACGAGATCTCCCCCGAGGCCCTGCTCCCCTACCGCGTCGACGCCTACGTCTGCACCGGCTGCCCCCGGGTGGCGATGGACGACGCCTCGCGCTACGCCCGCCCGATGCTGACGGTCACCGAGGTCGACCACGTCCTCGGCCTGCGCAGCTGGGAGGAGTACCGTTTCGACTGCATCTGACGTCCGTGCAAATCCTTAATATGCACGAGCGTCTAGTGCCGGCCATGATCTCATCGCAGAGCCTCCTCGCCGGCGACCTGCCGGATGTCCGCGTCGGCATCGGACGCGGGACCGGCAGAGGGGTGGTGGAGGAGAGCGTCCGCGCGGTCGGCGACGACCGGGCGGTCGTCTACGACGACCCGCGGCTGCTGGTCGGCGACCTCGTCTCCGGCAGGATCGACGCCGCCGTGCGCGGCGACCTGCCGTCATCGGAGGTGCTGTCGCTGCTCCGGTCGGCGACCGGTGTGCCCGCCCTCGAGCGGCTGGTGCTGCTGGAGCCGGCACCCGGCAGGACGGTCTTCCTGGCCCCGGTCGGCATCGACGAGTGCTGGACGGTGGAGCAGAAGCTGGACACCGTGCGCCGGGCCCTGGAGCTCATGCGGCGGCTGGATGCCGGCGGCAGGGTGGCGGTCATGTCCGGCGGCCGCGCCGAGGACAAGGGGCGCTGCCCCGCCGTCGACCGCTCCATCGATGAGGCCGATGCGCTGGTGGAGCTGCTGGCCGCGGAGGGCGTCGACGCCTACAATTCGCGCATCATGATCGAGGAGGCCGTCGCCGAAGCCGATCTCATCATCGCCCCGGACGGCATCACCGGCAACATCATCTTCCGCACGATGCACTACCTCGGCGGCGCATCGGCACTGGGCGCACCGGTGCTGAACATCGCGCCGGTGTTCGTCGACACCTCCCGGGGTAAATCCGACTACACCGACGCGCTGCGCCTGGCGATGCGCCTCTGCGGGGTGACGGGATGATCCTGGAGATCGACGGCGGCTACTCGGGGCTCAGGTTCTCATCCTGCCATTTCATACCCCGTCACGAGAAGTGCTCGCGGCTGCACGGCCACAGCTACATCATGCGCCTCCGCCTCGAGGGCGAGGTCGGCCCGGACGGCATGATCATGGATTTCGTCATCCTCAAACGCAAGCTCAAGGAGATGATCGAGCAGCTGGACCACATGGTGCTGCTGCCCGGACGCTCCCCCGATGCCCGGATCTCCGTCGCCGACGGCTCGGTCGAGGTGGTCGTCTGCGGCAAGCGCTACGTCTTCCCCGAGGAGGACGTGGTCATCCTCGACGTGACGGCGACCACCGCCGAGGAGATGGCGCTGCTGCTGACCGAGCGGATGGCGGCCGAGACCGACCTGCCCGGGAACGTCTCCAGCATCTCGGTCGGATTGGACGAGGAGCGCGGACAGACCGCCTGGGCCACGAAGGTGCTGCGATGAAGGCGGTCGTCCTCCTCTCCGGCGGTCTGGATTCGACGGTGGTCCTCGCCCGGGCGCTGGCCGACGGCTGCGAGGTCACGGCGCTGAGCTTCAGCTACGGGCAGAGGCACGGCAGGGAGCTGGAATCGGCCCGCGCCGTCTGCGCCCGCTACGGCGTCAGCCACAGGGTGGCCGGCCTGGACCCCGGGCTGTTCAGCTCCTCGCTGACCGACGCGTCCGCCGAGGTGCCCGAGGACCGGGAGGGCGACCTGGCCGCCGAGATACCGTCGACCTACGTACCCGCCCGCAACATCATCTTCCTCAGCCTCGCCGCCGGACTCTGCGAGTCGATCGGGGCGGACAGGATCTATATAGGCGTCAACGCCGTCGACTACTCCGGCTACCCGGACTGCCGCCCGGAGTTCATCGAGGCCTTCGAACGGATGCTGGAAGCGGGCACCAGGGCCGGGGCCGAGGGGGACCCGATCCGCATCGTCGCCCCGATACTGCACGCATCGAAGGCCGACATCGTGAGGCTCGGCCGGCGCCTGGGCGCGCCGCTGGAGCTCACCTGGTCATGTTACAAGGGGGGAGAGGCGGCCTGCGGCCGCTGCGATTCCTGCCGGCTGCGGCTCAGGGGCTTCGCCGAGGCGGGGGACGAGGACCCGATAATCTACGAGTGATTCGATATGAGGATTTGCGAGCATTTCAGATCGTTGCAGGGTGAGGGGCTGCTGATCGGCGTCCCCACCTATTTCATCAGGACCGCCGGCTGCAACCTCGACTGCAGCTGGTGCGACACCGTCTACGCCCGGGAGGAGCCCGGCATCGAGTTCAGCGCCGGGGAGGTGATGGAGCTGGTCGGCGACGCCGCCGACGTCTGCGTCACCGGCGGCGAGCCGCTGCTGCAGGAGGACATGCCGGAACTGCTGGAGCGCCTGCTGGAAAGCGGCAGGAGGGTGGTGCTGGAGACCAACGGCTCGGTCGATCTCTCGGGCGTGCCCGATCATCCCCGCCTGATCATCAGCATGGATATCAAGTGCCCCTCCTCCGGCATGGAGGCGCGGATGCACCTGCCCAACCTGAGGATGCTGACCGCCAAGGACCAGCTGAAGTTCGTGATCGCCGACAAGCAGGACCTCTATCACGCGATCCGCTTCCTCGAGGAGAACGCGACCGCCGCCAACGTCATCTTCACGCCGGCGGGCGGCACCGACCTCGAATCGCTGGCCGACGAGGTGGTCATGCGGCGCCTGGACGTGAGGGTGCTACCCCAGCTGCACAAGGTCATCTGGGGCGAGCGCAGGTCAGTCTGAGCCCCGGGCCTCGAACGAGCGTATCCGCTCCAGTCTCCGGACCAGGTCCCCGACGGCCTCCCCGACCTGGCCCTCCTCGTCGGCCGCGACGTGGATGCCGGCCTTCCGCAGAATCGCCATCCCGTGGTGGCCGATGCCGCCGACGATGACGGCGTCGACCCCCAGCCCGGCGATCGCCTCGGCCACCAGCATGCCGGCGCCCTCGAGGACGTCGGCGTGCTCGTTGACCACGACCTGATAGTCCATGGTCTCGGAGTCGACGATGAGGAAGAAGGGCGCATGGCCGAAATCGTCGGCCACGTAGGATTCCAGGGTCTCCCCTTCGGAGATGACGCCGATCCTCATTCCTTCCCCACGATGGCGACGATGCGGTCGACGGCCGCCATGAAAGCCTTCGCCGAGGCCGATTCCGGCTCGGCGATCACCACCGGCATGCCCTCATCCCCGGACCTCACCACGGCCGGTTCCAGCGGGATGCGCCCGAGGAACGGGATGCCCAGCTCGGCCGCGGCGGCCTCGCCGCCGCCGGATTTGAAGATCTCGGTGGATTCGCCGCAGTGCGGGCAGACGAAGCTGCTCATGTTCTCGACGATGCCGATGACCGGGATGTTGGTCTGGGCGGCGAAGGTGACGCTCTTGCGGCTGTCGAGCAGCGCCACGTCCTGAGGGGTGGTGACGATGATCGCGCCGTCGGCCTTGGGGATCAGCTGCACGATCGACAGGGCCTCGTCGCCGGTGCCCGGGGGCATGTCGATGACCAGGTAGTCGAGGTCGCCCCATTCGACGTCCTCGATGAACTGCTTGATGGCGGTCATCTTGATCGGACCCCGCCACATGATCGCCGCATCGCGGTCGGGCAGCAGGAACGCCATCGACATCAGCTTGAGCGAGGGGGGCACGATCACCGGCATCAGCCGGTCGCCCTCCGCGGTCAGCTTCTCGTCCTCGACGCGGAACATCTTGGGGATGTTCGGGCCGGTGATGTCGATGTCCATCAGCCCGGTCTGATGCCCGGCCATCGACAGCGCGATCGCCAGGTTGGAGGAGACGGTGCTCTTGCCCACTCCGCCCTTGCCGCTCATCACGATGATGACGTGCTTGATCCTGGCGAGGCTGTCGTGCAGCCTCGTCTGCTCCTCGATATCCTTCTCGCTCAGCATCGGTTTGGTCATCTGCAGAAATCTCCTTATGAGGACTCGGATGAAGGACCGCGCTTATAAAGCTATCAAACATGCCCGGCATAAGGGATATATCGGCGGGCGCCGATGCCCGCGGCATGCCGTTGGGGGACCCCGGAGGCGGGGATTTCAAGTACACGGGCGAGGGGCTGCCGCGGAATCTGTTCGTCGCGGTCATCCCCGTGAGCGACCCCGAGTCGAGCCTCGGCTTCTACACCGACCTGCTCGGCATGAGCGAGGTCTACCGCGCCGACGGCGAGATCGGCGTGATGCGCGAGGAGGCCCGCTTCATCCTGCGCCGTTCCGATATCGTCGGCACCGACACCGGCATCTACATCGGCGTCGACAGCGCCTACGACCTCCACCGCCGCCTGGTCGACGAGGGCGTGACCTTCATCCAGCATCCGCGGCGGGAGCCGTGGGGGGTCAGCACCGCCCTCCTCGACCCCGACCGCAACATCATCCGCGCGATCGAGATGCGCGGCGGGCCGACTGCATAAGTGTTTTATCGGCACCCGCCCTTGCCGCCATCCATGAAAGTCATCGCCCTCAACGGCAGCCCGCGTCTGATCGGCAACACCGGCAACGCCCTCAACGACGTACTCGACGAGATCGAGAAGGAGGGCATCGAGGTGGAGCAGATCCAGCTGTACGCCCATGAGCTGCTGCAGTGCAACGACTGCCGCTCCTGCATGATTCGCGGCGACGGCCGCTGCATCATCGAGGAGGACGACCTCAACGACATCCTCGACCGCCTGCGCCGGGCCGACGGCATCATCCTCGCCTCCCCCTGCTACTACGGGTCGAGCTCGAGCCGGATGCGCATCTTCCTCGAGCGGGCCGGGCTGCCGCTGGAGACCGGCGACATGGGCCTGAGGCGCAAGGTGGGGGCGGCGATGGTGGTCAACGCCCACGACGGCGGCTCGATGGTGCACGCCCAGCTGGTCAGCTGGATGCTCCGCAACGAGATGATCGTCGTCGGCGGCAACCCTGCCCCGGTCCTGACCGCGCTCAACTCCCCCCAGTACCTCGAGGACAAGGAGGGGATGCGCGCCGTCACCCGCATGGCCCGCGAGATGGCCTGGGCCATCCTGAGGCTCAACGGGTACGACGCCTGAGCGGCTCAGAAGAAGTAGAAGCCGCAGCCCTCTTCGACTGAGATCCTGCCGACCGCGCCCAGGCGCTCGAGCGGGCCGGAGTAGCGCCTGACCATCATCTTGCCCTCGTCGGGCAGCACGGCGGTCAGCTTCTCGACCTCCTCCAGCATCACCGCCGCCTCGGCGGGGGTGTGGATCCTCCCGGCCGCCGCCGACTCGGGCACGGCGGCGATGATGGCGCAGCCGTGCCGGGCGGCGATCCCCGGCAGCAGGCTGTTGTCGGGGCCGAAGGTGCCGATGCAGCCCCTCCCCTTGTCCCAGGACAGCTTGCAGCGTCCGCAGATCTCCTTCATCTCATCGAATCCGGCCAGGTCCCAGCCGTTGACGCGGTTCTCGGGCCTCGAGGCCGCCAGCACCGCCTCGCGGCGCTCGTCGGACAGCCCCTCCAGCGGCACCCATCCGGTGAACCGCTTCTCCTTGAAAGGCGCCAGCAGGGCGATGTCGCCCGCGTCCCTGACCTTAGTCAGGTAGACGGCGTCGACGTCGTCCCCGATGCGGTTGCGCTTGGTGAAGCCCTCCCAGTCGGGGAACAGCCCGCGCGCCTTCTCCAGCGTCACCAGCGTGTCGTACTCCGAGACGTCCTCGAATCCCGCGATGCCATCCACCTTCGCCTTGACGATCTCCGACCTCATCCCCCTGCAGAGGGCGCTCTCCGCCTCCATCTCCCGTATGCCTATGTTGATTCCCATGCTCTCGCCCCGTAACATGCGCTCGGGGGATATAAGCACCCCGTCCGCCGGCCTGCGGGCGCAAGGATGATTAATCCGGAGATTCATCGTACCGCGATGTCAGGCATAATGATCCGCAAGCGCAAGAGGATGAAGGTCAAGGAGATCCGGGTGTACTCCGAGCAGCTGGAGGAGGCGCTCGGCGTCCCGGTGTTCGGAGGCGACGACCAGGTCGATTTCGCCGAGAGCTCCGATTTCGACCTACTGTTCGCGGACGGCGAGATCGTCGGCCTGGTGCACGAGGGCCGTCCGTTCCTCACCGTCCGGGGGCTGATCCGCTACCGGCCCGAGCTGCGGGCGGTCACCGTCGACATGGGGGCGGTGCCGTTCGTCTCCAAGGGGGCCGACTGCATGGGCCCCGGCATCATCGATGCCGATCCCGGCATCGCGGCCGGCGACATGGTCTGGATCAGGGACGAGCGCAACCGGGTGCCGCTGGCGGTCGGGATCTCCGAGCGCTCGGGGGAGGGGCTGATGTCGAAGGCCCCCGGCAAGGCCGTCCTCTCGCTGCACCATGTCGGCGACCGGCTCTGGAAAGCGGGGGAATGATGCCCGCCTGCCGAGGCGACGGCCGGGACGGGACGGAGGCCGGGACCTGCAAGACGGTCTTCGATCCGGTGCACGGGAGCATCCGCTTCTCCGGCATCCGCCTGGAGCTGCTCGACCGCCACGAGCTGCAGCGCCTGCGCAGCATCCGGCAGCTGGACATGGGGCACCTGGTCTTCCCGGGCGCCAACCACACCCGCTTCGAGCACAGCCTGGGCACCTATCATCTGGCCTCCCGCATGGCGGAGGCGCTCGGGCTCGCGGAGCCGGAGCGCGAGGCGGTGGCCGTCGCCGGCATGCTGCACGATATCGCGCACGCGCCGTTCTCGCACACGCTGGAGGACCTGATCGTCGAGCGCACCGGCAAGGACCACATGCGCATGGCCCGAGACCTGATCACCGGCGCCGTCCCAGGCTATCCGGAGCGCGACGCCGACCTCCACGGCGGGCTCCCGTCGATCGCCGAGATGCTGACCGATGCCGGCATCGACGCCGGGCGCGTCTGCGACATCATCGAGCATCCGCGCTCGCAGCCGCCCGCGGACGACTGGCGCGCCAGCTTCTCCCCCGGCGACCATGTGCACCAGATCATCCACGGCCCGATCGACGCCGACCAGATGGACTACCTGCTGCGGGACGCCCATTACACCGGGGTGAAGTGGGGGGTGATCGACGTCGAGCGCATCCTCGACACCGTCCGCGTGCACAACGGCCGCCTGGTCATCGACCGCAGCGGCGCGGTCGCCGCCGAGGGTCTGATGATGGCGCGCTCGATGATGTACTCGGCCGTCTACTACCACATGACGGTGCGGATCTTCAAGATGATGCTGGTCAAGGCGGTCGAATGCTCCGACCTCGACCTGGCCGAGGTGCGCACCCTGACCGATGCCGAACTGGTCGCCGCGCTGGTCGCCGAGGGCGGCCGGCCGTCGCTGCTGGCCCGCTCGGTGATGGCGCGCCGCCCTTACAAGACCGCCTTCGTCCTCCGCAGCGAGGAGGCGGACGCGGAGACGTCGGCGATGCTGGCGGAGCACACCTCGTCCGCCGGCAGGCGGCGGTTGGAGGCGGAGCTGGCGGCCAGGTTGGACCTGGACGCCTCGGAGGTGATCGTCGACCTGCCCTCGGAGTCCGCCCTGCTGGCGAAGTCCAGGCCGGGCAAGACCGGGGTGGGGGTGCTGGGCGCCGACGGCGGCGTGCAGGCGCTGACCCGGCTGTCGCCGGTGGCCAAGGGGCTGCAGTCGCGCGACCCGTTCGGCTGGAAGCTGGCGGTGTCGACGGTCCCGGGCCGGGAGCAGCGGACGGCCGCGGCCGTCCGCCGCATGCTCAGCCTTTGACCACGCCGATCGGCCGCAGCCGCACCACCCGGTCGGCGATGCCCGCGTCGCAGACGACCCGGATGACCTCGTCGACGTCCTTGTAGGCCACGGGGGCCTCCTCGCGCAGGCCCTCGTCGGTGCCGCTGCGCAGGTAGATGCCGCTGTCGGCCATCTCCCGGCGGATCTCCCCGGCGCTGCTCTGACGGATCGCCGCCTTGCGCGACAGCTGCCGTCCGGCGCCGTGGCAGGCCGAGCCGAAGGTCTGCTCCATCGCGCCCGGCCGGCCGGCGA
Source organism: Candidatus Methanogranum sp. (assembly GCA_050309445.1). GTDB lineage: Archaea > Thermoplasmatota > Thermoplasmata > Methanomassiliicoccales > Methanomethylophilaceae > Methanogranum. Next base: position 50,462 of record JBNRMI010000023.1, on the reverse strand, counting down.
GCACGTAGGTCCCGGCCATCATGTCGCCGGGCACGATCACCGGCTGGCCCAGGTCGCGGTACTTGAGGGGCACCTCGCTCCGCCCGGGGGCGAAGGCGCGGGTGGCCCCCTTGCGGTGGACCAGCACGTCCGTGTCGCGGCCGTCGACCGCGTGGCGTTCGCGCTTGGCGATGTTGTGGGCAACGTCGTAGACCATGTCCATGCCCATGTCCTCGGCCGGGCGGCCGAGGACCTTCTCGAAGGACTCGCGCGTCCAGTGGGTGATCATCTGCCGGTTCGCCCAGGCGTAGTTGGCGCCGCAGCACATCGCCTCGTAGTACTCGCCGCCCTCGCGCGAGGACAGGGGGGCGCAGGCCAGCTGCCGGTCGGGCAGTTCGACCCCGTGCTCCCTGATGTAGCGCTCCATCACCTGGAGATGGTCGGTGGCGATCTGGTGGCCGCAGCCGCGCGAGCCGCAGTGCACGGTGATCGTGACCGTGCCCTCCTCCAGGCCGTACCCTTTCGCCGTGCGCTCGTCGTACACCGTCTCCACGACGTCGATCTCGAGGAAGTGGTTGCCGGAACCGAGCGAGCCCAGCTGCGGCAGGCCGCGCTTGACCGCCCTGGCGCTGACCCTCGACGGGTCGGCGTCCTCCATGCGGCCCTCCTCCTCGGTGACCGTCAGGTCCTCGTCCCAGCCGTAGCCCTGCTCGACCGCCCAGGCGGACCCGTGGGTGAGGACGTCGCGCAGGTCGCGCTCGGTCAGCCGCGTCAGCCCCTTGGAGCCGAGGCCCGAGGGCACGTTGCGGTAGAGCTCGTCGACCAGGTCGCCGATCCGGCCCTCCAGGTCGGCCGCGGTCAGGTCGGTGCGGATCAGGCGCACGCCGCAGTTGATGTCGAAGCCGATGCCGCCAGGGGAGATCGACCCCCGGTCGGCGTCGACGGCGGCCACGCCGCCGATGGGGAAGCCGTAGCCCCAGTGGATGTCCGGCATCGCCAGCGAGCTGCCGACGATCCCCGGCAGGCAGGCGACGTTGGCCGCCTGCTGCGGGGCGTTGTCGCTCCGGATCTGCCCGATCATCGCCTCGCTGGCGTAGATCACGGCGTTGGTCAGCATGCCCGGCATGTGATCCGAGGGTATCTCCCATCGGTTGTCATCGATTCTGTTCAGCGGTCCGTCCCATGTCATGGCAGAGTCCCCTCCGTCGGTCGAAGAATATCAGAGGTGGGGCCCGAGCCGAGATTTGAACACGAGTCGGGGGATCCACAATCCCCTAGGATAACCAGGCTACCCTACTCGGGCCATATGATATGGCGCTGATTATGTGGTTGTTAATAAATGTTTCTGGAACGCGGGCGGCATCCCCGCCCGCGCACCCGGGTGCATGCTGCGCCGTCGATTGCTCCTGACCCGCCCCGCAGGCATCCCAGCCCGCGCACCCGGGCGCATGGGTATATCTACACCCGCGGTGTTACGGACAGGCATGGCGAAGAAGAATCTGATCTCCGTCCTCGACATGAAGGACGAGTGGTCCGACCTGGTGGACCTGGCGATCGAGCTCAAAGCGGAGCGCGGCGACCACGGCGCGCCGCTCAGGGGCAAGACCCTGGCGATGATGTTCGAGAAACCCAGCACCCGCACGCGGATATCCTTCGACGTGGCGATGACCGAGCTCGGGGGGCACGCCCTCTACATCGACGTACCCAGCATGCAGATGGGCCACGGGGAGACGGTCGAGGACACCGCCAGGGTGATGAGCCGGTTCGTGCACGCGATCATGTACCGCGCCTTCGACTACAAGATCATGGACAAGGTCGGCGACAGCGCCACCATCCCGGTGATCAGCGGGCTCGACGACCTCGAGCACCCCTGCCAGGCGCTGGCCGACATGGTCACCGTCAAGGAGAGGAAGGGCGGGTTCCGCGGCCGCAAGCTGGTCTACCTCGGCGACGGCAACAACGTCTGCAACTCGCTGCTGTACGCCTCGGCGATCGTCGGCCTCGACATGGTCGCCTGCTGCCCCGCGACGCGGATGCCCAACGCCGAGATCATCCTCAACGCCTCGCGCATCGCCGACGCCAACGGCAGCAGCATCAGCGCCTCGCACAACCCGCTCGAGGCCTGCAGGGACGCCGACGTCCTGTACACCGACACCTGGGTGTCGATGGGCGACGAGACGCCGGTCGAGAAGGCGGTCAAGATCTTCCAGATGTACCAGATCAACGACGACCTGCTGTCGCTGGCCAAGCCGGACTGCATCGTCATGCACTGCCTGCCCGCCCACCGGGGGCAGGAGATCACCGCCGAGGTGATGGACGGGCCCCAGAGCGTCGTCTTCGACCAGGCCGAGAACCGGCTGCACGCGCAGAAGGCGGTGCTGCGCACGCTGATCAGATGAGCTGGATCGAGACCAGGTCCTCGACGATCCCGAGGAAGTCCTCCCGCCGGTCGGCGGGGATGGTGGCGCCCGCGGCCACGCGGTGACCGCCGCCCTGGCCGCCGACCAGCTCGGCCGCCTTGCTCATCACCGCCGAGAGGTCGAGCCCGCGGTCGGCGAGGGCGTAGGTGGACCGGGCCGAGACCTTGAGCCCGTTATCGGACTCGGCGAAGGCGATCAGCGGCAGGCCGCGCCGCACCTGGCCCGAGTTGACCAGCATGCCGGCGACGATGCCGACGATGGTCTCGCGGATCTCGGGGCCGGAATCGAAGTACTGGATGAAACGGCGCTCCCTGACCAGGCTGTTGTCGCGCACATGGGCGAGCGCGGCCGAGATGTTGCGCCGGTGGTTCTCGCGGTTGCGCTCGGCATCCTCCAGGGCCGTCAGGTCGCCTTTGCAGATGCGCAGGCCGGTCACGGCGTCGTCGTAGCGGCCGCACGAGTTGAGGATGGTGGAGAACTCCTTGGCGTCGCGCAGCCCGGTGCCGCGCTCATGGGCGGTGACGGTGTAGACCTCGCCGAACACCGGCGGTCCGGAACCCGATTCGTCGGCATGCCGGATGATCGCCGCCGCCGCCCGCCGCCGCTCATCGACCTCCAGGTCGTTCCACACCCGCCACTCCCTCCCGTCCTTCAGCGGTATGTCCAGCTCCCCGAAGAAGCGGACGCATCCCTCGCGGTCGTTGGAGAGGCCGGGCATCGAGGGGTCGCCGCAGTACTGCAGCAACTGCACCAGCGGGCGCGTCTCCCGCCCGAACAGCCGGATGTCCTCCTCGACCGCCACGTCGCCGGCCGCGACCGCATCCGCCAGGATCGCGCGGTTGCAGCCGGTCAGGCCGCCGCCGCGGCTGTCCTGGAAATCGCCGACGGCGCCGATCACCCCGAGGTACGCGAGGTCGCGGTTGGCCGGGTCGATCTCGCGCGCCAACAGATAGGCCATGCCGGCACCGCTGACGTCGCTGGTGCCGTCGATCCCGTACAGGTGCGGGTTGAGGTGGACGATGTCCGAGAACTGGTCGATGCGCGTCTGATCGGTGCGGAAACCCGCCTCCGGCACATGGTGGTCGGTGATGACGATGCCCGGCCGCTTGAAGCGCGAGAGGTAGCCGCTGCCGAGGTCGGACATCCAGACGAGGTCCGCGGCGCTGCCGTTGACGCGTCCGACCGCCTCGTCGTCGATCTGCTTCTCGAAGGTCACGGTGTGCGGGATGCCCAGCCGCTCGAGCGTCAGCGAGGCGATCGCGCCCGCGGTGATGCCGTCGGCATCGATGTGGGTGACGACCAGGGCGTCTGCCGCCGAGCGGACGGTGCGCACCGCCGTCTCCAGGTCGGCCTTGAACCGCCTCTTCGCATCCCCGGACAGACCGTGCTCCTCCTCCATGTCCGCGGATATGCCGAGCCTGCCAAAATACTTTACCGGCCGGCACCCGGGTCAGAGCGCATCGCAGCGCATCCGGTCCCGCATGCCCTCCGGCAGGGTCACGTCCTCCCAGTCCCGCACCTGCGGGATGACCACGGGCGTGCCGCCGACCTGCCGGACCTCGGATTTGACGCCGTAGACGGCTTCGATCACGTCCGGGGTCAGCGTCTCCGCGCCCCCGTACGCCTGCACCCTCCCGCCCTTCATGAAGATGAACTTGTCCGAGTAGCAGGCGGCGGTGTTGACGTCGTGCATGATCATGATGGCGCAGGAGCGGTTGACCTTGACGATATGCCTGATGATGCCGAGGATGGCGTGCTGGTTGGCGAGGTCGAGGTTGTTGGTCGGCTCGTCGAAGACCATCGTCCCGGCGTTCTGCACGACCGCCCTGGCGATCTGCACCTTCTGCAGCTCGCCGCCGCTGATCTCGTCGACATGCTTCAGCGCCAGATGCTCCATCGAGAACAGCTTCAGCACGTCCCAGGTGATATCCTCGTCATGCGCCGTGACCGTCCAGTCGATGTGCGGCCTCCGGCCGATGAGGACCGAGTCGAACACCGTCATCGTCGAGGTGAACGCCCGCTGGGGCACGTAGGACAGCTGCCTGGCGAACTCCCGCGGCCGGTAATCCCGGACGTCCCGGCCGTTGAGCGACACCTCGCCGGCATCGGGGTCCCTGATCCTGCAGATGCTCTTGATCAGCGTGGTCTTGCCGACGCCGTTGGGCCCGAGGACGGAGACGACGTCGCCGTCCCCGATCATCAGCGAGATATCATCCAGGACCCTGTTCTTGCCGTATGAGGCTGTCAGACCGTTGATGCACATGCACATTTCATGACCTCCTGTTGCGTTTCACGAGGATGTAGAGGAAGAGCGGCCCGCCGAGGAACGAGGTGATGATGCCCACCGGCACCGGCGACTCGAAGGGGATCCTGCCCACCGCATCGGAGACCAGCAGGATCAGCGTCCCCATCACCATCGAGGCCGGGATCAGGTAGCGGTGATCGCCGCCGACGATCCGCCGCATCATATGCGGGCCCAGCAGCCCGACGAAGCCGATGATGCCGACCATGGCCACGCAGACCGCGGCCAGCACCGACGCCAGGGTCATCGACACCAGGGTCAGCCTCCTGGTGTCGATGCCGAGGCTGGAGGCGACCTCGCGGCCGGCCTCCAGCGAGTTGTAGTCCAGACGGTGCAGGGTGAAGTAGGCGATCACCGGGACCATGACGGCGACGACGATGCCCAGGTCCTCCCAGGAGGCCTTGGAGAGGTCGCCGAACTGCCAGAAGACGATCGAGGCCAGCGTGCTGTCGTCGACGAAGTACTGCAGCGAGGACAGGCCGGCGCCGAAGATGGCGCCGATGGCGACACCGGCCAGCACCATGCTCTCCGAGGTCGCCGACGCCGTCCTCGAGAAGAGGATGACGACGGCCACGGCGATCATCGAGAAGCCGAAGGCGAACAGGGACATCCCGTACATCCCGCCCACCAGGTCGGCGACGACCGTCCCGCTCAGCCAGCCCAGGCTCGAGACGGCGATGGCGATGGCCGCGCCGAACGCCGCCGCGCTCGAGATGCCGAGCGTGTACGGCGAGGCCAGCGGGTTCTTCAGGATGCACTGCATGACCGTCCCCGCGACGGCCAGCGAGGAGCCGACCAGCAGCGCCGCCAGGATCCGCGGCAGCCTGATCCTCCAGATGACCACGTTGTCGACCGAGCCGGTCCATTCGATGATGGCCGTCAGCACCTGGCCGATCGACATCTTGTAGGCGCCCATGCCCAGCGACACCAGGGCGACGATGACGCAGAGCACCGCCAGCGCCTGGATCCAGATCAGCTTCTTGGCCTTGTGGGCTGCGTACCCCTCGCGGGAACCGGGTCCCCGGACGCTGTCTCCGGACATGTGAGCTCGGATCGCGGACGGCTGTCCTCAGATGCCGTCCAGCGGCACCTTGCCGAAGAGGTCGCCGTCGATGCCCGTGGTGTCCCTGAAGTACCGGCTGATGTGGTCGTAGACGATGCCGCCGGCCTCAGTGGAGCCGTAGAATTCGTTCATCAGCCCTCGCACCTCGGCCTCGGGATCGAGGTCCCCCAGGGAGCCCGGGCTGATCACGGGGGCGAGCAGGTAGGCGCCGCCGAGGCACATGTAGGCCCGCGGGAACCAGTCGGTGACCGCGTACACCTCCCCGGTCTTGAACGGGCCCAGCGCCGTGAACCTGCTGGAGTCGCTCCGCCACTTGTCCCGGAAGTCCTCCCAGCAGGGGATGCTGATGAACACCGTGTCGATCGCACCGTGGCCGGCCTCGTACTCGTAGAGCGTCTCGAACTCCATCGTGAGGTACTCCTCGGTCGTGATGTCGTACATCACGTTGTGCGCGTAGTCATCCAGGTACAGCATCGGATGGTAGGTGGCCGGCGACGACCCGAGGAAGTTCGGCCGTGATTTGCCGGCTCCGCCGGCGACGTACACATCGGGGATATCGGACGCGCCGGCGGCATCCAGCATCGCGGTCAGCCGCGCGGTCTCGGTCTCCACGTAATCGATCAGATGCTGCGCCCGCTCCTCCTTGGCGAAGATCTCCGCGATCGGTACGAGGTTGACCTCCAGGCACTCCTTCGAATCGGAGAAGAGGTTGCTCTGGCTGGTGTAGAAGTAGACATCGATCCCGGCGGCCTCCAGCACCTCGCGGAAGCCGGCCCGGTCGGCGGGGGAGGTCTGACCGTCGCCGATCAGGACCAGGTCCGGGTTCTTGGCGATGACCTGTTCGGCCATGGTGATCATCCTGCCGGTCATGGTGCACACGCCGTCCAGCCCGTAGGCTTCGATCATACCTGCGTTGGCGGGTGATGCGCTCTGCCCCCTGCCGGCCCAGATGACCCTGTCGAGCACATCCTCGCCCAGATAGGCCAGGTACTCGATCTCGGCGGCGACCACCCTGCCGGGCATGCCGCTCAGGACGATCTCGGCCCCGTAGAAGTCGGTGACCGTGCGCGGGTATCCTTCCGATATCACCCCGTCCGGGGCCTCCTCGCCCCCGTCCCCGTTGTTCAGCACGTAGACGGTGACGCCGCCGCCGATGAGCAGTGCGGCGATGAGTATTATCAGCACCTTTTGAGACATATGGTAATTGGATGTATATTCCAATATATCACGGTTGCCCCGGACGCCGGGCGGCCGGCGGAGGGGAAACGGGGAAGGAGGGCAGAAATAGGAAAGAAGGGAAGGGGTTTGAGCGGAGCCGCCGTCAGAGCGCGGTCAGATCCACCTTGGAGACGAAGTCCGCATCCATGCCGGTCACTTCCCTGAAGTACCCGCTGACGTCGTCGTAGACCAGGCCGCCGAGCTCCGACGAGCCGTAGAAGGTGTCGATGATCTCCCTGATCTGGCCGTCGGTGTCGAATCCCTCGAAGGCCTCGGGTGCGATGCACGACGCGATGTTGTAGGCGCTTGCCAACGTCATGTATGTCAGCGGGTAGTGGTTCGCTATCAGGTACACCTCTCCGGTCTTGAACGGACCCAACGCCGTGAACCTGCTGGTGTCGCTCCGCCATTTGTTCAGGAAGTCGCTCCAGCAGGCGGCGTTCAGGAACAGGAAGTCCATCTCTCCGCTCTCGGCCTCGTACTGGTATAGGTTCTCGAAACCCATAGCGGTACTCGTCCCGCCGATGTCGATGATGTTGTTCACATAACCCTCCAAAGATTCCAGCGGTTGGTATTCAGATGTCGATGTGAGGAACTCGACCCCGTGCTGGTTCCTGCCCTTCACGCCCGCGACGTAGACGTCGACGACCTCCCGGGGACCGGACTCCTCCATCATGGCCCTCAGCCTTGCGACGCTGCCGTCGACATAGTCGATCAGCTGCCGCACCCGGTCCTCCTTGGCGAAGATCTCCGCGATCGGCATGAGCTTCGCCTCGAGGCACTCTGTGGTGGTCGAGACGCTCTCGTCGTAGAAATACACCTGGGCGCCGACGGTCTCCAGCGTGCTGCGGAACTCCGCCCGGTCCTCGGGGGTGGAATGTATGTTGCTGAGCAGCACCAGGTCGGGCTGCTTGCCGATGAACCGCTCGACCATCCCCATCATCTCGCCGGTCTTGCCGGCGATGGTGCAGACGTCCTCCAACCCGTACCATCGGATGATGGTCTCGTCGGAGAGCATGGTCCCTGTCCCCTCCCTCGCCAGGATGACCCGGTCGAGCACATCCGCGCCCAGATAGGCCAGGTACTCTATCTCTGCGACGATCACCCGCTCGGGCGCCTTGTTCAGCAGGATGGCCGTCCCGTCGGAGTCGTAGACCGTGCGCGGGTAACCCTCCGCGGCCCCGTCGTCGACGGGCCCGTCATCCCCGCCGCTCTTCGAGAGGAGGACGGCGGCGCCGGCCCCGATGACTAGGGTCGCGACGATCAACACTATCATTTTTTTAATCATATAGTATATTGGATGTATATTCCAATATATCTCATTTGCTTCGGAACGGCCGCGGCCGGGCGGTGCGGGCCGGCCCGGACGGCGAAGGCTATTATCCCGCAACGCACATGTCCGGACCATGGATTCGATCGAGATCCTCCCCGGAGTGAGGATCACCAACGAGCGCTGCCTGATCCTCGAGGGCGAGGGCCCCACGGCGGTGCTCGGCGACCTCCACCTCGGCTACGAGAGGGCGATGGAGGACGAGGGGATGTACATACCCAGGGTGAACACGGGATCCGTCCGCGAAGGGCTCAACCGCATCCTCTCCAAGTACGAGCCGCGGCACGTGGTGCTGCTGGGCGACATCAAGCACGATTTCCGCCGCTCGCGCTACGAGGCGAGCCGGGAGATCGGGTCGGTCATCGACCTGATCGCCGAGGCGGCCGAGGTCACCGTGATCAGGGGCAACCACGACAACTTCATCCAGAACGTGCTCTCGGATTTCGGGCTGCACGCCCGGGACCACATCGACCTGGCCGGTTTCCGGCTGGAGCACGGGCACGTCGACTCCGGCAGGAGGCCGGTCATCATCGGGCACGAGCACCCGTCGATCAGGGTGCCCGGCATCATGTCCGGCGGGGTCAAGCTGCAGTGCTTCGTGCATGCCAGGAGGGAGGGCGTCATCGTCCTGCCGCCGTTCAGCCCCTTCTCCTCCGGCAGGGACCTGTCCGCCGAACCGGGAGACACGCTGGCCGCGGCGCTGCGGGCCTGCGACCTCTCCGCGGCCGAGATCTACGGCGTCACCGAGGTCGGCCTGCTGCCGCTGGGGAAGCTCGTCGGCGTGCTCGATACCGAGGTGTGAGAGGACCCGCCTGCACGCGGGCAGGCGCCGTCTGAACGGCCCTACGTTTATCTTTATATAACTTGGTCCCATTCATAACGAACGGGAGACACCTATCATGTCAATGACTCCGAAAGACAGAGTAATCGCAGCAATGAACAAAGAGAATCTCGACCGACCCGCAGTGGCCGTGTTCACGCAGTCCGCGACCGTCGGTCAGATGGATGCGGTCGACGCGCACTGGCCGGAGGCCCACAAGGACGCCGCCCTCATGGCGAAGCTCGCAGCGGCCCAGGCCGAGGTCTTCGGGTTCGAGGCCGTCAGGGCATCGTTCTGCCTCACCGCCGAGGCGGAGAGGCTCGGATGTGTCGTCGCCGTCGACAAGCTCGATGCGGCACCCATGATCAAGACGCACCCCTTCAAATTCGACCCCATGACCGGGGAGTACGACGACCCCTTCACCGCCCTCGCCGTCGAGGACTTCCTCAACGAGGGCAGGGTCAAGGTCGTCCAGGACGCCGTCGGGATGCTGAAGAAATCCCACGGTGACAAGTACGCGGTCATCGCCGGCAACACCGGTCCCTTCACCCTCGCCGGCCACATGGTCAGCACTGAGAACATCATCTTCGGCATGATGATGGCGCCCGAAGAGGTCGACAAGTGGGTCGAGGCAGTGACCCCCATCGTCAAGAACTACACCCAGGCCCTGCTCGACGCCGGCGCGGACATCGTCCAGTGCTCGGAGCCCTCCGCGTCCACCGACATGCTCGCACCCGACATGTTCGAGGAAGCGGCCGGTTCGTCCATCAAGAACAGCCTGGCCAAGGTCGACGGCATGACCTCGCTCCACATCTGCGGCGACACCTACCCCATTCTCGATCAGATGGCCGCCCTGGGCGTGACCTCCCTCTCCGTCGAGGAGAAGGTCGACTCCTTCAAGGCGATCGAGAAAGTGGCCGGCAAGGTCTCCATGGTCGGTAACGTCGGGTCGGTCAGGCCCCTCTTCCAGGGCACTCCCGCCGAGGTCAAGGAGGCAGCCATCCGCTCCGCGGACGCCGGCTTCAACGTCGTCGCCCCCGGCTGCGGTGTCGCACCCGCGACCTCCAACGACAACATGAAGGCCCTGGTCGACGCGATCAAGGCCTACAAGAAGTGAGTTGCGGGTCCGCAGACACCTCATAAACCCCTTACCCTCCGGGGCATCCGCCCCGAAGGGTTTTAGCATCATCAGCGGCATACACCGTGCATGCCCTCCATTCTCGAGTTGAACAGCGGCTACGCCGGGAAGATGAAACGCATACTGAGGCTGAGGCACGAGCCGGTCGCGGTCAAACTGATCCGCGAAGGCGAGGACTACCCCGGCAGCTGCGAGGTCCCCGAGGGGCAGATGAGCCACTGTCAGGCGATATTCAGGGCGAAGGACGGGGAGTGCCTCTGCATGCCGGTCGACCGGCACAGCTGCCACGTGGGCTCGTCGGCGCTCAACATGAAGGAGACGCCGGAGAAGGTGGCCAGCGGCGACTACCACCTGGCGCTCGGCATCCACGCCACCGCCGAATCGGCGGCGCGGATGATCTCCGACCGCCTGGTGCCGGAGCCCTGCGTCGGCGAGGTCGTCTGCCCGCTGGCCAAGGCCGATTTCGAACCCGACGCGGTGGTGCTGATCGATATCGCCGAGCGCATCTACTGGCTCTCGGCGCTGGAGACCTCCGAGTCCGGCGGGCGGGTCACCTACAGCACCAGCCCCTTCCAGTGCACCTGCGAGGACCTGGTCTCGATACCCGTCGTCACCGGCCGGCCCAACATCTCGCTGGGCTGCTACGGCTGCCGCCGGCGCACCGACATGAGGGCCGACGAGCTCGGGTGCGGCATACCCTATGCCGAGATCCCGGCGTACGTCGAGCGCCTCGAGCGCTTCGAGGCCGGTGTCATGGAGAAGTCCAAACGCGACTGATCCCGCCGGTCGGAGCAACAAGGAGTCAGAACACGGCATATTTGGTATATGCTGTTCTCCGATACCTTAACACGCCGGAGAATCATTAAATAATAGTCGATGAACCGGCCGCTCCGGCCGCTATCCGGATGATGCCGCCCGGGCGGCCTCCGGACCGCCCGCAACGGCTCCCAATATCGTTTTTCGCATGGTTTTTATAATGAAGACACATACTCGCGTATTGCAAGGGGAAGCGGAGGATCTCTCGGTTCTCCGTATATTATTAAGAAGAGGAGGTATGAAATGCCAAAATACGAGGACGTAATCGATCTGTATGACGACTACGGCAAACGCATTGCGAAAGGCGTGCCGCTGGAAGCCATCAGCCCGTTGCGCAACAACGCGATCAAGAGAATCGCATCTCTCACGAAGAGGACTATAGCGATCAATCTCGCCGGTATCGAGAAGGCTCTCAAGACCGGGACCATGGCAGGTGTCATGATCCGGGGCAAGGAGCTTGACCTCGAGCTGGTGAAGAACGCTGAGAAAGTCGCCGACATGATCAAGAGCATGGTCCAGGTCACCGAGGGTGACGACACCGTGACCAAGATCAAGAGCGACGGCAAGAACATCATCGTCATCGTGCCCGAGGCCAGGTCCAACGCCGGTGTCGAGTACATCAACGGATTCACGGTCGTCGCAGCCGCGACCACCGAGGCGATCGTCGAGTTGTTCGACGTCCCCATGTACAAAGCCAACATGGTGAAGGCCGCGGTATGGGGCAAGTACCCGCAGACCGTGGGCTTCGACGGATCCAACCTCAAGTGCATCCTCGAGATCCCCCAGAACAACGAGGGGGCCGGGTTCGCACTCAGGAACATCATGTCCAACCACGTCGTCGCACTGGTCAACAGGAACGCGATGCAGGGCTCTGCGCTCTCCGCGATCTTCGAGACCTGCGCCGCCTTCGAGATGGGCGACGCGATCGGCCCGTTCGAGCGTGGCCACCTGCTCACGCTCGCATACCAGGGCCTCAACGCCAACAACCTGGTCTACAACCTGGTCAAGAAGAACGGCAAGAAAGGAACCGTCGGCACCGTGGTCGCGGACCTGGTGGGCACGGCGATCGAGGACGGGGTCATCCGCGTCAAGGAGGAGCTCCCGTCCGGATACAAGATCTACACCACCGACGACCTGCCCCTCTGGAACGCCTACGCGGCGGCCGGGCAGAACGCGGCCGTCATGGTCAACGTCGGAGCGGCGAGGGCTGCACAGGGTGTGCCCGGCACGGTCCTGTACTACAACGACCTCCTCGAGCACGAGACCGGCCTCCCCGGTGTCGACTACGGCCGGGCGACCGGTGTCGGTGTGGGCATGTCGTTCTTCTCGCACTCCATCTACGGCGGCGGCGGTCCCGGTCTGTTCCACGGCAACCACGTCGTCACGAGGCACGCCAAGGGAACGATGATCCCCTCCATCACGGCAGCCAACTGCCTGGACGGCGGCACGCAGACGTTCTCCGCCGAGGCCACATCCGGACTCTTCAAGGATGTCTTCGGTGACATGGATGAATTCAACAAGCCTATGCAGTTCGTAGGCGCAGAGGCGAAGAAGATAGCGAAGAAGGTTTGATACCCATGAGTAAGAAACCGACAGCGGAATACGCGGGCATACCCCTTCCCGAGGTGGAGATCTTCTCCGACAGGCTCCTCAACGTGGAGACCACCGAGAAGATGCTCAACGCCTTGGATTGCGTCGCTTGCGCCCGGCAGATCAACATGACCGGCGAGAGCCTGCCCGCAGTACTCGGCAGCGGCCCCAACAAGGGGCTCGACAACAACCATACCGAACGCCGCACCGTCAAGGTCGGCGATCGCGAGGTTGAGCTCCGATACCAGGTTGGCGCCTTCTACGTTGAACTCGACGTCGAGGACGAGGAGCAGCTGGATTCCGCGGTGGAGGAGATCAGAGCGGCGGCAGATGAGCATCTGACGCACGGCTACTCCATGCATGTCGGGAGATACTCCAAGTTCAAACCTACGCTGATAGATTACAGGTGAATTAATATGGCAGCATACAAAAGGCAGTTCTACCCCGGATCCACATCCCCCGCCGAGAACAGGAGGAGGTACCTGGATCCCAAGGTTAAGCTGAAGAAACTCCGCGACATCGCCATGGATGATGTCGTGAGGATCATGGGACACAGGAACCCCGGCGAGGACTTCAAGTCCATCCACCCCCCGATCGAGGAGGGCAAGGAGCCGGAGTGCCCCATCAGGAAGCTCGTTGAGCCCATCGAGGGCGCCAAGCACGGGGACCGGATCAGGTACATCCAGTTCACGGACTCCGTCTACTTCGCGCCGATCTCCCCCTACCAGAGGGCCTGGATGTACCTCTCCAGATACAGAGGCATCGACACCGGTACGCTCTCGGGCAGGCAGATCATCGAGATGAGGGAGAGGGACCTCGAGGTCCTCGCCAAGGAGCTCATCGACAACGAGACATTCGACCCCGCTCTCACCGGCATCAGGGGCGCGACCGTCCACGGTCACGCCTGCCGTCTCGACGAGAACGGGCTGATGTTCGACGCCTGGCAGAGATACGTGTGGGACAGCGACAAGAAGGAGGTCGTCTACGTCAAGGATCAGGTCGCCCTGCCCCTTGACCGGAGGATCAGCCTCGGCAAGCCCGCATCCCTCAGCGACCTGAAGAACAGGACAACCATCTTCAGGGTCGACGGCGTGGACATGATCGATGACCAGGAGGTCACGAAATACGGCCTCAGGATCCACCTCCTGAGGACGCTCGGCGGTTACCGGCCGTTCAAAGTGAAAGGTGAATAATCATGGCAGCTAAGAAAGATCAGAAACTCTTCATGGACGCTTGCAAGAAGAAGTTCAAAGAGGATCCGACTGACATGGATACCAGCTACTACCGCTACGGAGGTTGGAAACAGTCGAAGAGCAAGGTTGAGTTCCAGAAGTCGGCTCAGGCGATCGCGGAGAAGCGCGGCATCCCGATGATGAATCAGGATGTCGGCGTCCCGCTCGGACAGAGGTCCTGGATGCCCTACCAGCTCTCCCACACGGATATCTACGTGGAGGCTGACGATCTGCACTGTGTCAACAACTGTGCGATCCAGCAGGCATGGGACGACATCAGGAGGACGGTCCTCGTCGGACTCGACTCCCCGCACAACACCATCGAGAAGAGGCTCGGCAAGGAGGTCACTCCCGAGACGATCAACACCTATCTCGAGGTCGTCAACCACACCGTCCCCGGCGGAGCGGTCGTTCAGGAGCACATGGCGGAGATCAACCCCGCACTCGTGTGGGACTCCTACGTCAAGGTGTTCTCCGGCAACGACGAGATCATCGACGAGATCGACCCCAGGTTCGTGATCGACATCAACAAGCTGTTCCCCGCAGAGCAGGCGGAGCAGCTCAAGAAGGCGATCGGCAAGACCATGATGCAGGCCGTGCGCGTGCCGACCATCGTCGGCAGGATCATGGACGGAGGAACCGTCTCCAGGCATGCGGCGATGCAGATCTCGATGGCCTTCATCTCCGCGTACAAGCTCGCGGCGGGCGAAGCGGCCATCGCCGACTTCGCCTACTCGGCCAAGCACCAGTCGATCGGCATGAGCACCATGATGCCCGCAAGGCGTGTCAGGGGGCCCAACGAGCCCGGCGGTCTGTCATACGGATACCTGTCCGATATGGTCCAGTCCGACCGTGTCTACCCCGACGACCCCGGCCGGGCCGTCCTCGAGACGGTCGCGCTGGGAGCGGCGGTCTACGACCAGATCTACCTCGGCGGGTACATGTCCGGCGGCGTCGGGTTCACCCAGTACGCCTCCGCCACCTACACGGATAACATCCTCGAGGACTACGTGTACCACTCGATCGACGTGATCAAGGACAAGTACGGCGGATTCTGCGGCACCGACGCAGGCAACTCCGACACCCTCCTGAAGCTGGGCGACGAGATCAACACCTACGCGCTCGAGATGTACGAGAAGTACCCCGCGATCATGGAGACCCACTTCGGCGGGTCCCAGAGGGCGAACATCGCGGCGGCCACCACCGGTATCGCGACCGCGTTCGCCACCGGTAACGCCGACTGCGGTGTCAACGGCTGGTACCTCTCGCAGCTCCAGCACAAGGAGAGGTCGGGCAGGCTCGGGTTCTACGGATACGATCTGCAGGACCAGTGCGGCTCCGCCAACTCCTTCAGCTACAGGTCCGACGAGGGCCTGCCGATGGAGCTCAGGGGCCCCAACTACCCGAACTACGCGATGAACGTCGGACACCAGTCCGGCTACGCGGGCATCCCCAAGGCGGCTCACGCCGCCCGCGGCGACGCCTACTGCGCCAACCCCTTCATCCGCGTCGCCTTCGCCGACCCCAGCCTGGTCTTCGACTACGCCAACGTCACGAAGGAGTTCGGCCGCGGAGGCCTCAGGGAGTTCGTGCCCGCCGGCGAGAGATCCGCGGTCATCAAGGGCTGATCCCCGTGGAGCCGGGCGACATCCTCAAGTACATACCGACATCGACGGTCGGGAAGGTGACCGAGGTCAGGGAGAGGGACGGAGATGTCTGGGTCAAACTGGACACGACCGACCTCTACTACCTGGCATCGCGCCTGATCCCGGCCGACGCCTCGGAGTACCGGGATGCCGCCTCGAGGACCGCGGAGGTCTCCGCCGAGGACGTGAAGAAGAAGGGTCTGCCCGCCGATCTCGATGCCGAGATGCAGGCGGAGGTGGACATCTCCGACTTCATGCCCTCCGGCGGCGGATGAGCGTAAACCCCTTAGACAAATCCTTTACCCCCTCCTCCGGGAGGGGGCATACCCTTCTATAATCCGATCCCGCGGCGACGCCGTCGCGATGCGGGACCCGCACGCGGCGGAATGCCGTCCGCGAGATGACTTCAGCGTCGCGCCCGATACCGGCGTCGGCGGGATTCAGCGCCTGAACGGCAGTCCCCGCGCCCGCGCCCCGATGCGCGACGGGTCCATCGTCGCCACCTCGAGCCCGGGCACGACGCAGCGGACGCAGGGCACGCCGATCTCCCCGCGGGTGAGGTCGGCGACGGCGACCATGTCGAAACCCGTCGCCACCAGCCGGTCGAGGACGACCTCGATGTCGTCGAGGACGTAGGGCGTCGCCAGCTGCGGCAGGTCCTCCAGACGCACGCTGCGCCCGGATTCCCCGTACCACAGCCGGTTCATCTCCTTCATCCGCTCGTAGCCGAGGTCCAGCGCATCCTGCCGCCGTTTGGCGTCGATCTTGCGGCCGTGGCGGTGGGTGGCGCGGCTCTGGGCCACCTCGGTGATCGCCCGCACGCAGGCGATCGCCGGGTCGAGGTGGGTGCCGGCGCCCACGGTCAGCATCTCCGGGTCGCGGGTGCGCACATCGTCGGCGGCTGCTCCGATGGTCGTGATGCCGACATCGCTGGTGAGGTCCCTGAGGCGGACCTCGACGCCGGCGTCGGCGAACCGCCGCAGCAGCCGCCCGGGCACTGAATCCGGGTCGACGGTCACGTCGGTCCCGGGGGTACCGCGCTCCTCGGCGATGGTCCAGGCATCCCGCTCGATCAGCTCGAGCAGCGAATGCAGCACCGCCTCCTCGAGGGTGTTGCCGGTGGCGAGGCCGTTGGTGTGGTAGCCGAAGAGCTGCAGGTCCGAATCGCCGCGGTAGGGGTAGAAGACGGCGCAGGAGGGGATCCAGACAGGCTCCCCCCGGAGCAGCTCGTAGCCCTCGGTCCAGGCGATCTCGGCGCTGCGGTAGTAGCTGAGGGTGTTGACCGGCAGGATCAGGTCCTGCGGGTTGACGGTCAGGCCGACCCCGACCGCCTGGTCGTAGGTGCCGTAGACGACCTCGTCCGTCTCGCGGCGTTCGGCGCTGTAGCGCTCGGCCGCCTCCATCAGCCCTGAGGCCAGCGCCTGCTCGGCGGTCGGGCCCTTGCCGTTGTAGAATCTGCCGGCGGGGGCGTCGGGGCGGCCGATCGAGAACACGGGGATGCCGACGTCGTCGGATGCGGTGATCTCCTCCGGCTCGTCCATGCCCATCAGGGGCAGCAGCGGCAGCACCCGTTCGATGGTCGCGGCCGGAGGCACGGTGCGGATGCCCTCACCGGGCGAGTGCTTGGGGCAGCGGTTGAGGATCATCCCCGGATTCACCCGTCCGCGGCGGCCTCAGTCCCGGTTGAAGGCGATGAGGATCGATGCCAGCCTGGCATCGTCGGCGTAACCCATGTACTTCCTCATCATGAGGTCGCAGGTCGGTGCCGGGCTGCAGGAGATGACATCCCTGCATCCGTCCGCCTCATCCAATTCGGGGAACGGCACCGGGGGCATGACGAAGTGCTCCCCGCCCTCGACCTTCACATGGGGGAACAGCACGAAGGCATCCGACAACCAGGCGACATCGTCCCGGTTCAGGTACTCCTCGGAGGTCCAGGGGAACACCTCGACCCCCATGACCTCCCCTTCGCCGGACATCAGCAGGACGGTGGGATCGGGAGGCGGTCGGAATCGCGGGTCCTTGATGATGCAGATGACCGCGTCCCGCTCCAGCGCCTGGGCGAAACCCTGGTTGTCCACGGTGATGTCCCCGGCCGCACGGACCTTGGACTCCTCCTCCCGCATCTGCTCGAGGATCTCGTCATCCAGATAGAAAGCCTGCACCACGCCTCTGAGGCCGCGCACGATCTCCAACGGTTTGTCGATATCTCCGTCTGTCATTGCCGTCTGAATCCTATCGTAGGTATAAACATATAGCGCAAATCGCCCCCGTCACTCGATGACGAAGTCGACATCGCGTTTGAGCCCCAGACCGCTGGCCGCCTCGGCGGCCTTGACCATCGCGCAGGGCACGGGGCAGGCGAGATGGGCGATGCAGCGGGCGGCGGCCTTGTAGATCTCGGACTCCAGGAAGGAGCGTTCGAGCTCCTCGTAGGGGGAGATCGCCGGGAGCGCATCGATCATCTCCTTGACGTGCTGGCACTCGGTGTCCGCGGTGAAGACGACGTTCATGTCCTCATCCATCTCGGCGACGATCACGGTCTTCATCTTGCAGGCTCCGGGGTTGACGGTGACCTTGCACTCCATCATTCATCACTCCTCAATCTGATGAGGTTGTTGACCCCCGCCATCGACCTGACGTCGACCACGCCGATCGCGGCGATGACCCTGCTGTCCAGCTCGATGGGCGTGACGATTACCTTGATGCCCTTGTACGGGCCCGAGGTGGCGATCTTGCGGATGGTGGTGCCCACGGCGATCACCTCCTCGAGGACGGCTCCGGTGTAGGCGTTGTCGATGACCATGCCGGATTCGATCCTGATGCCGAGGTTGTCCCGGCTCTTGGCGCAGACAGGCAGGCCGCCGACCAGGTTGTGGATGGCGAATGCCAGCGAGATCAGCTCGCTGCCGGTGCTCCGCTCGTTGAAGACCACATCGAGGTCCCGGTTGATGCGCAGGCCGCCGAGCAGTTCCAGCCCGGCGATCACCGCGCCCATCTCCGCGGATTCGACGTCGTCGGCGGTGCCGATGATCAGCACATCGTTGTCCACCACCTTGACGGTGCTGCGGATCGCGAGTTCGACCTCGGGTCCGACCGCATGCTTGGAGCCCGGGAAGAGGATGTCCTTGCCTTCGCACACGAGCGTGGTCGCCCCGGCGGCCCCGGCCCTGATCGCGCAATCGCGCTCCTCGCAGCCGTAGGTCACCTTGTTGGCCATCGACGGCACGCGGACGATGCTGTCCGCATCCCCGATGGTCATGCCCTCCAGGTCTATCTCGCGGACCTCCATGAACGCCGACCTCCAGCACTCCTTGCCCTCGGTCGTCATCACGACCCCGGTCTTGTTGATGGTGATCAGCCCGTTCTCCTGGAGCATGTTGAGGATGGACCTGGTGCTCCCCTCCCCGATGCCCAGCATCGCGGCCAGGCGTTTCCTGCCGATCGGACCGGATTCATTCAGATGGTAAAGCGATTTCCAGATGTGGTATTCGTTGTATTTGGGTATGGGGCCGCCGTGCCCCGGGTTTCTTCGCAGGGCCATACGGGACGGTTATCGCATCCATCGATATAAATATACTGAGCACCGGGGCCGAGCTGGCACCGGCCGCCGCCGCCTTACGGGCCCCCGCAGATTTCGTTGCCACTAATTTATATGCCATGATACACTCCCTGTCTGCATGGCAAAAGCGGTCGATCTCCTCATCGTGGAAGATGTGACGAAAATATTCGATGGCCGGACGGTGCTGAAGAATGTCAGCGCCAAACTCAGGACCGGCGAGATACTGGGTCTGATCGGCAAGAGCGCCGCGGGCAAGAGCGTGCTGATCCACATGCTGAGGGGCACCGAGGAGTACCGTCCCGACTCGGGCAGGGTGCTGTACAACATCAACCTGTGCCGCAAATGCGGCAACGTGGACCTGCCTTACCCCGGCGTCAAATGCACCGTATGCGGTGCCGAATGCGACAACAAACTGGTCGATTACTGGGCGCTCAAGGAGTTCGACCCGCTGCGATTGGCGGTCAAGGGCCGCATCGCGATCATGCTGCAGCGCACCTTCGCCCTCTTCGGCGACATGACCGTGGTCGAGAACGTGCTCGAGGCGGTGCCCGACGGCACCAAGGACAAGATCGGCAAGGTGATCGAGCTGCTCGAGTTCGTCAACATGATGCACCGCACCACCCACATCGCCCGGGACCTGTCCGGCGGCGAGAAGCAGCGGGTGGTCATCGCCCGGCAGCTGGCCAAGGAGCCGCTGTTCTTCCTCGCCGACGAGCCCACCGGGACGCTGGACCCCAACACCGCCCGGCTGGTGCACAAACGGCTGGTCGAGTACGTGAGGGAGAACGACATCTGCATGGTCATCAGCTCCCACTGGCCCGAGGCCATCGAGGAGATGGCCGACCACGCCATCTGGCTGGATGCCGGGGAGGTCGTCGACGAGGGCCGTCCGCGGATGGTCTGCGAGCGGTTCATGGAGGGTTATTCGTTCGAGCGGGCGGAGGCCTTCGAGCTCGGCGAGCCGGTCATCGAGCTCAAGGATGCGCAGAAGCACTTCTTCTCGGTGGTCCGGGGCGTGGTCAGGGCGGTCGACGGCATCACCTTCGACATCAAGGAGAACGAGGTCTTCGCGCTGATCGGGCTGTCCGGAGCGGGCAAGACCACCACCTCGCGCATGATCGCCGGCATGTCGCCGGTGACCAAGGGCTCGGTCAAGGTGAGGATCGGCGACGAGTGGGTCAACATGTCCGAGGAGGGTTTCGCCGGCAAGGGCCGGGCGACCCCCTACATCGGCGTGCTGCATCAGGAGTTCACCCTCTACCCGTTCGACACCGTCCTGCAGAACCTCTCGACCTGCATCGGCATGAAGATGCCCGCCGAGCTGGCGAAGATGAAGGCAATCCAGGTGCTGCTGAGCGTCGGCTTCCACAAGAAGGACATCGAGAAAATCCTCTATTCATATCCCGGCAACCTCAGCGTCGGCGAGACCCAGCGCATCGCCTTCGCCCAGGTGCTGATCAAGGAGCCCCGCATCGTCATCCTCGACGAGCCGACCGGCACGATGGACCCGATCACCAAGACCATCGTGGCGAAGTCGGTGCTCAAGGCCAGGGAGACGCTGGGCGAGACCTTCGTGGTCGTCAGCCACGACATGGATTTCATCCTCAACTGCTGCGACCGCGCCGCCTTCATGCGCGACGGCAAGGTCGTCGCCATCGGCGACCCGGAGGAGATCATCAGACAGTTCGATCTCTATGAAGAGGCGAACGGGGCGGAAGGTGGAGACGAGTGAAGAAGCAGATAGGGCGGCACCTCAGCTTCGTCGAGTGCAGGGAATCGATGGGGATGGGGACGGGCGGGGGCCTGGCGCAGCGGGCGACGATCTCCGAGAGCGGGCGCGACGTGGTCGTGATCGCCATGGGGCCCGGGCGGAGGCACATAACCAAACCGGTCTGCGAGATCACCTATGCGCTGCGCGAGGAGGGCATCGACTCCAGCGTGCTGGTGGTCAACGCCGGCGGCGGCGTCCCGGCGGACGCCCCCGACTTCTCGACCGGCACCCATTTCGGGCTCGACCCGATCGAGGCGGACAGGATCCAGCAGTTCAAGCTCGCGCTGATCCATCTGGGCAACGTCCGCACGCATATCATCTACAAGGCGCGGCTGATCCTCAGGTACGTCGACATCCCCGCGGTGGTGGTGTCGCAGTGCCCGGTCGACTTCGAGGATTTCGCCGCCATCGGCGTGAAGACGTCGCAGGTCATGCCCGCGGACGAGGACGTGGGCACCAAGGGGAGGATCGTCGACATCGTCACCGGCGTGGTCCGCGGGGTCACCTGCACCCAGGCGCAGCTGGACGAGGTCGTCTCGAAGGTGCAGGCGAACCTGCCTCCGGGGGAGAGGTTGCGGAAATGAAGGTCATCGTCAACGGCAGGGAGAGGAAGCTCAGGGCGGGCGCGACGCTGAAGGACGCGCTCAAAGGAGAACCGCATGCGGAGGGAGCCGTCGTCTCCGTGCATCTGTCCACGGAACGGCTGGTGGAGGAGACCGACTCCTTCGAGCTGGTCTTCCCCTGCGGCACGATGGTGCTGCAGCTGGACGACGGCGACGACGCCCGGCTGTTCAGATCGCTGATCCCGGACATCCGCGGCACCTCCACCCGCTGGGCCACGCGCGACATCATCTCGGTGGGCTCGTTCCGCACCGGCATCAAGGTCGACAGGACCGAGCGGCGCTACCGCCCCTTCGAATGCTTCTTCGGGCTGGGCGGCTTCGACAACCACACCACCTACGTGATGATCGCCAAGCGGAACCATGTCCACACCTACGGGGCGGGCACCGGGAGGATCGGCAGGATCACCGTCGGCAAGCACCTGCTCGCCAGGCTCGCCGAGGGCGAGGAGCTGATCGACATCCGCCCGCTGGTCTCGGAGACCAGCAGCGAGAACGTCGTCATCACCTCCGATCCGGCCTATCCGCTGGAGGAGGGCTACCGCGTCGAGACCTGCATCAACGTCGTCCTCGACAGCGCCTCGCGCGCCTCGGCGGAGCGGGTGCTGATCGTCGGCTCCAAGGGCTACATCAACGTCGACGAGAGCACCGGCAGCTTCCTCGGCTGCCGGGACGACATGGACGCCGACCTGCCCGACGAGAAGCACGCGGTGCGCTCGCCGGGCTCGGTCACCGTCAGGTCGGCCGGTGTCGGCGAAGGGCACATACTCATATACAGGGAGCAGCGGCAGGTGTCGCTGGTCCACAACCACGCCGGCGAGGTCGACCGGGGCATGGCCCTGGTGGCCCGGGCCTCGGCCGGCGACCGCGTCGCGGTCACCACCGTGCCGCCGCGGGTGCTCGCGGTCGGCATGACGCAGAAGCAGGGGGAGGCCTTCCTCGCGGAGCACGGCGTCAGGCAGGTGCGCGGGGGCGACGCCTCCGACGACGCCGTCATCGTCGAGCAGACGCCCGAGATGACGATGGAGGCGCTGGAGTCGGGCGAGGCCGTGACCCTCGGCGTGCCGCCGGAGCTGGTGTTCCGGGTGCGCATCGACGACAGCGATCCGCGCACGGCTTACTATTTCAGGAAGGTGGTCGGGCTCGACCACAAGCCGGTCGGGGCGCTGAAGGTGCAGTTCACCTACCCCGGCATGGCGATGATCACCTTCCACGGCGACGAGGTCCGCGCCAAGGACCTGGTCCCGCAGGACCCCTTCACCAGATGCCGGAAGGGTGACATAGGCGTCACCAACCAGTCGCGGCCGCACCACGGCCTGCTCGGCATCCGGCTGGAGGACAGCAGGGAGTACGGGCCGACCGGCGAGGAGCCCTACGGCACCAACATCGTCGGACGGTTCCTGGACGACCTCGGAGGCCTGGAGGGCCTGGAGGACGAGGACATGATCTACATAATCGAGAACGGGGGGAAGGGCAGATGAGCGAGACGCGGGAGACGAGGCTGTTCATGATCTCGCCCGATTCGATGCTGACGCCCGACCAGCTGGTGCGGATGGTCCACGCCATGGGCCTGGAGGCGACGGTCAAGGAGACCTGCTACGGCTGCCTGGTCGAGGGGCCGCGCGAGACGGTGCGCCGGGCGTTGGACGGCGTGCGCAAGGACCATGAGTACGAGGTCTTCTCCAAGGTGAGGGCCTACCCCTCCAGCGACCCGCGCCGCTGTCGCGCCCAGCACGGCACCCGGCCCGGCTACGCCCAGCTGGAGGCCGAATGGGAGCTGCTGCCGCTGATCCAGCACGCGCTCGTCAGCGCCGAGGCCGGCCGGCCGTTCAAGCAGCCCGTCGAGGCCAAACAGTTTCCCGTCGAAGATTTCAAGAAGATGTGCGAGGCGAGCAGATGAAGGTATTCATAGATCCCCCCAACAGCATGATACTGTACGACCTGGTGGAGAGGTTCGGGCACGAGCCGCTCTCCTCCATGGCGGCGATACAGGAGATGATAGACAACCTGGAGGTCGACATGCCCCCGATGAACGTGACCATCGACGACGTCGTCAGAGGTCTGGCGTACGCGGGCGTGGAGGTGCCCTCCGGCATCCGGGGGCGGCTGGCGGTCTGGGGCCCGCTGATCGACGCGGCCGACGCCGCGGTCATCATGACCGAGGCGCCGTTCAGCTTCGGCTGCGTCGGCTGCGAGCGGTCCAACGAGATGATCAAGTACCTGGTCCGGCGCAAGGGCATCCCGCAGGTCACGGTCGAGTACCCCGAGGACGCCGAGCAGGCCGAGACGGCCGTGGGCAGGATCAAGGAGTTCCTGGAGGGTCTCGAATGACGATCAAGATCGCACAGCTGTCATGCGGCACCGAGTACAGCAGCGTGCAGCCGGAGATCGAGAAGGCCGCCCGCTCGGTGGGGGCCAAGATGGTCTACCCCGACGTCTCCTACGAGGACATCAACGACGCCGTCAGGCGCTTCGGCTTCAACCCGCGCTCGCCGCAGCTGAAGCTGATGATCGCCCGCGCCACCCGGCTCGCCGAGCAGCGCTACGACGCCGACGCGGTGTTCATCTCCACCTGCTTCCGCTGCGCCGAGGCGGCGCTGGTGCGCAACGAGCTGCGCCGCTTCATCCAGGAGAACACCAACCTGCCGGTGGTCACCTACTCGTTCACCGAGCGCCTGAAGGCGTCGCAGCTGCTGACCCGGATGGAGGCGCTGGTGACCATCGTCACCCGCAAGGAGCTGCTCGCCAGGGAGCGCCAGGTCGGCATCACCGCCGGCCTGGACTCGGGATCGAGCACGACCAAGGCGGTGGTGATGGAGGACAACAAGATCATCGGCAAGGACTGGACTCCGTCGGGTGACGTCGTCAAGTCGGCCGAGACCGTCCTGGAGAACGCGCTCCGGGAGGCCGGCGTCGAGTTCAAACAGCTCGAGGCCATCGGCACCACCGGCTACGGCCGCTTCACCCTCGGCAAGCACTACGGCGCCAAGTTGGTGCAGGAGGAGCTGACCGTCAACTCCAAGGGGGCGGTCTGGCTCGCCGACCGGCAGAAGGGCGAGGCCACCATCCTCGACATCGGCGGCATGGACAACAAGGCGATCACCGTGCGCGACGGCGTGCCCGACAACTTCACCATGGGCGGCATCTGCGCCGGCGCCTCCGGGCGTTTCCTGGAGATGACGGCCAAGCGGCTCAAGGTGGAGATCGAGGAGCTCGGCGCCCTCGCCGACAAGGGCGACTGGCGCAACGCCAAGATGAACTCGTACTGCTCGATCTTCGGCATCCAGGACCTGGTCACCTCGCTGGGCGAGGGCAAGTCCTTCGAGGACGTCGCCGCCGCGGCCTGCCACTCGGTCGCCGAGCAGATCTACGAGCAGCAGCTGCAGGAGATCGACGTCAGGCACCCGGTCATCCAGGTCGGGGGCACCGCGCTGATCACCGGCCTGGTCAAAGCGGTCGGGGAGATCCTGGGCGAGAAGCCCATCGTGCCGCCCCACGCCCAGTACATCGGGGCGGTCGGCGGCGCGCTGCTGAGCTCGGGGATGATGTGAAGATGCAGCTGGAGATCGACAGCACCGAGGACTTCGGCCTGGAGGCGTACCGGTCGCTGTTCGAGGAGATCATGTTCGACATCGGCAAGATCCCGATGATCGAGCGGGCGAAGCTCTCGCTCAACCCGCGCACGCCGCTGTTCATCTTCTCGATCAGGTTCAAGGCCGAGACGGCCGACCGGACCATCGGCGACATCGCCAACGTCCGGGGGGAGAAGGGCAACGTGCACGTCACGGTCACCGACGAGCGCTACGCGCCCAACATCCTCAACGCGCTCTGGACGAGGTACGGCCGCGGGTCGGTCATCCAGCAGACGCGTTTCGACATCGACGTCGCCGACGCCGACAGCGCGGACGTCGGGGCGATCGTCGTCTCCTCGGGCGAGGACCATGCCCGGGAGATGCTGGGGGCGCTGTGGCGCTCGATGCCGGAGGGCATCAAGAACCGGCACACCTACATCAGCAGCCGGGTGATCACGGTGGTCGCCACCGAGGAGCTGCTGCTGCCGGAGATGCTCGAGGCCGGGCTGAGGATCCACGAGGAGATGGGAGGCGGGGACTGATGTTCAAGGTGATGATGTACGACGGCGGCATCTACCGCTCCGACGAGCTCTACGAGCTGATCGAGGACGTGGGCGGCGTGGTGCTGCAGAAGACCCGCAGCTCGCAGATGCTGACGGTGACGATGTCGATCCCGGAGGACGACGCCCCGATGGTCGAGGCGCTCTGCAAGGAGATCGGCGGCGATGTGCTGCAGGTGCCGCTGGCCGGCACCGAGATCGCCGTGGTCGGCCCGACGCTGGGCCGGCACCACATGCCGCACCCGATCTGCGACATCGCCGAGCAGCTGCGCAAGTACGGGGCGATCACCGTGGTCATGGGCCTCGCCCGCGGGCGGGGCAAGGACACGGCGCAGATCAACCTCGAGGAGCGGCTGATCATCGAGGAGTACGACGCCGCGGTCTTCTCGCTGGGCAACTTCAAGACCTGCATCGAGGCGAAGAAGGACCTGTTCAAGGACGTGAGGATCCCGGTGGTGCTCACCTCCGGTCCGGCGCCGGAGGGCCTGGACGACTATTGCGAGGCGATCATCCCCGGCGTCGGGCGCAAGGTCTCGCGCATGCGCACCCCCGACGAGCGGGCCAAGCTGATCGAGATCGCCGACGCGGTCGAGGAGATCCTCGGCCACCGCAAGCGGGCGATCGAGGAGGATCCGCTGTTCGTCCATCCCGGCGAGATCAAGGCGCTGCTGGAGGACTACGAGCCGGTCGACATGAGCCTGCGGCCCGCTCCGATCGTCATGCACCTGGACGGCCTGCGGGTCAAGGTGCCGTACGCCGAGCACGCGGCGGTCATCGCCGAGATGCCGGTCTACGGCCGCCGCCTCGGCGACGTCTGCCGCATCACGCCGTCGAAGATCAGCGACAGCAGCATCCTCATCCGCATCAAGACCCGTTCCGAGGTCGACCACGAGGATGCCCGCCGTGACGCGCCGTAAGGGCACCTACGCGCTGTTCCTCACCTTCGCCGCGGCGATCGAGACCGACGTCGGGGCGCTGGGCGCCTGCCGGCTGGAGCCCGGCACCTACTGCTACGTGGGCAGCGCCATGGGCGGGCTCGACGCCCGCATCGGGCGCCACCTCGCGCCGGAGAAGAAACCGCGCTGGCACATCGACAGGCTGACCGTGCTCGACTGCGACCGGCGGGCGTACGTCTCGTACCCCGACCCGCTGCCGGAGTGCGAGCTCGGGCGCATCGCCCTCGACTGCGGGGCGGAGATCGCCGTGCGCGGCTTCGGCTGCTCCGACTGCGGCTGCGGCAGCCATCTGCTCCGGACGGACGGGGAGGTCATGCGCCGTTTCATCGCCCGGGCGCGCCTGACGCCGTTCGAGCCAGATGCGGCCGGGGCGGCATCGTCCGGCGGGTTGTCACAACACTTATAACATACCAGTCGATACACTCCTTTATTATAATAAAGCCATAACTTTACAGGAAGGGGGGCTGAGATATGGATTGCGAGGTCAAACAGGTAAGCAAGCTTACGGCCGAGGCCGTAGAGGAACTCCAGATCGAATTCGCCGGCAAGGTCCGGCCCTGCGGATCCGGCGACGAGGCGGATGCGGGCATCTGCTTCGTGCCGGAGGACGCGGAGGACATCAAGAGCATCATCGCCTACGCCAGGCGAAACGGACACGCCGTGGTCTCTTCGAACAACCCCGCCTGGACGCTCGACGCCCGCAAAGCGGGGAGCGGCGGCATCCACATCTCCCTCGAGGCCTTCGACGCCGTCGGCGAGGTCGATCCCGTGGCCATGTCGGTCAGGGTCGGCGCCGCCGCTAAATGGAAGGACGTCGTCGCCGCCGCCGAGGCGGCCGGTTTCACCGTCGGCTCCCGCCCCTCCGACCTGGAGCGGACCGTGGGATCCTGGGTGGTGACCAACGGCGTCGGCATCGGCTCCTACAAGTACGGGTCGGCCAAGGACAACCTCCTCAACCTCCGCGCGGTCACCGCCGAGTCGCTGGTCATCGAGACCGGTTACGATGACATCGGCGGCTACATGTCCGGCTACAACCTCACCCAGCTGTTCTCGGGCTCCGAGGGCACGCTGGGCGTCGTCTTCGAGGCGACGATCGGGCTGGCCCCTCTGGGCGCGGTCAAACCCGTCGCCTACACCTTCCCTGACACCGGTTCGCTCGGCAGGGCGCTGCGCGAGGTGGTGCACCACGCCGGCCTCGAACCCTACGACATATCCTTCTGCGGCGACAACCTGGCGCTGCTGCTGGTCCTCCAGGGGTCCCCGGAGCGCATCGCGCTCGAGGAGGAGACGGCCGACGCGATCATGGAGGGCGCCGTCAAGGCGGACGACGCGCAGGCGGGCTCCCTCTGGAACCTGAGGTCCGACTACA
Organism: Candidatus Methanogranum sp.; assembly: GCA_050309445.1. GTDB lineage: Archaea > Thermoplasmatota > Thermoplasmata > Methanomassiliicoccales > Methanomethylophilaceae > Methanogranum. The sequence goes on along the minus strand of JBNRMI010000023.1, from coordinate 22,498 downwards.
AGCGGAAGGGCGAGCAGGCGCTGGTCCCGATCAGGGCCTGGGCGGACTTCGCCGACGCCGTCGGCGGCGGGTTCTACGGATCCGTCCCCGACCGCAGCTCGGCGATGTTCACGCTCAGCTCCGCCTCCTTCGACACCGTCGGCATCAAGGCCGAGGAGCTCGGCGGACGCAAGATCGCCGACCCCGACTTCTCCTGGACCCCCTACAGCCAGAGATGCGGGGAGGACCGGATCCTCGGCCGCAGGGTCACGCCCGAGATCATCAGCGCGCTCAAGGACATCGTCGGCTCGTCCAACGTCAACACCGAGGGCATGGAGCGCATCCTCTACAGCAAGGACATGGCCCCGCTGCCGAAGATCTCCGGCCTGGCGTTCAACAACATCCCCGATGTGGTGGTGCGCCCGTCGACCGTCGAGGAGGTCTCGGCGATCATGGCCCTCGCCTACGAGCACGGCATCCCCGTCGTCCCCCGCGGCAACTCGTCCTGGGGGCTCGGCGGCTGCCAGCCCGCCAACGCGGGCATCGTCCTCGACATGTTCTCGAAGTTCAACAAGATCGTCAAGATCGACACCGAGGCCATGTCGGTCAAGGTCGGCTGCGGCTGCACCTGGGAGACGCTGATCGACGCCTGCCTCGAGCAGGGCTACCTGGTCGGCTCCTACCCCTCGTCGTTCCCCTCGGCCACCATCGGCGCCTGGATATCCACCAACGGCATGGGCATCGGCTCCTACAAGTACGGGTCGGCCAAGGACAACATCCTCAACATGGAGGTCGTTCTCGACGACGGCACCGTGCTGACCACCGGCGATGACGTACTCGGCAGCTATTACAAGGGCTACAACCTCAACCAGGTCTTCGCCGGCAGCGAGGGCACCCTCGGCGTCTTCGCCACGGTCACGCTGCGGCTCCGCCCCTTCGGCAGCCTCAGGCCGCTGGCCTACGAGTTCGAGGAGCTCAGCCAGGCCAACGACGTCATCCAGATGATCGCCGCCCACCCCGGCGTCAAGCCGCTGCACGTGGCCTGGGCGGACGAGCTGCACTTCATCAACCAGCGCCGGGCCGGCATCGACGCCCCCGACGTGAGGAACCTGCTCCTGGTCACCCTCCAGGGCGACGAGCGCTTCGTCGAGTTCGAGGAGGGCGTCATCGACGCCATGGTCGCCGGCGACGGCAAGGGCACCAAGATCCTCGATGACGCGGTGGCGCTGCACGAGTGGGGCGAGAGATGCTACGAGTTCAGGGCGAGGAAGGTCGGGGTCGGCGAGATCCCCGCCGAGGTCGTCGTGCCCGCCCATGACTGGGGCGCCTTCGTCGGCGAGTGCTACGACGCCTTCGACGCGATGAAGATGGAGGCCGGCGGTGTCATCGGGGTCCTGGTGGACCGCAACACCGTCATGTTCATGCCCTATTACTTCAAGGACGACGAGAGCCTGCTCGGCATGACCGCCTTCGGCTTCAACTTCTACCTGGGCGACGTGGCCTCCCGCTACGGCGGCAGGACCACCGGTTTCGGCATCTTCTTCGCCTGGAACCTCGACAACATCCACAACCCGGACACCGTCGAGTACATGCGGATGCTGAAGTCCTACCTCGACCCGCACGATGTCGTCAACCCGGGCCACCTGGTCTGCGGCTGCACCCGTTTCGGCGTCAATATGGGCAAGGAGCTGATGACGATCGGCAGCACGATGATCCAGACGGTCAAGAAGCTGATGCCGCGCGACACCACCTTCGCCGACAACATCAAGCGGTTCCGGTACACCGACCTCGAGATCATCCGCGAGAACGACCGGTACCACCTGCTCGGCAAAGGCGACGAGTGAGCCCGTCCGGATCCGGACGGGTCGAAACCGTTTACCAACCCCTTTCCTTTTTCTCCCGGCCGTCCGCGGACCTCATCAGAGCATCCCGAGCAGGTCGCCGACGCCGCCGAGCGTCTCGACGCCCTCCCCCAGACCCTCCCAGTCGGCGGCCTTGTAGCCGCCGGTGAGGACGCCGTAGAAGCCGGCGCCCGAATCCCTGGCGGTCATCCAGTCGAAGGCGTGGTCGCCGAGGTAGAGGATCTCCGCGGGCTCGACGCCGAGCGCCGCCGCCATGTGCCTCATCGAGACCGGCGAGGGCTTGGATTCCTCCTCGGGGAAGTCGTCGCGGGCGATGACCGCGTCGAAGCTGCCGAGGATGCCGTGCATGCCGAGCACTCGCTCGGCGTAGCGGCGGCCGCCGCGGGTGAGGATGCCGGTCAGGTAGTCCAGCGACCGCAGCCTCTCCAGCACCTCGAGGGAGCCGTCGAAGGGGCGGGCTCGGCCGACGTTCTCCATCTCGACCTCGGTGGCCCGGGCCGAGACGGCCGCGGCGACCGCCTCGACGCGGTCCTCCATGCCGTTGGCCCGCAGCCACCTCACCGCGCTCTCCAGCTCGTAACGCGAGCCGCGGGAACAGTCGACGGCCTCCCCGGGCACGCCGTGGGCGGTGATCTCGTCGAAGATCGCCTCGGCGAGACGCCGGTAGTCGACCTGCGTGTCCATGAAGGTGCCGTCCATATCGAAGACGACCGCTTTGTAACGGGGATCAAGTGCCATGTCCACTTCTATACGCGCGGTTTACTTATCTCTATCCTCGGGATCGTCGATGGTCACCAGCGCCGGCCTGCTGCCGCAGCAGCCATGGCAGCCGTCGCATCCGCCGCGCCGGAACGACCTGACGGTGCCGTAGACGGCGACGGCCAGCACGGCCGCCGCCGCCAGCCCGACCAGGACGGTGGCGGGGTTCATGCGCCCACCGCCCCGGGCAGGCCCCGGCCGACCCATCTGAACGGGTCCCTGGCGACCAGCAGGTAGGTCAGCAGCAGGGCCGTGCCGACGGTCGGCCGCAGCCAGATGCCGAAGGTGCCGTGCAGCAGCAGCCCGCCGAACTGGTAGATCATCAGCGAGACGGCGTAGGCCAGCAGGCACTGGTAGGCCACGGCGAAGCCGGTGGCGGTCCACGACCCCAGCTCCCGCCGCATCGCGCCGATGGCGGCGAAGCAGGGGGCGCAGATCATGTTGAACGTGAGGAAGGACAACCCGCCCAGCACGCCCAGCATCGATCCGACCGCCGCCCACAGTCCCCCTTCGGAGTCCAGGCCGAAGAGGACGCCGAAGGTCCCGACCAGGTTCTCCTTGGCCAGCAGGCCGGTGATCGTGGCCACCGTGAACTCCCAGTGCTCCCCCCAGCCGAGCGGCGCGAAGATGCCCGTGACCGCCTTGCCGGCGATCGCCAGCAACGAGTCGTCGATGTCGTCGACAAGGGTCAGGCCGGTGCCGAACGACGAGAGGAACCAGATGGCGACGCAGGCGAGCAGGATGAACGTCCCCGCCTTACGCACGAAGGACCAGCTCCTGTCGAGGGTGGTCCTGATGACGTTGACCGCCTTGGGCATGTGGTACGGGGGCAGCTCCATGATGAACACCGAGGGCGTCCCGGCGAACGTCCGCCATTTCTTCAGGATGATGCCCGAGACGAGCACGGTGACGATGCCGAGGAAGTAGCAGAACAGCGCGATCAGCGCCGACCCTCCGAAGAGAGCCCCCGCGATCAGCGCGATCAGCGGCAGCTTGGCCGAGCAGGGCATGAAGGTGACGGTCATCGCCGTCAGCTTGCGGTCCGACTCGTTCTCGATCGTCCGCGAGCTCATGATCCCCGGCACCCCGCACCCGGTGCCGACCAGCATCGGGATGAACGACTTGCCGGAGAGGTTGAACCTCCGGAACACCCGGTCCATGATGAAGCAGATGCGCGCCATGTAGCCGCAGTCCTCGAGGATCGTCAGCAGCACGAACAGCACCATCACCTGGGGCAGGAAGCCCAGCACCGCGCCGACGCCGGTCAGCATGCCGTCGACCACCAGGCCGGTCAGCACGGGGTCGACGCCCGCCCCGGTCAGCGCTCCGTGCGCCCCGGGTATCGCCCACCCCTCGAAGAAGACCTCGTTGACCCAGTCGGTCATCCAGGCGCCGACCGAGGTCATGGCGATGTAGTAGGTGAGGAACATGATCCCCGCGAAGATCGGCAGGCCGAGCCACCTGTTGGTCAGCACCTTGTCGATGCGGTCGGACAGCGTCTCGGTCGGAGCGGAGCGCACGGTGCGCACCTCGTCCACCAGCCTGCCGATGGCCGCGTAGCGCTCCTCGGCGATCAGGCTGTCGCCCCGGTCGCCGCCCTCCTCCTCGTAGCGCTCGATCGTCCCGATGATCCGCTCGTCGCCGTGCATGGCGGTGACGAGCGGGTCCCGCTCCAGGAGCTTGACGGCATGCCATCTCGTCGACGGGACGCCCGCTTCGGAGAGGATCTCCTCGATCCCGGCGACCGCCGCCTCGGCCGCGTCCGAGAACCTGACCGGCCTCGGGGCCCGGCCGACGGCGGCCCTCACCGCGTCGGCGATCCCGTCCATCCCCTCGCCCCTCAGGGCGCAGGCGGGGATGACCGCGCAGCCCAGGCGCTCCGCCAGGGCCTCCGCGTCGACGGAGATGCCGCGGCCGGCGGCGATGTCGGTCATGTTGAGCAGGATGACCGTCGGTATGCCGGTCTCAAGCACCTGCGTTGTCAGATACAAGTTACGTTCGAGGTTGGAGGCGTCGACGATGTTGATGACGACGTCGGGCCGTTCCTCGATCAGATAATCACGGGTGATGACCTCTTCGGGGGAGTACGGGGAGAGCGAGTAGGTGCCGGGGAGGTCGACGATGTCGACGTCCTCCGCGCCCCTCAGCCTCCCGGTCTTCCTCTCGATCGTCACACCCGGCCAGTTACCCACTCTCTGGGAGCTCCCGGTGAGATGGTTGAACACCGTGGTCTTGCCGGAGTTGGGATTGCCCAATAAAGCCGCTGCTGTCATATCAATCGATGATCCGATGGTGCATCCTCCGCGGCGGTCCGCCGCCGGATGCGTACAGGTGTCCCCTCAGGCTATCTCCACGGTCTCCGCCTCGGCCTTCCTCAGGCTCAGGTCGTAGCCCCTGACCTTCAGCTCCAGCGGGTCGCCCAGCGGCGCCCGCTTGACCGCGGTGACGACGGTGCCGTTGGTGAGCCCCATGTCCAGCAGGCGCCGCCTGAGCGGGCCGTCGCCGTGCACTCTGCGCACCGCGGCCGAGTCGCCGGGTTCGAGATCCATCAGCGTGCGCATCATCACACCGCCTCGATGAGCATGTCCGAGGCGACCGCGGGGTCCAGGGCCACGCGCGATCCCCTGACGTCGACGATCACGCCGCCGGCCGACCGGCCGATCACCGAGAGCACCGCGCCCGCGGTGAAGCCGAGGTCGGACATGCGCTTCCGCGTCTCGTCGTCGCCGCCGACCTCCACGACCGTCCCGGACTCGCCGCAGCGGGCCATGGTCAGCGGGAAGCGGCCGCTCCTCGCCTGGGTGAACCGGTCCCGCCGCCTCCCCATGAGGCCTGCTCCGAATCCTGCGCCGCGACCTCTCTTCGCCATGCCGGAACCGCGGCCCGTGCCGCGGCGTCTGTCCCTGATACCCGTTCCGCAGCCTGCGCCGCGCTGTGCGTTCATACGCTTTCTCATGAATTTAGGAATTCCTAACAAATATATAAATCTAGCCGTTCCTAAATCTCCTTGCAGAGATTATGTGTCGCGCGTATACACGGATCCGACGGATAAGGGTCCAGTGTGGGTAGTACCCCCCTTTCTGTTTCAGACGGCATTCGACTATGCGCTCTACCCGCCGGTCACGGGCCGTTCATCCCGGCTGTATGAGTTTGCTCCGATGAGGTGTCGCCGTTTCACCAGATCCCCGGGAGCGTCACCGACGGACGGATCATCCTCATAACCGGGACTGTGTCGTTTCTGGGCCCTTGCCAGGGCTCTCGCCCTATTGGATCTCCCAATTCATCTCGCCCTGCGGAGAGGGGAGGTTCCTCAGCGGGACCGGGGTCCCACCGTCAGCCGTCCTCCCACTCTGGACGTCTCTCAGCACATCTCACATCTATTAAACAGTATCGAACGCCCCGCCGTCCCGGAAAACACTGGGGTGGTTCTTAACGGGTCCGGAAGTTGTTATACGCTCCGCGGGCAGGCGTCGGGTTTAATTACTGAATACGGTATCGGGATATCTGTGAAGAACGACAAGAAGTCGGCGATACTCGCAGCTGCGGAGGAGCTGCTGAGAGGGTGCGGCAACATCAAGGACGTCACCACCAGGGCGATCGCCGCCAAGGCAGGGGTCAATCCGGCGCTGATCAACTATTACTACAAGAACAAGGAGACGCTGATCTCCCGGGCGATGCGGGAGATCGTCTTCGGGATGATACCCGACATCTCCCCGGTCGACAGCGAGGATCCGATCGAGACGCTCGAGACCCTGCTCCTGGAGTTCATGCACAACCTCATGTCGTCGCGGCAGCGGTACAACCGGGCGATCCCCGACATGCTGCTGCAGGACGACATCGCCCTGGCGCACAGGATCCTCCCCCTGGTCAGGGAGATCGCCGGCGGTCAGCTGTCGGAGACCGATCTGAGGATGCGGTCCTACCAGATCATCAACCTCACCCTGCTGGTGGCGTACAAATGCGACTCGGTCAGGGAGTACTGCGAAGCGGATTTCGATACGCCGGACTGTTGCAACCGCTTCATCGAGAAAGGGCTCAAACTGATCTTCTCGGACATCCGTCCGATCAACGGATGACAAAGCTTATTAAGTTCCTGCTTATGGGGGAATCCATCGCAAGGGTAGTCAAGCCTGGTCAACGACGCAAGGTTGAGGGCCTTGTCCTTAGTGGTTCATGGGTTCAAATCCCACCCCTTGCACCAGCTTCTTCTCGTCATGCGTCACGACACGCCTTTCCGAGCCCGTCCGCATATATGCGTTGACGCGCATACCCCATCATGGCGGAAGGCATCCTCGGCGTGATCGCCTGCCCGATGCTCGAGGACGAGCTCATCCACACTCTGGGCGGCGATCCCTGTGGCAAATCGGTGACCGTGCTCGAGACCGGTCACTGCGGCAGCCTCAGGCGCAAGCTCGACGCCGCCGGCATCGACCACGCCCCGATGCCCGTCGACGATTTCCTCGACCGCGGGATCGAGCCCTCGGGCGGGTTCGACGTGGTGATCAACATGAACCCCCTCGCGCTCCACTCCGAGCCGGAGGACCTGCGCCGCTTCATCGAGGGGCAGGTCACGAGCTTCCAGCCGCACGTCGACGTCCTGGGCGTGTACTACGGGCTGTGCGGCAACCACGGGTGGGACCTGACCCGCTGGTGCGACGAGCGCGGATACAAGCCCGCCATGACCTTCCGCGACGCCGGCGGCAGGATCTGCGACGACTGCATCGGGGTCTGCGTCGGCGGCGGCCCCAGGTACATCGAGCTGGGGCGCACCTACCCCGGCATGTTCTACGCCACCCCGGCGATCGCCTCCAACTGGCGGGATTTCCTCGCCGGCATCGACCTCGATAAGCGGTTGGAGTCGATGAACCGCTTCGGATCGCTGCAGGAGCTGGGGATCAGGACCGCCGACGACTACATGCGCTGGCTGTTCGAGATCGGCCACTACGAGTACATCGTCCAGATCGACAACGGCCTCGGCGACCGCACCGAGTTCGACCGCTGCGTCGGCGAGATGGCGGAGACGCTCGGGCTGGAGGTGCTGCAGGCTGAGCCCGGCTGGGCGACGCTGCAGCCGGCCGAGGACCTCTACGCCGCCTGCAAGCGATTGCTCTGAACGTTCAGACGCCGATGCCGATGTCCCGGAACGGGTCCTTGAAGCTGTAGCGCAGCGACCGCGTGCTGCCGCTCTTCTCCAGCACGTCCATCTCCGCCAGCGCGTTGAGCTTGCTACGCACCGTCTGCCCGCCCGGCCCCGCCAGCCAGCCGGAGGCGTCGCCCGTGGAGAACCTCCCTGCCGTCCGCGCCCGGTCGACGATCGCCGCCATGTCGCCGTCCATCCGCGGCCGCAGGTCCTTCGCGGAGAAGGCGGCCAGGGCATCGCCGTACGCCTTCAGCAGCGATTCGGCCACGTACATGACCAGCGGGCAGTAGTCGAGCGTGGCCTCGGTGTAGATCAGCAGCGAGTAGTACATGCCGGGATCGCGCAGCAGCTCGCGCTCGAGCATGCACAACCGGCTGTTCCTCAGGCCGAGCTCCCGCAGCAGGATCTGCAGCAGCATGCGGCTGGTGCGGCCGTTGCCGTTGCGGAAGGGGTGGATGCTCTCGAACTCGTGGAAGAAGATGACCGGGGTGATCAGCTCGTCGAAGGGCGAGTACCTCAGCCAGTTGATCAGCCCCTCCAGCTCGTCCCTGATCGCGTGGGGAGCGGCGGCGATGAAGTACTCGAAGCCGTCGCGCCCGGTGAACGAGGTCTCGCCGGTCCTGAACCCATCCGGCGCGCCCGCCCGCCCGCCGTCGTCGGACAGCAGCCCGTGCAGCCCCGCGACCAGATCCAGGTCCCACGGCAGCCCCAGGCCCTCGCCGGCAGGGTAGGCGCGCATCCGCCCGTCGCCGTCCGCCTCCAGGCGGCGCCGGACGCCCTCGGGGGCGAAGAGCACCGAGATGCGGTCGACCTCGCGGATGGGCAGCTCGGTGCCGTCGACGTTGACCGACCAGTGCGCCTGCGCCGAGTAGGTGCTGACGACGAGGTCGCGGTAGTCGGAGGCTCCGAGGACCATCCGCCCGAGGGCGGCGTCGGCCTCGCGGATGCGGGCGATCAACCCGCGGTACTTCATATTGAGCCGGAAGGAGGGGTTGAACGGCACCTTCGCGCGGTGGTGCACCGGGTACTCGGTGACGCGGTACTTGGAATATTCGATTACTCTATTATTGTAGTCGATTATCATTAATCAGGTAATTATTTATAAGATATTTCAACATATGCGATTCATCCGCCTGATTGCATTAACGCGATATCGCAGAGATGCAATCCAAATGCAATCTTTAAAATACCATCCGCAATGGTAGCGGTTGACAGCGTGATTCACATGCAGGTCACAGAGGCAACCAAGAAAGCGGTGTACCGCTACCGCTGGGTGATGTTCGTTCTGCTGTTGGCAGCATACTTCTTCGTCTACTTCCACAGGGTCTCGGTCAACGCCGTCGGCACCGAGATGATCGACGAGGTCGGCCAGGGCTCCAAGGAGTTCCTGAGCTCGGTCTACTTCTGGGTGTATGCCGCGATGCAGATACCCAGCGGCATCCTCGCCGACCGGCTGGGTCCGCGCAGGGCGATGACCATCTTCCTGGCGATCGCCTCGGCCGGTTCGCTCCTGACCTTCGCGGGCACCGACTTCCTGATGCTGGCGGTCGGCAAGGCGCTCATCGCCGCCGGCATGGCGGTCATCTACGTCCCGACGATGAAGATCATCTCGGTCTGGTTCGGCAAGGAGGACTTCCCGCAGCTGAACGGCATCGTCATCGCCGTCGGCAACGTCGGCGCCCTGGCCGGGGCCGCCCCGCTGGTGATGCTGGCGGCGGCGATCGGCTGGAGGGAGGTCTTCCTGCTGCTGGGCATGGTCTCCGTCCTGATCTGCGTGCTGTGCCTGCTGCTGATCCGCGACCACCCGCACGACAAGGGTCTGCCGGGGATCGAGGAGATCGAGGAGGCGGAGACCGGCATCCCGCCCGAGGAGCGGAGCGACGCCAGGCTGCCGACGCTGACCGGCATCGGCGCCGTCATCGGCTCGGGCCGGATCTTCTGGACCATGGGCATCGCCTACTTCCTCGTCTACGGGACGATCATGGTCTTCCAGGGCACGGTGGCGATCAAGTACTTCGAGAGCCACGTCTACACCTTCGCCCTCGCCGCCTGGTTCATCACCGCGCTGGGCGCCAGCAAGATCGTCAGCACGCTGCTGATCGGCAGGATGATCAGCCGCGGCATCGTCAGCTCCAAGAAGAAGCTGATGGCCTTCGGCACGGGGATGTACGTGCTGGTCTGGGCGGTCATCTGGCTGTTCGCCGGCGACGTCGACAGCGAGATGTTCTGGTTCGCGGTCTGCGCCCTGTTCGGCTTCTTCTCGGGCTTCATGACGCTCTCGTTCACCCAGGTCAAGGAATGGTTCCCGGTCTCCATCGCCGGCACGGCGATCTCGTTCATGAACGTCCTGCTGTTCCTGGGGGCGGCGGTGTTCACCACCGCCTCGGGCATCATCCTGCACACGGTCTACTCGCTGGAGAACTACTCCTCGCTCTGGGGGCTGATGTTCGCCGCGGCGACGGTGGCGCTGCTGATGGTGCTGATCTCGAGGGAGAGGCGGGAAGGCGACCCGATGATCTCCCCCTGAGGGTGCGTCACGGGGCGGGAGGGCAGGCGGGCGGGACGCGGACGGTTCCGCCCGTCTAACCTTTATCCGTCCGGGGGACGGCGTCCTCCGGACGTGCGATCCCGCCCGTTATCCCGTTTAAATTCTCGTCCGGAATCCGTCACTGGACACTGTTAACCGCGCGGTCGGCTCTCAGGAACCGATTTTACGACGACATTGATATAACCATGTCTGTCGCGAGCTCCGTGTTTAAACATAGTTTTATATATGACACATAAATATGGAGCAGGAACAGAAGCGGATGGTGCATCGGAACACATATGGTAAGGACGGGATCTGAAAGGAACCGAAACGGGACATGAACCGGAAGATCGTCGCAGGGCTGGCATTGGCGCTCATCGTGAGCATCTCAGCCTTCGCTGTCGTAACAACCGTTCACACCGATGAATTCTTCGAATCCGATGCTGCAACGACGATCACCTACTCCTATGATGAGGTTGCGAAGACAGCAACCGTCACTGAGATATCTGGAGTGGATGCGAATACAGAAATATACATTCCTGCCGAAGTTAGCGATGGCGGCAGTTCCTATCATGTGACGAAAATTCTGGGCAATGCACTAAACTGGCCGCGAGCCAATGCGGGTGCTTCGCTGAAGATAGGTCAGCCCGACAGTCCTGTGAAATCAATAGAAATAGAATCTGGCGCATTTTCCCAGGTCAATACATTGACTACTGTGGAGATATATGGTAACGTGAGTATCATCGGTGGCAGCGCATTCTCTCAAACATCTAACCTTGAGACATTCTCCGTGTACGGTGATGTAGGCAGCATAGGTAGAGATGCATTCCAGCAATCGGCAGTCCGATCTTTGCTATTCGGAGGTTCGGTAGGGACTCTCGAAACTGAATCATTCGGCGGACTCACATCAATCGTGTCGTTTTATGTTGACAGAGACATAGACACTATTGAAGGCAATGCGTTTCGATCCGCAGGTTCTGCAAATTCCGCGTATCCTTTCATATTTACGGTCGGAGGGTCGATAAAAACAATCGAGTCATACGCGTTTGGTATGTCCAACCTGGCACATTTCTCAGTGGGCGATACAATAGGATCAATAGGGGCTGAGGCCTTCCATTCGACTCAAAAACTAGTATCGGTCGATATGGGCGATACGGATATCATGTACCGCGCCGCATTCTACAACAGCAATGTCAAGGATATAACCCTCTCCAATAACACACAACTGCAGGGAGACAGTATATTCCAGGGGGTGAGTCTGGACTCACTTTATCTCACGGGCACGGCATCCGACGAGGGCGGCGACATCCTTTCCAATTTCTTCACCCTTCCTTGGGTGTTATGTCACGACAACACTGTCGGGACGTTGATAATCGATGATGTATCTCGTCTGAATGACATAGCAGCAGGAGGGGACGTGGTGCATTATGACGAGTCCACGGGTGAATCTGTGCTGTATAGAAATGACGGGTATAACTGGGCCCCCATCATTACGGAGAACGGCCCGGTATCCGTCCTTTTCGATCCCCAATCGGATTCGGAATCGGTTTCCGTGAAGGTCATACCGCACGGTGGAAAGACCATATTCCCCACTCCATATAAACACGGTCACACCTTCATAGGATGGTTCACCAAGGCCGTAGGCGGGATCCAGATGGAATCGAATGTCTCCACATTCACAGAGGACACAACGCTCTACGCCCAATGGGAGCTGGCGGATCTGGTCATGTGCAAGATCGTGTACGACCTTGACGGAGGGGCCGGCACGGCGCCCGCAGCGGTGTTCGCACAGAGCAACACGCAGATCACGCTCGCATCCTATGACGGTGTCAAGGAAGATTTCGTCTTCGCGGGATGGAGCGACGGCACCTCCACATATGCCCCAGGGAGCGCATATCTCGTGAATGAGCTTAACATAGTCCTCAAGGCAGTCTGGGTGCCGGAGTCCACTTCCCAGGACGTGGTTGTAGAGGTCATCGGCATCGGGGTCGATTCCGTCGATTCAGCGGACCTGTACCTGAACGATAGTGAGATTCCGGTAGTGATACTTGGCGGCACCTTCTCAATGAACACGGAGGACGTTCTCACGATTGTGACGGAGGGCGGTTACACCTATTTCACCGCGGGCTTCATCGAGGTCGACGGAGGATTCAAGCTCGATCCCTCGGCGTCCGTCTTCCGGGTGTACATCCTCGAGGAACTGGTCTTCATCGACCCGAATCTCCTCTTCGCGGTCATCCACACATCCTCGGACACGGCCTCGCTGGATCTGAGCGATTATGAGGCATACGATGAGATCGAGCGCAGGTTCGTCGCCGGCACCGGCGTGATCGTCGATGTCGATAATAATGAGCTGGTGCTGACCGTGCCTCCCGGCCTGATCGGCACCGTGCCGGTCGTGGTGACGCTGTCCGACGGGGACGGCAACCTCCTGCACTGCCACATCCTGCTGGCGATCCTGCCCGGGATAGGGTTCATCATCCCTCCTGCCTGAGCACGGTCAGCGGTTCGGACCGGGCCGTTTTTTTATATCTTCAATGACATCCCGGGAGCATACCCTGCCGGAGTTGCGATTATGGCCAAGGAATGCACTGTGCGAGTCGATGCGGGCGTCTGCAAGATGGTCACGACCATCCACGCCAAGGAGAACGATGAGGGGATGATCGAGCTGGATATCCAGAGCGACTGCCCCAACGTGCTGAAGATGTCCTGGATGGTGGAGCCCGTCTCCCCCTGGACGGAGGTGGAGGCGGCGATGAACGAGACCGATGTGTACAAGTGGGCCAGCGAGCGATTGCCGCATGCCGCCTGCCCGGTCCCGTGCGCGATGATCAAGGCCATCGAGGTCGCGGCCGACCTCGGCCTCAAACGCAATGTGACGATCGAAATAGAATGAACGGCAACACCCTCTTCGTACTGCTCGACGGGATGGAGGACCATCCCCATCCCGACCTCGGCGGCAGGAAGCCCTACGAGGTGGCCGAGATGCCCTTCCTGCGCTCCAAGGCGCCGATCCGGCTGACGACCACCGGCCGCGCCTACACCCAGCTCTTCCTCGGCGAGTTCTTCACCGGGCATCCGCCCGAGGCCTCCCGGGCGGCGCTGGAGGCGCTGGGGTTCGGCCTCGACATGAGCGACGGCCGCACGGCGTTCAGGCTGAGCCCGGCCCGCATCGACGGCGGCACTGTCCGCTGGTCGTACGAGGGCGTGAGGTACGAGGAGGCGATCACCGACGCGTTCACCTCGCGCCTGCATCTGCTGGACGATGCCGATCCGGACATCCGCTTCTTCAACAACGGCCGGGCGGTGCTGACGATGGAGCACGACCTGCCGCTGCCTCCGCTGGAGGGGCCGCCGGCCGACTCCCCCTACCACGCGATCCCCGGTCCGCTGGGCGAGATCATCCTCGAGATCCAGGATGAGCTGGGCATCACCGTCTACCCCTGGGGCTGCGGCTGCGCCGGCGTCTGCCGCGAACCCTATGTGGAACAGATGACCGCCGTCTCCAGCAGTCCGGTCGCGCTCGGGGTGGCCGCCTCGCTGGGATACGAGACCCGGCTGCACCGGGAGATGGAGCCGAGGCTGCCCGTCGCCGTCGAGGCGCTCGAACGCGGCAACGTCTTCCTCCACTTCGACGAGATCGACGAGAGCGGCCACGAGAAGGACCCGCACAAGAAGATCCGCCTGCTCGAGCGCATCGACACGCTGATGGAGCTGCATTTCGAGGATGCCGGGCGCATCGTCGTCATGGTCGACCACGGCACCTCCTGCGTCACCGGCGAACACATTTTAATGGACGTCCCGTTATGGACGAACATCGAGACCTCCATGAGGGAGGGCGAGGTGTCCGCGCTGAAGGACGTCGTGCCCGCGCTGATGGGGTCGGGACGTGGAGACAGATGACAGGATTCGCATTGCCCCCTTCTTTGAGCATACACGGTAACCGCAGGATAGCCGAGGACATCCTCGGGAGGATCTGGGGCAGACGGGGGGTGTTCACCTGCACGGTGGCCAACACCATGACCTCGACGATCCCCGGCGTCTCCGACGCCGGCGACACGCCCGAGCTGACCCTGTTCACGCCGGCCGCCGACGCCGAGCTGCTGGTGCTGGGCCGGACGGTCTGCATGGAGGGCATCCCGATCAACCCGGGCGGCATCCCCACGCCGGCGACGCTGACCCAGGCTGCGCTGGACCTGTCGCGCATGCCCTGCTTCATCGTCAACGGCGGCTGCAAGGTCGAGCCCAACATCCCCTGCATCGAGGTCGGCGGCGAGTACGGCGAGTCGATCCTCACCGGCGCGGCGGTGAAGAATGTAGAGCACGTCTATGAGATGGGCGTCATCCTCGGCGAGTCGCTCGCCAAGGCCTACGACTACGTGGTCATCAGCGAGAGCTGCGCCGGCGGCACCACCACCGCCCTGGCGGTGATGAAGGCCATGGGCGTGCTGACCGAGAACCTGGTCAGCAGCAGCTCGCCGAAGAACCCCAGGGAGCTGAAGAGCCGGCTGGTCGCCGAGGCCCTGGAGGCCGCGTCGATCGGGATCGGCGATCTGAAGCACGACCCGCTGAAGGCGGTCGCCTGCGTCGGCGACCCGATGATGCCGGCCAACATCGGCATCCTCGTCGGCGCCGCCCGCAAGGTGCCGGTCATCGTCGGCGGCGGCACCCAGCTGACGGCGGTGATCGCCGCCGCGCTGGAACTGGAGCCGGGCATCGTCGGCAACGTCTTCCAGGGGACGACCCGCTGGCTGATGGCCGACCCCAACTCGTCCAACGCCCGCATCATGGACGGCATCTCGCCCGACGTGCCGGTCGTCTACGTCAACATGGATTACACCGACAGCCCGTACGAGGGCCTCCAGGCCTACGAATGGGGTTACATAAAGGAGGGTGTCGGCTGCGGCGGGGCCTCGGTGGCCGCCATCGCGCAGAGCGCGGGGGAACTCACCTGCGATATGCTGCTCGACAAGGTCCACGAGATCTACCGCGACCTCATGAGCAGGGGCTGACGCGGTCCCGAGCGCCGCAGTCCGCCGGACCGTTGTCACCAGACGGTCACCGCCTGTGCGGTGCCGCCGCGGTCCGGCGGGCAGGTCCGCGGGCCGTCCGTCCCCTCGCTCCTCACGGAGGCATGCCTTTCGGAGCATGCACCGGGACGGTGTTCCCGTGCGGCTTTCCGACCAAACTTAGGATGAACTAAATATTATTTAAAACCTCTTGACCGACCGGCTCCCGGGCGGTCGCGCGCACCGCCGCCGTCACCTGCCGGCGATCCGGTTCAGGGCGATGAGCGCCTGCCCGGCCGAGATGCCCCCGTCGCCGTTGGGCACCGAATCGTGGAAGAGCGGCTCCAGCCCCTCCGCGGCGACCATGTCGGCGAACATCCGGCAGATCGGGCCGTTGTACGACACGCCCCCGGTGATGCCGATCTGCGTCAGGCCCTCGGCGTGTGCATGCTCGGCGGCGTTGGCGACCAGCTCGGCCATGATCCCGTGCACCAGCGAGTAGGCGGCGTCCTCGGTCCGGATCCCCTTGCCGAGGCCTGTGAACAGGTGCGCGGTCAGGACGGTGCCGCCGCGGGTCTGCGTTTCGAAGCCCTCGACCCGCTCCCCCTTGGCCAGATAGCGTTCCAGGCGCATCGCCGGCTCGCCGTCGTAGGTGCGCTCCCGGCAGACGCCGAGCGAATAGGCCAGCGTGTCCAGCACCCGTCCCATCGAGGTGCTGGTCACGCTGCGGTCCATCAGCTTCATCAGCACCGCCGCGTCGCGCTCGTCGAACGAGTCGTTGGCGGTGCCGTTGATCGCGTCGACGGCGAACCTCAGCCGCCGCAGGTCGTACAGCGCCCGTTCCGAGCCCAGCAGCGGGATCCCCTCCAGATGCGCGATCCTGCGGTAGCCGCCGAGGTCGGCGCAGAGCACCTCCCCGCCCCAGGCCTGGCCGTCGTCGCCGTGCCCGGTGCCGTCCAGGGTCAGGAACACCCCGCGGTCGATGCCCTTCTCGGCCATCAGCGAGGCGGCGTGCGCCCAGTGGTGCTGCACCTCGATGAACTCCGCCCCGTGCTCCTCGGCCAGCCGCCGGGCCAGCCGCCGGTTGGCGTAGCCCGGGTGCAGGTCGGCGGCCACCGCCTGCGGCACGCAGCCGGTCAGCTCCATGTTGAAGCGCAGCGCCTCCTCGAGGTAATCGACGACGCCGGGGCTGCCGCCGTCGCCGATATGCTGCGTGAAGTGGATGCGGCCCCCCGCGGCCGCGGCGCCGACCAGGTTCTCCTGGGCGCCGACCGCGACCGCCGAGCCGTCGAAGCCGGTGTCCAGCATCCCGGGGATGTGCCCCCTGGATTTGCGGAGGAACTGGCGGTTGCCGTCGAAGATGCGCATGACGCTGTCGTCGGCGCGGTTGACGATCGGCTGGTCGTGCAGCAGGTACATGTCGGCCCCGAGCCTCAGGGCCTCGTCGTTATCGGTGACCATCGGCTCGCCGGGCGGGTTGGCCGAGGTCATGATCAGCGCATCGGTGCGCAGGTTGTCGAAGAGCAGGTGCTGCACCCCGCTGTAGGGGAGCATCACGCCGATGTTGTCCAGACCGGGGCTGATCTGCTCGGTGATCCGCGTGTAGCGCTTGTTCAGCAGCACGATCGGCCGCTGGGCCGAGCGCAGCTCCCGCCGCTCGTCGCCGTCGGCGGTCGCATACCGCTTCAGCGCGTCCAGGTCGCGGATCATGATGGCGAACGGCTTGTGCCTCCTGCCGTACTGCTCCCGCAGCTCCCCGACGTTCTCGGGGATGCAGCAGATGTGCATCCCGCCCCATCCCTTCAGGACGCCGGTCATGCCGATCTCCAGGTTGCCGGCGAACCTGCGGATCGGATCGCCGATCGACGGGTTGCCGTAGCGGTCGAGCAGGAAATAGCGCGGGCCGCACAGCGGGCAGCAGACGGTCTGGTGGTGCAGCCGCCGGTCGCCGCTGTCGAAGAACTCCCGCTTGCAGTTCGGGCAGGCGGGGAAACCGCGCATCGCCGTCCGCTCGCGGTCATAGGGCAGCCCGTGCAGCAGGGTGAAGCGCGGGCCGCAGTCGGGGCAGGAGATGAAAGGGTAGCTGTTGCGCCGTCCGACGCCGCGCAGCTCGGCGAGGCATTCGGGGCAGATCGCGGTGTCGGTCGGGATCGAGACCCTGCCGGTCCCGGGCGACGATCTGAGGATGGCGAACGTGTCCGCCTCCACCTCGCGTTCGGACGTCTCGACCGACTCGATCACCGCCAGCGGCGGGCGCCGCGGCTCGAACGCCTCGAGGAACCGCTCCCCGTCGTCGACGTCGACGATGACGTCGGGACCTTCGTTCCAGACCGCCCCTCTGAGCCCCAGCGAGGTCGCCGTCCGGTAGACCGTCGGCCGGAACCCCACCCCCTGGACGGTCCCTTTGAAGATTATCCGCATATCCGCGACGGACGGGCCGGGGTCACAGCGCCCCGCAGCCCCTGGCCGCCTCGATGCATCCGCAGCCCGGCTCGCCGATGCGGGGCAGCCCGCGCTCCAGCAGCTCCAGGACCTTCGCCAGGCATTCGCGCATCGTCCGGGTGACCATCTCGATGGTGACGTCCTCCTCGAAGAGGCAGTCGTAGTCGGTCACCGTCGCCAGGCTGCAGTAGCACATGCCCAGCTCCCTCGCCAGCTGGCATTCGGGGACGACGGTCATGCCGATGATGTCGCCGCCCAGCATCCGGAACATGCGGCTCTCGGCCCGGGTCGAGAAGCGCGGGCCCTCGATGCAGACGTAGGTGCCGCCCCCATGGTGCCTGATGCCCATGTCGGCGGCGGTGTCGGCGAAGATGCCGTTGAGGTAACCGCAGAACGGGTCGGCGATGGAGATGTGCACCGTCCGGTCGTCGAAGAAGGTGTAGTCGCGCTTCTTGGTGAAGTCGATGAACTGGTCGACGAGGACGAGGTCGCCCGGCCGGTACTCCTCGGTCAGCGAGCCGACCGCGCAGGCCGAGACGACGTACTCGCAGCCCAGCTCCCTCAGGGCGTGCATGCCCGCCCGGTAGGGGACCGAGGACGGGGGATGCTGGTGGGATCTGCCGTGGCGGTGCAGGAAGGCGACCTCCACGCCGTTGATCCTCCCGATCATGATCGGGTCGGAGGGTTTTCCGTAGGGGGTGTCGGGGAAGACCTCCTCCTCGAGCTCGAAGGAGTCGGGGTTGTAGATCCCCGTGCCCCCGATGATTGCGATTCTGGGCATGGGCGGGGGATGGGTCTGGACATAATTAATACCCGCGCCCGCCGCCGGCGGCGGACGCCGCGGCCCGGATATCCGCCGGCCCCCGTCCCGGCCGGCCCCGCGCATAAGCGATAAGTACTCACCGCCGTCTATGCGGTGCGATGGCGGACGGACCGGGACGTGCGGCGGGTATCGGCGGCGGGATGCAGCCGACGGCCTGCGCCCCGGAGCTGATCATCGCGCAGCTGGCGCCCGCCGCCGGCGCGGCGGTGCTCGACGCCGGCTCCGGCTCGGGGGAGATGATCCCGCTGTACCTGGAGCGCGGCGCCTCCCGGGTCACCGCCCTGGAGATCTCCGGAGAGCGGGCGGAGGCGCTGCGCAGCAGGTACCCGGAAGGGGGCGCGGTCGAGGTCCTGACCGGCGACGTCCGCCGCCTGGAGGCGGACGGCAGGTATGACGCGGCCGTCTGCCGCGTGCCCTTCGCATCCCGCGGGGACATGCGCATCGCCGTCTCCCGCCTGGCAGCCGCGCTCGGAGACGGAGGCGTCCTGGCGGTCCTGACCTCCGCCGCCCCGGGCTGCGGGCGCGACGAGGTCGCCAAGGAGCTCTCCGATGCGGGGCTGACGGTCGAAGCCGTCGAAGGACGAGACGGGTCCTGCCTGCTGACCGGCAGGAGGGGCGCGACGGCCTACTACACCAAGGATGAGATGTACGCCCTGCTGCTGAAGGAGTTCGAGCACTTCAGGGACGAGGGGCGCGACGCCTACCTCGATTCGGTGATCGAGGAGTTCCGCAGGGACCACGGCGACGGATCGCCGTGATCCGCGTCCGCACGGTCCCGCAGGGGCCGTCGGATTCGGAGGAGCGTCCGTGGAAATCCATTCCATACCCCGGATTATTCCGTCGAATGGCCCGGATTCCAGGGTATAGCCTGGATATCGCACGGACAACAGGGATTTCCTAGGGCATACCCTAAAGATCCGCGATGCGCAGCGAGTGCCTCTCGAGGCTCTCCGCCTTCCGCGACAGGACCGATCCGGTGAAGGTCGTGACCGTGGTGCGCCGCGCTGCGGGAAGCCGACGCCGATGGAGCAGTACATGGACCTGCTCAGGGAGGACGGCGTGCCCGAGGACGGGATAACCGTCGCGGATGCTGTTTACGAAAATTACGGTATATTCATATACTCGCAACCGATTGTAACAGTAGGGAGGTGCAAGGTGACGGCCCCGAGGGGCCGGGCCCTTAACGCGGTGCCATACGCTGTCCGCTTACGGCCAGTCGAGACAGATCGTGATGATCATGTCACCGACCGATACACGGACTCTGAGACCGCCTCTATGGCGGAAGACCGATATCGTCGCGATATCACCTCCTGCCGAAACAGTCCCGGATCTGCCAAGTCTGATAGCCAGGTAGATCCGGGCTCACCATTTTGGCGGTATTCCGTAGAGTGCATGTCAGATATAGTTCTATCTACGCGATACACGATCCGATGACCGGACGGCCATTATCGGAGCCCGGGAATCGCCGTTTCCGGACGTGGATGGCCGTGGAGCCCGCCTCATGTCGCAGACGTCGCGCTCTCCGGGGCATCCTCCCTCTCCGCCATCTGATCTCCGAGGGCGCCCCCTCCGTCAGGATCTCCGCCTCCGGTGCACGGGGGATCCCGGGGACGGTCATCGTTGTTATGCCGTGAGGATATAATTATTATAAATTCGTGCTACATTTTCGGGTAAATGTAATATCCTCCCATGTTTTCGTATGGTGCGTGCACAGGATAGCAGTATACGGCAAGGGCGGCATCGGCAAATCGACGACGGTTTCCAACATCGCCGCCGCCATGGCGGAGCGCGGGCTCAGGGTGATGCAGATCGGCTGCGATCCCAAGGCGGACTCGACCGCCATGCTCACCCGCGGGGAGCGCATCGGCACTGTGCTCGGCACGCTGCGGGACAACCCCTCGGCCGGCCTGGACGATCTGGTCCATACCGGCGACGGCGGGGTCCTCTGCGTCGAGTGCGGCGGGCCCCGCCCGGGCACCGGCTGCGCCGGGCGCGGCATCATCGCCGCCTTCGAGCGCCTCGAGGAGCTGGACGCCGTCGCCG
Organism: Candidatus Methanogranum sp.; assembly: GCA_050309445.1. Taxonomy (GTDB): domain Archaea; phylum Thermoplasmatota; class Thermoplasmata; order Methanomassiliicoccales; family Methanomethylophilaceae; genus Methanogranum. The sequence continues at coordinate 1,914 of JBNRMI010000023.1, read as the reverse complement.
CCCACGACCCCGACGTCATCCTCTACGATGTGCTCGGGGACGTGGTCTGCGGCGGTTTCGCGCTGCCGATCCGCAGCGGGTACGCCAGGGACGTCTTCGTCGTCACCTCGGGCGAGCGCATGTCGCTGTACGCGGCCGGCAACATCGCCGAGGCCGTCGCCGGCATGTCCGCCGACGGCTACGCGCGGATGGGAGGGCTGATCCAGAACTCCCGCGGCATCGAGGACGAGGACGCCCTCGTCGACGCGGCCGCCGCCGAGCTGGGCACCGGCACGGTCATGCGCATCCCGCGCGACCCCTCGGTGCAGCGATGCGAGGCGAGGGGGCTGACGGTCGTCGTCGGCGAACCCGGCTCGGCGCAGGCGGACGCCTACCGCGAGCTGGCCGCCGGGCTGCTGGCACTTTCTGATGACGTCCCGGGCGGCATGAGGGCCGCCCGGAGCGCCGGAGACAGGATACTATGAAGAAAGCAGTGATGATAGCCGGACACGGCTCGAGGATGATGTTCAACAGGTCGACAATCGAGATGCAGGCGGACGCGCTGAGGCGGATGGGGCACGAGCACGTCTACGTGGGGTTTAACGAATCCTCGGTGCCGTCGATCGAGGAGGCCATGCTGACCATGGCGGGGGACGGCGTCGACGAGGTCGTCGTGCTGCCGTTCTTCATCGCCTCCGGCCTGCACATGACCCGCGACATCCCGCCGAAGCTGGGCCTGGCGGAGGGCGAGGCCTCGGCCGACGTCGTCGTCGGCGGCAGGGGTATGCGGGTGCATCTCGACACGCCGCTGGGCGAGGACCCCGCCCTCGCCGACATCCTCGCCGACCGCATCGCCGACCTCGCCGAGGGCGGCGGCAGGACCGGGGTGATGGTCATCGGCCACGGCTCGCAGCTGCCCTACAACCGCGAGGTCACCGAGCTCAACGCCGCCCGGCTGCGGGAACGGGGCCATGAGGACGTGTACGTGGGCTTCAACGAGTTCGACGAGCCCCGCATCGCCGAGACCGCTCTGCGGATGATCGACGACGGCATCGACGAGATCATCGTCCTGCCGCTGTTCATCGCCTCCGGGGCGCACCTCTCGAGCGACGTGCCCGCGGCTCTCGGCATCCCCGAGCGCTGCGAGGCCGCCGCCGTCGAGCACAACGGCCGCAGGGCGATGGTGCGCTATGCGCAGCCGGTCGGCGCCGATCCGCGCCTGAGCCGGGTGCTGGACGCCAAGGTCTCCGGGTACCATCGGGGCGGTTGAATGGACATCCTCGTGCTGGACGCCACCCACGGCGGCGACATCCTCGCCGCGGAGTACGCCGCGCGCGGGCACGCGGTGACCTGCGTCGACATCTACCGCAAGGCATCCGCCGCGGCGGTCGCGACCGTCCTGGGATGCGGGGCGCGGCTGACCGAGGAGGTCCCGGCGGAGCATTTCGACCTGGTCGTGATGCCCCGCCACTGCCCCGACGGCTTCCTCGGGCCGTGCACCACGGATGAGAGGATCTCCTTCTCCGCCGCGGTCGGCGGTCTGATCGACGACGACCGCTTCCGCATCGAGGTCACCGGCGCCAAGGGCAAGACCGGCGCCTGCTACCTGCTGGCGGCGATGCTGTCGGCGGCCGGTGAGCGGGTGTTCCTGCACACCTCCCGCGGGCAGGGCCCCTGGGAGGAGGGCGGCCACCGCATCGACGCCCTGCGCAGCATCGCCCCCACCTCCCTGCTGACGCTGCCCCCCGGCGGATACGACGTCATGATCTGCGAGGTCTCGCTGGGCGGCTCGGGCCGGGCGGACATCGCCTGCATCACCGAGCTGCGCGACGACTACGCCATCGCCGCCGGCACCGGCAGGGCCTCGGAGGCCAAGGCGGAGGCGCTGACCGACGGCATCAACATCGTCCGCGCCGACGAGGAGGGGTTCTGGAG